>CAYXXK010000029.1:0-5034 GCA_964469045.1 uncultured Klebsiella sp.
AAGGTGGCATCGATACCGATGGCTTGCCAGTTCTTCACCAAGCGCTCGTTCTTCTGGACGTGCTCGCCGTTGGGGCTCTGGTCAGCTGGGTAGGTGACCAAGATTGCCAATGGGCTACCATCCTTGTTGGTGCGCTTGCCGTCAGCACCCTTCTTGTAACCAGCCTCGTCAAGGATGGCCTCAGCCTGGGCTGGATCATACTTGATGTAGCTGTCGCGCCACTCGGCGTAGCGGGCCTTAGCCTCGTCGTTGAAGTTGTACTCAATGGCCTTGGGGCTCATGGTACCGTTTGACAACTCACCAAGACCGAAGTAGACGGCCTTCTGGACGTCAGCGCGGTCGTAGGCGTGTGACAAAGCCTGACGGAACTTCGGATCGCGGAAGGCTGCGCGCAATGCGGCGTCCTTGTAGTCGTAGTTGAAGAAGTACATTGAACCGGTACCCGAACCCGAGTCCCAGAAACGTACATTCAACTTGCTCTTAGCGGCGCCATCTTGGAAGTCCTTGATGTCGGCCAAGGTCTGTGAATGGAAGTGAGCATGGTCAACCTGACCGTTGAGGTAGGCCAACTTCTCAGTTTCTTTGTCCTGCACGAATGAAATTTCGATGCTGTCGATGTATGGCAATTGCTGGCCATCGGCATCAACACACCAGTAGTATGGATTGCGATCCCAAACGGTGCGCACGCCATCCTCGAAGACTGACAACTTCCAACCTGACATGCGTGGCAAGTCTGGGTTGTTGTAGTTGGCCTTGATCTGGTGCTCTTCCCAGTCCTTGGCATTGCCCAACACTGGGTTGAACTGCTCCATGTAGTGCTTTGGCAACATCCAGCGAGGACCAATGCCCAAGTTGACCCACATGGCGATGCGGTCAGCGGTCAATGGTGCTGGAGCGTCGAAGACCATCTCCATGGTGTAGTCATCAACCTGATTGATGGTTACCAACGTACCCTTGCCCGAACGAGCCTCGTCCGGTGGGCCGTCGATTGGCTTAAGACCCTCTGGGAAGGTGGCTTCCTTACCGTTACCACCGACCATGGTCTCCCACCAGTACATGATGTCGCCGACGGTCCATGGCTGGCCGTCTGACCACTTCAAGCCCTCGCGGAACTTGAACGTCCACTTGCTGGCGTCTGCGCTGGCTTCCCAGCTCTCAGCCAAGCCAGGTCCGATTGCCAAACCGTCCTTCAAATAGCGAAGGATTGAGTGACCGTACATTGACTCGTGCTGGAAGCCGAAAATACCCCAAGTGTTGGCGTATGCCTTGCGCATCTTACCGCCGTACTTACCCGTGGTCAACCAGACGTGGGGTGGCGTGTAAGGGCTCTTTGGCAAACGCTCGTCAACATTTGGAAGTGAACCATCAGCAACTGCGGCATCGAGTGATGGCGACTGCTTGAAGGTCGTCTGCACAACTGGGATGGCAGTGGCGGCTGGTGGGGTAGTTGGCTGAATCTTAACCTCTTCAGCCGGGGCAGTGGTTGGCTCAGCGGCCGGGGCTTGCTCTGCGGTACCAGTATTGCCACCACAGGCAACAATGGCGGCACCAGCAGCGCCCATCGCTGAGAGCCGCAGGAATTTGCGGCGATGCAGCTTTGCACTCACGGGTTTTCCTCCTTGCGTACAAAATAGGTGCAACTTTGCGTTCCTTTTTGTACATCGCGAAACTTGTAGTAATCGCCTGAAGCCGGTATTTCTGTGGTTAGAACTACTCAAGTGAAACTTGATTTGTACGGCTTCGGGGCAATTGTATTATGCAGAGGTTAATTTGTCAAATCATAAGTATTTGGTACACTGATACGGTGCATTTTACGCATTGAAATCACACAAACCTCATTTAATGAGTTGTGTTTCGTTCACTTATTTCCGAGATATTCCGTAAGCATGTCATCAGAAATCTATCAGCTGCGAGATTTCTCGCCACACTTGTACCATCCATGGATGCGCATCGCGCAGTACAATATCAGCTAATGGCAGACTATACACCGCAAAATCAGGCACAGTCAATGTACATGCATGCGGCGCAGCATGACAGATCATCGACCCAGTCACCACCACACCACTTACCAACGTAATAGACACCGTCGCACTATATGGCATCACTTGCGCGCCATACGCATAAAACGGCAGTGCGTTCGGCCATGGTTGCGTCACCACAATGGTGCGAATCGTCATTTTGTGCGCCTGTAACGCCTGACCGATTGCCTCTACATGCGTTCGAGGTGTCGCTTGCAGTTGCAAAAGAACAAAGATTACGATAACCCCAATCGCGATTGTAAGCGTGCGAACCACATCCACAACTCCTCATACCACACGCGTTCACGCACCAAGTCGGGCAATGGCGCTTGAAAGATCTGTGCCATCGGCAAATAATACACACAATCTCGACGGCCGATCCGACAATCAAGTCGCCCCCAATGTTCGCTACCAGTACGCATGACTATACGAATATTTGAGCCAAACGATAACGTGTTGACGGTGTCGGGCCACATATGCAACAACTCAACATAGTCCACCGCATACCCTCTGGAGCGCAAATCTCCACGGATAGCATCAGGGAACGACGTATAGCGCGGCGGTTGGAGCAACAACCAGAGTACAACTCCAACCACCACAACCACACTTACACTGCTGATTGTGACGATACGCCGATTCATCGGATTGCCATCTTGATGATATCGTCGGTTGGATGGTCAGCCACGGTTCGGCTGTAGTATGCCAGTGTGACACAACCATTCGCGTCAATGACAAACGTACCAGGCATTTGGAGTACATCGCCTACGGGCTTACCGCCACCGTACCCGTCTGCATAAGCTTTGACACCAGCAGCCACAACCGACGGCGCCAAAAATGCCCCTATAGAGCCACTCCCAAGCCCAAAAGCACGATATGCGCGTTGATCAGTGTCAACCATGCATGCAATATTTGGCGCGAGCGGTGTGCATACCTCACGTGCATCAACAGGCTGCCCCATGCCTACTGCAATAATCCGAGCTGATATCACTGGTTGAAGTTTGGCTAAACTAGCCAATGTCTTACGACAAAACGGTCAGCCAAAATGGCGCAAAAACGAAATCACCAACCCGTGAGGCTGATACAACTCAGCAAGTGATACCTGCACATCATGCATGTCAAGAAGGTGTACCTGTGGGGCTAAATCACCAACACGTATGCGCATCGCATGCTCCTTTGTTGTTTGTTATGTGTGATACGATTCATGGAATCAAGGGGAACAAAAATATTGTACCTGAAATTCTTTTTTTCGGGGGTTCTTGTGCGCTAAAAGAACGTGCTACAATATTTTTGTAGGCATCGGCTATCTACATATGAAATGGAGCTTTCCATGAGTGACAATCGTCGCAGCCGCGCAGTTACCGAAGGAGTACAACGAACTCCCAATCGGGCCATGTTACGCGCTGTTGGATTTGGAGATGATGATTTTACCAAACCAATTATTGGTATTGCCAATGCATATAGCAACTTGACCCCATGTAACGATGGTCTTGACGTGCTCGCAAAGCGTGCATCGGACGCCATCAAACATGCCGGCGGCATGCCACTGATGTACGGCACCATCACCATCGCTGATGGCATTTCGATGGGCACAGAGGGCATGAAATACTCACTCGTGTCACGCGAAGTAATCGCAGACTCGATTGAAACAGTTACCAACGGACAATCAATGGACGGCGTCGTCACCGTGGGCGGTTGTGACAAAAACATGCCCGGCGCAATGATTGCCATGGCACGCCTCAACGTTCCATCAATCTTCGTATATGGTGGCACCATCAAACCTGGTCATCTCGATGGCGAAGATTTGACGATTGTCAGTGCATTTGAGGCAGTCGGTCAATACAGTGCCGGCAAGATTGACGCAGCCCGATTGCTCGAGGTCGAACGCAACGCCTGCCCAGGACCTGGGTCTTGTGGTGGCATGTATACCGCCAACACCATGTCCTCAGCCATCGAGGCCATGGGGCTCAGCTTGATGGGTTCATCCACCATGGCCGCTGAGGATGCTGAAAAAGCTGAAAGTTCGTATGCGTCAGGATTAGCTGTAGTCAACGCCGTGCGCAAGCAAATCTTACCGGCTCAGATTTTGACGCGCAAAGCATTTGAGAATGCGATTACATTGATTATGGCAACCGGCGGTTCAACCAATGCAGTACTCCACTTGCTTGCTATCGCACATGCCGCCAACGTCGACCTATCAATCGACGATTTTGAGCGCATTCGCGGGCGTGTACCAGTCATTTGTGACCTCAAGCCATCCGGGCGCTACGTTGCGACTGACCTGCACAAGGTCGGCGGTACACCTCAAGTTCTCAAAATTTTGCTGAGCCAGGGATTACTCCATGGTGATGCACTCACAATTACCGGTCAAACAATGGCGGAGCAACTCAAGGACGTTCCATCTACTCCAGCTACTGACCAAAACGTGATTCGTCAATGGCATGAGCCCGTGTATGAGCAGGGACACTTGGCTATTTTGCGCGGGAACTTGGCTGAAGAAGGATGTGTTGCCAAGATTACCGGCGTCAAAAAGCCAGTGATTACCGGCCCTGCACGCGTATTCGAGTCGGAAGAAGAGTGTCTTGACGTCATCCTCAAAGGCGGTATCAATCCAGGTGATGTCATCGTCATTCGCTACGAAGGACCAAAAGGCGGACCAGGTATGCGCGAAATGCTCTCACCAACGTCCGCTATCATTGGGGCTGGATTAGGCGACTCAGTTGCACTCATCACCGACGGTCGCTTCTCAGGTGGCACCTACGGCATGTGTGTCGGACATATCGCACCAGAGGCCGCTATCGGCGGCACTATTGGTCTTGTGCACGAAGGTGACTCAATCACCATCGATGCCTATCAACGCTTGATTCAACTCAATATCAGTGATGCTGAGTTATCCGCACGACGTGCCGCATGGACACCACGCCCAGCTCGATATCGTCGCGGCGTGTTGGCCAAGTATGCCAAGCTCGTATCGAGTGCAAGTCTTGGTGCCGTGACTGATCTGGATCTCTAATTGGCG
>CAYXXK010000029.1:5044-27502 GCA_964469045.1 uncultured Klebsiella sp.
AAAAACTGCGTGGCACGTAGCGTGCCACGCAGTTTTTTTGTGAAATGAACAAATATCTGCGCATATCCGTCATATACTACAGTGGTACCGCGTAGGCGAGAAAATTCATGCAGCCATATATCAATGCAACCGGCCTGGTGAGAATCTTTCGGAGCGACGATATTGAGACGTTCGCATTACAAGGGCTCGATCTTCATGTCAATCTCGGTGAAATGATCGCCTTGGTAGGACCATCAGGGGCTGGCAAATCCACATTTCTCAATTTGCTTGCTGGCCTCGATCGCCCTGATGCCGGCGTACTTACCGTTGGTGATATCAATCTCGCCGATGCGACCGAGCGCATTCGCGCGGGGTATCGCCGCAATACTGTTGGGTTTTTGTGGCAACAAAGCACACGTAATCTCGTACCGGGCCTCACCGCACACGAGAATGTCATGCTCCCTGCATTATTAGCTGGTCATCCGCATGCAACCGTGAGTCAACGCGCCTATGAGCTCCTCGACGCAGTCGAGATGACAGCTCAGCATCACCGTGACCCATTACGAATGTCCGGTGGCCAACAACAGCGCGTCGCACTAGCGGCCGCTTTGGCCTGTCAACCACAATTATTACTTGCCGACGAACCAACTGGTGAGGTTGACTGGGCAACTGCCCAAAAAATCCTTGCCCTATTACAACGGTTACGTCAACAATACAAGCTCACGATTGTTATGGTAACCCACGACCCACGCGTCGCGGAGACTGCAGATCGCACCATTGCAATCCGCGATGGGCGTACCAGCAGCGAAATCGGTACCGATGATATCGAAACAGTTGTCGTTGATAGTGCAGGTCGATTACAGATTCCTATCGAAATTCGGCAGCGCATCGGTCTCGGCCAACGCGCAACAGTGACGATTGTTGACGGCGTCATCCACATAACCCCAAAATCTCCCCCACCATCTGCATAATGTGAAAGTTGAGTACGTTGCCATGATCGATGTGCGGCATGTCACAAAGGAGTTTGTTACATCTGAAGGAACTGTTCGAGCCTTAGATGATGTCACACTACAAATCACTCCCGGCAGTGTGGTGACGCTGATGGGACCGAGTGGTAGTGGCAAAACTACGTTACTCAACATGATAAGTGGCCTCGATAAACCTACACACGGCGACATTTATGTCAACAAAAAACACCTTAATCAGCTAGATACCGAGCAACTCTACGAGTTTCGCCGGAGCATCGGTTTTGTGTTTCAACGATTTGCGTTGATTCCTACAGCCTCTGCCTATGAAAATATGGAATACGCAATGCGCATCAGCAACATCCCACGCGCGGAATGGGATGGGAGAATCATGCGTACACTCGCACAACTCGATATGCGGGATCATGCACATCACCGTCCTGGTGAGTTATCCGGCGGTCAACAACAGCGTGTCGCAGTTGCGCGCGCACTTGCCATCTCGCCGTCCATCATCATTGCGGACGAACCAACCGCAAATCTAGATGCCCAACGTGGCGCGGCAGTACTAGGGATGCTCCGTGAGATCGGGAGTACTGGCGTCACCGTAGTAATCTCGACGCACGATCCAGTTGCAACCAAGTACGCCACGCATTTGTGTCAAATGCGTGGCGGCAAGATAGAATCGTTTGTTGCTATAAACGACGTAGTACGGTGAGCGCGGCGGTCAATCGCATCACAATTGAGCTAGCAAACAGGATTGAATAGTGGTTAAACGTCAAACCAAACCAATCAAATTCAACACCTTTTAGTACCTCGGCGATGACTCCACCAAGAAGTCCTGACAAAACGACTCCAACCCCGGTCACCGCACCATATGCAGCCAAATAGGCTCCTCGTCCCTCTGCTGGAGCCCGAGCCATTGACATGTTGGCAAAACCTTGATTAATGCCCGGCCAAAACAAGCCAGCACCAAGCGATGTACCCATCAGCGGCCATAACCAACCTGGCTCAGACAACACCCATCCTATGGGTAACGGCACCACACACAACGCGCTGACGAGCAACACGATGCGATCGCCGTAGCGATCTTGCCAACGCCCAACAAAAGGAAACACCACCATGGATGCAACGCTGGTAATAATACCCATAAACGCCAAGTCAGCAAACGACATTTTGAGCGTATCAATACCATATGCAGTAAAGAACGGTCCAGCGATTCCTACCACAAATGCCCATGTCGCCCCCGAAAAGATCAACGTACGATACCCTGTATCCGCCATCGGCGCCGCAAACATTTCACGTACGCTCACACGTGGCCGGCGTTGCATTGGCGGCTCTGCTTGTAATCGCAACAACACAATTCCGATCGCCGCAAAAAACAAACCAAACCCCAACGTCGCCGTATAGGCCAAACCTTCGTTCGCATTACTTTTGAAGTAATCAAGCATAAAGCCTGACCCTAGCCCACCGAGCATCGATGCAAAACTCGCAACGGTATTGCGCACCCCAAAATAACGCCCTCGCCGTGATGCCGGTACCAAATCCGTCATCCAGCTCGTCCATGTATTCACAGCGATACCCATGAGTGCAGCTGCAATCACCTGCAAGATCACAAAAAGCGTAAGACTCAACGTGCTCGCCAACGGCCACAACGGCAATAACGCCACTGGAATCCACATTGCACGGCTCACGCCTTCACTCCACACCGAAAGTGTCCGACGTTCGCCATGTTGTTCCTCGAGGTAGGCACCCAACAGTTGGAAGAGCTGCGTGATAAACGGTAATGCGCCAAGTACACCCAATACCAGCGGTCCAGCACCGAGATACAACGCCAAACCAGTCACTAACCCATTGGCTGTCACACTAATAAAGACGCTCGCCATTGCACCTTCAATAATTGACAAACGCAATGCACCTTCGCGCGCAGCAGGAGATAACTCAGTTGTTTGCATAGATCGACACATATCCTTGTTGTTGATGTATGCGCAGATTACCACAAAAATCCCTCTTGTTCGCAGTTGCGAACAAGAGGGACATCGGCGTGTATTCTGGTAATTTATGGCTTGCGCATGCCATGAAGTTGCACAAATAACGCACGTTCTTCTTCGGTAATGTGTGTAGGAAGTGATACCTCAAGACGCAAAAACAAGTCTCCACGTTGAGTCGGGTTGGTGCGCAATGGCATACCTTGGTTTGGAATGCGATGTGTCGCACCGTTTTGTGACAACGGTGGCACTTTGAGCGTCAACGATTTACCACCCATCAATGGGACACGCACTTCGCCACCGAGAATCATGTCGTATAAATCGATCGACACCTTGTCACGCAAATCATTCCCTACACGCTCATACCGTGCATGGGGCTGAATGGTAACGTTGATTATTAAATCTCCCCGTCTTCCACCGGCATAGCCAGGACCACCCTCATTAGGGATACGTATCTTGCCTCCGGTCTCAATCCCAGGCGGAATTTTGACGGTAATTGTACGTGGTTGCCCTGTTGATGTGTGAAACTGGAATCGACGTTCGGTACCACTAAATGCTTCCTCAAGCGTAATGGTTACTTTTTGTTCAACGTCTTGTCCAGGTGCATTGCGCATACGTGGATCGACACCACCAAACATGGACTCAAAAATCGAACTAAAATCACCGTCTTTGAAGCCACCAAACCCACCACCGTAGTTATACATGTCTGGGCCAGAGCCGGCAGATTGACTCGCACTGCCCGCACTCCCATACATATCATACTCAGCACGCTTTTTTTTGTCGCTCAGCACGGAATACGCCTCATTTATATCTTTGAAGCGCGATTCGGCTTTCGGATCATTGGGATTAACATCGGGATGATACTTGCGCGCTAATGAGCGATACGCCTTGCGGATTTCATCTTCTGTTGCATCGCGCGCCACACCTAATATCTCATAGTAACTTCGTTGTGGCATTTATGCCTCCATTGCACCATCGTGTTATGACACATGTGCCTATCTATAGGCTACGGAATCTTATGGAGTGCGTCAATAGCTTCGTGTTAGAGTAGTATATAAACTTGAACGTCACATGACCAATACGCACACAAAAAACCGCCCCATCTGCACGAACCTGCAGATAGGGCGATTATGTCGGTACTACTTGGCTACCTTGAGCGGTTGAACATGCATCCAACCATCATTATCGTACGAGGCGCGCTTTTTTTGATCACGAAGTACTGAGTATGCCTGGTTGATACTGCGAATTAAATCTTCAGCATGTGGATTTGTTGGATTAATATCAGGGTGGTATCGTTTTGCAAGTTCACGGTATGCAGTGCGTATTTCATTATCGCTGGCGTGGCGTGTAATCCCGAGCACATCGTAATAATTACGACTCATGGAAATCATCATACCAAGACTCCTTTGTGTACCATCTACAACAAATCGAGTACTATTGCATCATGCGTGGTATCGTTGTGATACCAAGAAAACTGTATGTTGTTACATAAAGTAGTAACATGATTAGATTACAAGATGATAACAGATTCGTCAAGTCAAAAATAGTTTAAAAATAGGGTAAAAATCAAATCTTACATTTTTACAATTATCGGCAACTATGTATTGGATGGCTCAAAATCACAAACAATAAGAGGCGCAGTTTTATGAACCATGCCTCCTAAACATTACGTTAATTTCAGTTGTATCCTTGCGGAGGTGGGCCATTATAGTAATCGTACATTGCGCGCTTTTTCTTGTCACTTAGCACGCCATACGCCTCAGCAACCAATGCAAATCGCTCAGCAGCGGCTGCATCGCCAGGATTGAGATCGGGGTGATATTTACGTACTTGTTGTTTATACGCTTTACGAACTTCTTCTTCAGAGGCCGTACGTGAAATCCCCAGTACATCATAGTAGTTTTGGTGCGTCATTCTTATCTCCACCGGATTGCATATACCTATGCATCACCGTCAACACGTATACGTTATACCACACATCCTGTCGTACCGGCGGATTATTTCACCCAATCAAGGCGGTTGCACTGACCAAAACACCAAAGGCTGTAGCGCTCACCCATTCCTATTGGCAAGGCTGAAATCGGCTCAGCATTGCTTGGTGGTAATTGTGTAATCGGCAGAAGCACAAGATGCTGCTGGGTACGATCAAATTCGGGAACATTATCTCCAATTGTACGTACACCAGATTGATGCAATAGATAGATGCCCAAATCGCTCCGACGCATACGTTCAGGTATATATACGAAGGCATCGGCAGGACGAGGATGCGTTAAGAGCTGTTGGATAAAACGCACATCGTTGGTTGCGTCTGTGTCAAATCGCGACTGTGTACGCATGTTAGATTGCCAATCATGATAGCTGGGAGCCGCCCACAGTGCAGAACCACACAGCACACCTACAATCAACCATACATGCCAGCGTGATGGCACGATGGTGGCGATACGATACCAGCCAATGCCAACCAGAATCACGACCGGTATAATTGCCTCTACGGTGCGTAATGCGTGCGGCGCATCAACACTGAGCACACCCGATAACAATCCTATACCAAGCCAGCCACATAGCCACCACAACCATATTGGCTGACTCTGTCGCAACCAAATCAAGCCCACGATAAATCCGACTGCTTCAATCAGATTGAGTTGTGGTGCGCCGAGATTGAAATGACGCGGATTATCATCACCATGTACAAACAACATACCAACATATGCTTGGATGTTATCGAATAGTGCCAACCAAATTGGCAAGCCACGAATTGCCGCGTCGGACATGATCGATGTCACACCAATTCGACGCATATAATTGTCGGGTTGTGTAATTGCATACCACAGCATGGGCGAAGCTACTACCAATGCAACTACGGCAAATACCACACCTGCAAGCGCAATGCGCCGTATCGGCATGCGAAAGTACAACATCATGATGACTATCGACAATACGACCACCAACGGCATCAATCGCGCCGAATGATAGACCATGAGCATCAGACCAGTTGCAACACCAGCACACACCGCCCATGCGAAAGCACGCGGTGACTGCATAATACGCGCCCAAGCACCAATAGCAATCATCGTCAACATCGGTCCTAGTGTGGCTGGAAAGCCAATTCGACTCAATCCAATATGCCACAACAAGGTGGCAAGAGCAACGCAAGACCAGATTGCAACACGCATACCCCACCATGCGTTGAGCATCCACCCGATGATGAGCACGCTACCGGTACCAACAAGTGCCGCAATAATACGAATGCTCCATGCGCTTGCACCAAACCACCAGATAGGCAAAGCCGACAAATAGAAATACCCTGCAGGTAGGTTAGCCACCGGACTATAGACCATACGCTCACCAGCAAGAATTCGCAGTGCTAATCCACCATGCCGTGCTTCATCGCGAAACAATCCAGTGGGATATGCATCAAGCCCCCACAAACGAAGGAGACCGGCGCAGGTTACCACAAGTAGAAGAATTCCCCACATCCAGCGCATTGATGTGATTTCGTGACGATCAGGCCATGACACCACGGGCCATGGTTTTGCAAAGAACCAAACCATGAGGAGCGTGATGGAGCCACCCCAGCCGAATCCCAATTGCCAGAGTCCCAGTACACTAACCAAGCTAAGCAATACAATTAAAAAGGGTAGGCGTGGTCGACGCAGTGGTGCCAAAACCACCACAGCCGTCATCATCCAAATGTATCCAATAACCGACCAATGGTTGGGCACATAGTACGTCAGCGGAATCGCAGCAAATCCCCATATGGTCAGCATACATGCAATAACAGATGCCACCACCCAAGGAGACCAGCGCCGTGCAATACCTATCAACACAATCCAGAGCCAAGAGAGCAGGACAAACACCTCACGTTGCCAATCGACAGTATGATCGGACGTCGGGGCAATCTGCACATATGCAACTGCCACACCCAAATCTCGACGAGTGGACAACAGCAATCCTTGTAACTCGTAGGTGATTTCATCATATGGGCGCCACGCCTGCTGTGGTGAGGTGAGCAACGCAATGCGACGCCAACCTGGTGCGAGCAAAAACGTTGTAGGGTTGGTACTTGTATCAAAACGGGCCCGTAATGGTTCTGCACTTGGTGGACGCGCGGTATGCACCTGTACTGTGGTTATCGACATACCACTTGTTGGCATATCGGGAATGCGTAACACGCCACGCATCGGCGCCCAACGCAAGGCACGCCCTTGTTGGGCATTATCACCTTCGTACTCAAGACGATCGATATATGGCCAGATTCGTGCAAAATCAGTTTCAGCAGCGGTAGCAATTGTTGGGATAGCTGGTGTAAATAAAAACAGCACTGTTTGAACCAGGTACGCCACACACGCAGTTATCACCCACACACGGAATGTTGGTAACTTGTTGCTCATCTGACCTCTGTACAGCAATTTACACACGAGTATTATATTACCAACACGTCGATACCATCATGACAAATTCATCGTCGTCACTAGCTCGGCTATAATAGCGATAGTGGTTTCACACAATGGAGTGCGTCATGGCAAACTCGATTTTGATATTTGGGGCTCATCCCGACGATTGCGAATTTACCGCTGCTGGTACGGCCGCGCTCTGGGCAGCGCGCGGCGATCGTGTGTGTTTTGTGTCAGTCACCAATGGTGATGCTGGGCATCATGAAATGGGGGGCGGACGCTTGGCACAGCGACGCTATACAGAAGCCATGGCCGCAGGTGCAGTCATTGGCATTGAATATATCATTTTGGACAATCACGATGGCGAGTTATTACCCTCGTTAGCGGTACGCAACCAAATCATCGATTTGATTCGCACCTATAAACCAGACCTAATATTGTCACCACGCCCCAACGACTACCATCCTGATCACCGATACACGGCGCAAGTTATCCAAGACGCCGCCTACATGGTCACTGTCCCTAATGTGCGGGCAGGCGTAGCAAATTTGATGTATAACCCAATCATTGCATATGTGAGCGGCACGTTCCAAAAGCCATATCCGTTTACACCAAGTGTCGTTGTGGATATCGACAGCACGGTCGAGCACAAAGTAGCTATGCTTGACTGCCATGTTTCACAGGTATACGAATGGTTACCGTGGAACGGCGGTTATCTCAATGAGGTACCAGAGACGCCAACTGAGCGCCGAGCCTGGTTGCGCATGCGTCTCGAAGCACGGCTCCGACGTGATGCCGATCGGTATCGCAATCTGTTGATTGCCCACTACGGCAACGCACATGGGCAGAACGTCGTCTATGCAGAGGCTTTTGAGGGATGTGAGTATGGCGCACCGCTAGATGCAGCGGCGATTCAACGCTTTTTCAAATTTTGATACAAAGGACGCGTAGGAATTATGTCTACGCGTCCTGCGCTTAACAACTAAAACGCCTGCCATTCACCTTTGAGTTGTCGTTCACCCACGGCAATTCGTTGCGCCAAACGCAACGCACCAATCGCAGGATCTTCCACCAACTGTACCGTTGTGGGGAAATTCTGACGTGCCAGTTGATCAATTAACGCGCGTTGTAATGGCTCACCACGCACAATCATGCTCCCTGCCAAAGCAAGCGGCAACGGGCGTGGCATATCAAGCTGTTGTGCAACCGCAACAACAGCACGTGCAAGTTCATGCCCGGCTTTTTGGACGATTTGCGCAGCAACTTCATCATGTTCTGCGGCTATTTGCATGATAACCGGACCTACATCACCGAGTAGAGGTCGCGGGTCACTCACCCCATATAAGTACGTAATAAAATCTTCAGGCAGCTCGAGTTGCCAATGATTGAGTAAGGCGGGCAATAATGCCGTACGTGGGCCGCGTCCATCAGCGGCACACGCAGCTGCACGCAACGCCATAATGGCCAGATCATGACCACTCCCCTCGTCGCCAAAGAGGTATCCCCAGCCACCGGCTCTACGCATGACACCGTTTGCATCGCGCCCTACTGCTATTGAACCTGTGCCACAGATGACACCAATACCAATGCCGTCAGTCGTGCCTGCAGCGATAACAAGCCAGCCATCATTTGCAATAAGCAAATCATCGGCAATACCACGATTCCGCACCCACGAGCTCACCATTTGCTCGTCTTCTGGTCGACTGACACCTGCAATACCGGCACACATGGCAATCACTTTTTGGCGAGGTACACCTGCATCAACAAACGCTTGAGCAATCGCACGATCGAGCTCAGCAAAGGCTGCCGATGAATCGTGCGCATAAAAATTACTCCCCCGCTGTCGACTACGCCCCAAAATCACGCCGGTATCTGCATCACCGAGCAAAGCCACGGTTTTGGTTGCACCGCCATCAATCCCTAAGACCAAACGTTGTTGACTATTGCTCATACATTCACATAGCCATCACGACGCGATGACTCACACTCCAGTTGATGTATTCGAATTTAGGCCGGTTCACTGTTACGATCGTATGGAATGATGTTGTCCCATTCATCCCCGCGTGAACGCGCCACAACCGCAATAACTTCTTCGGTATCACTGAGATTATAAACCTCATGTGGCACACCTGGCTCAATGAAAATAAAATCTCCAGCCTCGTTATCGATGATGTTGCGTAAACCCGGGCCATAGGCATGACGCACTTTGCCTTGCAGAATATAAAGCATGACCTCAAAATCCACATGAATATGGGCAAATGCAATCGCACCAGGAGGCACGCGTGCCACATTCATGGAGAGATTCTTTGCGTTGGTATTCTTGCTTGACATGCCCAACTTGTAGCGAATACCATTCCAACCACGATCACCACCTCCGCCTCGAATGACAGAGATGCCGTCATTGCCCTCGACCTGTAGTTGCATTTCAGGAGTTACACCTGACCCTTGCATATTTGGAGTTGACATGGTTGCCCTTTCATCTTACGAGCGTGTATGCATCCCCTTACCTTGGTATACGCGTAGTATACGGCAGATTACTGCAATAAACCATAATGAACATCAATCGGACGTTGATAAGCATCGACCTCACCACGTAAGACCTCGTCGAGTGTGACCGTGCGTCCGGCCATATTTGATTCAAGAATTGCATATGCCGCAGCAAGATCGTGCAAACCTTCTATCCCACTCGTTTCTGGATCGGTCCTATTCTCAATTGCAGTAAGCCAATCATACTGAGAAATAGCCGCCGCGTCACGTAACCCGTGTGGAAAGAATTGATGACGCTCGGCAACAGTCATATCACGTTCGAAACGGGCGATCAACGACTCATGTGCGCCATCTGCATGCACTAACTGATCGCCACGAATGGCAGCAGTGGAACCAACAAAGGCCGGACCGCCATTGATGGACACGGCATCACTTTGGCCAGCCCACGACCACCAAAGCTGCCCCATAGCGCGATTGACAAAGCGAATAGTGGCCATGTAAGTATCGTCGACATCGGCAGTCACACGCATCACACTGCCATCACCTAGTGTATGTGTACGCTCAGTCACAAATGTGTCAGCCATGGCGGAGACACTCGCAACCTCTCCCATAACATAGCGCATCCAATCCATTTGATGAACACCAATATCAATGCTTCCACCACCACCGCCACGAAGTTTCTGATGACGCCATGGAGTCTCGGCGACAATACGCGAAGGCGACCACAAACCACCCAAGATCCCCATCACAGCAAACTGCGGCGTACCGATGAGGCCATGTGTGACAGCCCAGTGCTGTGCGCGTACGATATCCATTTGGCGGACATTTTCAAAGACGCCGAGGGTCAATCCACGTTGCTTGGCCAATTGCACCATCTTCTGTCCTGCGCGCACACTTATTGCAAGTGGTTTTTGAGACAACAGATGCTTACCTGCAGAAAGCGCGGCATCTGCTACGTCATGATGCACCGCCAATGTCGTAAAATCGTTGACGGCATCAACCAGGCCACTGGCAATCATCTCCCGATAATCGGTAAATATTTGGACATCACCATCATGAATATCGCTAATGTAGGTATGTGGCGCAGCGAGTGGATCACCTGTTGATGGATCAACGACAGGCGGACGCGGTGTTGGGCCTTCGCCACGTCTGCGGAACATGAGGGCGTCATGGGGATTACGAGCGCATAACGCAGTAATCCGAAAGGTATCCATGCCGAGTTCACGCAAACGCAGATAGCCTTGTAAATGCGCATTCAAGATACGCCCGCAGCCGACTATGCCAATTCGAATCATGGTTATCCTCCTCGAACCATCGCATGCGGAGGCAACGGCAATGACACAGTCATATTCGTATTGGCCGAAATCAGTCCAGCCTCGAGCACTTCTTGAGCCATTAAGGCAACTTCTCCACTACATAACTCCAACAGTGGCACTTCTTGGCGAATGACGGCCACAAAGTGTTCAAGCGCATGGCGGTATCCAGGGGCAATCTTGGGCACGCGAATCTGAACACCTAGGTCATTTTCAGCATCACTGAAGTAGAGCTTCCCTTGGCTTGCTTTGAGTGTGCCTTTATCACCATAAATCACTGGCTCATATGATGTCATATGACCGATTTGTGTCCATGAAGCAGTTGATGTCGAGATAGCGTTCTGATGTTGCATAATCATGACAGCATTATCTTCGGCAGGCAAATCGGTTTTGCGCAGACGACCAGCCACTGCTGTCACTCGTGATGGCATGCCAACCAGCATGCAGTCAAGCGCAGCACCATAACAGCAATAGTCCATAAAGGCACCTGCGCCATTGAGAGATGGGTCATATAACCAGCCAACAAAATGCGGAGAGCACCCTAACTCACGCGGTCCGCAGTGCGCCGCACGATAATTGACAGAAAACACATTGCCAACCTTACCACGTTTGGTCAATGCAACTGCATGTTGCACATCAGCACGCCACGCAAACGGCCAATTCACCATCATGACGACGCCGGCCGCCTTGGCAGCTTGGTACATTGCCAAAGCACCAGCGTAGGTTGATGCCATCGGCTTTTCGGTCATGATGTGCAAGCCACGTTTGGCCGCAGCAATGGCGGCATCAACCCCCGACATGTTATCACCCATAACCAATACGGCGTCGAGCGCATTCGTTTCGAGCAATTCATGATAATCGGCGTATACCTTGGTAATTCCTGCGTTGGAGGCAGCCTGACGGAGCTCTTCGCTAGGATCTGCAGCGGCGACGATGTGCATATGGTCTACTTCGTGTGCATGAAGAAGAACGTCCCACACGTGATCGTGTGTCATCCCAAGAATGCCAATGCGAAGTGGATTTGTCATGATATTGATGCTCCTTTGCAATCAAACCGAATACTCTTGCATTATACCGAGAGAATTTCTGAATTGACAATTTATGCAGACTGATGGCGTGGTAATCGGCTTGCCACAAACCATGCCACAAAAAGCATCCATAAACCAGCCACCATAAACGAAAAGGTATAGCCGTTCAATGCAACAAGTTGGCCACCAATCGTCGCCCCTACTACACCACCGAACGCCGCCACAGTATGATACATGCCTGCCAAGCGACCACGCCGCTGGCGCAACCCCATTTCAGTCGCAACCAATAATGCAGGGGTCTCGTAGCTAGAGTACGTCAACGACCGCAACATCTGCAATGGCACGATACCCCATGTTGGCGCCACAAACTGGTACAACATATAAATACTTGCTTGCCCAGTTAGCCCGGCCATCAAGAGTGGTCGGCGCCCCCATCGATCAGCAAGTGCCCCTGCAAGTGTTAACGCCGGCACTTCGCCGAGCGCTGCCAATGCCCATAATGCACTAATTGCACTTTGTGAGTAGTGTAGGCTCTTCATGAATGCGGGCCACTGCCATGCTACTGCACCCATACCATAAAACCATGAAAAAACTACCACAAAAAACGCAATGGTGGCACCACGAGCAAATTGCGGGTGTGCAGGTGTGACTGACGCAGGTCCACCCTCATTCTCGAGTGGAGTTGTAGTGGAGGTAGCCTCTTGAATACCAAACGTCGCCAAACAACCCAATCCCTGCATGATGCTCGCCAGCAAAATCGGCGCCCACAAACCAAATGCATCCGCAATGAAGCCACCACCAACTGCAGTGATGGCAAATGCGAGTGACCCGGTTGTACGGAAGAATCCGAGTACCCGGCCACGCGACTGTGCGTCTTCAATGAGATCGCCTGCCAATGCAAGACTCCCCGCACTAAACCCAGCGCCAGCAATGCCGAGTATAAGTTGTGCAATCATCACAACCCAGACAGTTTGGGTGAGCGCAATAGTGCACAACGCAAGCGACGACATAATCAAGGCAACAAAAATAATCGGCCGGCGACGCCCGATTTGATCAGAGCGCAACCCCCACAAATATGGGGCAATCAGAGACCCAAATTGTGATGCCGCAAACATCAACCCTACAAGTGCAGGGCCTGCACCGAGTGCGCCAAAATGATTGACCATCAACGGCACCGTCAGGCCGTTTGCCGCAAAAAGACCTGCTTGACTCAACGCCAAAAAGCGCAATGAACGCCGATTGGCTAACGACATGAGTGCCATGAAATACCCTCGTATGTCCGCATCAATAACGCTGATGCACTATAGTACCACACAGAACATCGCATTCTTGTCATCACTATGGTTGCCAAAATACTTGTGATAAATCGACGATGAGATACGCGGACATCGGAACATTTTCAGCGATTAAGCGGTCATATTGTTCAATGGCATCGGGGGCGGTGATTTTGCCAGATGCAGAGACGACGCGCCACCACGGCAGACGCCCTCCTATCGGTGCTTGGGCAAGCGCCCACCCAACACCACGGGCACCCCGCGGTACTGGGATGACACGTGCAATTGCGCCGTATGTAGTTACTCGGCCGATGGGGATTTGTGCGACAATTTCATAGACAGGCGTGTAGCGGTTGGGCATAGTCATGCCTCCATGGTACAATGACAGCGGTGTTTTCACCGGTTGGAGTAGAGTCACAATGGCATCAAATTCGACGAATTCAGCACGTCGCCGACCAGGCGCAGTTGATAAAGGTTCGTTCCCCATCGGCAAACGACGGCGCAAGCACGTCGTCAAGCCATCCATCGTACCACGGTTACTTGCTGGGTGTCTCTCGACATTTGTAGTAATTGGATTTATTGGCATTGCGCTTGCATATGTTGCATATACGTCGCTTACTGCATCATTGATTCCGCGACTTGAGACTATCAAGGGTCGCACTACATTTGAGACGAGTCGATTATACGATCGTAACGGTCAAGTCTTGTATGAGTTTTTTGGGGATGGCAAACGCACCAAAGTGCCGTTACAGCGTATCTCTCCCAATCTCATCAATGGCACCATCTCAATCGAAGACAAAACCTTCTACACCAACCCAGGGGTTGACTATGTGGGTATTGCTCGTGGTGTATTCGGTAGTTTGACGGCTGGGTCGATTGTTGGTGGTGGTTCGACAATCTCACAACAAGTCATCAAACAAGTCGTACTCACCGAACAAGAGCGTGCATTTGACCTTGAGACGCGCATAAGACGCAAAGTTGTCGAAATCGTGCTTGCGCAAGAGTTGTCAAACCAGTATAGCAAAGATGAGATTCTCGAACTTTACCTCAACGAGGTCTACTACGGTAATTTGGCGTACGGCATCGAAGCAGCATCCAATACATACTTCAAGACAACTGCCGCAAATTTGACGTTGCATCAAGCGGCGTTTTTGGCTGGTATGCCACAACTTCCGAATGTATACGACCCTTACTTGCACACAAGCAACAATATTATCCCCGGTATCACCTTACAAAAGGGCTGGCTCACACCAGGCTACGACCTCGGAGATGACACCAGCCTCCCTAAGTGGCGTCAGATAGCGGTGCTTCGTCAAATGGTTGAAAACGGGTATGTCACCGAAGCTGAAGCAATCGCTGCGGCACGCGAGGATTTGGTGTTTGCGGGTCCGGAAGTGCCAATTAATGCACCACACTTTGTCTTCTATGTGCGCAAGCTCCTCGAAGCAGAATACGGACCACAATTTGCAACCCTCGGATATTCGATTTACACCACGATTGATCTCGAGTTACAACGCACAACGCAACGATTTGCGAGTGAACGCATCAGCGAACTGCAAGAGCGTAACATCAATAACGCCGCTGTTGTGGTGATGCAACCAAACACCGGACAAATTTTGGCAATGGTTGGAAGTGTTGATTACAACAAGAGCATCCAAACCACAAACCCCGAATTTGAAGGCAATCTTCTTGATGGTCAAGTCAACGTGACAACGAGTTTGCGTCAACCCGGGTCAGCACTCAAGCCGTTTACATTTTTGTCCGCACTTGAGCGTGGCCTTACACCTGCAACGGTGTTTTGGGACATCAAACGCACATATCCATCACTTGGCAATGAAAAATACGCACCCAATAATTACAACGGCAAGTTCAATGGACCATTGCGCATGCGACAAGCACTAGCAAATTCACTAAACATGCCTGCAATTGAGGCGTTACGCTATGCCGGAATTAGCCCGACCATCAACTTGTTACAACGCGTCGGACTCACGTCGTTCCAACGTGGAGAAGGGTTTTATGGGCTCGCATTAACGCTAGGTGGTGGCGAGGTTACTCCGTTGGAGTTGACAGCCGCTTATAACACTTTGGCGAGCGAAGGGCGTTATTACCCACCTGCGTCCATTCTAAAGATTGTCGACAATACAGGCGTAGTAATACGGGAATATCAACGCCCGCAAGCGTCAGCAAGTGTGAATCCCGAACTCGTCAGTATTATTGTCGATATGATGAGTGATGACACCGCACGTCAGGCAATTTGGGGGCTCAACAGCCCACTCAAACTCAGTCGACCAGCCGCCGTCAAAACTGGCACCTCGAATGACTGGCGCGATGCTTGGGCTCTCGGATTTACGCCATATGTCACGGTTGGTGTGTGGACAGGTAATAACAACAACGAGCCGACAGCAAAAGTCGAAAGTCTTACTGGTGGTGGATTTATTTGGCGCAACGTGATGGAGTACATGTTTAATGACAAGCGGCTCGAAGCACTTTTAGCTGAGCCGTTTGATAATCGTCTCGTACTTAACTTTTCACGACCGGCGGGGGTACAAGAACGCCCGATTTGTGCATTACCGGGAGCATTTAACAATCGCACTACGGAGCTTTTCACACGCACGATGAATACGAGTCCGATACCAGGGCCACCACAAGACAACGCAACATCAATCGACTTGACCGTACAAGCACCGGCCGCATTGTCAGATGATCCATGTGCGGGATTATTACAAAAAACTCAAGTCGTGAAGTTAATAGACACATTGCCACTTTCGGGGGTTATCACCGATACTGCGGTGATTAGCACAAACGTCTGTTTGCCGACCGATGGACTCGCTGTACCACAAGATCGCATTGTCGAGGGCTTGACCTGGATATTACCGCCGGACGAGACAGATATAAACACCACCTATGCATGGGAGGTTGTACCCAAAGTTGAAGAGCTCCAGCCGCCAATCTTGCCGTTTGATGCCAAGATGATCCCTGCATGCACTACAGAAATGCTCTCTGCATTTGGACCACCGGTTGAGGGGGCGATTCGCATGCCCGATTTACGCATGCTCGATGCAACCGCTGCAGTTGATACGCTGAAGACACTTGGTGTGCCTGAATCATTGATTTATGTCGACTTACAAACGCGTGAACGCATCCCTGATGTATTCGACCAATACACACCTAACCAAGTCATCAGTACATTGCCCGGCCCAGGTGAATGGATTATGCCAGGTCAGGCAGTTATTATTGGCGCACGTGCCCCATAACACTAGAGATATTCCATAATTTGTGCAAGTAGCTGCGCATGCGTCTGCGGGTGATGGCCAGCACTCACCGCGGCATGCGCAATGCTTTGCCACCACGGTGTATGTGCCGTAACCGTGATTCCCCAACGCTCCAATACTCGATCAGTAGCAGGATATGTTTCAACGAGCCATACCACTGAGCTGCGCAAATCAATTACATGCGCACTATGCTGTGTTGCATTGGCACCTGGCTGACGTGACAGCAACATATGAGCCGTGGCACCACATACGGCCGACTGCGCAGATGGTGGCACCGCGACCTTGACCTCGTCAAACCAAGCATCAAGGTGTGGCATCGTATCGTGTGGTTTTTTGAGTGGATAATCGGAGCCAAACAATACTTTTGTGGGCACAACCATCATGGCCATGCGCATCATTGTTTGGGTGTCAGGATATGTGAGCCATGATGCAGCAGTATCATAGTACACGTGCTGTAAGACACGTCGTACACTGGGAATTTGCTCATAAAACCACAACCCGCCGCCCCAATGAGCCAAAATCATACGAAGCTCCGGGAATCGAGCTGCTAATTCATAGTAGGACCACATCGGTTGATCGACTTTGCCAGGATACGCGTTCCCTACAGGTTCATTCGTATGAAACAACATAGGAATCCCATGCATAGCGCAGTATTCTGCACATCGCAAAAACCCGCGACTACGAAGTGAAAACCCCTGTGCAATCGGATTAAGCTCCCCCACACCATCCATTCCAGCGTCAATACACCGTGCAATTTCATCTACTGCATCTGGATGGTTGGGTTGTATGATTGCAAATGCGCGCAGTCGTTGTCTATCATGACACATCGCTCTAATAACTGTCTCGTTGCGAATGTTACAGTTTTCCATATGCACAAGGTATTCACCTTGCCAGACAATTTGGTCAATCCCTGCGATATCCATAGCGTCAATAACCATCGCCACATCGGCATATGCTTGGACACGTGACTGCGTATATAGTGCCGTTTGCCACGGCTCATTCTGCCAAATCGGCATTTTTGGCAAATAGTGCTGATGGATATCGATAATCATAGATTAGGTCGTTATCTCAGGAATCGCACTTGCACGGATACGCATGTATACATGATCCCAGGTCATTGTTGAATACACTTTGTTAAGGCCGTTTTGTGCGTATTGTTGGGCACGTACAGGGTCGTTGAGCAATAATTCAATCGCATTAGCTAACTGTGACACATGTGCAAATGTCACCAGCACGCCGTCTTGCCCATCACTAATCACATCAGGAATACCGCCAGCATCAGCACCAATCACAGGGAGATTATTTGCCCATGCCTCAAGAAAAACGATGCCAAACGAATCAGTGCGCGACGGCATCACAAATACCTGAGCTGCCGCATATGCATCTCGCTTCTCGGCATCAGTTGCATACGCCAGCACATGCACACGTTGGTGTGTAGACGCGGGGAGTTGGGCAAGATAATCAGTAAAGTGTTGCAACGGCGCGCCAATGAGCACCAAATGCGCATCGATCCCCGCTTGCCACAGCTGTTGCATAGCTTCGACCGTCGTAATTGTACCTTTGTCGCGTGCCATTGCGCCAACCTGCAGAACAATTGGTGCAGAAATACCATGCCGGTTGCGAAAGGCAATGGCATCGCCGTTTGTCACATCTGCCGGCGTCACACCAGCACCTACCACATGTATCGAATCTGATGGCACACCATGGTCCTGCAAAAAACGCTTCTCACGCTCTGTCATTGTGAACACGGTTTGACTACGGCGTAACACATCGAGTTGTTGTGGCATGCTGTAATAACGCACAAACGCAGGATCATGCACCTCACCAAGGTGTACAAACGGTGTCATCAACACTGGTACTCCATGGGTATTCGCAATATCAACAAGCGGATGAATCAAACCATCGAGTGTTACGTTGGTCACATGGATAACATCTATCTCGGTAATATGATGCGCCAGCCATGCCACCATCGCCGGCGCGCGTGGCGTGCGTGATGACAACCAGCGGAGCAACGGTAGTGGAGCGCCAACACGGCCGAGTTCAACTAATAATCGGCGAATAATCGGGTAAACAAGTGGATGTCCACCCCAACGCACCACAGGAAAGCGAATAATTCGACAACCGAGATGCGTCTCTTCGCGGCATTCGATTTCACGGCGCCCGGATTGCCAAAAGGCCTCTAAATCGTAGGCTGTGGTCGTTAACACAGTTACTGTATGACCTTCGGCAACCAGACGGCGCCCAATTTCCACGAAATATTGTACAGAGCCACTAGACACAGGGTGGTAGAGTTGCACCACATGAACAATATGCATGGCGTGCTACTGCCCCCATGAAATACCCGAATCAGCATCAAAATGCTGGTCGCGCGTCATTTGTACGGCATCACCATCAGGTAACCCATTACTAAGCTTTTGTGCCCACAGCTCAAAGCCGGATGCGCCCTCTGGGATAGCCAAAAAGACCATCCACGCACCGTCTGGCGAGATTTCGGGCGATCGTGCAGTGCCGAGATTGGTAATTTTTTTGGCGGTAGTTTCACCAAAATTGAGCAGGTAGATATCGGTCGCTTGACCGTCGCGTTTGGCAAAGTAGAGGCGTGCATTATCGGGCGATAACGCAGGGTCATAGCTTTGGTTCGGCACTCCGGTAGGTACTGATAACGTGCCTTGGGCAATGGAATAGCGCAGAATGCGCGGATCACCTTCAACTGCCGGATTAAACTCAAAGATAACATGATCACCGTCGTTTTCGAAAATCATGCGTCCGACGTTACCAGAACCATCGGCGTACGCACTGCTCCGTTCGGCGCCAGAGCGCGCATCCATGACATACATAATCAAGCGATATTCAGCTGCAGGCGAGCCTTCGGGCGGACCAAATTGCGAGGCATATGCGATGCGACTTCCATCGGGGGTAAATGTCGGGTAGAAGGCCCACATTGAGTCATACATGCGCTCAAAACTCTGGAGCGGATGACGCGAGCCGTTATCTGTGAGTTGAATAGCCTCACCACCAGCCGATGACGTCAGCATGATATCGCTGTAACTCTGACCACGACGCACAAAAACGATACGCGTGCCATCACGTGAGAATGCGGGTTGCCATGCATCGCCACTCACGGTCAGCTGTTGCAAATCTCCGTTTGACCACATCACCAAATTACCGGCTTTTGCAAGGAGTAGTCGACCCGGTAATGACGGCGCAGCAATGACTGCTGGATCACGCGGGCTTTCGGCAACTGGGATTGTGGTGCCATCACCGCCAGTTGTCTCCGTCGTTGACTGCGTACATGCCATCAGCACCAACGCCATCATTACCATCAAGAATAGACGTTTCATACTCACTCCAATTCAACCGGCACAATCTTTAGCCGACGTGCAGCAGACCTCGTCACCACCACAGAGAGCGCTTTTGCTTGCACGGTTATTTCGACGGGCGTACTCCCAACATAATCGCCATCGACCTGCCATGACACCGACGCGCCTGTCACTTCGATACGTTGTGCACGGCGTAGCACGGTATGCCGATCGAGCCATGGGAGGAAACGATAGAGATATAACAACAAAAATCGAATTGGCCCTGTCATATAGAGGTGACTGCCAAACAACATCTTGACGTCAAGCATGCCATCGTTGATTTGCGCCATCGGCGTAAACGGAATAAATCCGGCGTAACGCGATGTATTTCCGACGACCATCATTAACAACGGCACATGCATCTCATCATCATCAATTTTAACGGTAACTGCATCACTACGGAAGCCCCACATCACTGACCAAATGCGCCCAATATAGGCAAGGACACCGAACTTCCGTTTATCTGAAGCATACAAATGGCGCACAACCTCAGCATCAAAACCAATACCAGTCATCAACAGAAATGCCCGCTCATTGGCAAAGCCAACATCCACTTGTCCAATTACACCGTTGATGATTTGTTGGGCAGCAAGGGCAACATCCATAGAAAAACCCGCCTCACGTGCCCACACATTTACAGTACCAATCGGCAAAGGCGCCATTGGCACCGATGAGCCAACCATAGCATTGACAACTTCATTAACGGTGCCATCACCACCTGCTGCAACCACAAGCTGAACGTCTGTGGAGATTGCGCGTTGTGCAAAGCGGCCAGCATCGCCCGGTGCGGTAATGTAGTATTCATCAACAATCCACCCATGAGCGCGCCAGATGGTTAATGCGTGCAACAACGCTTGCGATTGCGCTTCTGCTTGCCCAGCATGTTTATTGGCAATCACCGCGACACGACGAATCATAACGAACTCCCGTGAGGGATGTGGTCAAATGTCATACGACTGCGCCACTGTAAGTATGCATCCTCTGCACTACATCTAGGATGTAGTGCAGCACACGCCAGTAATGTGATTGTATCGCGCAATGGTAGGCCAACCACATTCGTAAAGCTCCCATCGACAGCGGTCACTAAGGTGCCGGCCATGCCTTGAATCCCATAGGCACCTGCTTTGTCCATTGAGTCACCTGTGGCGATATAGTCATGAATTTGGCGATCAGTCAGATACTGCATCGTCACATGACTGACACATACATGCAAGTGTGGTTGTTGCTGTGGCACAAATACTGCGAGCCCGGTATACACCTGATGGGTTCGGCCCGAGAGTAAGCGAAGCATACGATGCGCATCGGCGGCATCGCTAGGTTTATTGAGTACTTGCCCATCAATAACCACAATAGTATCCGCTGCAAGTATCACTGCAGCGGGGTATTGTGTTGAAACATGATACCCTTTGCGCCACGCACGAATCGTTGGATGGTCGTGCACAGGTACATCAACCGCAGGCACAGTTCTCATGAGCGCAGAATCAGGCAATGTGTCGTGCTCCTCGGCATCACTCACTGCCACAACAAACGGTATACGCAGGGCGGAGAGAAGCTCGAAGCGACGGGGTGAGCTCGATGCAAGAATGAGTTGTGGTGTCGTAACAATATCTTTTGTCATATGGCTACAATCATATCAGATAACACGCGTTTCGTTCACTCATCGAATCCTTATGCAACTCGTTTGTCAGATAAATCGTCCAATATGGCATAATAAAGGTGCACGTATTGTGTCACCATTTGAAAGGATTTCACACGATGCAAACGCACGTTGGATCAGCCCAATCAACGCTCTTGCAGCGCTCAATGCAACAAGTGTATTTGTGGATGACCGCAGGATTACTTGTAACAGGCGCAGTATCTACTGGACTAGCCGGCGATGCAGGTATCATGGCACTCATCCTCAACCCAATCGTCTTTTTTGGCTTATTCATTGTCCAGCTCTTGATGGTCATTGGCTTGAGCGCTATGGTACAACGACTTAGTCCACTGGCAGCAACGATGATTTTCCTTGGATATGCCGCCTTAAACGGTGTCACGCTGACACCAATCTTTTTGGCATACACGGCTGAATCAATTGCATCGACGTTCTTCACGACAGCAGGTACATTTGCCGTGATGGCGATTTATGGTGCCACCACCAAGCGCGATTTGACTAAGCTCGGGAGCATGTTGATGATGGCGGTGGTCGGATTATTGATTGCCACGTTGGTCAACATGTTCTTCCAAAACTCGTTGTTCAACTTGATAATCAGCGTCGCTGGCGTCTTAATCTTCGTGGGTTTGACTGCCTATGATGTCCAAAAGTTGACCCGCATGTCAACCCAGATGAGCAGTGCAGATGATGCTCAACGCTTTGCGATTATTGGTGCATTGACGCTCTATCTCGACTTCATCAACTTGTT
>CAYXXK010000029.1:27512-34070 GCA_964469045.1 uncultured Klebsiella sp.
GATTTTCCATTAGGAAGAAGGTAAAAAAGAGAATCAGAATTATATTTATTAGTGTTGCTTTTCATACTAATAAGTACCGGGATGCTGTCGATGTCGTAAATAATATTTTTACAATCATTTACTTGTTGCGAATTTTGGGCGTACGCCGCGACTAGTCTTTATACAACAATGCCGCGCTACCAGTGGGTAGCGCGGCATTGTTGTGCCTAAAATCGCCATTGCGCTAGTGTATCAATCAGTAATTGTTGCTCAGCAAGGCGAATGCGGCCATGCAGTGTAGCAACGTCATCCGCAGGGGCAACCGGCACCTCACGCTGGGCAATGACTGGCCCACGATCGACCTCTGGTACCACGTAATGAATCGTACATCCTGTCATCGGGAGTTGTTGTGCGAGTGCATCCGCCACCACATGCGCCCCACGCAAGGCTGGAATAATCCGCCCATCGCGCAGACGATAGATTTCACCACCATCATCGGGCAATAGTGCAGGATGCTGATTAATTACGGGCATTGTCAGCCGACTTAACGTATCAGCACTCAAAATGCGCATAAACCCCGACAACAATACCAAATCTGGCGTAAATGCGTTGATGACTGCATATGCTTTGTGTTCCCACATAAGTCGATCAGCAGGTGTTGCGCGCCGTGGATATGGGATAGCGCATACAGGAACGTGTTGAGTAATTGCACGTTGTACACCACCACATTCAGGGCGATCGCTGAGCACCAATCCAACTCGACACGACAACACGCCTTGCGCGATTGCATCGAACACGGCTTGGAGATTTGAGCCGCCGCCTGAAACAACAACGGCAATCGTCGGTATCGTCATGCCAACTCCGATTGGCCAATATCAAGGCGATACTGCATCCCAGCAATCTGTATACAATCAACAACTTGATACGCTGTGCGGAGCGCATGCGTCAAATCATCGCCGATACCGATTGCATTGAGTACACGCCCGCCGCCACTAACCAACTGACCGTCCACCATGCGTGTGCCAGCATGGAGCACATATCCATTGGCTGGCATGGCTGCCTGATGTATTGTAATTGGGTCACCACTACGCGGTTGTTGTGGGTACCCGGCACTACCGATGACCACACATGCAGCCGCTTGATTGCGCCAATGAAGTATGTCGTCATGTAATTGACTAATCGCTGCAGCATAGAGAGCTGACAACATATCCCCATCGCACAACGGCACAATGACTTGCGTCTCAGGGTCTCCGAAGCGCGCATTAAACTCAATGACTTTGGGGCCGTGCTCGGTCAACATCAAACCTGCATAGAGCGCACCAACAAACGGCATCTGATGCATGCGCATAAAATCCAGCATCGGCTGAATAGTCAATTGCACTAACTCTTGCGCAGTAGCATAATTGATGGCACGGAGCGGGGCGATTGTGCCCATGCCGCCGGTATTTGGTCCTTCATCGTCGTCAAGCAAGCGTTTGTGATCGCGTGCCGATGGTAGTGCCCATGCACGATGCCCATCACACAACGCAATCAACGATACTTCAGGGCCAGACAGGCGCTCCTCGAGCAAGATGTGTTGCCCCGCAGGAATCGTTGCAATTTGGTTGATGGCATCAAGTGTATCAGCGACTGTATCCGGTACAATAACACCCTTACCAGCCGCGAGGCCGTCAGCTTTTACCACAAATGGCTGATTGGCTTGTGACACAAATGCACGCGCGTCAGTAGCAGTATCGAACGCACGAAACGCAGCAGTCGGCACGTTGACGCGTTGCATGATTTGTTTGGCAAAAGACTTGCTACTCTCAAGACGTGCAGCCGATTGACTTGGGCCAAACACTGCATACCCATCTGTGCGGAATCCATCAGCCCATCCAGCAGCTAGGGGCGCTTCGGGACCAATCACAATCAGATCAATCGACTGCACCTGCATCCAGGCACGCAACGCGTGATAGTCAGTGATTGCCACAAGGGTACCGTATTCGGCCATACCAGGATTACCAGGTGCAATCGTAAGTTGGGTCAGCCGCGGCGAGGTGGCGATTGCTTTGGCAAGCGCATGTTCGCGGCCGCCACTCCCGATTAACAAGACGTGCATATGCAGATGACTCCAATAGCAAAACTGCGCCGAACTACTCTTTCATTATAAATCAGTCTCTGCAAATATGAAAAAGTGCACCGTATTTCATCCCCACATAAAATGTTGTTATATAGTGTGCTAACTATCAAAGCTAGATATGATGCGCGTATCGATGCATGTGCATGGTAACAGTACACACCGCCTTGTGAGCGGCGATGCATACTCTTTTTGCAGGGTAGTAATCTCCTACTACCGTGAAACCAGGCCTCTCATGAAGATACACATCGGTTATGCTACAATTTTGAGCAACGAAACATGAGTGAGGAGCGAGCGCTATGGGTAGTCCGGCACCTGCAATCGATGTGGCAGCGTTATTAGCAGAGTTACAACAACGCATACAGGCCAATGCACGCACCACAGGGCACACGAACGAACTTACGCGTGCCGAGCTCAGTGCCTTACACGAAGCGCTTCATGAACTCGAGCTTACACGCGTCATCTCGGCACATTGGCCGATCGAGGGGCACGGTATCGTTGGGCGATTCATTGCAATCATCCAAAAAGTCACGCGCCGATTATTGCGTTGGTATATCAATCCAATTGTCGAACAACAAAATGCCTACAATGATGCGGTATTACGCGCACTTCGACTGTTGATAGATGCCTATCAAGAGCAAAGTCAAGCACAAGCACAACTGCCACCAAGCGCTCCGGCGAGTGGCACGCAACTCATACCAACCGTCACCGATAGCGCACAAGCACAACAAGTACAACACCAAATTGCAGCCAACGAGGCACCGTTTAGTTTGTGGGAGCATGAATTGCGCACCGATGAGGATGCACGCGCCCAAATCGCTCGTGTTCATGCACATTGGCCATTACCAGTACGTAAACCGATCGATTATCTGGCAAATACCATCCACAAGATTCAGCGATTCTTATTACGTTGGTACATCAATCCAATTGTCGATCGTATGAACCAGAGCAATCAGGCGATACATCACAGTCTCGTACAGATGAGCACATACATGATTGCTATGCGAGTTTCGTTAGTTATCGATCAAATTCGTCGCCGCCATGAATAACACTATCACTATTGTCAGCACATGGTATGGCCCAGACACAGCAGGCGGCGCCGAGACGGCCGCACGCAAACTCGCCATAGCGCTTCATCATGCGGGGTATCCCGTCGATGTATGGGCGACCACTGCACGTGATTTGTTTGCGCCGCATGAGCCCTATTATCAAGTGGGACAAAGCACTGACGAAGGGATCATGGTACGGCGATTTGCCATCAGCCCACCACTCGAAAAAGGCGAACTACCGCCATTCATCAAACAACACAACGGCATTCGGGCACTCATCAAGCAAATCCAACCAGGCGAACTCGAGTTGTTAATCCTCTCGACGTTGGCGTATAGCAATGACATGTTGCAGGCGATAGCACGCGAACATACACAACGAAGATTTGTCTTTGTGCCATATCCACTCCCGAGTAGTGTATGGGGTGTCATGCTCGCACCGGACCAGAGTTACTTGTTGCCGTGTATGCACGATGAGCCGTATGCCTATCATCGCATCACTGATTGGCAAATCACACACACCAAGCGGTTACTGGCAAATAGCGCAGCTGAACGAGATTTTCTGATGCGCCAATACACACTACCTGCTGAGCGCGTTGCATTGACTCGCTTGGGGATTGATTTAGGCGTGACCGGCGACGGTGCACGATTCAAGACGCAGTTCGATATCACCACGCCGATGCTCTTTTTTGCTGGACGAAAAGACAGCACCAAAAATGTGCCACTGTTGATTCGCTTTGTGCAGGAATATATTATGCGCAGAGGGCGGCTGATTACGCTCGTACTCTCGGGGCGTGATGAGCTCGCACTTACCTCGTATCAGCGCGCATTTGTACGCGATGTTGGTTTTTTAACTGAACAACAAAAGGCCGATGCCTTTGCAGCGGCTGATATCTTTGTGCATGCAGGCACCCAAGAGAGCTTTGCGTTTGTGCTGATGGAGGCATGGCTGCAAGGGCGCCCCGCCCTAGTCAATCGTGACTGTGCGGTCACCGCGAGTGCTGTTACTGAAGCCGAGGGCGGCATGGATTTCAACGATTTTGCGACATTTGCCGCTGCCCTCGACATCATGCTCAACAACCCGCAGTTGACGACCCAGATGGGTCAAAACGGCAAGCGCTATGTCCTCGAAAATTGTCGATGGCCTGATGTTGCTCAGCGGGTCGCCACCGCTGTTTTGAACGTATAACGAGGGCACACGCATGCGCATCATCATCTGCAACGCACAAGTGCCGTTTGTGCGCGGTGGCGCCGAACTGCTTGTCGAAGGGCTACGCGATGCCTTACGGCAGGCGGGGCATACCGTCGATACCGTATCAATCCCGTACCGTTGGCAACCACATCAGCACTTGCTCGATAGCATGTTGGCGTGGCGGATGATCGATCTGCGTGAAGTTGATGGTAACGCCGTTGATTTAGTAATTGCTACTAAGTTCCCTTCGTATTTTGTGCAACACCCCAAAAAAGTCGTATGGCTAGTTCATCAACATCGGCAGGCCTACGACTGGTATGGCACCAGCTTTTCGGACTTTAGTAATACGCCCGAGGATCGCACACTGCGCGATCAACTCATCAGAGCAGATAGTCAGGTGCTCGGCGAAGCCAAAGCAGTCTATACAATCTCGCAGAACGTGGCCAAACGCCTAGCACGTTTTAATTTCATCAATGGGACACCGCTCTACCCACCAAGCAAATACACTGGTAGACTACACAGTGCCGAATACGGCGACTACATCTTATCTGACGCACGCCTTGATGCAGCCAAACGCCTTGATTTGTTGATTGATGCAGTTGCATTGATGCAACATCCAATAAAAATTGTTATGACAAGTACAGGACCGCTCAAGGAGCATCTCGCCGGACACATCACACGACTCGGCTTACAAGATCGCATCAGCATGCGCGGATTTGTCAGCGATGAAGCGTTAGTTGATTTGTATGCGCATGCGCGCGCGGTCTACTATGCACCATATGACGAGGATTATGGGTTTACTACGGTGCAGGCAATGCAAGCCGCGCGCCCAGTCATCACCACGCACGACGCCGGCGGCACGCTCGAATTTGTGCGTCATCATCACAACGGGCTCGTGGTTGACCCGACCCCGCAGGCCATTGCGCAGGCACTTGACGCAGTTGCGAGCGATATGATATATGCCCAAACACTGGGCAGTCGTGGGCCAGACAGTGTGGCATCAATTGGATGGGAGCAGGTGGTGCGTGCGTTGGTGGGTGAGCGATAAAAAGAAAGGGCGCACGCAATGCAGCCCAACCAATTCACGTCCGACCATAATGTATATTCCACAGGGGTGCACAGCGCCCATTCGTTTCATGCCCGACCGTAATTTACATTCCAGAGGGGTGCACAGCTGTGCACCCCTCTGGAATTCCATCAATATCAGAGACGGTTATTTGATACCCAGCATCGAAATCAAGGCCGAATCCTCGCTGGTCAACGGCAAATCAATGCGGCCACGGCTACGGGCTGACTCATAGGTGGCGAAGATAATTTCGGTGGCCCGCAGAGAGCGACGTCCCGCCAATTCGGGCTCGCGGCCAGTCAACAAGGCATCGACCAGATCGGCAACACCACGTTTGACGCATTGATCGCCATGTAACCCCTCTGAGTCAGGAATGACCACCCAGTCGCTATCGCCTTTGCCCTTGACACGTAGATGCGTTTGATTATCGACACCGACGTCGATGATGCCATCAGTGCCAATCATGCGCAGACCAAAGCGTGGGCCGGCCTGATAGCCAGTGTTCATCACCAAGGTCACGCCGTTTTTGAAGCGGGTCATGCCAAAGCCATGCCGCTCACACGGCACGCCGAAAATCATCTGTGGATCGCGTAAATCGACTTGGCCAATCACCCACTCGGCGTCTATCTCGTTGTTGAAATAGCAGGCCATGTCGATCCAGTGCGTACCCCAGTCATACATATTGTCACACACGGCCTCGATGCGCTCGAGCGTACCGATACGACCCTCGTCGAGAAGCTTTTTGCCGGCACGGAACGGCGTACCAAAGCGGCGCTGGTGATTGAATGTCAACTGCACGCCATTGGCTTCGGCAGCAGCGACCATGCGCTTGCTCTCACCAAACGTGGGCGCCATTGGTTTTTCACAGTGGATGGCACGCACCTTGGCGTTGGCGGCGTCGATGACCATCGGAGCATGCAGATGTGGCCAGGTCGAAATGCTGACGATGTCGAGGTTTTCTTTGGCGAGCATCTCGTTGTAATCGGTGTAGATCTTGGCGTTGGGACCGTGGATTTCGGCGAAGGCTTGGGCATTCTCAGCAACGACATCAGCGAGCGCGACGATTTCGCACTTGCCAGTCTCGCGGTAGCCGAACGCATGTTGATGTGACATACCAAAGCCAGTGGCTCCGTCGCTCTTCCATGGGCGACCACAGCCG
>CAYXXK010000030.1:0-21152 GCA_964469045.1 uncultured Klebsiella sp.
CCTGGCGCCTGGAGCATCGAGGGGGAAACGAGCCCGGCTGGGTTCGGATTTTCGTGTGCCCAAAACGCCGCGAATGGACCTGCCACAGTCATCGGCGCAATCCAATATGGCTTTGATACCACGATACGCGTATCCGCGTTGATGATCGATGGGCTTTTAATGTGGTTTGGTAGCTTAATTGGCACTGCGCCTGCCGTTGAGGGTGCAGGTGTTACTGGGATTGTCGGCATGGCCCGTGGGACAGGGGAAATCATTGAGACACAAGGGTGGGTCGGCTATCTCAATTGGATGGCGATTATTAGTCTTAACCTAGCAATTTTCAACCTCCTACCCATCCCTGCACTCGACGGCAGCCATATCATGTTTGCCGTTATTGAGGCCATTCGGCGCAAACGAATCCCTCTCGAATACGAATCACGCGTACATTTTGCCGGGTTTGCGGTACTGATGGCATTAATGGTTGTTGTTACCATCAGTGATATTCAGGGATGGTTGAATGGGTCATCAATCTTCGGATCATGACGAAACCACGTCATTCGCCGCACCGTATATTCGCGCGAGTGATATCGGTACTTTTTTGTATTGCCAACGTGCTTGGTGGTTAACGCGCATTATCGGTCTCGAGCCGGATGCGCGTTTGCGTCGTCAACGCGGCACACGCGCACATCAACAGCATGCCTGGTGGGTATGGCTGATGCAGGTACTGCGTAGCATCGGCATCCTCAGTATAGTACTTGCTATCATCGTGATATTTGGGCTCTGGTATGGGTGGTGGTAATGGCATTCAATCCCACAGTCATCTTAGCGTTATTATTTCTGGCAGGTACCACACTTGTGCTGTCACGGCGCATTAGTGAACAGATTGGTATACCATGGAGTCGTGAAATTCACGCAGATGAAGGTGGGGCACTCCCTGACATTCCGCTCATGGTGGATGATGCCCTTGGTTTGGTTGGTCGACCCGATTATCTGCTCCACCGTGGTGCGCATATCATCCCTGTGGAAGTCAAGCCACTCCGCCGTGCTAAACGCCCGTATGCATCTGATATCTATCAACTGATGGCCTATTGTCTGCTTGTAGAGCACACTTACGGGCAACGACCACCCTATGGGTTACTCCGCTACGCAACGCACACGTTTCGCATCGATTATGATGATGACATGGCTACCGAGGTACGTGCCATTGTTATGCAAATGCACGATGCACACGACAGCATCACCATAGACCGGAATCACCAATCAATAACACGTTGCCGTGGATGTGGGTTTTGGCAACAATGCGATCAATCATTAGTACTCGTAGAGGATGACACACATGCTCCCACCAATTCGTATCAGTCAACTTGACCAAAAAGCCATCAGAGCGACAGTTGCCATGGCAATCAACACACATTTGCACGGCGCAGTAACCATGGCCGAGTTGTCCGAATGGGCGCTCAAGTTCTTTCATGCGGTGAATCAACTCATCGATGATGATCATATGACACTAGATGACGATGATGATGAAATTGATCCAACCGTCGTAGATGCAGATTTATTAGTCATCTTAGATGAACTTATGTTCGCTGATCATCCTGACTTAGCACCATCCGTCGAAACACTGCGTCAATGGGCGACCCAGCTGATGCGCTAAGCTACCAGATACACAAAAACTGGGCGGTGCAATGCACCGCCCAGTTACTTACCTGCTAGTTACTCTGGATTAACGATACGCTTGCTAAATGGCCCAGCAAACTCGTTGCCCCACGTTGTCGCCAAAGACGCACCATCAACCAGCACTTGCACACGTTTGATGGTAGGAATCGACGTCAACGACTCAACTATGGTACGCATAGCGCCGGCTCGATCTGGCGCATCGGCAAAGGCTGTGTTCAAATCGACAACAGCCAAGTCGCCGTCAAGTCGCACGCTACGCAATTGTGTTCCCGCCGGGACAGGTTGCTTGAGGACATCAGCATATGGTCCTGGTCCAGCTATGAGCCCTTGTATATGGGCAGTTGCGATATCATTCGTTTTGGGGATAATCTTGCTCAACGGAACATCATGGCGGCCATCAGCTGACACAAAATAGAGCGTTATCACAGTTGCGTCCGCTATCGTAAGACCATCTGGATTCCATACATTCATCAATGGACGTTCCGTAGGAACACCAGGTTCCGCGGGTATTTCGCCACCATTAATCAAAAACTTGACTTTTTTGATGGAGTCAAACTGTGTCAGCGTCAGAGCAATCGCATTAAATCCACGCACATCACCGACATTGGTAGGACGCCGATCAACATCAACAAACGCAGTGCCGTCTTTGATGGTTAGCGCATTTACCTTCACATCAGCAACCAATACGCGCGTCAGGCCATTCAGTGGGCCATCAATCAGGGCTGCCAATGCAGCTCCGGCAACTCGTTTCGAAACCACCGTCACATTGCGTTGCACAGGCACCAATAATCGCCCGCTTGGATCTGCAAAATAGAGCTGAAGCGACATTTCTTTGCTATCGGGTGTCGCCGTAGCTGCGGTCGCATTTTCTGGGGTGGCAGTCGCTGCAACAACCGTTTCAGGCGTGGCAGTCGCTACCACAATAGCCACAGTGGCAGTCGGCATTATCGGTGCTACGGTTGGTTCTGCTGTAGCCGTGTTTTCAACGACCACCGCTGGATTCGTTGTTGGTTCGGCAGTTGGTAGTGGTTCAAAAGTAGGCGCCACTGTGGGGAGTTGTAATGCAGGGTTTTGTTCATTTGCGGCAAGTTGATTCCCAGCAAAAACATACACTACCACTGCCACCAATAAAATCCCAAGAAACAACCCATACACAGCCATTGGAATTCGTGGTTGAGACGCCGTTTGCCGTCGGCGCGACGGCGTATGACGTTGATCGTCACGCGGATTTTGTCGCATTTCTTTACTCCGTCGCGATGATGATGACTTTGGGATAACTGTTGCACGTTCGTCATCGTCTTTTGGCGCATTGACACTTCCCATGTATAATGGACATTGAGTGTGAAACTGTGAAAGACAGTAGCTTGACTGGTCTACAGGGATTTGCATTGCATCGCCACTCACATGACAACGATGCTCTGCTGACGGCGTCGAAAAGCGCACCGTGCGATTTTGCCGAAGTCCTACATATGGACAATATGGCTTGCGCTCAGACATACACTACTCCCTTGGCCATCTCTTTGGCTTCATGTGAGTAATATACTATACAATGTAGTTTTTGTGCAACAAGCATCTGCTTGTGACGAAAGAAGAGTCATGCGGGTATTGATTGTATCTGACATCCATGCAAATTTAATTGCACTCGAGGCAGTACTACGAGAGACTGCAGGTGCATACGATGCAGTATGGAATCTCGGCGACACAATCGGATACGGGCCACGTCCCAATGAGTGTATGGCGGTGATGCAATCACTCCCAACCACCAGCATTGCGGGGAATCATGATTTGGCGTGTATTGGCAGCAACAAGGTCAATATCGCAGAATTCAATAATGATGCGCGGGTTGCGAATATATGGAATGGGCGACAACTCAAGACGAATTACAAGCAATTCCTCAACCAATTGCCACTCGCACAATCGATGGACGATCAATTCTACATTGTGCATGGAAGCCCCAAAGATCCGGTATGGGAGTACTTATTACGGCCACATCAAGCTGAAGATAATTGGCAAGCGATACCACATCAGGTATGTTTTATTGGGCACTCACACGTCCAGATATATCTACGCCGAAACATTGACGGAAGCATCTCGGGGCCGTTGATTCCCACTCCTGGTGAAGTCATGTTGCTTGATAGTGATGAACGTTATTTCATAAATCCGGGGAGCGTTGGGCAACCTCGAGATGGTGATCCGCGTGCAGCGTATGCGATCCTCGACACAAGTGCACAGCAAATCACATTTGGACGCGTTGCCTATGATATTGCTGCAACACAGCAGCAAATGCTTGAGCACAACTTACCACTCATGTTAATCCGTCGCTTACAATTTGGACGATAATTATGCGGGTTATTACTGGCACGGCCAAAGGGCATCACCTCAAGGCCCCCAAAGGATCCGGCACGCGTCCAATGTTGGACAGTGTCAAGGGTTCGCTGTTTGCGATTCTTGAGGGCTACGGCGTCATTCATGGGCGCATGTTGGATTTGTATGCAGGGACTGGTTCAATTGGGATCGAGGCACTTTCGCGGGGTGTTGCGTGGGCAGATTTTGTTGAGCAAAAAGCGAATGTATGTGCCATCATCAAAGAAAACCTCACCCACACAAAGTTAGCGGGTCGTGCCAAAGTCTATCAACAACCGGTACAACGCTTTGTGCAACAACATCAAGATGGTGAGCCATACACGTTGATTATGATGGATCCGCCGTATGCTGACCCCAAGATACACGAAACGGTGGAGCTTGTGGCGCACGCCAACTTACTGATTCCGGGTGGCATATTAATTATCGGACATTCAATTCATGTTGAGTTCGTAGATACATACGGACCACTCCAACGATGCGAGTTCCGGCGCTTTGGTGGTTCGTGTTACACATTATTTGAAATGCCTGAGTCCGACGGAGGCGACGCATGAGGATTGCAGTATATCCAGGCAGTTTTGATCCGGTAACGAACGGGCATCTCGATATTGCCGAACGTGCAGCGCGTGTCTTTGATACGATTATCATGGCAGTATTTGATCGTCCCAACAAAAATCTCCTGTTTCCGACGGCTGACCGCGTCGCGTTTTTGCGCGAGGCTACTGCTCGGATGCCCAAAATCAAAGTTGAGACGTATAGTTCGTTGACGGTTGATTTTGCGCGAAGTGTTGGGGCTCAAGTTATCGTGCGCGGCTTGCGTGCTGCAGATGATTTTGAGACGGAGTTTCAGATGGCACAAATCAATCAACGACTTGCGCCAGACATCGATTTGGTGTATTTTATGGCAAGTCATCAGTATACATACTTCAGTTCGACACGTGTTCGCGAACTCGCATCACTCGGAGCTGATGTGTCTTGGTTGGTACCCACAAACGTGGCGACAGCATTACAACGCGTATACGCTGACCGGCGACATGGAGGTGCTTAACCATGAAACTCGATGACCTGATTAACGAACTCGAAGAGATTGTCAATGAATCGAAGCACATCCCGTTGACGCAGCTTGTTGTGCTCGAGGAGCGGCAGTTATTTGATATCATCGATCGCATGCGATCGGCATTACACAGTGTCAAACCACAACGCTCAGAAAACACCGGCATGACGCAACAAATGCGTGAGCAAGGATTATTGACGGCCGCTGATCTCGAACGGAGTCGGGTGATAGAAGCAGCACATGCTGAAGCTGACGAAATCCGCGCTGGTGCTGATGATTATGCCCGCGAGGTGCTCGAAGATTTGTATACGCGACTTGACCGCACGATGCTGAGTGTTAAAAGCGGACTACTTGAACTTGAGCGGTTGCAAAACGCACGACAATCGGAGCCTGATGAGTCCATTGGTTGACATCATCGGCTATCTACACTATAATGCTAATTCGGGATGCGTCGCATTAGGTGATTACGATGGCGAAACACAAACACTCTCCCCTCACCTTTAATGTGGCTCAATTGCTCCGTGAAGAGGTTGGCTCACGTCGACAACATGAGTTTACCGAGACACTCTTGCAGCTTCACGATCGTGAAACCTTGCAAGACATCATTGGTACAGCACGTTTTACGCGCACGCCTGCAGGTGTCTATGTTGAGTCCACTGTCAAAGGAGTTATTCATTGTGACTGTATGCGCTGTCTGCAACCAGCACGCGTGGCAATCACAGTGACCTTTACCGAGGAATATGTTGCATCAGTTGACGTTACAACTGGGGCAAATCTAGTCAAGAACATTGATGATGAAGATGATGATGATCGCTTCTTCATTAATGAACAACACTTGCTAGACCTTGGAGAAGCATTGCGTGAATACGCATTGCTGGAGTTACCGATGCGTCCACTCTGCAAGAGTGATTGTCGCGGGTTATGTGCCGGATGTGGTGTTGACCTTAACGTCGATACCTGTCGTTGTCATCAAGAGCCTGTTGATGATCGATTTGCCGCACTCAAAGCGCTTCTCGATTCATCAGAGTCACAGTAGCCAACAAGAATGGAGTTTTGTCGTGGGAGCAGCACCGAAAACCAAAGTTTCACGTCATCGCCGTGGCAACCGCCGCCAGCACCAGCGCTTGACTGCCCCAACCTTGGTGCAGTGCAGCACATGTGGCCAGCTGATGCGCGCCCATCATGTCTGCAAGTCATGTGGGTACTATCGCCAGCGTCAGGTCGTGGTAAAGAGCACCGGCGCCGAGGCCTAGTTATCATTGTGCATGGTTCATTTGACCGGTGTTCGTGGCATACTTGTGTCCACGAACACCGGTTCGGATTTAGAAGGCGAATGGTGCCATGAGTGTCTATGCTGCAATTACCGGCTGGGGCATGGGTGTCCCTACCAAGGTTGTTACAAACGACGACATCGCAAAACTGGTTGACACCTCAGACGAATGGATACAAACACGCACTGGCATCCGTGAGCGTCGTATTATCAGTGCAGGTGAATCGACGGCGACACTTGCAGCTACGGCAGGGCGTGATGCCATGGCCATGGCAGGCGTAACCGCTGACGACATTGACATGGTCATCGTTGCTACATTTACTCCTGATCGCCCACTCCCTGCAACCGCATGTCAGGTACAGGCAGCACTCGGCCTTAGTAGTGCTGCGGCATTTGATATCGTTGCAGCTTGTAGTGGGTTTGTCTACGGATTAACGGTTGCCACAAGCCTCATGCAAACTGGCATGGCCAAACGAATTCTCCTCTGCGCAGTTGATGTGCTCAGCCATGTCGTAAATTGGCAAGATCGCAATACCTGTGTGCTGTTTGGTGATGGTGCTGGTGCAGTAGTCCTCGAAGCAACCGACCAACCTTATGGGTTATTATCCTCTGTTCTTGGCGCCGATGGGCGACGAGAAGATTTGTTGATGATAGAGGCTGGTGGCACATGCATGCCGCTACGCAATGACCCACACGATACACGTCGATTTCTCACCATGAATGGCCGCGAGGTATTTAAATTGGCGGTTCGTGGCATGGAAGAATCATCTCACGCAGCGTTGGCCAAGGCCAACATGACACTTGATCAAATCAACCTCGTTGTACCACATCAAGCCAATCGACGTATTATTGAGGCGATAGCCGAACGTCTCAATCTGCCTATCGAACAATTCTTCATCAACCTTGACCGCTACGGTAACACGTCAGCTGGCACTATCCCGATTGCATTGACCGAGGCCGCAGCCAGCGGCGCTCTCAAACACGGCGACTATGTGTTGTTGACGGCATTCGGTGGTGGACTTACCTGGGGATCTGCAGTAGTTCGTTGGGGCAAACCAACCACCGGTTCAAAGGGGACGACGCGATGACACGGGCATTTGTGTTTCCGGGGCAAGGTGCACAATTCGTCGGTATGGGACGCGATCTTGCACAACAGAATACTGCTGCTCGCGAACTCTTTGATATCGCTGACGCAGCACTCGGCTGGTCAATCAGCAACATCTGCTTCAACGGCCCTGAAGAGGTCTTAACTTCCACCGAAAATACGCAACCAGCACTAGTTGCAACCTCGCTTGCTGTACTGTCAGCCTTGGCTGGAGGGGTTGAGCACATTGTGCGGTTTAGTTGTCAGCATGCAGTTGCAGTTGCAGGGCATAGTCTCGGCGAATACAGCGCACTCGCTGCCGCTGGAAGTCTCTCACCAAGCGATGCAATTAGTTTGGTCCGTCGTCGTGGCGAATTAATGGCTGCTACTCGAAGCGGTAGTATGGCAGCGGTGATTGGTCTTGATGATACAACTATTGACACTATTTGTGCGCAGGTAAGTACACCTGACGCTGCAGTCGTCGTAGCAAATTACAACTCACCTGGTCAAACTGTGATTAGTGGGGCAGTCAGCGCAATTGAGCGTGCGAGTACTGCGCTCAAAGGTGCGGGCGCCAAACGCGTGCTACCGCTCAAAGTCAGCGCTGCGTTCCATTCGCCACTGATGCGCGATGCCGCACATGCACTTCAATCACATGTCGAGTTATACACCATAAACACACCACAGATTCCGGTTATCTCAAATGTCACTGCCCGCCCACTTCTTGATGGAGATGCGATTCGCGTCGAGCTCCCGGCACAAGTAAATTCAGCCGTACGCTGGGTGAGCACCATCGAGTATTTGCGTGCAAGCGGCGTTGATCATTTCATTGAGATTGGCGCAGGCAATGTGCTAGCAGGTCTTATCAAGCGTATTGCACCCGACGCAACAGTTACTTCGATTGGCGACGTAACATCCCTAGCACAATTTGCCTAGGTGAACCCGATAGGTATTCCGCTAACGGTCGCGCCACGTTGTTGGCGTGGCCGTTAGCATTTCGAGCAAAAGCCCTACCGCTCGATCATTCGTCTGGTAGAGCGTGTCCACTGCAAACCAATACTCGACTGCTGGTTTGGTCGTTTGGGCCAAAAATCGGTACGTACGCACCATATTTGGCTCTCCAATCGGAATCGTTAACGCTTGTGATTGTGTTACACCATCAAACGTAACCCGCATCGGCGCTGGCACCGCCATACGCGCACTAATAATCGTTGCAGTCGTTGTCTCTGGTGTTTGGTAGACCCAAAACGTACTATTCTGGGTGCCCCATTGCCACCACCTGCCACGCATATCGCTTTCTTTGGGGTACCAACCAGCATTCAAGACAACCCAAGGGACCGGGGTGGATGCTACTGGTCGGCGATACAACTCTAGTGCGTCATCAGCGGTAACAAGCTCGAGCGCAGTCAATACCTCACGATTGACTGTGACATCAAAGCGTTTATCGTAGAGAACATACTCGATATCAAGGGCATGCATCATTGCTGGCAACGCCTGTACCGGGTCTTGATGGAGGACCGAGGTAGTGGTAAGTGGCGCCGTAAACTGCAACACACCATCGGTGTGTTGCAATAAGCCAATATTGGCTAACTCAGGATTAAGTCGCGGCAAATAGCCAGAGAGTACAGGTCGATCATAATACCACTGCCCATACATTGTATTGCCATCATCAAGATCAAATGGAATAGTCAAGACAGCGCCAGGCTGCCCACGAGGAATCAACGTGTACGCATCGCTCTGCGTTGGTCGAAAAGGCTGTAACGGCATCGGCCATAGCTCAAACAGCGCCACAAGCGCAACGATGACCATAGCCACACGCGGGTGGCGCAAGCGAGTTATACCCTCACGGGCTGCGACCGCAGCCAACACCGCTAGGTGCGCCATGGCTAACAACAAAAAGTGGTTGGGGCGTTGCCCGAGTTTGACGAGTGGAATGTTGTTGAGTAGATCGTATGGTAATGGCACGCCAGTATCGCGCGTCAACCACACAATGCGTGGTCCCATGCTAAAAACGACCACCACAATAGTCATCACCAGCCACCAACGTGGCAAGCCAGTGGTACGCCATACACGGACACCCCACATAGCCATCACACATAACACAAATCCGATAGAAATCGGCCAGTGCGTACTTGAGTATTGACGATACCACGCCACAACTGCGTCACCCCACAACGGGTGAACGATGCTCGGCGTAATAAATGTCATCAACGATGCCGAAAAATCAACCTGACGAGACAAATAGTCATCGAGCAACACTGCTCCTGTCTGGCTTGGCGGTAATTTGCTCGGCAACAAAATCTGCGCTGCAAACGGCAACACCGGTACTGCAACCATCGCCCCCATAACGACGACGCGCTGCCACAAGCGTATGAACATATCGCGGTGTGCGCGATAGACAACAGACATCACAATGCTCCATACAGCCACGTAGGTAATCGAGAAGAGGCCATAATAAAGACTCGAAAAGAACGATGCCAAGACAGCAAAACCTGCCAATATTGCCGGCCACCACCGCGGTGATTGACTCATCGCCCACAATGCAAATAACAAAATCGGAAAATACTGAATCGACAGGCGCTCAACGAATCCTGAATATGATAGCCATACATGAAACGGTGCAAACGTATAGAGCGTCCCTGCTAGCCATGCGCCAAAGCGATGCGCGACTATCGCCTCAGTTACCAATGCCATACTCCAAGCAGCAACCAAAAACGTCACAAAGGTCAACGTATTAAATGCAACAATTGGCCCAAACGCCAGCGTAATTGGCGTCATCACCAGACCATTTGCCAACATCAATGTCTGCCAAAATAAATCGACACCACCCGGGTAGAACAGCTCTTGGGTGAATCCAGGCCAACGGCCCTGGCGAATCGAATCAGCGACCCACCACAACGACCACACATTCTGCCAACCGGTATCGCAGCGATCAACACACCTTGTGGCAAGCGCACTGCTCCATTCGCCGAACGTTGCACCAAAAAACGGCACCAGCATAATTGCATATATCATCGGCAGCCAAAGCCAGCGCCAAAGGCGCGGATGGTGCCATAACGCGAGCAGACGATTTATCATGGTATCCGATAGACCTCCAATAGCACGACACCGTGACGCTCAACTACATAGACGGGTTCGTTATTCCCAGCAACAAGTGCACGAATGGCTGGTGTCCATCCAGCAAATCGATGTGTGACTACTGCGTAATCTGCGTCAATATGCGAAAACTGAGCAACCGGCATGCCCCATGCAGACCCGCCACCATCACTCCCAAACTGTATATCGCGACGTATCAATGCAGCGCGTTGATAGGTATGGGGCACGTCAAGGCTCCATGGTTCAAGCCATACACGCGCATCCTTAGGCGCATGCACATCGAGATAACGAAATGCTGAGTGGTAACTTTCGTTCCAATATGTATGATCCATCTGCAGTCGTGCTGCGCCCGGAAGCCCGCCAACGCTCTCACTATAATACGATAACAGATGTGGCCATAGGATGCGCATCTGAGTCATAGCTGGCATCACACTCAGCACGACTACTACAAGCCACATATAACGTTGACGTTGCGGATGTCGATAACTCAACCATGACCCAACCAGGAGCACACCATGGGTGGCGAGCAATGCCCACACCACAAAAAACGGCATCAACAGACGATCATTATCATAGACCACACTACTCATCATCAGTGCGATTAACGGCATTATGGCCGCAATCGCCAGCAGCAAAACATACGAACGTTCTTCACGGTTCGCCCAGCGCAGACCTAATGCACCAAGCACGAGCAACGTCAACGGCGTAACCATTAGCACCATCGTCACACCGAAATACCATGGCGGGGGCAGATAGAGTTGTCCCATAAACCACTGCGGAATTTGCCAGTGGTCGACTGTTAACCAGTTGAGATAGTCTATAAGCCTTGTCCATGTATCAACCCATAACCATGGCCATACCCCAACAAACACAAACGGCGCGATGATACCTGCGAGTAGGAGTCGCCCGAAGAGATACCATTGTCGACTACAACACAACCACCACACGCCAAGTACGGGGATAGCAAATGCTGCATTGACCTTCGTTGCCAGCGCCAATCCCCATACAACCCCAAAAATAATGCCAATCCACCACGCACGATAGTGTTTTGTATGCCAAAAAAGCAGCAGCGTAAACACATATGCCAACGCACCCGGAATATCGAGTGCAGCCAAGTGCGCATGAAAGAAGAGCCGGGGCATACTCAAAAGAATGAGCACACTTACAATACTCGCAGGGAGTCCCCAGATACGCATTGCACTGATTGCAACCCCGGCACACATAGTCGCAGATAGTCCAACCGCAGCCATGCGAAACCCTTGGATTTCTCCAAATTGAGCGCCGAGTGGGACGGCCACCAACGCGTACCATAGTTTGACTAATGGTGGGTGCTCATGGTTATACTCCCAGTACGCACTCAACACCTGTGGTTGTAAGACAACCCACTAACCACGCCACAGGCGCCGAAGCCATTCGTGGTACTCAAGTGCAGCCCGCATGTAGGCCGGCTCATCCCACGTCAAGCCAAATTCCATCAGTTGCCATGTCAACACACTATACGTAGCAATCCATGTACATAGTGCAATGAATATATACGCAAGCCAATGTTGTCTTCTATCCATACACCTGCTCCATTCAACGTATAATACATCCTGTATCCCGTCTTACCAAGAATGAGGTTCGCATGTCACCGCGCCCAATGATTATCGATACCGATGCCGGTGTCGATGACGCACTCGCCATTTTGATGGCACTTGCACATCCCGATTTTGACGTGGTCGGTATTACCACACTCAACGGCAACGTATCACTGCCAAATGTCGAGCGTAACGTCGGCACGATCCTGAATGCATTTGGGGCTGGTAACATTCCTATTTATCGTGGCGCCGGCCGACCGTTATTGGTAAATGCCCCAGATGCAAGCGATATTCATGGTGTCGATGGGCTGGGCGATGCAGGATTGCGTGCGCCACGACCGCTCGAATCGCTCCACGGCGCGCTTGCGCTTATCGAACTCGCAAAAAAACACCCTGGGTGTACACTCGTCACGCTCGGACCATTGACCAACCTCGCCATTGCATTGTCGATTGAGCCAAATTTGTCGGACTACATCAGCAAGACATACATCATGGGCGGGGCGCCCAAAGCCACCGGCAACATCACACCGACTGCTGAATTCAATATTTATGTCGACCCAGAAGCAGCTGACCTAGTACTCCGTCGCGGGAATCTACAATCAACGTGGATTACTTGGGAGAACACCATAGAGCACCCAATTGTATGGGATCGTTGGGATGAGATTCTCGACGCAGGCGACATGGGTAAACGGTTTGTCCGACCGATGTGCAACAATCTAACCAATCTCGTCAAAGGCTGGGGGCGCCCTGGCATGTCAATGGCAGACCCCAAAGCAATGGCCGTAGCACTTGACCCTAGTTGCGCAACCGTCCAACACGTCTACATGGAAATTGACATTGGTCAGGGTGTCGGCCGCGGCATGACTGCGATTGACCCACGTGGGTTTTGCAAACAACCGGCCAACTGCTACGTAACAACGCACCTTGACATTGACCGTGCCATTGACCTTATGAAGCTCGCTACACAACAACCCTGCCACCTCTAGTAGTACTCACGGTCGCATGCGCGCCTATAAGCGCGCATGCGACGCTTAACGCACTCGCAATAACAAGAACGCCAAATCATCTGCATGGAGTGGTGTTTCTATGCGCATGAATCCACCACGGTGATCGATTGTTGCTGCTTGTTGTGTCACACACGCTGCCGGATAAAGCCACTCTAACGCATATCGACCTGCAGGCACACCAAGCATGACGGATTGCCCTGGGCGATTGGCTGGCACATACGCTATGTAGCGCTCGCTAAGCATACCCATGATTTGCATATCAGTCTCACCACTATACCAGGCACCAATTTCATTGCACGGCTGCATATCCCATACTGCGATGCGCTCGAGCGTCGCACGCAAAAACGCCAACTGACGGCGCAAATCAACCGCACCATACCCCGGTGTGCGAGGATCAATTGTGGCATCACCCTCTGGATTCGTCACGGTGTAGCTGTAATCAAGATGATTGAACATGCCACCACCTGCCAGCAGAAACGCCCATGCTTCGTGACGATATGGCGCTGCAGACTGCCCGCGGAACCCGGTTTCGTCGTCACCAATCACCACGTTATGATGCCAATTCTCACGTGCTGCTGACGGCAGTGCATAGTGGAAATTCACAAGTGAAACATATTCAGGAATGTGGCGCAATAGTTGCGTCCGATTCGCAACATTTATTGCAATCGGCAATTCAGGTGCAACGGCATGTATCGCTTGAATCATCTGCAAATGCCATGGCATATCCATAGTGTGGTCATGCCGACTGTATGGTTCGTTGCAAATCTCAATCATGACATTATCAAATTGCTGTAACTCGCTTGCGACAACTTGAGCAAGTCGCTTCATAAATGGCATAAGCGGACTATCTGGTTCGTACACGCGTGTCGATTCATACGGCCCGATGCCTTGACGGCTTAACGTCGGATGCATCGGCGAGCTCTCCCATGATGCCTGCTCATACCAAAAACTAAATAACGTCACTTCTACACAAATATCAAATTGATTCGCAAGACGCACAAATGCTGTTAATCGTTGTAACCACAAGGGATTAATCCGGGCCAAATCATACCGACCCTGCTCATCACGCACCCATGGAGCCAAATATTGGTCACGACGTGGAGCAAGTGTGTTTTCGTTGATACCAAACGCCCCTGGGTGCTCTACGTAGCTGCCGGTAAACACACGAACATAGTTCAGTCCACTACGGGCAACGGCCGCTATATAGCGTTGCATGTCGAAATCAAGATTCACCACCGCACCATAGTGCTCGCCAGCACCAACAAGAATCACAGGCTGCCCACGACGCATAAAATAGTGCGAATTCGCTGGATAACGACGCATGATCACCCCTGGTGTCTTCATCTTGCAAACAGATATGGTTACAATTTCATTATACAAGGCATTCATAATCAGGCATATCGTAATCTTGATAGATTTTTGCCCAAATATCATGTGCTATGTACTCAGCTGTAGATTCAACTTATTCATATTTTTAATGCGCATCAAAAGAGTACCATAAGATTTTTTAGTTATGATTCTGATGCGTAAATAGGTGTTTTTCATTCTATTAAACGATTGTATATTTCATTTAATTGTATAAGTATTGTTATTAATTTCATATTTTTAAACAAAAATAATCAATTATGTATAAAAATATACACCAAATATTATAGTAAAAAATAGTGTAGAATGTAAACGGGATGCTTAGAAGGAACAAATACACCATAATGAGGATTCAATGAAGAGAATTGTATTTGTTGGAGCGGGGAGTCATATTTTTACGCGACGATTAGCGCGTGATATCCTTAGCTTTCCGTTACTACAAACGGCAACAATTGTGCTTCATGATATCAACCAAGAGCGACTTGATACAGCACATTTCGGTGTCCAGCGCATCATAAGTGCGGGCAACTACCGTGCCACACTTATCAAAACGACTAATCTCACAGAAGCGCTTACCGATGCTGATGCGGTTATCTGCACAATTGCCGATGGATTCGAGCGCTGGCGACACGACATAGAAATCCCAGCGCGATATGGTGTTGATCTAAATATCGGTGACACACGCGGTCCTGGCGGTATTTTTCGTTTCTTGCGTATTTATCCAGCAATGTTGGAAATCGTTCGCACGATGGAAAAAGTCGCACCACATGCAGTGTTATTGAATTACACCAATCCCATGGCTATGATTTGTGGAGCGCTCAGTCGCGTTTCCAAAATCAAAGTGATTGGGCTATGCCATAGTGTACAAGGTACAGCCGAGATGCTGGCCCGTTGGATAGGTGCCGACATGAATGATATAAGTTACACATGTGCAGGCATAAATCACATGTCGTGGTACTTATCATTTCGCTGGAACGGCATCGACGTATACCCGTTATTACGCCAAGTGGTACAAAAGAGCGAAGTCTACCACGAAGAAATTGTGCGCAACGAGTTATTTTTGGCACTAGGATACTATACAACAGAGTCGAGTGGGCATCATTCAGAGTATAACTGGTGGTTTCGTAAGCGTCCCGAACTTATCGCACAGTATTGCACACCTGGTACCGGATGGAATCCGGGGGCATCACAGGCTGCCCTCAAATGGTATCAAACACATATGCACCAATGGCGTGACGAAGCGCGTAAAGAGCGCGAAAATCCCGAGCCAGTTGATTTGAATCCTAGTCACGAATATGCAGCATATATCATCAATGCACTTGCGGGCGGCAATCCATTCAAATTCAATGGGAATGTACCAAACAACCGACACATTGACAATCTCCCCGTGGGCGCGTGTGTTGAAGTGCCAATCTTTGTTGACAAAACCGGTTTCCACCCCTTTAATGTGGGGATGCTTCCCCCAGCTGTCAGCATGTTGACATGTTTGAGTAGTCAAATCGAAGAAATGGTGATTGACGGTTGTATCAATGGTGACGCTACAGCAATTTATCAAGCGTGTTACCATGATCCTTTGACGGCTGCCTGTCTGTCGTTACAAGAGATTCGTGCCATGGTTACCGATATGTTTATCGCCTCAAAAAACCATCTTCCCCAATTCGCTACCAGCCAAATCGGGTAAACCAATCATCTCATCCCGTCGATGAATCAGTACATGGAAGGGGTGTGGCACATATGTGCCACACCTATCGTCCGACATCAAACCACATTTGTGACCGACTCATTCGATACAATACCATTAATATAGATATTGTCATTGGGAATCAACATCATGAATCACACGTATATGCGCCAGCGCCCGAATACTTCGGGGTGTTGTTTAATTGGGATGTTCCTTGCAGTGTTTTATGGTATATGGCGTCTAATTACTATGCTTTTCTATGGTCTGTGGCGGATGATGGCATATCTCTTCCGATTTATGTATTACTTTTATGCATGGCCATTACTGCTGTTTGAATATCTTTGGAAGCGTGGTGGACTCTATCGGCTCATGAGCATCGGGTTATTTGTAGTCATTGCGCTTACGTTGGTCATTGCGTTATTGCGCGGCGTTACATCGACGACACCACCGGCTGTTGAAGCCGCTCAAGGGCGTACCGCTACGGTCACTGTCACTCCAACGGCCAAACGTGTTGTTGTGGCCACACGCACCCGTACTACCACACGCACCCGTACTGCCACACGCATCCCCACACGCCCCGCAAGTGCCACACGCATCCCCACGCGCCCCGCAAGTGTCACAACAGTATCCATAAGTGGCGTCACTCGCCCCGTTGATGCACAAGCAGCACAAGTGATGCGCGTAATCGATGGGGATACTGTGATTGTTGACATTGACGGAGAAGAGGAGCGCCTGCGCTTAATCGGCATCGATACCCCTGAAAGTGTTGACCCTCGGCAACCAGTGCAATGCTTTGGCATCGAAGCTAGCAATTATACCAAAACACGCCTCACCAACCAAACAATCTATCTCGAACGAGACGCATCACAAGGCGAATATGATGCCTATAATCGACTTTTAGTGTATGTGTGGTTGGATGAGACGACACTATTTAATTATGCAATCATCGCCGACGGCTACGCATTCGAATACACCTATCGATTACCATATCGCTATCAATCCTTGTTCAAAGAAGCCCAAAGAAACGCACGGAGTAGCAATAATGGGTTGTGGTCACCAAGTACGTGTAACGGCAACGTACAGACACAAATCACCGCTACAATACGCAATCAATCACCAACCAGCACGACGATGCCAACAGCGACAATGACCGCCAGTGAGCGCGCATACCCGTGTATGATAGGACAGATCAAAGGCAATCCTGACTCGATGATTTATCACGTACCCAGTGGGCAATCATACGCCCAAACACGCAATCGTCGCATAGTCTGTTTTGGCAATGAATCTGCCGCCAAATTAGCAGGCTATCGCAAAGCAAGTCGCTAATATATACAGATTGTGCAATCGTTGTCACTCTGTCTTTTACGGTATAATCATCGTAATATGGCGACCAGAAGGAGACAACGATGCGCATCGACCTTATTCGCAGTTTATGGGGCGTGGATGCACCGTGGGAGATTGTGTTTCCGACCTATGCCGAACAAGGGTATCGTGGTATCGAATGGGGTGTATCACTCGATCCAGCAGAGCAGAAACGTCTTAGCACGCTACTGACAACATATAATCTCGATTTTGTGGCTCAAGTTTTTTCCAATGGCCCAGATTTGGCAAGTCATATTGCCAGTGCGATTCAACAGATTGACGCTGCCGTTGCATGTGGTGCGCGCCAAATCACTTTACATGGCTGGCGTGATGGCTCAAGTTTTGATGATGGATGCGGGTTCATCGAGGCCATGTTAACTGTCGCCCACCACCACAACATTCCGATTGCGCATGAGACCCATCGTAGTCGCTTGTTCTTCAACCCATGGAACACTGTGGCCTATCTCAATCGCTACCCCGAGGTCCAACTCTGTGCAGATTACAGCCACTGGGTAGTCGTAGCCGAGCGTTTATTGCCTGACGCTGAGGCACTTATGCAGTTCTGCGCACCTCATGTCTATCACCTCCATGCCCGCGTCGGCCATGCGCAGGGGCCACAGGTCAGCGATCCACGACTCCCACGTTTTGCCCAAGAAGTGGACGCCCACGAACACTGGTGGCGTATGGTCTATCAAGCCAAACAACAACAAGGAGCAACCGCTTTGACGGTTACCCCTGAATACGGCCCACCACCGTACCAAAGCACTGATCCAGTCACAAATCTCCCGTTTGTCCCCTTAACTGATGTTGTGGATTGGCAAGCACAACGGATTCGTGAGTTACTAAAGTAACTAGCCCCCCAACACGTCTTCACCGTTCATACAGGGATCTATCCGATATATTGCCACAAACTCCACGCACTAAGACAGCTGATGAGCAGCCCAACTGCAACCATCAGCAGGGTGCGTGGCAGTTTTCCTGCGACCCATGCAGCAAATGGAGCCATGAGCATACCCCCAAGAATCAGTCCAGCTACGGATTCCCATGCTTGAACGCTCACAACCAGCGCCAGCGTAACACCACTGACTAATGTCACAAAGAATTCAGCGGTGTTTACGGTACCAACCACATATCGAGCCTCGCGTCCAGTACCGAGCATACTCGTGGTAACCACTGGACCCCATCCGCCACCACCAATCGCATCCACAAATGCACCTATGAAACCTACAAACGAAATGACACTCGGCTTGCCTGTAGCAACAGACTGTACCTTCCAGAATGCCTTGACAATGATCCAAACACCCATACACAGCAGATAGCCATTTACATATGGCTTAAGCCATGTACCGTCAGCATTGGTTACTACATACACGCCAACTAATGCACCTACCATGCCAGGCAACACCAATCGCCATAACAACGAACGCTCGATATTGCCCATACGCCAATGACTCAACGCAGATGCCCCTGACGTAAAGAGCTTGGCAACATGCACAGATGCAGATGCGACTGCTGGAGTAAATCCCACGGCAAGAAAAAATGATGCAGCTGTGACTCCATATGCCATACCGCGCGCCCCATCCACAAATTGGGCTAGCATGCCAACAAGCGTTACCCACCCTAGTGCGACCGAATCAAGCTCATACCCCGATGCCTGCCAACGCGCATAGTTTACTCCGATGGCAGCGACAATCAGTAATGCACCTAATGACCACACATACCGTCGACGTGGTATGGTTAAATGTTCTTTCATATACTACTCATCGTATTTCCATATATCCTAGTGATTTAGTATACTTTGTTTTTCAACCAATGCAAGCGTACATGGATGACAACATGCTGATAAATGACTCAACGAAGCATATTCATGACCAGTTGTGCGGCATGTTTGCCAGACAGAAGAGCAAGTGGGACACCACCACCAGGATGCGTACCACCGCCGCAGTAAAACAATCCACGAATATGCGCATCTTGTTGAGTCGGTCGCACAAACGCACTGGTGACTGTATTTGATGCGAGTCCATAGATAGCACCACCAGGTGCGCCATACATCTGTTCAAGATCGATAGGTGTAATGATTTTTTGTGTTGTGATATGCTGGCGCAAATCAGTTAACCCATATGCTTCTAATTGTTGTGCAATACGATCTGCATAGTCATCTGCAGTCGTTGACCAATCAATAGCACCTTGGCGTGTTGCAGGAACATTCACCAACACAAAGATATTTTGTCCGCCTGGCGGCGCGTGATGAGTGTCATAGGCAATAGTATGGTTGATATAAATAGTCGGAGTCAGATGGAGTCGACCAGCATCCGTATCAGCAAACTCAGCGCGATAATCTGGCGAGAAAAAAATCGTATGGTGATCGAGCATGTCATACTGCGTATTAAGCCCCCACAGAATCACAAATCCGCTACACGATAATTCACGATTCTTGAGGGCTTTCGCTCGTGGCTGACCTCCATCAACAAGTCGCTCAAGAGTCATTTGTGGGTCTACATTGCTAATCACTGCATCAGCAGGAAAGAATTCGCCCGCATGTGTATGAACGCCCACGACACGACCGCGAGCGTGTGCAATTCGACTCACAGGAGTGTCGAGGCGAATATCCACACCCATCCGTACCGCAGTCGCATGGAGCACCTCGGCGATACGATACATCCCACCTCGTGGATAATAGGTACCTAAGCCAAATTCAGCCCAAGCGATTAAATTAAATGTTGCAGGAGTTCGGTACGGCGATGAGCCGTTATATGTGGCAAAGCGGTTCATCACTTGTTGCAGTTTGGGGCTCACAAAAAACGACTCTACGGCGCGATGCATCGTACGCATACCATCAAGTTGCCATGCATCGCGGAGCAATCTCCAATCGAGCATACTCCGCCAGCCACGAAACACTGAGTACAAAAAAGTATCAGCAGTTAGGCTCCACATACGTTCGGCATAGGTCATAAAGCGCAAAAAGCCACCCACATCGCGCGGCTCGATTGCTTCAATACTTTTGAGCAAAGCAGGGAAGCTCGACCATGCATCAAATCGTGTACCATCAGGCCATATATAGCGACATGCAGATGCAAGCGGAATAACATCAAGCTCAGCATCAAGTGAGCTACCAGTAGCACGCAATAAATCATCAATCACCCATGGCATTGTTAATAATGAGGGGCCAATATCCCACACAAACCCTTGATCACGAATGATGTTCAGTTTGCCGCCGACTTGGTCACGTGCTTCAATTAATGTTGTGTGATAGCCAGCAACCGCACAGCGAATCGCTGCTGCAAGTCCGCCCAATCCAGCTCCTACGACCACAACCCGCCGTGTTTGCATATCAATCCTCGTGACATGTACGCTCCAGAAGCAATTATAACGAACCCACGCCTAGTTGCGCTATCGGCAACCAGGCGTGGATGACAATTCGTTGCGTCAATCGACGGTTATCCTTTGACAGAACCCGACAGTAACCCGCGCAAGAAATACTTACCCAAAAAGACATACACAAGAAGTGTAGGCATAGCGACGATGAGTGCACCAGCCATTTGCACGTTCCACTGTGTAAATTGACTGCCAGCAAGGTTTTGGAGAGCCACGGTAACAGGACTCGCCTCAGGTTTATTGGTAATAATCAGCCCGAACAAA
>CAYXXK010000030.1:21162-33815 GCA_964469045.1 uncultured Klebsiella sp.
CGCCTTCGGCGCGCTCAATATCGCCAAGCTTGATGGTTGGAATATCGTCAGAAGCAAATAGCAACCACCACAAAACCTGGTATTGACAATGGCAACAGAATATGTCGATAGATACCCCAAAAATTTGCGCCATCAATCTTACCCGCTTCAACTAATTCGGTTGGTACACCGGCATAATAATTGCGGAAAATGAGCGTCGTAATCGGAATACCATAGATAACGTGGACCATGACCAAGCCCGGAATAGATGCATACAATCCCAGTTCACGGAGCATCAATACCAATGGCACCAAGATTGACTGATATGGAATGAACATGCCAAAAAGGATGATGGTGAACAAGGTATCTGCACCAGTGAACTTCCATTTTGCCAGCACATAACCGTTTAGGGATCCAACAATACACGATATAACGGTCGCTGGCACAACCATGCGTACACTATTGATGAAGCTTGCCCCCATACCTCGTGGGCCACCCTCAAGCTCTGCACCGGACCATGCGCGGACAAAACTCTCGAAGTAGATACCATTCGGCAGGTCCCACATGCGACTGAGACTCACCTCTTCGAAGCTTTTGAGGCTCGTAATGACCAACAACAAGACGGGCGTCAAATAAAAGAGTGCTACAAGGCTCATGAATACGTACAGTAGAACCCGCAAAGGGTTGATGGAGCGATTACGACGGGCAGAACTCATCGCTCAACCTCCTGTTCACGGCTATAGCGTAAATACGGGATAACCAACAATGCAACAAGAATCAGTAGCACCGTGGCCACTGCTGCACCTTGGGCAAACTTGTTTGCTTTGAAGGTAATTTCATACATATACAGTCCAGGTATCTCGGTATTATTACCGGGCGCACCGCCTGTCATGACAGCCACCAAATCAAAGATTTTGAGCGAGATATGCCCAAGTACGATAACCGCACTGAGCGTAATTGGTTGGAGCATCGGCAGCGTAATAAATCGGAAGAGCTCCCATTCGGTCGCGCCATCGACGCGCGCGGCTTCCCGAAGTTCATCAGGAATACCGCGAAGTCCGGCAAGGTACATCGCCATCACATAGCCAGACATCTGCCAGACCGCAGCGATAACCACTGGCACCATGGCAGACGGAATGCCTATTTTGGTTTTGAGACCCTCAATAGTCCATGCCGGAACGATTGCATTATCAGCAGTCCAACCACGCATTAAAAAATCAAGACCTATTTTTTGGAACAGCAGGTTAATCCCTGTCGGGTCGCCGTTTTGCCAGTTACCCGGAGCAAACATCCACTGCCAGACCACACCGGTCACGATAAATGAAAGCGCCATTGGAAAAATATAGACCGACCGAAAGAAAGCTTCTGCTTTGATGCGCGCATCGACCATCAAGGCCAATGTCAATCCAACACCAAGGCTTGAACCAAGAAATAACACCGTAAAAACAATCAGATTACGGATATTTGTTTGAAAGCGCGCCGTCTTAAAGACCGTCACGTAGTTATCAAGCCCAACGAAATCCGCAGGACGTGCGAGGTTAAGGTTGTTGCGATCGGTCAATGACACGATAACCGACCAGCCGATGAATCCATAAACGAACACCGCTATCGCAATAATCGATGGAATAATCACCGCCAATGAGTAGAGGCGATCGCGGGACACATGCAGCTTTTTGGGCTGCGATACTGGCACATTTACCGTGCTCATGAACACCTCACAAGAGTAACTATCACACGCCGCATGCGAATGCAATGCGTACATGGTATACAGTGGTTGGAATACACGTAATGGAGCGTGTGGTGTAGTAATAACAGGAACATAGCGCAGAAGCGCTATGTTCCGCTGGCTGACCTCGGAGCGATACCCCAATCGCTCCGAGATGTGGGATTACCAACGAATTACTTCAACTCAGCCGTGGCATCCTGCAATGCAGTAACCAACGCTTCAACGTCGGTATCAGCAGCGAAGGTGTTCAATGCGTTGTTGTAGGCAACCATGTATGGCTCTGGAGCGGCAGCACCGTGTACAATTGACGGAGCAACCTTTTCGCTACCAAAGGCCTTGATTGAGTACTGCAAATACTCGTCGTACAGGCTGACATCAGCATCGGTACGGGCTGGGATTGAGCCCTTCTTAGGATTGAAGGCGTCTTGACCCTCTTTCGAACCACACACGGCCAACCAAGCCTTAGCCTGATCAGGGTTTGGTGCGTTCTTGGCCAAACCGAAGCTATCGCTCAACCACATGAACACGCCACCGTTGCCTGGGGCAGGTGCATAGCCGTAATCGACATTCACCTTGGCGCCCTTGCTCAGGTAGTATCCGTGTGCCCAGTCACCCATGATGGTCATACCGGCTTTGCCATCCAACACCAACTGCGCAGCATCGGCCCAAGCCAATGACGCACGGTCTTCGTTCGAGTAGCCGATCATCATCTTGAGGTTCTCAGCTGATTGAGCCAAACGTGCATCTTGCCACATTGCCTCGTCACCAGCAACCAACTTGTTGTAGTCTTCGACACCGTAGGTACCCAACAAGACGCTCTCGAAGAGGTGTGGGGTCTCAAACTTGTCCTTACCACCCAACGCAAGTGGGGTGATACCCTTGGCCTTGAGGGCCTCGGCAACCGTCTTGAATTCCTCAAAGGTGGTTGGTGGGGTCAAGCCATTCTCGTCGAAAATCTTCTTGTTGTACCACAACACGTTTGAGCGGTGGATGTTGACTGGCACTGACCAAATCTCACCCTTGTACTTGAGCTGCTCAATCAAACCGGCTGGCATGACCTTGTCAAAGCCTTGCTCGGCGAAGAACTGTGTCAATGGCTCCATCTTGTCGGCATCGACATACTGAGTCAACTCTTTGCCGGCGTGTACTTGCCAGCTATCCGGTGGATCACCGCCCTCGAGACGAGTCTTAAGCACGGTCTTAGCGTTGGTACCGGCAGCACCTGCTACCGTGGCGTTGATAATTTCAACACCGGGATTCTGTTGCTTGTAGATTTCGTACATGGCGTTGATGCCATCGGCTTCGCCACCATTGGTCCACCAGCTGAAGATTTCGAGTTTCTTCGCACCATCAGCGGCAGGCTTTTCTTCGGCAGCTGGTGTGGCTGCGCCACCACCACATGCGGCAAGCAACATGGCGGTTGCTGCCAACATACCAAACATTTTCATCATTTTTGTACGGACCATTTGGGGAATCTCACTTTCACACACTGTGCATCAATGCAACAATCAACCGTCGGGGTTGTCCATGCGCTGTGCAGCCAATCCACAGCATCATAGGTATTCGGAATTGTAGCATGCATATTGTAAATTTCAAGGATTTATGTGTGTTCCGTCGCTAGTTTCATTGAAATATTCCAGCTAACCACATCTAATTGCTTTATTTCCTTACGAATTCTTAAATGAGTATCGAAATCGAAATAAAGTCATGGTCTCAATCGCACCTTTGTCATCCATCATTATTTGGTGGTTTCGGGCTTACTTGTCACATGCCAACCACCACAATCATGGCACCGATACGTGCGATCTTCGTAGCGATTGGTATGCGTGCCTTGTTGTTTTGCATACTCTTTGGCACGTCGTGCATAAATCACAACCCGCTTGGCTTCTTTGCGATCGCGATAGCGTTTTTTGCCAGTTACATCACACCGTGCATTGTGAGTGGCGGTCATAACATTCATCATTTGGGGCACCTTTCTCAACAAAACAGCTTACGATATTAGGCGGACGAATACCATTATAAAAACACCACAGAATCATGTCAATTTTACGAAATACTGAAATAAAACACACGCGTGAACATACTTTTATGTAATTCTCATGTAAAAATGATACAGTTATGTTGTTTGTCGCACAAAGGAAGATACATGGGTAGTGAAATAGCCGTCATTTTGTTATTACTCGTCGCAAACGGAGTATTTTCGGGCACAGAGTTAGCTATGGTATCGGCCCGACGTGGTCGATTACAACAAAAAGCCGACGATGGAGACGAAGGTGCGCAGACTGCACTCGCATTACAAGATGACCCTAATCGGCTGTTGTCGACAGTACAAGTAGGCATCACGTTGATTGGGACGCTGACTGGTGTATTTGGTGGTGCAAGTATTGCAGACACTCTTGCGCCTCAGATAGCAGGATGGCCGTATATCGGTCCCTATGCAGAGACTGTTGCGCTTGCTGCAGTAGTGATTATGTTGACGTATTTGTCACTCGTTATCGGTGAACTGGTACCAAAGCGTTTGGCATTACAACATGCCGAGTGGATTGCCATGCGTCTCGCCAAAACCATGAGCGTTATCTCACAAGTAACGCGACCGTTGGTGTGGCTGTTGACGTGGTCCACAGAGCTTATCTTACGAGCAATCGGTCAACGCGAGTCTGCCAACAGCTCCGTCACCGAAGAAGATATTCGACAGCTTGTTCGTGAAGGAGCGCAAGATGGTGCGCTTGAGCCGCATGAGCGCGAAATATTTGAGAACGTCTTTAGTTTGGGCGACATGAGTGTGCGACAAGTCATGACACCACGCACCGATGTATATGCGCTCGATGCAAATGCGCGGCTTGGGGATGTGGTGGATGCATTACTAGAAAGTGGTTTTTCACGCGCACCCGTCTACGAGGGGAATCTTGATCGTGTCGTCGGTGTTGTACATGGACGTGACATCTTGCGCCTTGTGCGCATCGGCGACCTCAACATACCAGTTCGCGTTGCCATGCGTGAGCCGTTGTTTGTTCCAGAGCAAAGTCGCGCTGCCGATACGCTTGCGCTTTTCAAAAAGAAGCAACAACACTTGGCTGTAGTCGTTGGTGAACTCGGCACCGTAGAGGGTGTAATTACACTTGAGGATGTTATTGAAGAAATCGTTGGTGATATCGCTGACGAATATGATGACGCCGAGTCACCACATATCATAAAGCGCGATGATGGCTCGTATTTGATAGATGGCATCACTCCCATCGACGATGTCGTGACACGAACTGGGCTCACCGTACAACTCAAAGAAAACGCTCAGTTTGATACAGTTGCCGGATACGTATTGAGTCTGCTTGGGCACATCCCACATGCCGGTGAGCATATCGTTGTCCAAGAGTGGCGACTCGAAGTTATTGACATGGATGGGCTCCGTATCGACAAAATTCTTATCAGTAAAGTCCAGCAAAGCCTTGACACCACACATCCTGAGTCATAGGGTAGGCGTAACTCTAGATAGAGAGATATGTGGCACAAGACTGCCATTAGATACTTAGAGGGATTACCATGCGCGCAATTATTGCAGGGGCAGGACCAGCAGGGTTCGCAACAGCCAAATGGCTCAACGATCGTGGCTATACTGTCACGTTACTTGAAAAACGCGACGTACCCGGAGGCAAGGTTTCGGCATGGCAGGATGCTGACGGTGATTGGGTAGAAAGTGGGTTGCATGTCTTTTTTGGCGCCTACCACAACCTCCTTAACTTTTTGTCAGAAGTCGGGTTACAAGATAGCTTTGATTGGAAGCCAGCAGAGATGGTATTTGCGTTGCCTGGTGGCAAGTACGGCTCAATCGAGTTTGTGCAGGGTCTGCCGGCCCCATTTAATGGCTTACTCGGCGTCGCAAAGAGTGAGCTCATGACGTGGGGTGAGAAGCTTGCAATGGGCCGGGGACTAATGAAGCCGATTTTTGGGTCACAAGACTATATTGATCAACAAGCTGATCTTACCTACAGCAATTGGCATTTGGCACATGGTATGGGCCAGAGTACCATCGATAAGGTCATGGATGCCATGGCGCTTGCACTCAATTTTCAGAAGGCTGATAAAGTTTCGGCAAAGTTAGTGCTGACTGCGTTGTTACACTTTGCCAAAGAAACCGATGCACCGAAGATGGGATTGGTCAAAGGATCACCACATGAGCGCTTGTGGATACCATTGATGAAATTGTTGCGCGAGCGTGGCGTTGACATCCGCTTTAACAGCAAAGTCGGCGAGATTTTGCATGATAAGGAGCGCAATCGCGTGACTGGCGTGCGACTTGATGATGGGAGTGTTCTCGAAGCAGACCTCGTTATTTCTGCCATGCCAGTGCATAGTTTGCGCAAGGTAATGAGCGATTCGATGCGCGAATTTGCGGTACTTGACAATCTCAAGCATCTCAAAGGTCAGCCTGTTATTACTGTGCAGTTGTACTTCGACAATATGGTGACTGATGTCGATAACTTGATATTCAGTGCAGGCACACATATCAGCGTTTACGCCGATTTGGCGCGAGTTGCGCCAGACTACCACAAAGGAGAGGGCTCAATCATTGAGTTGGTGGTGGCCCCTGCCGAGGATCTCATTCGTCGGTCAGATGCAGAAATCATCGAGGCTGTGATGCACGAATTCACCACGCTGCACCCGGCAGCATCAATGCAGAATTTGCGCAAATCGCATGTGATACGCATCCCTAATTCAGTCTATGCAGCACGACCAGGTGTGGAGAAATATCGCCCCGATCAAGCCACCCCAATCCCAAATTTCTTCTTGGCGGGTGACTATACACAACAAGAATTCATGGCGTCAATTGAAGGTTCGATTCGGAGCGCACGCCGGACCGTTGAGCGCATCGACAGTGCTCGACAGAACGGAACACTCTAATGGCATGCCGGTGCGCGCGCATGTCACCGTATACAGACGAGGTATAAGATGTCGCTTCCAGAGCGCATCATCCACGGTCGTTACCGTGTGATTTATGCAGTAAATGAGCAATCAGATGTAGTGGTTTCGTATTGTCGCGATGACCAAACTGGTAGTTTGGTGTACGTTGCAGAGTGGCAGCAGGTTACAGATGCGCTTGTGCCACAAATCGAGCGTCTCGGGAATATCCAACATCCTGCACTGTTATCAATCACGCAGCATGGTGTAAGCGAAAGCGGCGGATACTACGCAGTATGTAACGCCCCAAATGGGCGGGATCTAGCGCAGACGGTTCAAATGCGTGGCGGAGCATTGCACCAGTCAGAAATCACTCAGCAACTCTCACGCATACTTGATGCGCTGCACCACCTACATATTGCACAGCCGCCCCTCTACGTAGGCGCACCAACACCAGCGGATATTATTGTGAGCGATGACGGGCGTTGGTTACTCATGCCGTTTTGTATAGCACGCACTGTATCTGCACAAACAACTGCATATATTGCAGGTGAGCTATCGCAGGGACGATCGGCCAACGCTGCCAGTGATGTGTATGCGATAGCTGCAATCACCTACCTTGCGGCAACAGGTGTGCCGCCAGTGAGTGCAGCACAGCAAGCAAACGGGGCACAGTTTGTGGCACCGCGTCGACACAACCCACAACTCAGTGAGATGTTTGAGTTGATTCTATTGCGCGCGTTGCAAGATCGGGTAGTGAATCGTTATCAAGGCGTTGCCGAAATGCGTGTCTCGCTTGATACCATGGACATATTAGGCAACCGTGATGTGGGCATACCTGACGCATCGGCACCAGTAGTTTCACCTGCTGAGCATACGCCAGTGCTTACCAAAGATGCGGGCGAACACATGCTCCCCGGCAACTACACGGCCGATGACACCCAGGCACAGCCAGCCACCACCAAAAACACCTTGTCATTAGGGTGTTTGGCGGCAGTTGCAATTGTATTGACCATCGTAGCCATTGCATTATGTATTGTGCTGTTGTTGATCTATCCAGGGAGTCCGCTACGGTCACTTTGGAGTGGGACGTTATTGTCTTTTAATTCGGCTGCTACGACAACGCCCGTGCCGAGCACTAGCAACGCCATCGTAGCAGCCACACCTACGCCGATTCCGGCCATTGAAAAAAGTAACACACCTATTGACGCAAACAACGTCACCGCGCTACAAGCAAGTAGTGTGATTACGAACACCTCATTTGGGCCAGTTGCGTGGGCACCAGACGGGCAATTCATTGCGATCTCTGCTGGCGATGTGATTACCATTCATGAGAACGAAAGTTTCAATGAAGTGGCACGTCTACAGGGGCATTTGGGGAACGTCACCTCGTTATCATGGTCGCCCGACAGTCGTTATCTTGCAAGTGGTGCAAGCAACGACACGGTTATTCATATATGGGATATAAGCTCAGGCACCGAGGCATTCTCGCTTCGCGGACATGACGGTTGGATACGCAACGTATCGTTTAGTCCTGACGGTAGCAAAATCGCCAGTGGTGCAACCGATTTGGAAATTCGCATTTGGGATGTAGCAAGTCAACGCACGATACATACGATGACTGGTCATACCGATCTCATTGGTGGACTTGCGTGGGCACCCGATGGCACTCAGCTTGCCAGCGCGTCTCGTGACGGGAGTGTGCGCAAATGGCAAGTATCTGATGGAAGTGCGATTGCAGATTTTGCGTTTACAACACCGGTTAATCCGAACATGCCTGATGGTGAGCGTTACTGGGCAACTGGACTCATATGGACTCCTGATGCGACTCAATTAATTGTTGGCGCAACGGACGGCAATATTACGATTATTCGGGCGACTAGTGGCGACGTTGTACGCACGCTCAGTGGTCACGAGAGTTGGGTGACTATTCGTGGATTGCAGCTTTCTACTGACGGCAAAACGCTCTACAGCTCGGGGCTCGATGGACGTATTAACGTCTGGGACATGGCAACAGGCACCAATAACGCACAATATAGTCAACACCAGCTTGGTATCTTTGGCATTAGTCTTGACCCATCACAAAAACGCCTGATTAGTACCAGCGACCAAGAAGGAAAGCTATTGGTGTGGGACCTCGACGCCGAGCAAATCAGTACGCTACGTACGGGACTCGGCATACCAGTACATATATGTTACACAGAGGACGGCACAGTTCAAGCAATCACCGGATATAACGGGTTAATTCGCTTGACCCAAGATGATGATGATGGCAGTTTGTACGTCAATAGTGTCGAAGGAGTCATGCAAGGAGTGGCCTTTTTGGGACTCAACCGTTTTGCACTGATTGCCGCCCAAGACACCGTAAACCTGTACACGCCCGAGTCTCAAACACCTCGCTCCCTCAGTGGGCTCGAGGGACGACCCCAAACAATCGTGGCAACGCGTGACGGCAAATACCTGATTGTGGGAACGAGCACGCACTTACAGGTGTGGCGCGGTGATGCGCCTGCCGACCCTGTGAATTTTGCGACGACACTTCAGAACATCGTATCTATCGACGTAGGCAGTGATGGTTCGCGTATGGTCGTACACAGCGTAGGCGAGAAATCGGGCTATGAGGTGTGGGATTTGAATACCCGCTCACTTATCTTTGCGCATACCGAAACACTCGTATCAGCTCACATGTTGGCGAACGGCACACAAATTGCGGTGTTGTTACCGGATGCCACGATTCAGATACGCGAGCTCACAAGTAGTACTCCGACACAAACGATTTCTATGGGTGATACAGGTAACGGCTATATTGAACTCAACAGTATGCCCAATACGGATCTTATCGTCGCAGCTGATTTGAACGGGGTTGTCTACTTTATTGATGCAAATGGTCGAACGGTCCATCAAATTGAAGTAAACGATGGCATTACTTCTTTGGCAATCAATAATCAAGGCAGTGAACTTGCAGTAGGTCGGCGTGACGGCTCAGTAATGCGCTTTGCGTTGCCGTAATAAGAATACAGATACATTTGCACGGGTTGTACGTAGTACATACCAGAACACTCGGCGCATTACCTTCGATCATGCACGCGCTGATGCCAAGCTGTCGCGTCATACATAGATAAAGAGGATCCCTATGGCAAAGTCCAAGCTCATCGTCATCGGAGCCGGCCCGGGTGGGCTCGCTGCGGCCATGCGGCTCGCCAAACAAGGGTACGAAGTCCACGTCTACGAAGCTGAAAGCATCCCGGGTGGGCGCATGCGTGGATTCAGCAAAGACGGCTATGATTTTGATACAGGCCCTACTATTTTGCAGGTGCCACGTGTCTATCATGAGTTATTCAATGAATGTGGGCTGAAACTCGATGATTATGTCACGTTCAAACGAGTAAACCCGAACACACGTCTCAAGTTTTGGGACAAAAGCATCCTCGACTTGACATCAGATCTTGATGCATTCAAAGCACAACTCGCTCAATGGCGCAGTGATTTGCCCGCAGCATTTGATCGATGGTACACGGAGCACATCCGCAAAAACATTGCTGGATACGGGCCGTATTTGGGCACGCCGGTGCGCTCGGTATTGGGGTATCTCAAGCCCAACGAAATCCTATCGGCCTTGAGTTTCCGCCCTTGGGAAACGTTATACGATCATTTTTGGAACTTTTTCAAAGATGAGCGCCTCGTTTACGCCTTGAGCTACCCATCGAAGTACCTTGGCATGCACCCCACCAAATGCGCGAGTGTGTTTAGTTTGGTGGCGTGGCTGGAGTTCAACGACGGCATTTGGCATCCTGAGGGTGGGTTCCGCGCATTGTCACGTGGCATGGCCAAGGCTGCCACTGATTTGGGCGTTACCACTCACTACAACACGCCGGTGGCTCAAGTCTTGACCAGTCAAAATCGTGTCCGCGGCGTACAACTCGAAAACGGCCGCGAAGTAGCCGCCGACATCGTATTGACCAACGCAGACTTTGGCTATGCACTCAACCACATTTTGACGCCTGAGCAACGTGGTCCGTACACGGTCAAAAAACTGAATACGATGCGCTTCTCATGTTCGACGTTTATGCTGTATTTGGGCGTTGACAAGCGCTACCCAGATGCGCCGCATCATCAGCTTTATTTGTCGGACCACATTCGCTCCAAGGAGCCACCATTTGTTGACGACTCAGCACTCGACGATACCGATCCTTCGTTCTACGTGTGCAACCCCACCATCATCGACTCAGGTAATGCACCCGAGGGACACAGCACGCTCTACGTGCTGGTGCCAATCCCCAATACCAGTCACAAAATTGACTGGGCGGCCAACCAGCAGCGCTACCGCGATCTGATTATCAAACGTATGGCCGAATTAGGTTATGACGACGTTGCTGATCACATTGTCAGCGAGACTTGCTTTGTGGCCGAGACGTGGCAAGACGATTACCGTACCCACATGGGTGCGGTGTTCAATTTGGGGCACGACTGGGGGCAACTCGGGCCGTTCCGACCACACATTCGGGCCGATTGGTTACCAGGTTTGTACTTTGTGGGCGGGGCAGTGCACCCGGGGAGCGGACTCCTAACCATCCTCGAGTCGGCAAAAAGCTCGGTACACTTTATTGGTGAGGATTATCCGGTTACGAAGTAGCAGAACCAGAACACAACGAAGCCGCCTGTCGTAACGACAGGCGGCTTGTATATTTATCTAATTCAACACGTTCCCACGCGCCGAGTACTCGACAATGTAGCGTTTCATTTTGTCGCGGAAGAAGCCGTCCGTCACTACTTGTGTACATGGATAATTATTGCCACCCACCCATCCCTCACGGTACATATAACCTAGACACCGTTCGGTTGGATTATTATCAGGTTGATTGGTATGCCACAAAAAATGAGGGCGTCGCACAAGTGAGCCTTTTTCGGGGCCATTTGTCCAGCGCCACTCACCACGCTTCGCCAAGTCATTGCCTCCCAACCATGCACCGGTTGCATCGATCCACGGCACACGATTGAGCAACATAGTGCGGACACACCAATCCTCTGAGCCGTTTGTAATGGTGGCCAAATATCCACGAACGCCCTTGTATTTGCGTTGTGATGCAAATTGATCGGCTTGAAACCAGGTAAGATTTTGTGGATGCACAACAATTTCATAGCGATGAGTAATACCGTTACTTTCACGCCACACACAGCCTGCATTAGGATTATACGCACGTGCACTTGCAAACGTTGGCGCGGGCACGAATGCAACACCGATACCAATCAACATGGCCATGACCAGCAAGATAAACCGTGACTCACGCATGGCAGGCCTCCCTTTCTGTAAACTGCTTACCAGATAAGATGTATTCACAGGCGATTTTGTTCCATGATTATATGCGTTATCCATGGGATATGACACTCAGCAGCGAATCTGTGTGGGTGAGCGTCGTGGAAGTAAAACGCCGGAACCAAGTGGCTTGACGTCGGGCGAATGCATGCGTATTAAACTTGATGCGTTGACGTACCTCATCGAGCGACTGCTCGCCTGCAAACCACGGGGCAAACTCACGATACCCGATGCCCGACATGGCTGGCAATTGCCAATCGTAGCCGGTTGCGACAAGTCGCGATACTTCGTCCACAAGACCTGCATCCATCATGGCATCGACGCGTTGATCAATGCGGTCGTACAGCATTGAGGTATCGGCTTGAATCCAATAGACTTGCGGGCGAAAGGTGAGTGCCCTCGTTTGGCGCAACGCCGAAAACGGCTGCCCGGTACTGATACACACCTCAAGTGCACGAATCACACGCCGCACGTTCGTGGCATGAATGGTCGCTGCCGCCACGGGATCAAGCGTTTGCAGTCGTGCATACAAACTGGTACCACCATCTCGTGCCGCATCTGCCTCAAGCGATGCCCTAAGTTCGTCGTTGGGCGGCAACTCGGGAATGGTCCAGCCCTCAAGGAGTGCAGCGAGGTACTGCCCAGTCCCACCTACGACCAGCACTCGCTTGCCACGCGCATGGATTTCGTTGATGTGAGCCAACACCGCATCACGATACTGGGCTAATGTAAACGGTTGAT
>CAYXXK010000031.1:0-32817 GCA_964469045.1 uncultured Klebsiella sp.
ACAGGCCGTCACCGGCACCTATCGTGGCTATGACATTACCACATCACAAGCGCCCCACGGCGGCCCCACAGTGATTGAGATTCTCAACATTCTCGAAGGGTACAACCTCAAGGCGCTTGGACACAACAGTGCAGAGTACATCTACCTCGTCGCCATGGCGATGAAGGCAGCATTTACTGATCGCAATGCACATTTGGGCGACCCACGTGCGGGTACGGTGCCGGTGAGTTGGATGACCTCAAAAGCCCGCGCCAAGGAGTGGCAGGCGCACATCGACGCCGGCAAACCGATTACCGTAGGTGATACGCCAACCACACCGCCTGATACAACGCATATCAGCGTCGTAGATAGTAACGGCATGTGTGTGGCGTTGACACATTCATTGGGGATGTCGTCTGGGGTGATCACACCAGGGTTAGGGTTCATGTACAACAACTCAATGGTCAACTTCCACCCATTCCCAGGGCACCGCAACTCAATTGCACCACGAGTCGGCCGCACAACCGGCATGGCGCCGACCATCATCTCCAAAGACGGTAAACCGATTTTGGTACTCGGGGCGCCGGGCGCATCACGGATTATCACAGCAGTGTTGCAAGTCATCGTCAATTTCATTGACTTCGGTATGAGCATCAGTGATGCAATTGCAGCGCCACGCATCGACTGTCAGGGCAACAACATTGTCTGTCACGGGCGCATACCAGAGTACATCTGCGAAGTTGTCCGCCAGCGCCACCCGATTAGTCGACTGCCACAGAGTTATGGCGCCATGGCTTTTGTCCAAGCAGTATCACTGCGCGACGGCACATTACAGGGCGGCACCGACCCAGGCTGTTCGGGAGTTGCATTACACGTATAACACTCACTCGCACTGCGTTCGAGCACATCTACACGGAGCATGTTATGTATGACCTTACATCGGTCAAGTTACCACGACTTGCGGGCACATCATTGCACATCATGCGCTGGTTCCTCGAGCAACCTGCTACTCGTGGGTTGCTCGCCCCAAATTTGATGCGCAGTGCAGGAGTCATTGCCTATCGAGCACACACAGAGACAGCAGATCCGCTTGACGAGCCATTATTATCGGACTGGCCAACACCAACACCGCCCACAGATGCGCCTGCAGTCACACTTGACACCGCACCAACAAGTGAGCAATCAGCTGTATGGCAATCAAGCGTCCAGTTACATCGTGCCTATGTAGATGGTGTTACTACGCCTCGAGCCGTAGTTGACAACATCATTGCGCAGCGCAAAAATCCCGTATTTATGCACCTCAATGCCTATATCGCCTTTGACGATGAAACCTTATTACTCGAAGCCGATCTTTCAACACTACGGTATGCCGAAGGCAAAGCACTCGGTGTATTTGACGGCATCCCCATCTCTGTCAAAGATGAGTTTGGCGTCGCTAATTATCGTACAGGAGGTGGCACGACGTTTTTGGGTGGGAGTGGCACGCGTCACGATGCCACCATCGTGGCTCGCCTACGGTCAGCTGGTGCATTAATCATAGGCAAAGGACAAATGCACGAAATTGGACTCGGTGTGGTTGGCACAAATCTTGCCTACGGTCCAGCACGCAATCCGTACAATCCAGCGCATACTGCAGGCGGAAGCTCCGGTGGAGGAGCAGCCGCAGTGGCTAGTTGCCAGGCAATCATGGCACTAGGTGCTGATGGCGGTGGTTCGATTCGTGTACCAGCAGCGTTTTGTGGGTTAATTGGTCTCAAGCCAACCTATGGCCGATTCTCATCGCATGGTGGTGCTGGTGTCGTCAAGAGCATGTCTCATCCGGGACCTATCGCCGCATATCCTATCGATGTGCATACGTCGTATCAGCTTATGGCAGGGGCGGACACCCATGACACGCGTACCCACCATCAGCCATTACCGGTGAGTGCAAATCTCGATATAACAGATTTACGCGGCAAAACAATTGGCTATATGCCTGCATGGTTTGAGCATGCAGATCGAGAAATCGTCGCAGCCTGTCGGAGCATGCTGCACTACTTTCGATCTGCTGGTGCTGAGTTACGCGAATTTTCATTACCCAATTTGGAAGCAGCACGTGTCGCACACACAATCATCATAACCCGCGAGATATTGGATGCACTCGTCAATGATTTACCAATACATCACTACAAACTATCCAACGATACGCGACTTTCGTTAGCACTTGCACGCGAGTTTAGCGATGCTGATGTGCAAAAAGCAAAACAAACCAGAGCTACATTGCTCGCCAATCTCAAAGAAATCTATGGCAAGGTGGATTTTGTTGCGACGCCCACAACTGGACGCACAGCGCCTGAAGTGTCGCCCGCATCACTGCCACATGGATTGAGTGATTTGAGTAGCACCTTCGAGATCATGCGATTTGCATTCGTGGCAAACTTGTCCGGTTTACCTGCAATTAGCATACCAGCCGGCTACACCAAATCAGGCCTCCCAATTGGATTCCAACTCATGGCACGCCCGTGGCAAGAGCACGAACTGATTGAAGCAGCACAAGTTGCAGAACAGTGGCGCATCACGCTACCTCCGACCATTCATCTCTAGGCACGCCAACGGCGCAGGTTCGAATTGAACCTGCGCCGTTGTTCTTTGCGACTATGATTGTTGTGCGTACAAGGTAGCGATCTCGCTTGCCCGTTGAATCATATGTTGTGTCACCCACGTGGCCAACTCAGGATGCTCAAAGGTTACGTTGCTCAGCCGCTCAAGCATCGCTGCGTTGTGCAACACCAACTCTTGTAAGTCATCTATGGTAGCTGCAGTCATTGCGGTGCTCGCCGTCGCGGCATCCGGGTACCAGCTCTTCTGCATTTCGGTTAAGGTAACAATGTCTTTGGCACGACTCTCGGCAATAGCCTTGGCGGCTACATTCGAGTCTGCCAGCAGACTCGCCACCGCCTGCTCATTTTGCAAAGCAATAAGCAAATGCTCAATATACGCTTGATCGCCAGCAGCTTGTGCATACATCCCGCCGCGACCACCCATCATTCCACCATGACCACCCATTTCACCACGGTCGCCCATCATCCCACCATGACCACCCATTTCACCACGGCCGTCTATCATCCCACCGCGACCACCCATCATTCCATCGTGGTCGCCCATCATCCCGCCGCGACCGCCCATCTTGCCGCCACGATCACCCATCATCCCCATGCGCGCTGGGGCTTCGATGAGCCCAGTTGCTGTAGCAGCCCACAAGCCACCCATCGTCACTGCACCAGCAACAACCAGCGTTGCACCTGTAATCCCGATAATGCGCACCCAATCACGTTTTGTTGATGTTGTCATGATATTCCTCGTTCTATTGATCGTTAGATTGTGTCATTCGGCCGTGACCATTCCCGCGGCGTTGCCCGTGTTGTTGTGTTGCTTGGTCGCCCTGCCCAAGGTGTGGCTGAGTGCCGTTCACCCCGTGGCGTTGCCCCGTACCGTCTTGTGGACCTTGGTGGATACCGATACCGGCGGATGGAGTGGGTAGCATTCCTGTGCGTGCGCCATACCAACCGGCCCCAACCAACGCCACACTTACCGCCACAACACCGACGCCGTGCGCGACTTTCTGCCAGAGTTGCGTACCCATCACATCACGTCCTTTCGTTATGCCTTAACTTCGTCAGTCTCAACAGAAGTTGCCACTGGAGTAACCGGCGATTGTGCAAGCGGCGTACGATAGCGATCAATCAAACGAATCACACCCCAGATAATCAAGAGCACAATACCCACGCGAATCGCCACACTGGCGGCGAAGAACAAAACCATAATCCATGTCAATTCCATCATGGTGGAACTCCTCTCAACAATTGCCAACAGTTATACTTTACAAGGCGAAGTTCAATATTCTATGGTTTAATGCATCAAGATTTGTTCAAGAATGTGGCATTCAACTCATCTACGATTTATCTTTACTAGTAAGGTCAGCATGGATAACACACTCATCCTTTCTCAACATGCACATCTGCCAGTCATAGCACATGAACAGCACCTCACCATCGGGAATCACACGCATACACATGGATCAATCCACATCACCGAGTCATCTGCAGTCGCTCTATCACAACTTATCATGGGGTGGCGCACATGTCCTATGCGAATGCCACTTGCTGCACTTGTATTTCAGGTCAGCAAAGAACTCACCAGTTTGGGGCATTTCTTTCCGCTGATACGCACACTTAACGATACCCAACGCAGCGAGTTCCGTACACGACTCAACGCGCTACTTCAATCGCCTAACATTGCAATCACCTACACGTCGCAGACTGGAGTAACCGCCACACCGCTCATCATGCGTGTGATGGTAATCGGGCAAATTTTGAGTTGTTTTTGGGGTCGGCCAGAGATTATTGATGCATTACAAGGTACTAAACCACACATAGCGCTCTACAGCGATCGACTGGCATACGAACGCGCTGGGGGTGTTGGTGGTGGATGTTATCTACCACTTGATCACCGTATCATGCTCGAAGCAAATCGGCTATTTGAAGGATTCTACACACCTATACCCAACGTGTCACCTTTCTTGCATGAGTTTGGCCACATGCTCGACGGCACGCATATGCGTCTCAATCATTTGCCACATTGTCATGGTCGCATGCCTATGATGCGGAATGTGGATATTTCGCTATGGCAAAAAGCAAAAAACAACGAATTTCAGTGTTATCTTGCGTGGTATCATCAGCGCCCACCAAGCAATGGGCACATGCCGCTCGGGCACCCGTACGTGTTCCAAAATGACGGCGAGTTTTTGGCAGGGCACTGGGAGATGTTCTGGCGAAACCCACATGCAATGAACCAGCAGTCACCGCATCTGTTTGAGGCTTTTAAAAGTTACGTCAACCAAGATCCACGGGTATCGCTTGCGCACGACTATATGGGGTATGTCGAGGGAAATCGGGCGTTTTATCAAAGTGGTCAACAGCCGTGGCCAACACAAATTCGATATGACATCCAGCCTGCGTGATTAGGATCGCGGTAAAGACATCACAAATATTGCACCAGTGCCAACGCCATCACTCTGTGCGGTCAGCGTACCGCCATGCGCCTCAACAATCGCACGAGCAATCGTCAAGCCAACCCCTGCACCGCCTGTCGCACGCGTACGCGATGGGTCAACGCGATAAAATCGTTCGAAAATGTGTGGCAGATGTTGGGCATCAATTCCCTCACCAACATCGCGTACTCGACACCACACATTCGTGGCATCATGCCCAGTCGTAATCTCGATGCGGCCGTTAGCTGGGCTCACGCGAATCGCATTAGTCAACAAATTAATCAAGACTTGCACCACACGATCAGCATCGCAAGTGATTGGCTCGTTGGTATGTTGATGAGTGAGTCCAAAAGTTACATCGTGTTCTTTGGCCATCCCCTCAAGCAACGTAGTCGCCCGTCGGACAATTTCGTGCATATCAGTTGGTGCACGATACAGTGTTAACGTACCGGCCTCTGCACGCGATAACGCCTGCAAATCGTCAACCAGGCGATGCATTCGATGCGCTTCATCGCGGATTATTGAGATATTACGCTCATTTGCCATCATGACACCATCAAGAATACCCTCAGCATATCCTTGAATCGATGTCAGCGGAGTACGTAATTCATGTGCCACATCGCCAATCAAGGCTGCTCGACGTTGTTCGGCATCCTTGAGTGCATGTGCCATGTGATTGAACTGATTGGCGAGCTCTTGGACTTCGGTAGCACCGTCACTTAATATAATAGGTGTGTAATTACCACCTGCGATTCTTCGACTCGCATGAGCTAGTTGTTGGAGCGGCGTCGCAAGCACCTTAGCCAACGTAAAACTCGTCAGCAACGATAATGCTATTGCCAATGCTATCGATATCCAAATAGAACGCCACACAGCATTACGATAGAGTAACTCAGCGCGGACTAACGTGTCAGGCACAACAATAACGGTTTCACCGTTGGCGTTTCGGCCTTCTACGACAAACGTGTCATCGAGGATCATCGCATTCGGACCACCTCGACGACGTTCATCTGCCATCATTCGATCATGCACGCGTGGTGTAATAATCATTGTAGTAATCACAAAAATAATCATTGTGAAGAGTACTAATGTTACATTCGCTTGGAGTAGCCGCATGCGAAGGGATTTCACGTCGTTCTCCAACGATAGCCGGCGCCACGTACTGTTTCAATAAATCGCGGGTTACTCGGATCATCTTTGAGTTTTCGACGTGCATTAGCGATATGTACATCAACGACATGATCATCACCGTAATAACTACCGCCCCACACGTGCTCAAGGAGCTGAGCACGCGTATACATACGCCCCGGCGCAGTTGCGAGCATAGTAACAAGTTGGTACTCGGTTGTCGTCAATGAAATCGGTTCAGTGCCAATACGAACTACGTACCCCTCAAGATCGATAGTTAACTCGTCAAAGCGCAATATCTTGCTTGTACTCTTTTGAGCGCCGCGCGGTCTGCGCAAACATGCCCGAATCCGTGCGACCAATTCACGTGGGGAGAACGGTTTAGTAAGATAATCATCGGCACCAACCTCAAGGCCCACCACCCGATCAACCTCATCGGCACGCGCAGTCAGCATTATGACATATGCATCTGATGTGGCCCGCACCCGTCGACACACCTCGATACCGTCAATCCCAGGGATCATCAAATCGAGCACAATCACGTCAACATGATGTGATGCATGGGTGCTGAGCGCAGCTTGCCCATCAGCAGCTTCGATAATCGTATGACCTTCGCGTTCAAGATAGGCACGCACTAACTCACGAATTGGCGCTTCATCATCAACCACAAGAATATTCGCCATAGTGTCACCCTCTGCGAACCGGCAATGACAGCCACTGTTGATACGCCATTAATTGCACATCGACCGGTGCAGGCTGCACTGTCAACGACACATAATTTGCAGGAGTCTCTTGGGCATAACACATTGTTTGACGTAGTTCATCTCGACGAAAATACGTAATCAGCACCTCAGCACCAACTTGAAGTTCGTTGAGGCGCGCTTTCAATCGATGTTGGTCTATACGCACATGATTGAGCGCTACTAACTCATCAAATGGGGCAATTCCAGCACGGGCGGCAGCTCCATCTGGATGGAGCGTGGCCACCACAGTGCGATGCCCTTCTTGACGCAGGTTCATACCGAGTGTCGTTGCGGGGTCATCACCGGTATGCCAATGCGGGTACATACCGACCACATCAAGAATGCGTTGATAATCGAGCTCGGTTGTCCCATAGATATAATGTGCAAAGAACTCGTCGATTAGGGCACGATGTCCACCCAACACCGACGCAATGATGTGTTGCATGGCATCCCCTTCGGGGATACCCGGCTTTGACCACGGATAGTGGAGCTCAAGATAGCGCATGACATCATCAAACGACACTACGTTGTGACTTAATTGACGCATCAACATGTCAAGCGCAAAGACAACTACCGCTCCTTTGACATAGTACGAGATGCTCACATTTGGGCTGTTTTCGTCGGGGCGGTAGTAGCGAATCCATGCATCAAAACTCGCATCTGCAAGGCTTTGTACAGTACGCCCAGGCATGCGTTGGACAGTCGCAATATCGTCAGCCAACAATTCGAAATACCGCTGAGGCGTGATCATACCAGCGCGACACATTATCAAGTTATCGTAGTACGAAGTAACACCCTCAACCAGCCACAACTGGCGTGTGTAATTCTCTTGGCTATAATCAAACGGGCCAAGTGGTGCAGGGCGAATGTGTTTCACATTCCATGTATGGTAGAACTCATGGGTTATCAAACCAAGTATGCGTTCATAGTCACGTTGCTTTGCAAAGCCCCACTTATCACACAGACATACCGTACTTGCCGCGTGTTCGAGCCCACCATACACGCCATCTGCCAAATGTAAAATAAACAGATATTGTTGATATGGCACCGTAACAAAATGTAACATCACACCACGTACTGCACGCTCAATATCAATTAATAACGTGGCAATGTGCTCGTTCCCGTGACCCCAAATCACCACGTGATGCGGAATGTTTTCAACATAAAACGTATAGGAGCGATGTGTACCACACTCAAACGGTGCATCAACAAGCGCATCAAAATCAGGCGCAACAAACTCCCAACAATCATGATCCGGTGCAACAATAACAGCAGCCTGTTGGACGAGTTGCGTGGCCACGTGCCAGCCATGTGGCACATGTACCGTTACATCAAGGGGCGACTGGACATCATCGACTTGCATGCACACCGCAGCCGGATTAAAGAAGGCATGTGTGTCATCGACGTGATTAGTACGCACAGTCAATTCATAGGCGTAGACACGATATCGCACTTCGAGCGGTGCAGTGCCCTGTGTGGTAATCATCCACGAACGTTTATCAGTTTTTGTGGCGATACAAGCGACACCCGCCTGGGTAGCCTGCACATCACGCACATGCCGAGAATACTCGCGTACCAAGTACGACCCCGGCGTCCATACAGGCATGTGCACCTGTTGATGGACATCAGGATTAGTAATGGTAATCGTCACATCAATGAGATGTGCCACGTGATTACAAACAGAGATTATATAGTGAACGTGTTTCATGCGGTATAGGGGGCAAAGAGATGCACTACCATACGAGTCATCTCGTGCGGATACTGATGGGTACGCAATAACAAGCGCATCACGGACTCTGCTTGTTGACGGCAGTCATACATTGCTTGTGCCGATTGTGCGACAGGAAGTTCACAGTAACGATAAAAATCGCGCAACGCGGTAATCATATCGCGAATATTACGGGGAGACACCGCCGCAGTATGACGAGGATAATAAAAGAAAATATACTCATCAAGCGTGGCATACGTCGCATAATCAAGGGTATACGTATAATATCGCGCCAAAAACTGGGCAAACCCACGTAAAAACTGTCGCTTACGTCGAATGGTTCGGTCACTAAGATTTGCCGATTGCATTGATTTGACGTAGCGTGCAATCAACTGATCACTCTCACGCAATGCTGACTCCACGGCAAATATGGCTTCACCACCCGTGGCAAATACATCATCATCTTCGTGCAGTGGAGCATCGATTGAGGTGACTGTTTGGCTCGCGATGCGCTCCGCCACATCAAACGCAGCATACGTTTGGCCACCCTGAGTCGCATCAGTCAATGACTCGTCATTTGTGTGCCGCAATGTTGACATGAACTGCGGCACATGTGGAATCAAGCGTTGGAGTGCTTTACTCAAAATCGCATTGTAATCATCATCAGTCTCTGCACGAATCATTTGCCGACGTTCATGCGGTTGCATACTCTTGAGCAACATGGTCGACCATTCGGTCAATGCAGGATGACGATTTGCAAACAACAACACAAACGTATCGTCGTCGATGGCGTCACTCAAATCATCGTATGCATGTGGGTCATGTTCATCGTCACGCTGCTCATCGTCATAACTTGAACGCAATGCATCCGTATAATCTTCATCTTCGTTCAGTGCGGACGTGTGATCATCAAACAAAAACGCATCATCACGGTCATCTTCATCATCATCCGCAAAGGTATCGGTTTCATCATCACCAACACGCACATCATACAAACCATGTTCGAGACCATGATTGATGCGCTCGCTATAATCCTCGCGTGTATCAATTGGTGCAATACTCAGGCGGTCATGTAGCTCATGGTCTTGTGAATCAAAGCCGATTCGTACCGCTGAAAAACGCGGTGCAATGCCGTTCCACAATCCTCGTTCACTATCACGTGTGCGTCGCAACCGCAATGCATGTTGTAATTGGACAATTTCGTGACCCAGCCCATGCGATAATGTCTCACCTCGTGCATGCTGTCGCTGAACTGCATCGCGTAAGTGCTGCCATGGTTGACCCGGGTACGCGTTGCGCCATGGTGCCGACACATATAATTGCACAATCGCATGTACGACTGCATGTTCGTCGGCGCCATTACGATATTGGTGCTGAAGCTCTTGCGTAATCGCATTATCTGCGCCAAGCGCATCTTCGAGGTGGTGCGTATCTGCGTAATCGCACAACAAATGAATCGTGTTTGGACGATGATGATCGATCTGCACGATGATATGATCACCAACTCGTACACGGTGTTGCGCATACCATCCTACTGCACCGACAAGTCCACGACCGACTATCGGTAATGTGCGCTTGTCGTTCGCTAAGCGAATCGGAGCGGATGCATCGACGAACGGATAGAGCCATTCAGCCCGAAAATAATCATTCGCAATTGCAACAGCATCTGGAATCACACGAAAACACATCCCACGAACTGCGTGTCGAACTGGCACATAGACATGCGGTGATGCCGCCATCCAGCCTAGTTGAATGGCTTGCGTGTTGAACATCGTCTGTATACGACGATGGAGATTTGTGCGACTTGGACCTCGACGTGATTGAACATAGGTAACAATAGAATCGAGGCTAAGCGCTTCGGATGTCGTGCGCGCTAATTCTTTTAAGAGCGTCGCAATCGATGGTTTTGTCCGCGGCATGATACATCCCTGGCTCAGCAAATGTGGCTTCCACCACGTGTGAAACGATTATACCACGCCTACTTCTTTTTCGATGAAGATGTGATAAGAAAAAAACCACCCCGATGTATCCGCTCCATCGAGGTGGTCGCCCATCAAAGAGTCTATGCATCAACTGCGACAAACGCCGCTTCAGCAATACTCATCGCATCAACCCCAAAATGACGATACAAATCATCGCGGGCACCAGATTGACCAAAATCATCAACCCCCAAACTCGTCACACGCGCACCATACACACTCCCAAACCATGCCAGCGCATGCGATGCTGCATCGTGCACCGTAACCATAGGCATAGTACGTTGACTATCACCGTACAGCCAGCCGAATGCGTCTGAATTGCCCTGCTTCCGAGCCATCACAAAACGCTCATACAATGCCCGTGCACTCACGACATTGATGACATCAGCAGCAACACCTTCACGCCACAACAACTCGGCCGCCTCCAGCGTCTCGGGGATGAGCGTACCGCTCGCACATAACATCACGCGTGGTGCATCGTGCAACTCGGGATATTGGTCTTGCCACGTAGCTAAGCGATATGCGCCATTGAGCACATGTTGTCGCAATGCATCAACACCGATACGCGCCTTGGCACTCTCGAACGGCGCCTGATTGATGGGGCGCGTGCTCAATCGCAAGTAGAGCGGTCGCCCGTGTTCGCGATCAAAACAATTACGCACACCCTCGAGCAAAAACCACTCGAGCTCACCGGCATAACATGGCTCAGCCATCATCAATTTGGGCAACTCGATACCCACTGACGCCGTAATCGTCGATTGATGGGCACCACCTTCTGGTGCAAGTGTAATACCAGACGGCGTACCAGCCACAATGAACTTCGCACCCGAATATACCGCATAAATGAACGAATCAAGTCCACGCAACACAAACGGGTCATAAACCGTACCAATCGGCACCAACGGCGCACCAGTCAGCTCATACGACAGGCCAGCCATACCGGCCATCATAAACAAATTCATCTCAGAAATGCCCAACTCAATGTGACGCCCATGCTGTGAGCGCTGCCAGCGCAAAATGCGTTGCGCCTCGCCCTCGTATTCGGCGACATTAGCGTGTGGCGTGTAGACACCCATGCGGTTTATCCAACCGCCGAGGTTCGTTGAAACCGACACATCTGGCGAGGTGGTTACCATGTATTGTGCCAACTCAGGAATATCTGCAAAACGCACTAGTAAGCGCCCAAATGCATCTTGGGTACTCACATTACTGGGCACTCCAAGGTCAACACGCGCAGGAATATCGATGGCTGGAATCAACGGCAACTCAGGCTCATCAAGCCGGCGCGCCACTTCCGCACACAACGCACCTTCGGGTGTGGCCCGATCAAAATCTGGCCATAATTCATCTTCGGATATGCCGAAGTTGGTACGTAACTGCTCCATCTGTTCGCTGCTCAAAAGCATTGAGTGGTTCAGTGGATGGCCAGCAATCGGCAAGCCCCAACCTTTGATGGTATAGGCAAAGACAACAGTCGGACGCGACATATCACGCTCGACTTCATCGAAAATACTACACATCTCCTCAAGATCGTGCCCACCGAGATTCGAAATGACACTAGGCAATTCTTCATCAGGTACATGTGCAAGCACCACGGCAAGCGTATTGCGATCAGCCTCATTGGCTGATAACATGCGCTCGCGAAGCTCTGCTCCTGGTAAACGAATCGCTGCTTGGTATTCTTCATTGCTCATCTCGTCAATGCGCCGGCGCAACGTGTCACCACCAGGCAGGGCATACAATTCTTGCAGTTTGCGCCCGTATTTGGCCTCAAGCACGCGCCAGCCGTTTTGGGCAAAGAGCTTTTTGAGACGTGCAGCACGAATACCTGGCACCACACGATCGAGACTCTGACGATTCAAATCGACTACCCACATCACCTGACCAATACCGTCGAGCGCCTCATCAAGCAATGCCTCCCAGACATTGCCCTCATCGAGTTCAGCATCGCCTACAACAGCCACAAATCGTCGCTCAGGTACATCGACCTGATGGTCACGCAAATAGCGTTGGGTAAGCGAAGCAAACAATGGCGCCACGATACCAAGCCCTACAGAGCCTGTCGAAAAATCGACGCGTTCCGGGTCTTTGGTGCGGCTCGGGTACGACTGCAACCCGCCGTATTCACGTAACATAGATAAATAACGCTTCGGCAGATTACCCAACAAATACTGAATCGAATGGAAGATGGGCGAGGAATGCGGCTTGACTGCAACCCGATCACCTTGTTTGAGGAAATGGAAATACAACGCAGTCATCAGCGTCACCGTCGATGCCGATGATGCTTGGTGCCCGCCAACTTTTGTGCCATCCTGGTTCGGACGTACGTGATTTGCATGATGAATCATGTTCGTTGCGAGCCAAAGTATGCGCCGTTGAATATTTTCGAGGACACGCAATGTCTGCGAATCAAGTGTTTGCGATTTGGGTGGTACTTGCTTGCCACGTTTGGGAAGTGTGCGTTCCATGTGTCTCCTCACGGCTTCTTCGCCTTCTTAAGGCACACGACTAATGTGTCTATCATACCGCACTTATACGATGTTTCGAATACACAGATTTTTTTGATTTCGCAAAAATAGTTGCAGTACCGTTACGACGAGTGCAATTTGGTAGAATAGATGTAGTTCGTTCACGCAGAAATTGAGCAGTATGCAACGTCACGACATCATCCACACGATCACCAACACCCCAACATGGGATCTCGTCATTATTGGCGGCGGTGCCACCGGACTCGGGATTGCCGTCGATGCCGCGAGTCGCGGTTTCAAAACACTCTTGCTCGAGGCCCACGACTTCGCCAAAGGAACATCAAGCAAAGCCACCAAGTTAGTACACGGCGGCGTACGCTACCTTGCACAAGGCAATATCTCGTTGGTCTATGAAGCTCTGCATGAGCGCGGGCGTCTGCGCAAAAACGCCCCACACCTTGTACGCGTCATGCCCCATGTCGTCCCTGCATATAACCTCATCGACTTGCCGTTTTATGGTAGTGGATTGTTGTTGTATAGCGTATTAGCAGGCCGACTAGGGTTCGGCTTCTCACGTATCATCAGTCGCAACGAGGCGCTTACACTAGCACCAACCTTAAGCCAGTCTCGGCTGAAAGGCGGCATCGTGTATTACGATGGTCAGTTCGACGATTCACGCCTCGCAGTTACCTTGATGCGCACCGCATTCAAGCATGGTGCCACCTTGCTGAATCACATGCCGGTCACGGGATTTGTCCATCACGACGGTAAGATCACAGCTGTCAACGCCCAAGATCGTGAAACAGGGATAACCCATACGATTCATGCGAAAGCATTTATCAATGCAACTGGAGTCTTTGTTGATGATGTACGCAAGCTTGACAAAGCTGATGTCAAACCATTGCTTGCGCGGAGCCAGGGTATTCACATCGTGGTTGATCGGTCATTCTTGCCGGGAGATCATGCCGTCATGATACCCAAAACCGCCGATGGTCGCGTGCTGTTCGCACTGCCGTGGCACGATTGTGTGGTGATTGGCACCACCGATACGCCGGTGCCACAGGCAGACATCGAGCCACGGGCACTGGCCGATGAAATTGAGTTCGTGCTCAGTCACACCGAAAAGTACCTGACGCGTCGGCCACAACCACATGAGGTACTCAGTGTCTTCGCTGGGTTGCGCCCGCTCGTTAAGGCTGGTGGCGACAGTGGCAACACCAAAGCGCTCTCGCGCGACCATACAATTGTCTTTGCGGAAAGTGGCCTGATGACGATTACCGGTGGCAAGTGGACGACATACCGCCATATGGCAGAAGATGCCGTCAATCAAATCAGTCAACAGGCACAGCTCGGTACTCGGCCATGCGTTACCCATCAACTTCGATTACATGGCTATTCGACTGAGCGTGATAGTGACAACATGCAGGTTTACGGGAGCGATGCGCCTGCAATACGCGCCATGATGCATGAAAATCCAACACTCGCCGCCCGCATACATCCCGATTTACCATACACAGGCGCCGAGGTCGTGTGGGCAGTACGCTACGAATTAGCCCGGACAGTTGAGGACGTGCTTGCACGACGCACACGTGCGATATTACTCAACGCACATGCTAGTATTGCGGCGGCAACCACAGTCGCCCAATTAATTGCAAACGAGCTCAACTACGACGACAAGTGGATCCGCACACAGGTTGATGCATATACCACATTTGCACAGACATACCTGCTCACACCTGCCTCATAATTTCGTGTTGCATACACGCCACCGCCTCCACGTTGAATAATCAACGCAGAGGCGGTGTATTTTGCCCCCCGGCAGAATTATGGCGTTACCGTTGGTGTCCGTGAAACCAATGCACCATGTCGCGCATCCCCAAACGTCACGACATTTGCATCACGCAGCCCAATCACCGAGTTCACGTAGCCGGCCGAAATTGCTCCGGCTTGACTGATGCCATTTGGAACTTTGGCCTGCCCCATAATATTCCGTCCCCACCCATAGACCATACCATCACGCGTCATTGCCAACGAGTAACCGACGCCAGCACTGATTGCAACCACATTCTTCATACCCTTGGGCAAATCACACTGCCCTTCGTGCTTACGCCCCCAACACATGATTGCGCCGTCGCTTTTGAGCGCCAATGAGTGATCAAATCCAGCAGCTACGGCCACAACATTTTTCAATCCTTGTGGCACATTGGTTTGCGACCAGGTATTGCGCCCCCACGCAATCACCTTCCCCCTCTTGACGGCGAGTGAATGCGAATGACCGGCTGAGATCGCACTCAAACCGGTGCGCGCACTAAGTGGGGCATCAAGTTGTTTGAAGTCGTTACGCCCCCAAATCACCAAGTCACCGTTGTTTTTGAGCGCCATCACATGCCCAAGGCTGGCCGAAATATCATTGACGCCACTTTGTGCTGATCGCGGAATATTAAGCTCACCGAAGTTGTTAGCACCCCAGCCATACACTCGTCCATCGCGTCCGAGTGCCAACGCATAATTTGAACCGACTTCGACATTGTTGAACAACCGGTTTCTCAACCAGCGTGGAATTGTGGTTTGTCCTTGTCGATTATAGCCCCACGTTGCAAGCGTCCCGTTGTTCATCACAACTAACGTAAATGATGCGCCAATATCGACATCCGCAATCGCAAATGGGTGAGGGGTTGCTGTAGCGGTGGCCGCCACACTAACTGGCGTGGCTGTGGCAGTAGCGGTGGCAGTGGCCGGAGGGGTTGTTGCTGACGAAAATGTCGTGGAATACGTGCCTACCGCATTGATCAACCCACTTCCTGACACCGTCATATTTGACTTGGAGAATGACGTTGCTCCTATACTAGCGCTCGCTGCATCAACTGAAATAAAACAAGTTGTGTACTCATTAACTGATATGTTCGACGCAGTCAATACACCACCGCTCACAGATAGATTTGCACCGGTACAGGTCGTTGTTTCATTACCAACAATAAACCCAGGGCTAGGCAACGAAAATACCAACCCAAGTCCCGTTCTTGCTGTATTAAACGTATTGGTGAGTGTAATGTCAACACGCCCAGTACTTGTGTTCGTGGTGCTAGACCATTGCGCCGTCGCATTTACGCCACGCACACCAATAAACGTCTCCATATCTCGGGTATACGTCCCTGGAGTAGAGCCAAGTGTCCATTGCACTGCATACCCTAGATCGTCATAGTCAGTGTCATCGGTTGGATCACCAAGAAAATCACCAAAACCAATATTGCCACCTCTCCATGCCTGATTAAACGCATCTTGATAGTATTCGCCCTGCAAACCATCAAAAGTATTCATGCCAGCTGTTTTTGGTATCTCGCGTACGCCAATGAACGCATTTGCATCTGGTGATAGTGCAACTACCGTCGATGCCGGGAGTGTAGGACGTTGCACCAATATTGATTTTTCACCGTCTTGACTGCCTCCGGGGGCAATGTCCGCCCCTTTATACAACTTGACGATTTTGTTTGATGGATTCCCTGCAGGAATTATCACTTCAAAATCATCGGTATAGTATTGGTTCGGAGCAACATATGTAATGGTGCGCTTTACCGTATAAGTATCTGAGCCAACAATTCCAGTATACGTAAGTGCTACACTCCCACTACCTACTGCACTATCATATCCAATACGCGCAGTACCAGTGCGGTCTGAGATGGTCATAGTATTGAACACACTCTCAATACCGTCATATGCACTACTTGATTGCACACTATTAAATACCACTGTATTTGCAGGTACCGCGGTGTCAACGACAGCCAGAATTACAGCTAATGCACCTCCTGTACCAGATGAACACGACGTTGAGGGATCATCATGATAATTCTGACCACGCCAACACATCTTTTCTCCACCAAACGCAGCTGGAGCTAAGTTGAGTCGTAATGACAACCCATCCGAACCATCGAGCAATACACCGCCGCCACCATTGATGTTGACCTCGGGCTGACCATACGTCACCGCGTGCGCACGCTGCGGATGCACTCCCAACACGCTCAACACGCATACTAATAACACGCAGACACGTACCATACGATTCATTTACGTCGAACTCCATATTATTCTACGAATGTTTAGTTATTATTTTATACGATAGTTGAATTATTTATTACTTAATTTAACCGTGTATTGAATTATATTGTTTCAACAAGATGAATTATGGTATAAATGCAAGAATTAATAATAAATTGTAAGTAATTGGTTTGTGGTGACGTTTGTGCAACAGGAGAAGAAAACACACAAAAGCCCTAGGCGGGTTACCCCGCCTAGGGCAAATACAAACTCCGTTAACTACTAACTGCGACGGCGCTTGACCTCGTCGATCAAAGCCGGCACCACCTCAAGGGCGTCGCCGACAATACCGTAGCTGGCCACACGAAAGATCGGCGCATCAGCATCTTTGTTGATTGCCACAATCGTGCGTGAGGTACGCATGCCGGCCAAGTGCTGAATAGCACCCGAGATGCCGACTGCCACGTACAACTTGGGGCTGACCGTTTTGCCGGTTTGGCCGACTTGATGATCGTATGGCACCCAGCCGGCATCGACGATGGCACGCGAGGCACCATAGGCACCGCCGAGGGCGTCAGCCAGCGCCGGGATGAGCTTCTGGTAGTTCTCTGGGCTCCCGAGACCACGCCCACCTGAGACAATCACGCCGGCGTCGCTCAGGTTGATGCCACCTTGCTTGCGCTCGCTCTTGATAACCTCGACGCCACTTGCAGCCACGCTGACGCTGGCAGACTCAACTGGCGCGCTAGCACCATTCGCCTGGGCCTCAGCATGGGTTTGCTTGCGCACAGAGACGATAACGGGCGTCAAGGCGTAGCTACTGGTAGTCATGACGTTGCCGGCATGTGAGGCGCGCGTCGCAATCACGGCACCACCCTCAACCCGCACATCGCTGACATCAACCGCCAACGAACCACCGCAATCGGCGGCTACGGCAGCACTGACGTCGCGCATACGCAACGACGCCGTCGTCAGCAACAGTGTGGCACCGGCCGACTTGACGACCTGGCTGACAGCGCTCGCAACGGCATCGGCCGCCCGACTTGCCAACGCAGCATCGTCGACGACGACCACGCGCGAGACACCAAGCGTAGCCACCTCAGCAGCCAACGATTGTACATTATGTCCAACAACTAACGCAGTAGCGCTACCAAGGGCGACCGCACGGCCAATCACTTCACGTTGGGCCGGAGTCGTACCAGCACCGGCCGCAGTTTGATCAACTAATACCCAATATGACATTGCATTCACCACCCTTACAACACTTGATCGGCGATGAGACGATCGACCAGGGCGGCCACCTTGGCGGCGGTATCGGCACCTGAGACAATCTCACCGCTTTTGCGGGCCGGCGGCGGCACGCGATCGACAACTTGGGCGCGGCTAGTTGGTTGGGCACCAATCTCGGCGACCGTCACTGTCGGCACATCAGCCTTGGCGAACTTGCGCACGCGCAACAACGACGGGAACCGCGGCTCGACCTCGCCCTTGGCAACACTCAACACCGCCGGCAACGTGACCCGCACCGTCTCGGTCTCATCCTCAAGTTGGCGCTCGACCTCAAGGTGCGTCGCGCTCGTGCTGATGATTTTGTTGACGTAGGTGACGTGTGTCCAGCCCAGTTGACGTGCGAGCATTGGTGCAAACGCCCCGCTCTCATCATCGGTCGAGTTACGCCCACAAATCACCACGTCGGGGCGGCCTTTGTGGCTAATCGCCGCAGTCATAATCTGTGATGCCGCATAGACGTCGTAATCAGCGTCATTAGTAATCAACAGTGCATCGGTAGCACCCATGGCCATGGCACGACGAATTTGATCGAGCCAATCCTCGGTGCCAAGCGACATGACCGTCACGTCGCCACCCTGTGCATCGTTGATGTGCAGGGCAGCTTCGAGGGCGTACTCGTCAAACAGGTTAGTGATGGTCTCAATGCCCGAAGCGTCAATCCGCTTGTTGGCATCGATGGCCACCGTGTTATCACGGGGCACTTGTTTGAGACATACGACAATATTCATGGCTTATTCAGCCTCCCACGCTTCTTTGTTGTAGGCTGGCAACTCACAGCGCAACGGTGGAGCAAGCTCGCGGATACCCATAGCGAAGTCGGCTTGAAGCAACTCTTGCAACTCGCGGGTACCCTCATAAATCACGCCACCGCGCGAATTGCGCAAGAAGCGCTCAACTGGATACTCGTCTGAGAAGCCATAGGCACCGTGAATCTGTACTGCATCGTCGGCTGACTCCCAGCTTGAGACGGTGGCATGCCACTTGGCCAAGGTGGTCTCACGTGAGTTACGCCGACCGGCATTCTTCATCCAACCGGCTTTGTAGACCAACAAACGGCCCATGTCCATCTTGCGCACCATGTGACTCATCATGCGCTTGACCAACTGGTGGTCGCCAATTGGCACGCCGAAGGTGTGGCGCTCTTTGGCGTACTTGACTGAGGCCTCGAGTGATGCCTGAATCAAGCCGACAGCACCGGCAGCAACAGTATAACGACCGCTGTCGAGGGCAGTCATGGCAATCTTGAAGCCTTCGCCCTCTTCGCCCAAGCGGTTGGCAACCGGCACGCGTACATCTTGCATGACGATGCCACCGGTGTTGCCGGCACGCACACCGAGCTTGCCGTGGAGTGGATAGGTCGAGAGGCCAGGCATATTGCGCTCAAGAACAAAGCACGAGATACCGCGGTTGCCTTTTGAGGGATCAGTCTTGGCAAATACGACGAACGTGTCGGCAATATCTGACAAGCTAATCCAAATCTTTTCGCCATTGAGGATGTAGTGGTCGCCGTCACGCCGAGCAGTGCTCTCCATGGCGCCGGCATCAGTACCACTATTTGGCTCGGTCAAGCCGTATGCGCCGATTTTCTTACCTTCGGCTTGGGGCTTAAGGTACTTTTGCTTCTGCTCTTCGTTACCCCATTGGAAGATAGTCATTGAGTTAAGGCCGATATGTACACTGGCTACGACACGCAGAAAGCTATCAACGCGCTCGAGTTCTTCGCACAATACGGCCAGCGCCAGGTAGTCCATACCGGCACCGCCGTAACGCACGGGCATACAAATGCCGAGGAACCCCAGCTTGCCCATTTTTTCAATTAAAGGACGTATGTATGTGCGCGTCTCAGGGCCTTCACCGTGGGCTGCCCCACTGCGATCCCATTCACGGATGTGTGGCAGCACTTCGCGCTCAGCGAATTCGCGCACCGTCTGGCGGAGCATATCATGTTCTTCGTTGAGAAACATGTCGTAATTGGCGGTGAAGTCCATCATTGACTCCTCTTTCAAAAATACACAACACTCAGAATACCGTTGCTTATTATACCGGATATTTATGTGCTTACTAAACAACAAAAGTAAAACTAATGCATGTTACACTACACCAAATATTAACGAATCAGTCATACCACGCTAACGAGGTTCTATGCGTTCTGCAATCCAGATTATGCCTGTCCATGGCATCGGCGAAATACACGTTGGTGAAGTGCTCAGTCAGACCATTCTTACGGCCATTGACGAGAGTCAAATAACACTCCAAGATAGTGATGTCATCGTCATCACCCAAAAGATTGTCTCAAAGGCCGAGGGACGCATCATCGACCCAGTCACCGTCGAACCATCTCACATGGCGCATATGTGTGCGGCCCAAGGCCACAAAGACGCCAACTACTACGAAGTCGTTTTGCAAGAGAGCAAACGCATCATTCGCATGGATCGCGGTGTCTTGATTTGTGAGACACATCATGGGCTGATTTGTGCCAACGCCGGAGTCGACGAATCAAATGTTGATGGTGGCGGGCACATCACCCTGTTGCCAGTAGACCCCGATGCCTCTGCGCGCCAGATTCGTGATGCGATTGCACAACAATGTGGGATAAATGTGGCCATCATCATCTCAGATTCGTTTGGTCGCGCCTGGCGCGAGGGGCAAGTCAACGTGGCGATCGGCGTCGCCGGCATCAATCCACTCATCAGTTATGCGGGCATCGATGACCCATACGGCTATCGTATGCAGGCGAGTGTGTTAGCTATCGGCGACGAAATCGCCGCTGCTGCAGAGCTGGTCATGGGCAAAATCGACCGTGTCCCCGTGGCAGTTGTACGCGGTGTCACATACGACGCCAGCGAGAGTAGTGCAAGCACGTTGATTCGCCCCGCCGCCAAAGACTTGTTCAGGTGACCACATGGAGTTGATGAGCGCAATCGTGCAGCGACAAAGCGTCCGTCGATTCACCGACGAGCCGGTTCCCGATGATGTCTGTGTCGAATTATTGGAAGCGGCGGCGCTGGCCCCGTCGCCCCATGGGCGACAGCCGTGGCGCTTTGTGGTGATTACGCATGGGCATGGCCGCGAGACGCTCATTCGTGCTATGGCGGATGAATGGCGAAGCCAATTACAGCATGACAGTCTTGATGAAGCTCACATCGAAACCCGAATCAGCGCCTCAACAAGCAGAATCAATCAAGCGCCGCTATTGCTCATGCCATGCGTAGACACGGCAGTCATCGACTCCTATCAAGATGCGAATCGGCAACATGCCGAGTATTTGATGGCAGTCCAAAGCATCGGCTGCGCCATCCAAAATATCCTGTTGCGCGCTGTTGATTTGGGGTATGAGGCTGGCTGGATGTGTGCGCCGATTTTCTGTCCAGACATTGTCCGCACTGCATTACATCTCGAGGCAACGGATATCCCACAAGCCTTGATCCTCGTTGGACAGATGGCAGTGGCACCCAAGCGGCGCCCAAAGCGATCATATGAAGAGCTCATGGTGCGACGCTAAGGAGTGCACATCTGGAATTCCATCTTGAGCAATAATTTGGTAAAATGCGGAAGTATAAATAACGAAGCAGATACAACAACATGAACCAAACGGTCGTTTTATCAGGTGGGGTTGGTGCGGCACGCTTTCTTGAGGGTTTAGTCCATGTGCTCCCCGCCGAGTCAATCTGCGCAATTGTCAACACGGGTGATGATATCGAAATGCATGGGCTATACATCAGCCCAGACGTCGACATCGTCATTTGCACCCTCGCAGGCATCATTCACCCAGGCCAAGGCTGGGGGATTGTCGATGACACTGACCACTGCATGGGCATGCTCGGCAAGCTCGGGGCGCCGACATGGTTTATGCTCGGCGACAAGGACATGGCACTCCATATCCAGCGCACTGCGCTGATGAGGCAAGGCTATACAGCAACCGAAATTAGTCAGCAGTTCAGTGACGCACTTGGCGTCGGCGTACGCATATTACCGATGACGCACGATAGTGTGCAAACACATATCCAGACGCCACAAGGTCTCGTACACTTTCAGCACTTTTTGGTGCGTGATCGGGCTCGGAGTGCGATAACAGGCATCGAATATGTCGGCATTGACCGGGCGCACGCTACCGCTGAAGTGCATGAGGCCATTGCCAATGCCTCACACATTATCATCGCACCGAGCAATCCACTCGTAAGTGTCGGGACAATTTTGGGGTTACCGGGGATCGAGGCAGCCGTACGCAATCGACGCGTGCCGGCTATCACCGTAAGCCCAATAGTTGGTGGCAAAGCCATCAAGGGTCCCTTGGTACCGATGCTCCAGAACGCGGGCATCGAGGTTTCGGCGTTGGGCATCGCCACGCATTACCAAGGCTTGATAGACGGTATGGTCATCGATCAGCAAGATGCCGAGCTAGCCCCAGCCATCGAAGCGCTCGGGATTCGCGTGCGTGTCACTGATACCATCATGCGCGATATCTCGCATAAAACGGCATTAGCAGCACAATGCCTAGAATTGCTTGCTGAGTTACGATGATTACTGCGCTCATCCCATTCAAACCGCTCAGCGAAGCCAAAAGTCGGCTAGCCACAATTCTGCCACCTGCTGATCGGCGCGCCTTAGCGCTCGCAATGCTCGACGACGTCCTCACGGCGCTTGAGCGCAGTCAACGCATCAGTCAAATTATTGTGACGGCTAGCGATGCGGCGGCGCAAGCCTTGGTACAATCGCGCAATATCGAGTTTTTGCAGGACACTAGTAACGGTCTTAATCCAGCCATTCATCACGTCATCAAACTCCTTGACCCGCACACGCCGTTGCTCATCATGCATGCCGATTTACCGCTCGTCGAAGAAGACGACATCGATGAGTTCATCAACATGATGCCAAGTGGTGGTGTCGCATTGGCTGGTTCAAATGATGGTGGCACCACAGCGGCTGTGTGTGCGGCACCGCAACGCATGCATTGGTCGTTCGGAGAACAAAGTCTTGAGCGGCATATGGCGGCAGCGCGCGCAGCCAACATCCCAGTGCGGAGTGTGCGTGAAGGTCCGATTACGTTCGACATAGACCGCCCTGTTGATTTATATCGTCTCCTCCTTGACCCTGGCGGCCGACAAACCGGCCGTATCCTAGGCAAGTTACATATCGGGGCCAAAACAGAACCCACTCACGAATGAAACGAGGGAATCCATGGGAATTATTGGGTATGCAGCAGCGCTTGAACAATTCCATCCAACTGATTTATTAGCATATTCTGTACTCGCCGAACAACACGGCTTCAAAGCCGTAATGGCCGCAGATCACTTTCAGCCGTGGGTACCACAACAGGGTCATAATGCGTTTGTGTGGAGTTGGATGGCGGCACTCGGCCAAGCAACCCAGATGTCGTTTGGGCCAGGCGTGACATGCCCCAGCTTCCGCTATCACCCGGCCGTCGTCGCTCAAGCCGCTGCCACACAAGCTGCAATGACCCCAGGGCGCTTTTGGTTGGGGCTCGGCAGTGGCGAGGCGCTCAATGAGCGCGTGGTCGGCGGTGAGTGGCCCGAGGCGCACGTACGTTTGGCCATGATGCAAGAAGCCATCGCCATCATCAAGCAACTCTTCAGTGGCAAGCAAGTCAAACACGACAACGGCAAATACTTTCAGATTGAACGCGTCAAAATGTGGACGTTACCCGATGTACCACCGCCCATCTATGTGGCAACGGCTGGTCCAGTCACCGCTGCATGGACAGGGCGCGAGTGCGACGGCATCATCACGCCAGGCGCATCGCTCGACAAGTTACGCATGTTGCTGAGCAAGTTTGCTGATGGCGCCAAGTCGGTCGGCAAAGACCCCGACAAGATGCCCAAGTTATTGCAATTACACATGTCGTGGGCTGAGACATACGAAGAAGCGTTGCAGAATGCCTTGACCGAGTGGCCAAACGGCGGCATGCCGTTCCCCAAACAAGACATTCGTAGCCCTGAGGACTTTGCGGAAATTGCCAAAATGGTGCGCCCTGAGCACTTCAACAACCGCATGCTCATCTCGCCACATATCGACGAACACCGCGAGTATATTCAGCGCTTTGTTGAGTTGGGTTTTGATGAGATACATGTACACAATGTAGGGCGTAACCAAGAGGCCTTCATCAAGATGTTTGGCGAGCACATCATCCCTCACCTCAAATGGAGCCGCGCATGAGCGTCATCCCAGCACCATATCACGACTTACTTGAATGCCCCATCGTAGCAGCGCTGGGCACCAGCATGGCAGATGGCACACCCCATGTGACACCCGTGTGGTTTAGTTTTGCTGATGAGTTGTTTTATGTCAATGCAGCGATTGGGCGCATCAAGGACAAAAACATCAAAGCACGTCCATATGTGTCACTGCTGATTGTTGACCCTACTAACGCCTACCGGTATGTTGCAGTTCGTGGGCCGGTCATTGACATTTCAGATGCAACCGTTGGCCGGGATCATATTAATTTCTTGTCAAATCGCTATTTTGGCAGACCCGTTTACCGGAGTGACGACCCGAACGAGATTCGGGCACGCTATACAGTTCAACCGGTACACGTCAGTGCGATGGGGTAGTATGAGTACAGACCGATTGCAGAACATGCGGCAAGCGCTTAATGGACGTACACGCCTCCTCAGGCGCTCTCGTCGGCATCGCGCCGCCAAATTACTGGCACGCGATGCATCGTTGCGCGCGTTGGATATGCTCCTCGAAGCAATTATGAGTGGGCATGATCCTGATGCTGCCAATGCTGCTGCGGTCGCACTCTCACAACACGCCGACTGGCGCCATATCAACGTGATCTGTAGTGTATGGGCGCTCACGCGCCACCCAACACTTGGTCGCCTGATCACGCAACACGGTTGGATAGCCAACGCGCCGCCGGATGCACGGGTGCTCAGTGCGCTCCATACTGGTCAACTCGACGTGTTAATGAATGCACGTCCTGGCTTACTCATGGCCATGCTTTTGGCAAGTGGCGATCGAAATCAGACCATCGCACAACGCGCACTGCGTAGCCTCCACAATCTCAAGCGCATTGATACCAAACAAGCACTGTGCATACTCGCAATCGAACAGAACATCCCGATTGCACTGACGATTGCCAAGAAAGCTGGATATTTGCCAGATGACCAAGAATGGCGTGCAGTCTTTCTGTTGTTAAGCAATCAACGTGACGCCTATCGCGCACTAGATCCGGATTGTGAACTCACACTTACTGCCTATGCAAATAGTTCACCACAACTCCGTGAACGAATTGCGGTCGCACTGCAAGATGAACCTCAAGCGCCACCACTCATGCCACCATCAATGGTGTATGTGTCTGATCTTAATGATGCTCAATGGCTCGAAACAGTACAACAGCTCAGCAAACCGCTCATGCATCACGTGGCTGCAGTTGTGACACGGTATGCACCAGCTCGTTGGGCTGCACGCCTATTGTTGCATCTCAACGAAGATGCCGAGCCGGCGGCGCGTACCAATACCATGCCACTCGATGTGCTCAGAAATATTGCGGAAACCTGTATGGCAGGCAAAGAACCTCAACCGCTCTTGCATTTGACACTGCATGCAGGGCAACGTGGCATTCATCATCTCGCATTAAGCCCGGATGGACAATACATAGCAGCCAGCGATGGGACCGGCCAAGTGTTTGTGTGGAACACGGTCGATGGTACGAACGTCACTGCACCACCTGCTCACGAATGGCCTATGCGATCGTTGCTTTTTTCACGCGACAATCGTTGGCTTTGTAGTGCATCAACCGTCGGCGCAGTAACCGTGTGGGATATGCACTCTCAATCAATCGCCCAACAATATGCAGGCCGCGCTCCACTCCACCTCATTCCTGATTCCGATACGATGATGAGCGGTGGTGACGAAGCATTTCATTTCTGGTCGCTCAAGGGTCACCATCTCAGTAGCATTCGCACTCCCAATGCGCGTATCGCCCAAATCGCCCTTAGTGATGATGGTCAGTACTACGCAGTTGCAGGAGCAGCTCCTGCACTCAGCCAAACCACATATGGCGTGCCACGCGATCATTCAATTAGTGTGTGGCGGATGCCAAGTGGTGAGCTCCTCGCCGGTGAGGCGTTAGCACGCTGGCTCGACCGCGGTGACCCGGTCACCAGATTAGATATGCCCGGCGTCGCCGAACACATCATCTTTAGCCCCAACGGACACCTGATTGCAGCAGTATGCGGTGATGGTCAAGTACGTATTTGGCGTCTACTTGATGGCATGTTGCAACAATCATACGCTGGAACTGCCCCAATTGTCTTCTTGCACGATGGTGCACAAATTTTGAGCGGGTCAGCAACTGGTGGTTTCCAAATCCGCCACAGCCAGAGTGGTTCACTGGTTGCGAATGTTCCTCTCCCTCGCGGCATACCACGCGTCATGGCGACCATCCCAAGTCGTGGCATGGTGGTTGGTGGGAGTACTGATGGCACGATTACGCTGTGGCGACTTCACGAATCACTCGAAGCTATTGAATTAACCCAGCACGCCCATCGCATTACTTCGTTGACCATTAGCCATGACGGTCGTACGTTGGTGAGTGCTGATATCACCGGGACTATTCATGTATGGGATTTGTCGGTAAGTGAGCTCATTCGCCGGATTCCACTCCATATTCGACCACATGAACGTACATGGATTAGTGATGTCATTCGCCAACGACGCTACAAAGGTGACGAACGACGTTGGTTGGAGTTAATGAATGCACTCTACCGCACTCCTCCTGGCAATCGGCGCGGGTACGACCCATCTCAACCCGTCGATATTGGTTCATTTCGTCTGCGTCTCGAATGATTCGTGTTGTGTATGACCAAATGGTCGTTGGTAATAATCTACTTAGCATGAGGAGTTCGCGATGAGTGCACCGTTGCAATTGCCATTGCCTGAGCTTGCGAGTCAGTTTAATTTGCGCCGAGATGTAACGTTTCTGAATCATGGAAGCTTTGGATCGTGCCCACGTAGCGTAATTGCCACATATCGCCATTGGCAAGACGAGCTCGAGTCAGAGCCTGTGCATTTCTTCGGTCGCCGACGTCTTGGACTTTTGGCAGATGCCCGACAGGCACTCGGCAATTATGTCAATGCACACGCAGATGATGTCGTTTTTGTGCCAAACATTACCTATGCCATGAATATCGTCATTAACTCGTTACGCTTTAACGCTGATGACGAGATTCTCACAACGAACCACGAATACGGCGCCATCAACAATACCTGGAACTATCATCTCAATCGGTATGGCGGCAAACTCGTCAGCGTTGATATCCCACTCCCGGTAGAAAGTGAAAGCGACTTCGTAGAACGTGTATGGGCTGGAGTTACTCCGCGCACAAAAGCACTTTCGATTAGCCACATTACCTCACCTACAGCCCTCATCTTCCCCATCAAAGAACTCATTCGACGGTGTCGCGCTGCGGGCATTTTGAGCATCATCGATGGCGCTCATGTGCCCGGACATATTGCACTCGATTTGAGTGACCTTGATCCTGACTTCTATGCAGCTAACTGTCACAAATGGTTGTGTGCGCCCAAGGGGGCCGGCTTCTTATATGCCCGCAAAGACAAACAAGACATGCTCGAGCCGTTTGTGTGCAGTTGGAACTTGAGCCGCAATACACATCACAGCACACGCTTTGTCAATCTCTTTGAAAACGTCGGCACGAATGACCCTGCGCCATGGCTTGCCGTTCCTGCTGCAATCGAGTTTCATCGCATACATAACTGGCCCGAGGTTCGTAAAGCGTGCCACGCCTTGGCCTCCGAAGCGCGCCAACACATTGCATCACTCACTGGAATGCAACCCATTAGTGACGAAAGTGACACCTGGTGGAACCAGATGGCGTTGTGTCCTGTGCCCCACGGCGACCAATTCAACTACGCGCGGCTCTGGGAGGAGTTTCTTATTGAAGTTCCTGTCGTCGTGTGGAACGATCGTACGTTCTTGCGAGTGGCCATTCAAGCCTATAACACACCAAATGACGTCGACCGGCTTTTGAGCGCCGTCAAACGCATTATTCATTCATAATTGTCACAATCTGCTGCGCACACAAACAAGGATGGCGCAATTATGCGCCATCCTTGTTTGTGTGTATTACAACGTTACGCCAGCCACACGCGCCTGCTGTCGTACATAGGTTGCAGCTGCGTCATATTCATGCGCCTCTTTGAGGTGTTCAAGTAACACAGGCGTATCAACATCCAAGCGATTGAGTTGGCTCAAAATCGCCCCATAATCTAACATACCCAATCCTGGTGCGGTTTCACGCAGTGCCACCACAAACGGGCGTTCAATGACCATATCTTTGATGTGACATGCACGAATATATGGGCCAAGTACATCAACACAATGAGCCACAAATTGTCGATGCTGATAAAATCGTTCTACGCTATTTATCATATTGATTGGATCAAGATGCGCTGCAAACTGTGGCCGATTTATTGCATTGATAAGCCGCAGATAGGATTCAGGTGAATCTGGGTACATCCACGGCATCGTCTCGAGTGTGAATGTAGTGTGTGTTGGCTTAACCGCATCGATAATTTCACGCACGGTGTCTACAATGAGTGCGAATGTATCTTCTGCATAATTTGCGGCATCCGGACCATCCCACTCACTCCCACGTGAACCGGCAATATTGACACAGCAACGGGCGCCTAATTCATCAGCAAGTGCTAATCGCGCCGAACAGAATCCTATGGCAGCGGCGCGCGTTGATGCATCAACCGACAAACGATTACCCCATGCACCAACCTCTGCAATCACAATGTCGTGGCGATGTGCCACTTCACGGTACGCCGCAATTGTAGTTGCATCTGCATGTTCATCAACGGGCGCATACGCCGAACGATACCCTGCCGCAATGATATGGTGTGCCCATGCGTGTGGCGAATCCCAGCGATCAAAGATTGGTGCCCCTAAGCGCATACATGCTCCTTATCAATAGATTAGTATGCCGACACATGGTCGAGACTAGGGACAACGGCAATCCACGTTGCGCCAGTAACCAATGCAACCTCGGTCACCCCATCCAAATAATAGAAACGCATTGGTGAACTAGCATCAGGCTTACGCCATTCGATGTCAAGCACCATACCATCATGGAACATCTTGGCACGCCCACTACCCGTTACACCTACATCAATGCGATCTTTTTCATCGCCTTCACGTAGCGAACTAGCCGCCTCAATCAACACTAAGTTCTTTGTGCTAACTTGCTGATTCGTATTCGCATCGCGCGATACTTCACCCAATGCCGTACGCAAATATCGATTGCCAGCCGGATCATAACTCCAACTTATTTTGTTCCAGCTCCCAATGAAGTAATAATTAATGGTTTGCCCAGCTGGTCGCGTTGCAGGATCACCATCACCCCGATACAAAAAACCAATCTCAGGATCGGCTTGTGGCCATGCGGTGCCAGCTTCATCAATCCATGGATTCTTAAGGGGACCAACTTGGCGCTCACTCAAATAATCACGAATTTGTTGACCACTTGTGTAGAGGTTATGCGGCGCATATCGCGCATTTGATCGATAAAACGTCGACCACGTCCCACCTTTGAGCCCATCAACGTCATACAACTCCGGAGTACTTGCCAATAACCCCAAACCTTCTGGTGATCCACCAGCATGAACATGCACAGCATCGTATCCCATGGCCCACTGGCCATAGTAGATGCGTGTACTGCGAATTGGCCCAATCTGTACAGGCAACGCGCGATCGCCGTTATATATGAACATCAATCGTGTGATACCACCCTCAGCGAGTGCTTCATAAACAACTGCTGCCTCGGTAAACCCACTTTGTGGCCAGGCCAAACTAATGTTGTCAATCATCACACTTACTGGTCGTGAAACAACTTGCCCTCGTGGTAGCGTTGGTGCAGTTTCTTCGGCAGCCACACTCATTGGCGCAATGAGCAACAACGTGATTATCAGTAATACCCAATGTTTACGCATAGTCTAACCCTTTACTGTCGTGAGAGGTATTGATTTGTTGCATACACAATACCATACTCTTTCCTCCCTACGAACAGGTTTTATGCAATCACCAGCACTCATAAGAATATTGTTAGATTTAGCACTCTTTCATTGACACTGCTAAGATGAATTCGCATAATGAATATCAAGTCAGAATATTGACTCCGACAAACACATTCAGTGCCTTGTGAGACGAGGCAGAAAGAGTTCATAGATGAGCGAAGAAGTACGATTTATTCCACCAGTAGAGCCACCAGCGTTACCTCCTGTGGCATCGATTGTCCCGGTCGCCAACAAATTGCCAGTTATCCGCTTGCGGAGCACTGTCATACTGCCGTTTACGGTCATCACACTCCCACTCAACGACGAAATCAACTTGGCAATTGAGGCGAGTAAGCAGAGTGATCGTAAAGTACTCGTTGCCGTTTATGTGCCAAATGATGACGACATAGACGATGAAGTTGACGACGATGAAGCACAGACTTCACTGACACACAACGACGCATCACCCGAGTTGGTCGCTATTGCGACAATCGCCAAAATCGAACAAACTGGTCGCTTACCAGGCGGTATCAATGGTGTCGTCGTACGCGGATTACACCGTGCCGAGATTAGTGACGTCGAGCTTCATGATGGGCTCGCATTTGCACAGTTTCATACAATCGAAGAAGCTGTGCCATCTGATGAAAACGTTGAGAAGCTCAAACTCGAAGTGCGCGCGGCCATTGATGCTGTGCTCGAGTTGCGTGGCGATATCCCCCAAGAAATTCGCAATTTTGTGCGAAACATCGAAGACCCGCGACAACTCGCAGACAATACCGGGTATTCACCCGATTACACCTTGCGTGAACGCATTACATTGCTCACAACGGTTGATGTGCTCGAGCGGTTACGTTTTGTGCGTAACGCCTACCACAAACAGTACGCCATTCTTGAGGTGCAACAGCGCTTACGTCAAGAAGTTGAAGACGGCACAGCCAAGCAACAACGCGAGTTCTATCTGCGCCAACAGCTCCGTGCAATCCAAAAAGAACTCGGCGAAGATACCGACGAATTCAACGAAAACGAAGAATTACGTGAACGCCTTGCCAAAGCCAATCTGCCCGAACATGCGCGTAAAGAAGCCGACCGTGAATTGAGTCGCTTACTACGTATCAATAGCGCTTCACCTGAACATCAAATCATTCGCACCTACCTCGAATGGTTAGCTGATCTACCATGGGAGAAGCCCAGTAGTAACGAAATAAATATCGCTCACACCAGAGAAGTGCTCGACGGCGACCACTATGGTCTGACCAAAGTCAAAGAGCGCATCCTTGAATACCTTGCCGTGCGCCGTCGTCGCCAACTGCAACCGAGCGTCGCTGGTGAGCGCAGTCGTGAGCCGATTTTGGCATTGGTTGGCCCTCCTGGGGTTGGCAAAACCAGTCTAGGACAGTCAATTGCCAAAGCGCTCGGACGTAGCTTTGTGCGCATGAGTCTGGGCGGGGTCCGCGATGAGGCCGAACTGCGCGGGTTCCGTCGCACCTACATCGGCTCTGCACCTGGACGCATTATTCAAGAATTACGCCGTGCCGGCACGTCTGACCCTGTGATTTTGCTTGACGAAATCGACAAGTTAGGCAACGACTTCCGTGGTGACCCCGCATCGGCACTCCTCGAGGTACTTGACCCAGAACAAAACAGTACCTTCACCGATCATTACTTAAACGTGGCGTTTGACTTGAGCAAAGTATTCTTTATTGCGACTGCCAATACGCTTGACACGATACCTGGTCCATTGCGTGATCGCCTCGAAATTATCGAATTGAGCAGTTACATCGAAGATGAGAAGATGGAAATTGCCAAACGTCACCTTGTGTCGAAACAAATGCGTACCAATGCGCTCAGCGAACATGATGTCGTGGTCAACGATGATGCCGTGCGCTATATCGTCCAGTCGTACACACGCGAATCAGGTGTCCGTAACCTTGAGCGCCAGATCGGCTCAGTGTTACGCAAAATCGCACGCACGCTTGAAGAGCACCCAAATAATCCACGCCCCGTCGTTGTGGATCGCACGTGGATACAAATGGCTCTTGGGCAACCCAAGTTCTTCAACGAAGACCGTGAAACAATTACACAAGCTGGTATCTCAACTGGACTCGTGTGGACCGCAGTTGGTGGTGATATTGTGTATGTCGAAGCCGCCTTAATGCCGGGCGCCAAAGAAGTACGTATCACCGGTCAACTCGGCGATGTCATGCGTGAAAGCGTGGAAGCGGCATTGACGTGTGTTCGCACACGTGCCCCACAACTCGGTATATCCGATACGTTCTTTGATGGACGCGCACTACACATCCATGTACCTAGCGGGGCGGTTCCCAAAGACGGTCCATCAGCAGGAATAACAATGGCTACCGCTATTGCATCGGCAGCAACAGGGCGTATGGTGCGCCACGATGTCGCCATGACCGGCGAAATC
>CAYXXK010000032.1:0-22937 GCA_964469045.1 uncultured Klebsiella sp.
CGATTAAGGGGGCGATTGTGGCCACGAAGATGAAAGTATTGCTGACCAAGGATGTTGAGCATCTTGGTGCTGCAGGTGACATCAAAGAAGTATCAGGTGGGTACGGGCGCAACTACTTGTTGCCTCAAGGTATGGCTGTGATCGCCACCCGTGGTGCTATCAAGCAAGCTGAAGAGCGTTTGTCAGCACAGCGCAAGCGCGAAGCCGTGTTGCGTCAAGAGGCGCAGGTATTGGCACAGCGCATGGCTGGTGTCACGTTGACGTTTGTTGAGCGTGTCGGCGAGAATGACCGTTTGTTCGGTTCAGTGACGGCCAGCGACATTGCAGAGAAGTTGCATGCCGCTATTGGTGTCGACATCGATCGCCGCCGTATTGAGCTTGACGAGCCAATCAAGCGCGTTGGCGACTTCGTGGTGCATTACCGTGTGATGACTGGCGTTGTTGCCGAAATCAAAGTAGTGGTGAACGCAGCTGAGGGTGACGCCTAGTTATTGCGGTTGACACGCAACACACATGTTTTTATAGTGAGGCTGTGGTGGTACATTTGTTACCTACACCACAGTCTCGCTTCCATCTAAAAGGGTAGATGCACAATGACACAACCAACGCTCCCCAATAATATTGACGCAGAGCGCGCTACATTGGGCTCTATTCTATTGAACCGCGATGCGTTGGCGGCAGTGGCGTCATGGCTCAAGACAGAGTATTTTTATTTGGAGCGTCACGGTCAAATCTACGAAGCCATGCTTCATTGTTTTAATAATCGTGTACCACCTGACACACGCACTGTAGCTGAAGAGTTGCGTCGGCGCGGCCACCTTGAGCTGATTGGCGGTGTGGTGTATCTGAGTGAACTGGTCGAGACGGTACCAACGTCATATCATGTTGAGTTTTATGCACGTGCAGTTGAGCGTACGGCGGTGTTGCGTCGATTGATAAACACTGGTGCGCAGATTGCAGCGTTGGGGTATGACGAGCAAAACGAAATCGACGAAACCATCGACAAAGCAGAGGCTTTGTTGTTTGATATTGCCCAAAAACGCACGTCGCAGGATTTTGTGCATATCTCGCAGGTTGTTGACTCGTACTACGAGCAACTGAATTATCTGCAAGAACATCGCGGTGAGGTGATGGGTGTACAGACAGGCTATCGTGATTTTGACCAGATTACTGGTGGGCTCCAGCGCTCTGACTTGATTATTTTGGCGGCACGTCCGGGTACTGGTAAGACGTCGTTCGCTATGAGTGTGGCCTACAACGTGGCTATGTACTATGCCAATACGGTAGCCGTGTTCAGCCTCGAAATGGGTCGTGAGCAGTTGGTGCAACGACTTATTTCAATGGAGACACAAATCGACACGCATCGATTGCGCCTCGGTCAAGTACCTGATCAACAACTCAAGGTGGTGTTTGATGCGATGGGGCGTTTGGCACAAGCGCCGATTTATATCGAAGATACGCCTGGTATTAGTGTGATGGAGCTCCGAAGCAAGGCACGTCGATTGCAGTCACAACATGGGTGTGATTTGATTGTGATTGACTATTTGCAGTTGATGTCTGGGCGTGGCAAAGAAAATCGCGTGCAAGAGGTCGGTGAAATCTCACGCGGTCTCAAAGCGCTGGCGCGTGAGCTGAATGTGCCGGTGATTGCGTTGTCGCAGCTTTCGCGTGCGGTCGAAGGTCGTCAGAGCCATGTGCCGATGTTGAGTGACTTGCGCGAGTCAGGTTCTATCGAGCAAGATGCTGACATTGTGATGTTCATCTATCGCGATGAGTTGTACAATAAAGAGAGCGATAAAAAGGGCATTGCTGAAATTCATATTGCCAAGCATCGTAATGGCCCGGTCGGAGTGGTAAATATGCGATTTGACCCATCAACAACACGGTTCTCTGATTTGACGTACCGTACACCTGAGGGGTATTAGTAGATGGCGACTTCAGCAACAACCCGTCAGGGCTTGGTGCCACTGCCGCCTGATTTTGTTGAGCGGCATCTGGCGCATATTACCAATATTGTTGAGCTTAAAGTAACGCTTCATGTATGTGCTGTAGTGGTCCAACAGCGAAGTCAACCACGACGTGTGAGCTGGGATATGTTAATTGCAGATCCGCTCATTCGGCAAAGTCTCCAGGCAGTTGCACCGCATACCAGTGTTGACGATGTATTGGCTGAAGGATTAGCGGCGGCGGTGCAACGTGGAACATTGCTGCATGTTGTGCAACCAGACAAGCATGGTCGTGTGATTAACTGGTATTTGGTGTATACAGAGTCGAATGCCCAATGGGCGATGTCGCATGATGTGGCTACGAGCGATTTGCCTGTTGTTACCAAGGAACACCCATCATTACTGTCATTATATGAGCAACACTTAGGTGTAGTAACGCCACTGATTATTGCAGAGTTAACGCGTGCTGAACAGCAATATCCCGCAGGATGGATTGAAGAGGCAATGCGCGAGGCGGTGTTGGCGAATGTGCGGTCGTGGCGGTATGTGAGCAAGATTCTCCAGCGCTGGGCGAGTCAAGGACGTGGTGATATGCAGTCGTATGCAACGACGCATGATCGCACGGCCGTCGAGATAAATGCTGATCAATATACCAATGGCGCATACGGCGATTTGTTCCGCCGAGGGAGTGATACGAGTGACCTCGAACCGATGTCCTAATTGTGGTGGGGCTGGGTATTACAAAGAGGCGGTGCCGTTTGGGCATCCGCGCTTTGGTGTGCTTATTCCATGTCGGTGCAAACTTGCTGAGCGTGAGCAACGTCAGGCGGCAGAATTGTTGCAGATGAGCAATCTGGCGGCGTTTCAGGACAAAACGTTTGAGACATTCGATACGGAGATGCGTGGTGTCAAGCGAGCATATCATCGGGCGGTTGAGTTTGCGCAGCGCCCCACCGGGTGGTTGGTGTTTTTTGGTAATTATGGTGTCGGTAAAACACATTTAGCAAGTGCTATCGCCAATGAGCTCCTCAAGCAAAACTATCGTGTGTTATTTGCGGTGGTACCTGACTTGCTCGATCATCTGCGCTCAACATTTGGCCCATCAAGTGAGATCCAGTATGACCAGCGCTTTGAGATGATTCGTGATGCAGCGGTATTAATACTTGATGATTTGGGCACCGAAAACACTACGCCATGGGCGCGCGAAAAATTGTTTCAAATTATCAATCATCGATATAATGGGCGGTTACCGACGGTGATTACGAGTAATCGGCGCCCCGAAGAGATCGAACCGCGTATTTTTTCACGGATGAGCGATCGGTCGATTTGCGATGAATTTATTATTATGGATGGCGATGATTATCGTCGTATTCCGTTGACCCAACGTCGTAAGGGGCAACGCACACGGAAAGCATAATCATCTGAAAAACGCATGACGAACACGTTATATTATGTGGAATCACTGAGTCATGTATTGTCATTGCTGGCCAACTAAACTACAATGTGTAACACAACCACGCTGGGATAGTGGATTCGGGGTAGGATGAACGAGTTTACCGACAATTTGGGGCGTATGATACAGGCACTAAACCCATTCATCAGTGGGATTGGTGTGTGGGTCGACGTATTCGTCGTCACGGCGATTATTTACTTTATTTGGCGCTCAATTGAGGGCTCGCGTGCCCCACGATTGGTGCTTGGTATTGTGATAATTGTATTGGTATACGTCATAAGTGAAGTATTTCAGCTGACCATGTTGGGGTGGATTATTAGCAACATTGTGCAGCCTGCAGTGGTTGTTGCGATACCTGTGGTGTTCCAGTCTGAATTACGCCGTCTCCTTGAGTCAATCGGGCGTCCTGATTTATTGAGGAACGTCACTTGGATTCAATTTTGGGAGCGACGCAAAGACGAAATAGACGCCAGTCGGTTAGCGGTCATACAGACTGTTGCACGTACGGCGACGACGCTTTCTCAACAAGGTACTGGAGCGTTAATTGTTTTTGAAAATAAAAACAGCTTACAGGATTATATTGATGGCGGCGTGAAGCTTGATGCTGAGGTGTCACTTCCGCTGATTGCTACTATTTTTTATCCCAGTACACCATTACATGACATGGCAGTTGTGATTCGTGGCACGCGGATTATCGCGGCGAATGTGATGTTACCGATTAGTGAGGATATGACCAACGTGCGTCGTTATGGTACACGGCATCGGGCTGCGCGTGGATTGGCAGAGCGTACTGATGCAGTCGTCGTTGTGGTATCCGAAGAGACAGGGGCTATTTCGTTGGCGTACGACGGCATGCTCCACACACAACTCACTGAACAGCGTGTGGTTGAGATGGTTTCGTCGTTACTGATGAATGCGAGTAAGCGACCACCCCAGAAGTTAGGAGCCAACGTATGAATCGCTTACCACGTTGGAGTGTGGGGTTGATTGCCTTTGCGATTTCGTTGGGGTTGTGGGCAGTGTTATTTGTGCGCGCAAACCCAACCAACAGTCAGAATAAATCGGGGACATTAGTCATCAAAAATCTTGCAAGTAATTTGGCAGTTGTTGATGAAACAGGTCGTCGACAGACCTCTTTTCCAGTGATTGACGCACAAATTTATGCGGCACAGAGTGCATTTGTGCAACTCCCGGCAGAGGGGTTGACGTTTTATGTGGACGTGGCCGATAAAGGTGCTGGTATGCACGAGCTACCGGTGCAACTAGAGTGGTTGCCGGAGTGGGGGTATTATCGTGCGGATATTAATGAGGGGCAACGAGTCGTCACATTGCGCCTTGAAGAGGTGATTAGCAAAGGATTTGCCCCACAAATTGAAACTATTGGTATGAGTTCGGACAACTACTATAATCGCTCGGTCCGATTGGCTGATCCTTCGACAGAAGTGACTATCTCAGGCCCACAAACGCTCGTCAATCAAGTACAAGGTGTGCGCTTACGTTTTGCCTATAATTCATCCCAAATGGGCTCAAATGAGAGTGTCAATGTGGTGCCGATAAATATGCAGGGTGAGCAAGTATTTGGAGTGGACAGTGAACCAGCGCAAGTTGATGTGGTGGTCAGTGTCGAACCAAAGTTTGGGGTGCGTTCGGTGGTGGTCAAGCCGAATTTGGCAGGAGTGGTGGCTTCAGGCTATGAAATTCGCTCGATTGTGGCAGATCCTGCGGTTGTATCTATCCAAGGAGATGTGCAGTTGATTTCCGATACCATGGTGATTGATACAGAGGCTGTCTTGGTCGCAGGAGCAACCGAAACGGTTACCCGTACGGTGCAGTTGTTGCTGAACAATGTATTCCTCGTAGAAAAAAATAATACGTCTGTGCAAGTTCAGGTAGAGATTGCGCCAATCCAGCGTAATACACGGATGCGACTAGCACTCCCTATTGAAGTGCGGGATGTGCCCGAGGGCCTAGTATTGCAGGCTAATCCAGGCGTGTATGTCATGGATGTCATTGTTGAGCCCGAGGCATTACGGCGTAATTCGGTGGGATTGATACAGGCGTATGTGAGTGTGGGTGAATGGGATATGGCGCAACCAGCTCGCCAGGTGCAAGTCGTGTTGCCTGCGAACATCCAACGTGAAGGTGATTTGACGTTTGTTACGATGCAGCAGTTGGTGCCTCCACCTATTGAAGAAACTATGGTTACTGATCCTACGCAGGTTGCGTCAGAAGATGATGTGACGACAGGAACTCCGGTTGTGACGATGACCCCGATTGTGACGACTATCGCACAAAGTCCTACTGGCACGCCGACGCCGACGCTGACGCCAACACCTAGTGCAAATGATACATAAAGTGTGACGTACCGTGGCAAATTCTGATATTATGTGTGATAGTTTGTTGTGTGGTGAAGTGAGGTAAAAAGATGTCATTAACTCGTGCAGAAGTCATGCGCGTCGCCGATCTTGCACGGCTCCGCTTAAGCGATACAGAAATCGATGCGATGCAGCATCAGTTGTCACGTATTTTGGAGCATGTGAGTGCGCTACAAGCAGTTGATGTTGCGGGTGTCGAACCTACCGCACAAGTGACTGATTTGGTGAATGCGCTTCGTGAAGATGCAAATCGCCCATCACTAGGTCGTACACATGCACTACAAAACAGTGCGGATACGAGTCAAGGCATGTTCCGCGTGAAGGCTGTGTTCGAGGAACAGTAACAATTTCTGTGATATATCCCGTGTGCTATTGGCATGCGGTATAATGAGTGTGTCGTGGTGTGTGAGCGCATATGCGCAAAGTAAGAGGGGTATCACGTGGCATTTACAAATCCACTAAACATAGTGTTGGGCGCATTTGGCCGTGATCTGGGCATCGACCTTGGTACTGCGAATACCTTGGTACATGTACGCGGTCGCGGTATTGTCATTAGTGAACCTTCTGTTGTTGCCATTGATAGCAAGACCAAAGATGTCATTGCTGTTGGTGCGGATGCCAAAGCCATGGTTGGCAAGACGCCTTCGAATATTATCGCAGTACGTCCACTCAAAGATGGTGTGATCGCTGATTTTGAAGTCGTCGAGAAAATGATCAAGCACTTCATCGAAAAAGCCCATGAGCGTTCACTCGGTTTAATTGCGCCACGTCCGCGCGTTGTTATCGGTGTGCCGTCCGGTGTGACACAAGTAGAAATGCGTGCCGCCCGTGACGCCGCACTTAATGCGAATGCGCGCGAGGCGTACGTGGTTGAAGAGCCAATGGCTGCTGCAATTGGCGCTGGTCTGCCGGTTGATGAGCCGATTGGTTCAATGATTATTGATATCGGTGGCGGTACCACCGAGGTAGCAGTAATTTCATTGGGTGGCATTGTAGTGAATCATTCGATTCGTACTGCTGGTGACGAAATCGACGAAGCGATTATTGAGTTTGCCCGTCGTGAATATAACCTGCATATTGGCGAGCGTATGGCAGAGCGCGCCAAAGTCGCGGCAGGTAGTGCCTACCCGCTTGACGAGGAGCTCAAGGTGGTGTTGCGTGGTCGTGACATGCTGACAGGTCTACCAAAATCTGTTGAGGTGTCGAGCGTTGAGCTCCGTGAGGGTATCGTTGGGCCAATTAATACCATTCTTGCGGACATCCGGTCTGCTATCGAAGAGACTCCACCCGAGTTGCTGGCTGATGTGATGGAGCATGGCATTGTGTTGGCTGGTGGTGGCGCGTTATTGCGTGGTCTTGATCGACGCATTGCTGCCGAGACGCGCATGCCCGTTTATGTGGCCGAAAACCCCTTGTCATGTGTGGCACGTGGCGCTGGTAAGATGGTAGAAGAGTTCCAAAACCCGGTTTATCGCGACATTTTGATGGCCACGCAGCGCACTCGTCGAGTGAAGTACTAAGTTGTGCGCATAGTGCACGTTGTAGACGAGGTGTGGGTATATGCGTGACCGTTCGTCATTCCGATCAAGTGGTGGTGGATGGCGCAATTCGGCTGCGTTCGGCCTCCTGTTATTTCTTGCGTTACTGTTCTTTTTGCTTGACCATCAAGGTATTCTTACCCCTGCTCGGAGTGCTATTTCAAGCCAGATAATGCCGGTTATGGGGCAAATTCAACAGTTCAATCAGCGGTTTTCTGCGTTGTTTGCAGGACCGCTCGATTTGCAGCGCATTGTCGATGAACGCGATGCGCTTGCCAAAGAAAATAGTGATCTCAAAGCACAAATTATTCGTATTCCCAAGCTAGAACTCGAGAATCGTCGCTTGCGTGAACAGTTGCGCATTGAGCAAAGCTACCCGTGGCGTTTGATAGGGAGCGAAATCGGTGTGCAGTCACTCTCTGATGGGCGACGTGTCGCAATTGTTGGTGTCGGTAGTGAAGATGGCGTAAAAGTCGGCATGGCGGTCATTGGGCGGCAACAAAGTAGTCCACCGGCACTGATTGCAGTGGTGGATGAGGTTGGTCCGCGCAATGCTAATTTGCTTTTGATTAGCGATTATAGCAGCTCGGTCAGTGTACAAGTGTTTCGTGGAGATACGGTTGTGCGTGGCATTGTGCGCGGTACATTACCCCGTGATGGTCTGTTGCGTATGTTTGAGATAGAACGCGATGGTGATGTGTCGGCAGGCGACACAGTGGTAACGGCCGGGTTAACCCGATTATTTGGCCCGTCGTTGCCGAATTCAGCTATACCTTCCGACATTCCTGTGGGGATTATCAAAGATGTTCGCCTTGATGGGCGTAATAAGGTTGCTGATATTCAGTCATTTATTGATCATGAAATGGGGAACTACGTATGGATAATACAAAGCGACGTAAAATAGAAGAAATTATTTGGTTTGAACTACGGATTATTGCCTTTATCGTGATTATTTTGCTGATTCAACGGTTGTTTGTGCCTGCGCTCCTTGGTGTACCAGTAAACATCATGTTGCTCTTGGTTGTGTTGCAAGTGCTTATTGAGCCATTCAATCATATGGCACGGTGGGCCTTCTATGGTGGACTTATGTTGGATGTATTGGGCGGGACGTGGTTGGGGTGGCATGCAGCACAATTGCTGATTGCAATGTTAGTGGTGTATGTTGTATTAGTGCGTATTACTAGTGAAAAATGGATTTTACCGGTAGCAGCAGTACTGTTAGGTGGTATTGTGTATCATCTGGTAAATGTCGTACTGATGTGGTTATTAATCAGCGGATTTAGTCTTGTAGAATACGGCGTTGTGGTGTTTATTCCCGAGTTGTTGGTGTTACTTGTGCCAGCGTTGCCGTTGTTTTTGTTGCTACGTTGGTTGCGTTCTATTCGTCGTGGTGAAGTGCCGATTGACGTGTATTAATCAGTATGCGGTTGGGGTGAAACATGCGGATGTTCCTACCAAAATTCGTGGTGCTCTGTATTTTTGTGGTGCTGAGCGCCCGTCTCTATCAAATCCAAATGGTTGATACTGATGCAGATCGTTATCGGTATTCAACGTCGGTCAACACGACACGATATGTGCCTATTCGTCCAATTCGTGGTGAGATTTATGCAAGTGATGGTGAGACCTTACTCGCAGAAAATATGCCGATTTATACGGTTGCGATTCAGGTCAGCGATTTACCACCCGAAGGATCGGTAGCCCGCACGCAGGTGTTTGCACAATTAAGCCAGGTGCTAGGTATCACAAATACGTTGACGATTTCTCCAGCCATTGTGCTGAACAATGATAAAGTGTTGCGTGATGCGTTGCAGACGACGCTCGGCGATGATGTCCTTGACCGTTTTGTCAAAAACGAGCAAATTCTGCCATTACAAATTACTGTTAATCCGGAAAACATGTTTGGGGCGACACAAATTGTAGAGCGTCATGCACCGATTGTTCGTTACATTCCACGCTGGAATTCACCGCTCGTCAGCGACGATGCCGCGCTACTGCGTGATGTTGATAGTGCGTTGGCCGATTTAAGTAGCGCTCTCGAAATAACCGGTACACTGGTTATTTCACCAGCAATACAAGTGAATCAACGCCCAGAGTTGCGTAATGACCTGGTACGCGTCTTCGGTGATCAAATAACTACCCAAATTGATGAGGTGTCTGTCAGTACATGGCTTACGGGTGATGTGTTGCCGTCATCAGTTGTTGATGCGTTGCGATTGAGTGAACAGTTTACGCGGACGCTGAAACTGGAAAACCCGATTGAACAACTCGTACGCACAAGCGACACACCACGATACCAAACAATTACGGTGTCACGCGATGTGCCGCGTACAGTTGCCATGGTGCTCAAAGAAAATTCTGCAAATTTGCCTGGCGTGGTTATCGAACAAGATTATCGGCGGCGATACCCTCTCAGCAGTGATGTGCAATCACTCTCACATGTCCTTGGATATATCGGGCGCGTCGGATCATGTGAACTCGTGCGCCAAAACCCAGCGCGCTCGTGGGTGGCTGGGTTGCTTGACTCTATTGGCAACTCGGTTGAGTGTGGTATTTTGCAGAAAAAAATCAACCCATTTGAGTTAGGTATACCGCGCTACTTGAATAGTGACCAAATCGGAAAAAGCGGTATTGAAGCGAGTTATGAAGAACAAATGCGCGGCCAAATGGGCATTGAGGCGGTGCTTGTTGATAATCTAGGTCGTCCCGTGCGCGATTCGCAGGTTGTACAACCGACACGTGATGGCGATAGCTTGATTTTGACAATTGATATAGAGTTTCAACGTCAAGTCGAACAAATAATGCGCAACTGGATTCGTGAAGCAGAACGCCGACGAGTGAGCATTACCGACGAAACCTCCTACAAACGCAACTACTTGCCGATGCAAAGTGGGGCAGCTGTTGTCATTGAAGTGAATACTGGACGCATCTTGGCAATGACAAGCTGGCCATCATACGACAATAACATCTGGGTGGATGCAAGTCGGGCCGATGAACTTGTGGCATTGCTGAATCCTCCACCTGCACAACGTGCGGAAAATCAACGCCTTGCACCGTTGACAAATCGTGTCATTTCAGGGCAATATCCTCCAGGATCCACTCTCAAACAGTTTGATGCAGTGATTGCATTGCAAGAGCAAGTAATCTTGCCGACTACGAGGATTCGTGATCCTGGTGAACTTATTCTCAAAGACCAATATGTGGAAGATCGTTTTTATCGATTTGTGAACTCTATTCCGCGTGATAACGGGTGGATTGATGTCACCGAAGCGTTGATGCGTTCGTCGAATATCTTTTTTATGACCGTTGCCGGTGGGAACAAAGAAGGCGTGGTCAACCTGAACATCAATGAACAGACGATTCCGCAGGGCCTACAAATAAATAAACTCGCAGACGGCCTCACAAAATTTGGCTTTGGCCAATTAACCGGAGTTCGTATCTTTGGTGAACAACCAGGACGCGTGCCTACTCCCGGCTGGAAACAACAAGCACTTCGTGCGGCTTGGACGACTGGTGATACGTATAATGCGTCGATTGGTCAAGGTAATCTCGAGGCTACACCTCTGCAGCTGGCTATTGCTGGCGCTGCAGTGGCAAATAACGGCAAAGTGTATCGCCCACAAATCGTCAAGGCGGTACTAGGACCTGATGGCCGGATTATCGAAGAAATCAAACCGGAGCTGGTGCGCACGCTCGATTTTAATCCCGCATATTACGAAGTGTCTCGGATTGGTATGCGACGTTCGGTTGTCGAGGGGTTTAATGTGGCGGCGCGGCAAGAGTGCTCAGGTCTGATGATTGCCGGCAAAACCGGTACCGCTGAGTTTGGCCCTGAAATAGCGGTGCGTTATGCGAACGGTACAACTGGTATTGTGCGTCAAAGCCATTCGTGGTTTATGGGGTTTGCTCCATACGATAACCCACAAATCCAAGTCGTATTCCTCAGTGAGGGAAGCGGCGATATGAATGACGGATCATCGACGATTGCGGTGCCAGCGGCTACCCAAATTATGCAGGCGTACTTCGGCGTGACCGGCCCTAATCCACTTCCTGGTGGGTGTCAACGGGGTATGCCACCCTTGCCTGATTCGGTCAATCAAGATGTGCTCGAACCAAGCGAAATCTACGATCGGCGCGCATCGTAGATTTCGCCAACCTCTATGGTGCCTTCACCATCCTCCCTTTCTTCACGTGTATTACGTACACGTGCCATCGAAAGGGAGGACTGTTATTATGCATACATCGCATTGTAATGCGATGTATTTTTTGTTGATACCAAAATTTAATATTTAACTCAAATATTTAATTCTAAAAATTACAGAAAGATTACAAACAACTTGACATTTGTCATAATTCAACGTATACTCAGCATCACAAGTCTGTAATCTAATTGTAATCTTACGATAAATATCACCAATTATGTGAGGTGAGCGATGTACGTACCATATCAGCCAATAATCAGCAGCGGTGTGTCGTTGCGGTTGCCGCAGGTAATAAGTGAACTTCCACCGACCCGATTGATGCAGCTAGAGCAGCGGATGCAGGACATTCTAGGGCAAGCAATTATGGTGACGAGGAGCTTGTTGATTGCGGTGGGATTGAGTGCACTGGTCGGGAGTACATTAAATCAACAAATCGGGATCGGCATTGCAGTGGCGATGGCAATGGTGATGTTGGTGTTAGTGCATCGAGTAGTGATGCCGTACGGACTTCGGTTGGCCGTAGACGGGGCAACAGTCGCATTGTTAATAACGATAACGGGTGGTGTGGTGAGTCCAATCGTGGGCTTAACGTTGATATTGATTCCATTAGGGGCATTGCATGGTGGATTTCGCGATAGTATTGCTGCCACATGTATGGGTATCATCACGTTATTGATGGTTGCGATATTTGATGTACCAGTGGTGAGTGATGGTTGGCTGGTGGTGTTATTAGCACAATTTGTGGTAGGTGTTGCAATTGCATGGATGAGCAAGATGGTAACGAGTGCGGTTGCATGTTTGTATACCGGAGTCAATCAAGTATCAATGCCAGCCGTCAAAGCAGTGCCGAGTGCCAATCGATTTGCAGAGTGGCAACGAAGTAACCTGAGTGTAGTTGATGCGCGTACGCAACAAGAGTTAATGCAAATGGCCCGCGAGTTGGCACAGAACATCGCAGGTACATCGGTTGAGTTTTATATGGATGGCGTGCCATTGCCAAACTACGGGAGTAGCGACGATTACTTAGTCATCACATCATCGCATGGTGCAGAGCGTTGTCATTTGATGGTACATCGCCATCCAGCCACGTTCGATTATATGCAGCACGATGCATTAGCACAGTTGTTGGTATTGGTGCGGTTGCGCAGTGCGACACTGATGGACAGTGAACGACGTGAGCGTGATCAACAAGCCATGATGGTGTTGTGGCAGATGACTGGTCAAAGCGAGCCGACATTGACCCAGGTTGAGGCGAGTCAGCAGTTGGTAGATGTGCTTGGTGTGCACGGCATTGCAATGGTGCAGCTGACGCCAGAAGGTGGTATTGCACCACAATGGCAGACGCCTGAAGATAGTGGATTTGTTGATGGATTGGCAATCGATCAAATCGCCTACATCCATGAAGCAATCATCGATGCACAAATGATTACCGATCATGCGCGCGATGTGTTGGTTGTACCGTTGTCGCATGCCGAATTGCACAAACATGCGTTGGTTGTGCATGGTGCCGTCGAAGATGCAGGTATTCAGCGAATAATGATGATTTTTGCGGATATGGTTGTGCGCTTTTGTCGCACCACAAGCGTGGGTGTGTGAGTAGTTGATGCGTACCATCCGGTACGCAGTGTGTGTGCCGTACCAAGGGGACACCTTCGATTGTGTAGTGGGCAACTACCGCGCAATGGTTGAATGAAAAGTCATTTATGAGCGACGTGTCGACGTGGATAAAATCATATCTTTCTGCATTACACGCATTGCCAGTCTCCCATACGGGACGTGGCACGCTCCCGCTTACACTCCAAACCATCACAAATGATCGTGGTCGTCAACAACCTGTAACATTACGCCATGCATTTGAACAACATACACGATTGCTCATAATTGGCCCTGCCGGTGCCGGCAAAAGTACGATGTTTATACAGCTTGCGCAACAATTAGCTGAGCATGCTGCAACAGATACACGCACTGCCAAACACAAATCGGCGACGTATTTGCCCTTGTATATTGATTTACGACAATTTTCTGAATCCCTTGAGCACACAATTCAGAGTATGTACGGGTGTGGTGCGCCACCCGCATGGCGCGATCTCACGAATCGTTCACTGGTGGTATTGGTGGATGGTCTTGAGCAACTACCACATGATGTGCAACTGATGGCGTTGTCGCATTTATCATCGGTGATGAATACACTTGGTGCACAAGCACGGTGGATTTTGAGCTGTCGTAGTGAGGCCTTATCGCTCTTTCGCTCGTGGTTTAATAGTGCAGAAGTGCGCGCTGTACGCCCCTTAGCACCGAATGATAGCATCGCATATATTCGTACGCATTGTGGTGATGCGTTTGCTGACATGATTGCTCAAGACGATATCGTGGTGTCGCTGGCAAGTCGACCGCGTTGGCTTGATGCACTTGTTGATGCGTATCAACAAACTAAATCGCCGCACCACATCGTAGTTCGTAGTGGTTGGGTGTGGGATTGGTTTGATCAGATTCTTAATCGCTTACATGTCGACGGTGCGAATGCAGAACAATTATTGTTGACGTTGCACGCACATTTTGCCGATTCCAACGAAGATTGGGCCTTGGTTGATGTGGTGCAGCAGTTGCACACTTCGGTGACGAGTCATGCCGTGATTGCGCATCAGCTCCTTGGTGCTCCTGCACATGATGCTGATGTTGTGGCACTGCAGGCGTTGATTGGTGCCGGTTTATTGCAATTTGATTATGAACAGCAACTCGTCTCGTATCGCCATGCTATGGTGCGCTCAGCAGTGCGGGCTCGCATATGGCTCCAAAAAAATCCTGCTGACTGGAGTGTCACACAAATTGCAGCAGATGATGATGCATTAGCAATTGCCATTGACTTGGCCGAGCAACGTCCACAAATTATCAAGCGTTTGCTTGAACTCGGCATGACACGCCCAACGGTGAAAGCAATTATTCACGGACCACATGCACCGCAGGTTAAGTCGTTGTTGCAATCGGCCGGCGTTACTAGTGCGTCGGCACGCATGGATATTGCAGAAATATTGCAGGCCGAAGGCGCATACGCACATGCACGTCAACAACTCGAGGGAATTACTGGTGATCAGCGCAACGATAGCACGGTTATTCGACGTATTGCTGAATTGGCGATGCTCCAAGAGGATTGGCCAGCTGCAGTGCAGGCGTACGAATATGTAGCACGCTTACAGCCTGATGATTTACACAGTCGGACGCAGTTAGCGGTTGCATATGGCAAGATGGGGTCACTAGATGCAGCCACCGGATCACTCAAGAACCTCCTCAATACCTATCGCCGTCACGGTGCTACTGTTGCCAAAGAATTAGGCAACTTGTACATGCGGCAGAATGATTATCCTGCAGCACTCGAGGCGTTTAATGAGGCGATGCGCGATGTTATCGATGATCCGTCGTTATATCGTGCCAAAGGACAAGTGCTCGAAACGCTTGGAAAAGTAACAGAAGCGCATGAACTGCTCCAAGGAGCCCTCAAAACGGTAGGCGATCATCCGGATATTTTGGTAGCGTTAGCGCGCACTAGTTTGCGACGTTTTGAGCGTACTGCTGCAAAATCTTATATTGATAAAGCAATTCAACAAGCACCGTTTGATGCAAATAATCATGCGGTGTTGGCGCGTGTGCGCATTGCAAATGGCGATAGCGCTGGCGCATGGGTTGCCGCCCAACGTGCGGTAGAATTGCAACCACATGATGACCGACTATACATGGATTTGGGCGAAATCAGTCAACAACATGGCGAATTTGATGCAGCGGTTACCGCATACAACAAAGCCATTGAACTCGCACCTAATAATATCGATGCGCAACGCGCGCTGGCACGATTGTTACAACAACGTGGGCAAAATGATGAAGCGGTACAAGTTGTTAGCAAAGGATTGATTCAGCGCCCGAATGAAGCGGCGCTCCACGGTGACTTGGCTGGATTGCTCTGGAGCCGTGGTGATCATGATGGTGCGCTTGCCACCTATCGACGTGCTATTGCCTTGGCTCCATATGAGAGCACCTACGTCCATGCCATGGCCAAGTCATTGGTAGAAGCTGGCCGATATCGCGAAGCGACCGATGCCTACAACAAAGCAATCGGCATTGATGGTGACAACATCGACTTGTTGGTGGATGCCGTTGCAGTATATCAACGACTTGGATTACTCGAACAAGGTGAGGCCATTGTGCAACGTGGATTGATTCACCATACGGCGAATCCAACGTTATTGCGGACTGCGGCACACGTGGCATTGGCGCGCGGTGAAAGTAAACGAGCACGTCAATACTTGTCAAAGGCTGTGCGGAATAATCGGCACGACGAACACACGTGGTTGGCAGTGGCTCAGCTCCATATCGCTGAACGAAAATGGTCGAAGTCGTTGTTTGCCCTCCAACGCATTGTCGATATTGCTACAAACCCGTTAGTACTGACGGCGCTCGGTCAGGCGCTGGCAGGCGCTGGACGTATTGCCGAGGCGATCTCGAGTTTTGTTCAGTCGTTGAATGCCAAACCTGATTCGGTGGAAACACTATTGGCGTATAGCAGTACGTTGTCATCGCAGCAACGCTATGACGAAGCATACGAGTTAGCGCAGAAGGCGCATACGATTGACGCCTCCAACATTGATGTCATGGTACAGCTCGCACAACTTGCGGTGCATACGAACCGTAGCGAAGAGGCAACCGAACTCTTCCAAAATGCCGCACGACTAGCACCACAACGCATTGATGTGCAATGTGCACATGGCAAGTTCTTGTATGACCAGGGATTATTCCAAGAGGCATGGCAAATTGCCCAGCATGCGTTGGGAATCGATGGGCAATCAGTACCTGCACTTGTGATTGCCGCAGATGCGCTACGCGCCTTGCATCGCATGGGTGAAGCACACGAGATGTATCAGCAAGCGTACCAGCTCGATGCAGCTAATGAAGGGGTATTGGCGGGGTTGCGTGATGTAGCCTTGCATTTCAATGATTTGTCACAGGCTGCCGATGCCGCACAACGTTTGGTGACCTTGTTGCCCAAGTCGGCGATGCACCATCTCAAGTTTGGCGAGGTGTTGACGGCGATGGGTGTGCCTGAGGCTGCCATTATTGAGTTTCAACAGGCGTTAGATATCGAACGTGGCGCACCCCAAAGCAAAAATGCACACCAACCAATCGTTGCACAAGCATATGCGCACATGAGTAAGGCATACGCCAAGAGTGCACGCTGGTCTGAAGCGCGTGAATGCGCCGAACAAGCTGTTACGTTCGATGCAGATCAAGGTGAAAATCATGCATTGCTTGGCGACGCATTGATTGGGCTTGGGTTACGCTCGGCGGCTGCGAACAGCTATCGTAAAGCAGTACACAAGCGACCAAATAATGCCGCCTGGCAATACACCCTCGGTTCGCTTCTTTACCATACTGGATTGCATCAAGATGCGGTATCTGCGTTGCAAAAAGCAGTTGAAATTAATGGTAACGCCGAATACTATCACATCCTTGGACGCTCGTATCTTGCTGCTGGTCAGAGCAAACAAGCGATTATTGCATTTGAGAAGGCGTTGCAAAAGCGCCCAGAAGCACATCACTGGCGTGCAGATTTGGCTGATGTACACGCAGTTCGTGGTCGTCCACATGAGGCGATTGCCGAAATTGATCGAGCACTCGAAGTTGCTGCTGATCATCCCGTGTTATGGCGCAAACGTGCGGAATTGCATCTGAATCAACACGATGCAGAACAAGCGGCTGAAGACGTCATTGAAGCATTGCGACGTGATGCAAATGATGTTGATTCACTGATTCTGATGTCTCAAATTATGCAACGACAAGCGAACTTGCCACGGGCACTTGAGTCTGCAGAACGCGCCATAAAACACCATCCAAATCACGGAGAGGCGCGTTATCAACTTGCAGCTGTCTTGCGCCAGCTTGGGCGGCCCCGTGAGGTTATTCCGCATATGCTGATTGCTCTGCGTCATCATGACCATCGTGCTGATTGGTGGATTGTGTTTGCCGAAGATTATGAACGTGTAAACGATGCAGTACATGCAGCACAGTGTATGGAACGTGCGGTCGAGTTAGAACCAAATGATGTGAGCTTGGTCTATCGACTTGGTGTATTGCTGTTACAAGCCGAAGAATACGATGCAGCTGAGCAAGAGCTGCGCTATGTCATTGCGAAGCATCCTGCTGCTGCTGATGCGACGTCAGGACTAGCTGAGGTCATGCTTGCTAAGCAGAACATCACCGAGGCCTACACACTCGCCAAACATGCGGTTGATCTCGATGATGATGTCAGTGAATACTGGCGTGTGCTTTCTCGGGTGTTACGCGCCAAAGGAGAATACGCAGAGGCATTGAATGCGGCGCGTAAAGCCCATGAACTCGACCGAGATTATGGACCTTCAGCACTAGCATATGGCGTGTTGTTGCTTGATAACGATCATATCGCCGATGCCGTGCAAGTCTTTACGCGTGCTGTATCTTCTGACGATACTGTAGCCGTGTATCATCTTTGCCTTGGTATGGCGATGCGCCAACAAGTGTCATTACCACGTGACCTTGATACGTTTATGCGTAATACACCTGATCAACAAGTAAAACTTATGGCTGCGTTACAGTCATTCGAACGTGCCTTGATGATCGAAGGTGATCATCCGCGTGGGATGTTTGAACGTGGCGTGGTTTTGCAGATGTTGGCACGTCATGATGAAGCCGTAGATTCGTTCGATGCTGCAGCTGCATTACAAGGTGATGTTGTACCACGTCCATTGAGCGGTGATGCGGTTGATGCAAGCATGATTGCCAAAAACGATTTGGCCGCACATATTCGTCAACGACGTGCGCTTTCATTGGCTATTCTTGAGCGCTATGCTGAAGCCATCGAAGATATGCGGTATGTGTTGGCAAGTGCACCTCTTTCGGTGTATGACCAATATACATATGGTCGTATTGCGTTCTTGGCTGGTGATATACCAACTGCCGAATCGGCGCTCAAAGTGGCTGCCGCTGCGCTACCAGCGCACCCAGGAGTACAACAGTGGTATGGGCGTTTGTTACTCAAACTTGAACGCGTCAAAGAAGCAATTGTCGCCCTCGAAAAAGCCCAAGAGCTCGTGCCAGATAGTGGTCCATTGAGTGCAATGCTACGTGATGCGTATCTTGCTGATGAACGCATTGATAGAGCAATTAGTGCAGCACAACGTGCCACTCGGCATGATCCCAATAACCCTGAGAATCATTACGAATTAGCGCGGTTGTACATGCAAACGTCACGGTTTCGTGAGGCCCGTGCATCGGTAATTGCGGCGATTACGCTGAAGGGTGATATGGTCGACTGGCATATGTTGCTCGGTGATGCGTGTATGCAGCTCGGCATGTTCGATAACGCACGTAGTGCATATCTCAGCGCGAGTAATGTGGACCCCAAAGATACTGCACCACTCTATGCGTTGTCACGGCTACTTGTGTTGATTGGGCGTGTGCAAGAGGCAATTACTAATCTTGAGCAAGCCATTCAACGCAACCCAAGTAACCCAGATTGGCATCTTGAATTGGCACAACATTACGAAAATGTGGGCAACCGTGAAGGTGCACATCGTGCATACAAAGATGCGGTGCAATATGGTGAAGAAAAATCCACCTATACGCGTGCCTTGGCAAAGTTTGAGGCAAAATATCTCGCCAAAGAAAAAGCAACAGACAAAGAGCCGACAGGTATTGATGAGCGTGTGGCTATGCCAGTCATTAACGAGCGAGATATTGTAGAACACACAAACAATGCGCCGGCACATGATGTGCCAGCTGCTCCACCGATTAAGGAGCCAGTCAAGTTCGGTAGCGATGTTGAGCGGCTGTTGTCGCTGGGCGACGTGAATATGGAACAACAGATGTATACAAGCGCGATCGAAGAATACGAGAGCGTCTTGGCCATTGATCCGTTCAATGTGGCAGCACTTGTGCGTATTGGCCAATGCTATGCGGAACTTGGTCAAGATAATCATGCACATAAATCGTTTACTGGAGCATTAAGTCATGATCGCAACTGTGTTGAAGCACATGTCGGTCTTGCCAAAATCGCTATCAAACGCGGTCAATGGGAGGATGCGTTTGAGCACTACCGATTTGCCATGTATGGTGAGCCACATGTGGTATCGCATCGTATCGCCCTTGCAAACGTGCTCTACACATTGAAGCGTACAGACGAAGCAAGTGCGCTGTTGGTGCAAATGATGACGCACCTACCTGCAGATGTGACACAACTTTTGTTGTTCGTAGAAATTGCCAGCAAGCTTAATCTGCGTAGTGAAGCCATCGAAGCGGCAGAACAGGCTGTACGCCTAAATATGTCGAATGCCCCGGCGTATGTGGTCTTAGGTCGGCTTCACCATAAGTTCAAGGATGATCGGAAAGCACTCAATGCGTTCCAGAAGGCACTCAAGTTGGACCCCAATATCAAAGAGGCGCAGCAAATGGTAGCTCGTCTTGGTCCACTGAATTTCTTGCGGAAACAACTGGGTGACAAGTCGCACGCCAAAGAAAAGTAATGTACTGAGACAGCTGAGCATTGTGCTTATGCGTGTTGGTTAATCGGAGGAGTTGGGTTATGGAACAGCGGAAATACGAGATGTGGGACAGCTCAGTTCTTCCTGGTCTCGATCTATCGCTTCGTGCGCCGCATACCAATCCGTGGTCAGTTCCATCAGCTGATCCGCGTTTGCCCGACATTATTCCTTTTGCATGGGTGCGCCGTGCTTGTGAAGCTGCTATTCAGGCCGGCGCATTCCAACAGGCATGGCGTGGCGCACAGGCGTTGATGCGTCGATGTCCTGAGGCTCTTGCGCCGAGCATGTTGATGGCGCGTATCTTGTTGTTGAGTAACAAACCAGGCTTGGCCTTGCCACACTTCCAATTGTTGCTCAAACGGAATGCAACTGACAGTGCAGCCTGGGCTGGACTAGCCACTGCACTTACACAACTTGGGCGTGTACAGGCTGGTATGGCCACAATGCAACGTTCAATATTGAATCAGCCACTTCAAGAGGGCGGTGTTCCTAGCGAAGCTGCCGCTTCGCTCCCACTTGCGTTAGGTGTTATTTATTTGCGGCGTGGTATGGCTGATATGGCAGCAGTAGAGCTCGCCAAGAGCATTCAAGCTTCAACACCTCGTGATGATTTGCAATGGTATTACATTGAAGCACTTCGTCAATCTGGGCGAATTGATGATGCACGACGGTTGTTGGCACATCATGATTTTGAGCCACAACCACAGTTGCCATTGTTGATACTGCGTGCGCAACTCAGCACTGCACCCGATGTTCTTGATGCCACGTTTGAACTTATACACGCTATGGATCCGGATGGGAGTTATTCACGCCTCTTTTTTGCACCTCAACGCGTGCCGTGGAGTATAGCCGAGCAACCAATGGTAGGGTGGGATCAAGATATTGTCGGTCTGACTGAGTATCTGGTGCAGGTGGCACCGTCATTTGAACAAGAGCAACTTGCAAGCGCGAAAGGCCATGCGACGCCAGATACAGCGACGCCTCGCCCTGTCGCTGTGACGCCAAATCTTACGTTGGGCTCGACGTTACAACGACGGAGCGCAGACCCCAAAGCGTTTGATGGACAGATTCATATGCTCCTTGCCAACCGTTCGGCGTTGGTACGTCGTTTTGGTATGTCGGCGAGCAAGCAGATTGATCAGAGCATTCGCCAACTCTGTCAGATGTTGCGCCAGCAAGGTATGACGGTGTGTGCTGGCTATATTGATGACCCGGTTGATTTGGTGGTGGGTGATATACGTGTTCATCAACCAGTCGCCACTGATGCGATGGCTATCCGCGATATGGTGCGGGTTTTTGCGGAGCGCGTCCAAAGTCGTGGCCTCGAAGTGGCGACGCTGCTCTTAATCGGTGGTGACGACTGCATTCCGTTTCATCGTTTGCATAACCCAATCCCTGATGATGAAAAGATATTATTATCGGATAACCCGTATGCATGTGATGACTCTGGGTATTTGATTCCGCAACGTATTGTGGCACGTATCCCCACCGGTGACGATAACGATCCACGCTTACTGTTGACAATCTTAAATACGATGACGAGCTATCATGCTGATGCGCGACACGAGGGACGTTTGGGGTTTGATTTGGGTGCATGGTTGCGCATCCGAAATGCAGATGGTGATGACTTGGCGCGTGGTGTTGCCGCAGAGGTATGGCGGGCACCATCGCATGAAGTATTGCGTAATTTACATGCAGATGCGCACTTACTGACATCTCCTCCCCTTGATCAACAGCAGTTGACCAAGCGTATGCTTTCAGGGCGCGAAGTCCTCTACATCAATCTGCATGGAGCATCAGGGATGCCGCATTTTTATGGTCAAGCTGAAAATAGTTGGGGGGCTGCTACGGCTCTTCCAATTGCGATAACCCCAGATCATATGAATGGTACGGTGACTGGCACGATTGTCTTGAGTGAAGCGTGTTATGGCGCTGAGTTGTTAGGCCGTACTGTCGATAATTCTATTCCGCTCCGGGCCTTTGCCAATGGCGCACTTGCATTTGTGGGTGCTACGGTCAATGCGTACGGGAGTGCCCAAACACCGTTACTCGGAGCTGATCTCTTGTTTGAGCGCTTGACACATCATATGACACATGGTTTGCCAGTCGGCTTGGCACTCCATTTTGCCCGACTTGAATTTGCTCAGACGATGTATGATCGTCAAGGGTTCTTGGATGATGTCGACATGAAAACCTTGATAGAGTTCATTTTGCTTGGTGATCCATGGGTTGCCCTCAAAGGAAGTCAAGCACACGCATCGATTAAGCACTCAACAGAGAGTGGGAGCATGCAACTGATGGCAGTGTCACGGGTGCCGAAGGTGCTCCGTCACATGATATTGCAAGAGAGCGATATTCCTGCTGACATGCTTCGTCAAGCCAAGGCGACGTTACAAAAATATATCGACCCTAACAGTAGCCCACAGTTGTCAATTGTGGCTACAACGAATCCGCGCTATCAAGCCAAAGGTATCACTGTGCCTGATGTACGGTTCAGTATGAAGTCGATGGTACAAACTAGTGACGGGCTCTGGTTGCCACGGAACGCGCACGTTACGATGAGTAATCAATCACTCACCAAAATGGTGCTTAGTCGCTAGTGCGATTGGTATTCCATAATCCTTTGGCAAATTGTGCAATACGTTGACTTGCCTGTGGTAATAGCGCATCATGACTAGTTGTAATAGATGGTGCGGCAATTTGTTTGCGAGAGACGGTAATGTGTGTTGGTAGTTTTCCTAGCTGGGTGGGAAGCATTGGTATCACGTTCCAGAGCGGTGGTCGCTGAATGACTGATTCTTCCCAACCATAATGACGCGCGAGTGTTTGCATATATATGTTGGCAGAGTCTGCAAGCGTATGACC
>CAYXXK010000032.1:22947-26210 GCA_964469045.1 uncultured Klebsiella sp.
CTCCTAGCGTGTTGCGCACCTGATCATGTTGATGCAACAAGAACGTGGCTGCGGTCAACATAGCCCCTTCGCTCTGGTCGAGAGGGATGTGTACCGCCGCATTAGATGGAATCTCAAGAAATGAACCGCTTGCGGTGATAAGTGTTGGTTTGGCTGCTGCGAGCAACCGTAGGAGACTTGCTGATGTTTCACCTGCAGTTGGGTGCCGTAAGTTAATACACACATCAGCAAGTGCCACATACAAAGCAAAATCCTCGGCAGATGCATACCCGGTAGTATGAACGGCGGCCTGAGTGCCGGTGCGTCGTACTAGGGCATCTAATGCAAAATTCGGTGACACACTCCCCACAATGATGTAGTGTGCATTAATACCTGCACGCCGGAGTGTCCGCACACTGCGTAATACTTGATCGACGCGTTTGTAAGGGTTGACATGACCAAATGATGCAATGATAAATGGATCTTCGCCTAAGTTGAGTTGTGCGCGTAGTGGTGCTGGGTCAATGGCTGGTAATATTGGTACGCCCATCGGTACCACGGCTCGTGCGAGTGCAGGGCGTAGCGTTGCCACTGCATCAGCCACATACTGACTATGACTAATCAGCAGATGTGCAGACTCAAGCACGGGTTGACAGAGTGGCATCCCGAATACGCTGTCATCAAACACACCTTGGAGCATACGGTCGGCAATCTCAGCGCCCGCTATACCATAATGGGCTTCGGCAAGTTGTTGATATGCCTTGATGTCACGACGATGCACTGCGTGGTACTGCAACATAAAGTGATGCAGCACAAGATCGTGCATCACAACGACGCCAGGGAGTTGTTGCGCTACATCCCAAATTTGAAAGTGCGCTGGGCTGTTGCCCATATGATACAAAATCGCATCGTATGGGTGTTGCTGATTGTCAGTGATGAGCTGACTAAGCGAACGCACACGCATATGCTGTGCAATCGTACTGTTTGTAGGGGTGAGACCGTGGTCGATGTAGACGGTGATATCGACGTATTGACCAAGATAGGGCAATAATTCTTCGCTGTAATCAGAAATCCCCGAGTGCACTGGATTAATTGGACTACAATACGCGATACGACGCATAACTTGTTCCTTTGGACACACAAAGCGACACACACCTATTATCACATAAGCGCCTTGTGTGTTGTGATTCTCTACAGACAAATATCGCCGTTCTATCAGGTTGGGTATGCTACAATCTGTCTAAGTAGGGTACTGGTGCTCGCTATCGTATTGTGATGCGTCAATCTGTTTGAGGGTGAGATGGATATTGCATTGAGTGTCATCAAATATTTGTTTGTCACAACAGTGATGGTCGGTGGTGCAGTGGTTGCTGCTGCGATTGTGCGTTTGGCGTGGGAGAAAGCCCGACAACCGCAAGTGACACCAAAGGACGAGGTATGACCATTCGGCTGTTTCATTGCTCTGATTTGCATGCGGGTCCACCATTTGATGCCGATGTAGCCGATTGTGTGTTGCGTGATGCGCAACAGTATGCTCCAGATGCATTTGTGGTGTCAGGTGATTTTGTGCAACGTGCTGATTTTGTTGACCAATGGCAGACTATTACCACGTGGTTGGCCCGTGCCCCAGAGCCGCGCTTTGTGGTGCCAGGAAATCACGATGTACCGTTGTATCATGTGTATAAGCGACTCTTTGATCCGTACTACTTTTATCGCAAACACATCAGCACTGACTTGACGCCAGTCATGCACTTGCCCGGTGTGAGTATCATCGGCGTGGTATCAGCCCATGGTTGGTGTATCGATAGTGGCTATGTAAATGCGCGCCAGCAAGCCCACCTCAAAGCATCGGCTGCGCAGGTGCCAGCCGGTAATCGTCGGATTGTGGTGATGCATCATCAAATGCTCAATCCGCCAGGTGTCAAAAAACGTGCACGGATGCGGAATGCACAACAGGTGGCTCAGTTGCTCGATGACTGCGGGATTGATATGGTGCTTTCTGGTCATCTCCACCTTTCGTATGTGGGGCACACTCGCGACATGATGCCAGCGTTAACGCGCGGTACGATGATTTGTCAATCGGGGACGAGTACGTCACGTCGCGGCAAATCACGAGAGCGGCATATGTTTGCCTATAACACCATTGAAATGACGCAGCAGGATGTGACAATACGTCGGCATGTGTACAATCCGCAACATCAGGCATTTGATATTGAAGTTGAACACCGTCAGCGTTGGCATGCGTAAGTATTGAGTAACACGATGCACGAAATCGACGATCAACAATTAGTGCAAGCAGCTCTCGGTGGTGATACTGAGAGTTTTAATCAACTCGTTGACCGCCATCAATCGCGGGCATATGGGTTGTGTGTTCGTATGCTTGGCGATGCCGATCAAGCAGCAGATGTGGCCCAAGATGCATTTATTGCTGCGTATCGCCATCTGCCGGGTTTGCGCGGTGAGTTTCGTCCGTGGTTGATGCGCATCGTTGCCAATGCATGTCGTGATGTGTTACGTAGTCAAAAACGGCGTCCGAGCGTTTCTCTTGATATGACCACCGATGACGATGATGCACCTGCACTTCAGATTGCCGATACCACTGCAGGTCCCGAAGAGCAGCTCTTGCGTCGTGAGATGCAACAGACGATTGCAACTGCGCTCCACACGATTCCAGCTGATCAACGTGAAGTCATTGTCCTTAGTGATATCGAAGGACTTTCATATCAAGAAATTGCCGATATCACCGGTATTAATATTGGTACCGTAAAATCACGTTTGAATCGTGCACGAATGCGTTTGCGTGAATTGCTGTATGCGGCGGAACTCTTGCCACAGGTGCGACGTCTTACTTCTGAACAGACCAATCAGGGGGAATAATGGGGCAGATGCAACACATAAGTGAAGAGGATTTGGTCCTTTTGACTGCACTGCTCGATGGGTCGCTCCCGTCTCAAGCAGCAGAAGATGTGCGTATGCGCATCGCTCATGATGATGCGTTGCATGAGGCATATCTTGATTTATTGCTTATTCGTGATGAGTTGGCACAACTGCCTGTAGTACGCGTGCCGCGATCATTGCGCATCGATAGTGCGACATTGCATCGTATACGTGGCTGGCGTTGGTGGTTCATTGCTCCGCCTGGTGGTCTCCTTACGCCAGCTTTTGGGTTGGTGACTAGTCTTGTAGTAGCAGTGTTTTTTGTGCAAAGTCTTGTGGTGCCACCGACAGCGCCAGTGTCAAATATGTCAATGATGGCTGCACCGATTATGCTTGAGGAAGCATCT
>CAYXXK010000032.1:26310-32181 GCA_964469045.1 uncultured Klebsiella sp.
GCCAGTGTCAAATATGTCAATGATGGCTGCACCGATTATGCTTGAGGAAGCATCTGGTGCTGAATCGCGGATGCTTGAGTCAGCCCCGATGAGTGAAGATGCGGCGGTGATGGCCGAGTCAGCCCCGATGAGCGAAGATGCGGCGGTGATGGCCGAAGAAAAACATGGCGGGCCGGATGCGTCGATGCAATTTGAAGAGATGGGGTACCAACAATACGGCGTCGTGTGGTTTAATTGGGCAATTGCCGGAATCGTGCTCAGTGCCATTGCCCTTGCAACCTCATTGCGATGGTTGGTTCAGGTGTGGTGGCGCCAACGTCACCAGAGGTCGTAGTGACATCACGGTGGCCTGCACTTGCGTTGATGACGGTGTTGCTCGTCGTTGTTAATGTAGGATTTTATTTTATCCCTATTGACTACACTCGGCTCACTGCGTATGCTGTGCCTGGTGTTTTTGTGTTAACGGCGCTGTCGACTGCCACCATTGTTGTGCCAGTCCCTTACATCCCGATTATCCTGCGGATTGCCGAGCAAACGACGGATGTTCCTACGCTTATCTTGATCGCCGTAGCGGCTGGCGCTGGCTCTGTGATCGGAGAAATCAGCGGCTATTTGGTTGGTCAGGCGGGTCGTCATGCGTTTGAAGACACGCGCATGTCACGCTGGGTATCTGCCCAAATGACTCATCCGCTCCGCGCATTTGTTGCGCTATTCGCCCTTTCTGCACCGCCGAATCCACTGTTTGATGTGGCAGGGATTGCAGCCGGTACATTCGGGGTGCCGTTTTGGTTATTTGCTACGGCTGTCTTTTTGGGGCGCATGATCCGCATGTTGGGTTTGGTTTTTGTCGGGGCATCCCTCTTTCAATAACGATATACGAATAAACGTAGTATAGTAGTACAAACGTACGATAAAGAGGAGGGCGCCATGTCCGATCCACCACGGATTGTGACTCCGAACGCCGCGGATGACGAACAATACGATGAAAAAAGCCTACGACCGCGCAAGCTGTCTGAGTTTATTGGCCAAGAAAAAGTCGTCGATCAGCTCAAAATTAGCATTGACGCCGCTCGTGGCCGAGGTGAACCACTCGATCATACCTTGTTGTATGGGCCGCCTGGGCTCGGCAAAACCAGTCTCGCCATGATTCTCGCCAATGAGATGGGCGTGCAAATCAAAATCACCTCCGGGCCGGCCATCGAACGTCAAGGTGATTTGGCGGCGATTCTGACCAACTTGCAACCGGGTGATGTCTTGTTCATCGACGAGATCCATCGACTTAATCGTGCCATCGAAGAGGTACTTTATCCTGCGATGGAGGATTTCGCCCTTGATATTGTGGTCGGCAAAGGCCCTGGTGCACGGAATTTGCGCCTCTCGTTGCCCAAATTCACCGTTATTGGTGCCACCACGCGTCTGGCTTTGTTGACATCGCCGTTGCGTGATCGCTTTGGGCTTGTGCAACGCATGGAGTTTTATTCGGTGCCAGCACTTAATGACATCGTGCTCCGCGCCGGGGCGATTTTGGGTGTGGCGATGACTCCTGAGGGCTCGCTTGAGATTGCCAAGCGTGGCCGTGGCACACCGCGTATCGTGAATCGTCTACTCCGCCGTGTGCGTGATTACGCACAGGTAGTCGCCAACGGTGTCGTTACCCAAGAGGTTGCTTCAATCGCATTGACTAATCTTGAGGTTGATTTTTTGGGGCTCGACGAAAACGACCGTCGCCTATTGCGGACTGTGATTGAGTTGTTTGGCGGTGGTCCGGTCGGGTTGTCGACACTGGCTGCGGCACTCGCCGAAGAAGTCGATGCAGTTGAGGATGTCTACGAGCCGTTTTTGCTCCAACTCGGTATGATTCAACGCACGCCTCGAGGCCGTGTAGTTACACGTCGTGCCTATGAACACCTCGGTATGGTCATCCCCGATCATTTGAATCCGCCAGGGCCGAAAAGTGAACAACAACGGTTGATATGACAGAAGTTGCACTACCCCGTGACAGTTGATGTTGCGGGGTGTTTTTGTGAAGAAAAATATTTACCCTACGAAAACGCAGTGTTTGTGTTACCTAAACTATGAATTAACACACCACTATTGCTCATCAACGGTTTAGAGAGTTTTTAGACGTGTTGTGTATAGTAAAAATGTCTCCATGCTTTTTTACTCGTTTTAGCACATAGGAGGACTGTTTGTTTGGTCGTATGCCGATAATTCAAAATATACGTATGTGGTCATGGACTGCTCGCGTTGTGTACGGGTTGACAGCTGTTATTGGAGTGAATTCGGCCATTAATATCGTTGATGCAGTCGTTTATCGTATCGACAAGGGTGCATGGTTTTTTGCTGCTGATACGAATGATCCACTCTATGAATTGGGCACCTCGCTGGGATTTTGGGGGATGCTCTTGTTTTGTATTAATTTTATTCTCGCGACACGCTGGCAGTGGGTAGAGGCACTTAGCGCCGGTCTCGACAAGGTCTATCATTTGCATGCATTTGTCGGCAAAAGTGCGATGACGCTCTTGCTGCTGCACTTGTTTATTTTGATGGTGCAAGCAGTCCCTGATTTGCGCACCCTAGTGGCTTATACGGTGCCGGGCATTGATTTGTCATATACGCTGGGGATGTTTGGATTGATGGTGTTGACTGGGTTGGTGATTGTGACGCTCTGGCTCAAAATGCCGTATCAAGCATGGCTTGAATCGCATAAATACATGGGTATCGCCTATGTGCTCGGTGGCGCTCATGCACTTGTAGCCCAGCTGGACTGGTATATTGCGTTGATGACAGCTGTTGGTGGATATGCGTGGCTCTATTCGTTGTTTTTGTATCGAAAACGGGCACCGCACGCACATGGGCAGATTGCACAAATCCGTCATGAGCAGCGCATTACTGAGCTGGTGCTTCGCTTCGAAAAGCCATTCCCTGCCAAGGCTGGTCAGTTTGTATTCTTTGGTGTGACCAAGAGTGTGGCCGGATTGCCTACCGAATTACACCCTTTTTCGGTATCACAAATTATTGACGAATCTACGATTCGTATCTCAGCCAAAGCAATCGGTGACTACACTGGACTCTTGCCCAAACTACAGGTTGATGACCAAGTTGTGGTCTATGGTCCGCACGGCATGTTTGGTCAGCAAGGCCAGTCTGGTGGTGCACAAATTTGGGTAGCGGGAGGTATCGGCATCACACCGTTTTTGAGTTTGTTGCAGGCGGAGGTGCGTCATCCACATGCGTCACGTGTACATCTGATTTGGGCGGTGCGTCAACGTGAGGAGGCGATTTATGCGCAAGAGATGCATGATTTGGTAGCGAATGCCCCCCATGTCACTATTCATATCCATCAAGGAGTGTTGACGGCTGAAGAGATCGAGCAGATGACTGGGCAGAATATGACGTCTACAACAACCATCTTTGTGTGTGGGCCAGTGCCGATGATGCATGGATTGCGGTCGCAGTGGCGAATGCGAGGTGTTGCGCAGCACCAGATTGTGAGCGAAGAGTTTGGGATGCGCTAACCAATTGTATGATGGGACACAAAATAGTGCTACACTCGATAGAGCATTGGTGTATCTGGTTATGATGGCATGAGTGATTCACTATTTACTAACAAAGATGTCTACGAATTATTTGATGCGATAGCCGATTTAATGGAAATTCTCGGCGAGGATCGTTTTCGTATCCTCGCCTATCGGCGTGCAAGTCAGGCATTACAAGCCGTTGAACTGCCGTTATACGAGATTTTTCAGCGTGACCGCTTGCATAAAATTGACGGTTTGAGCAAAGGGATGGCCGAAAAAGTCGCTGAGCTCTTTGTGACCGGCGATATCGAGTACTATTCACGCCTCCAAGAGCGTATGCCGGTGGGCGTGCGCGAGCTTTTGCGGGTGCCACACATTGGCCCTCGTACCGCAGGTCGGCTGTATAACGAGCTAGGCATCGCCGGCCTCACCGAGTTGCAACTTGCCCTCGAACAAGGTCGTCTGCGCCAGATCAAAGGCATTGGTGAGCGGACTCTTGCTGGCATTCGTGACGGCATTGCTGCTGTGTCCGACCGCGAGCAACGCACACTTTTGTTACATGCGTGGGAGTCTGGGTTGCGTCTCCAACACGAAATCGCTGATTTGCGTCATGTCTTGCGCGTGTCATGGACCGGTAGTCTGCGCCGCGGCCAAACCACCATCGGCGATTTGGATTTGGTGGTGATGAGCGACCAACCTGATACCGTCATACACCAATTAGCTACGCTGAAATTGTGGATGCGTGCGCAAGCCAACAATCATTATTTGTCAGCAATACTCCCCAATGGCATGGCGCTTGATTTGGTTGTAGTCGAGCCACATGCATGGGGTTCGGCGTTATTATTGAGTACTGGCAGTCAACAACATATTACTTGGTTGCACCAACGCGCTGCACAGCGTGACTACGAATTATCGTTTGATGGGGTGATGCATGGAGGGCGTCGGGTATCACTTATTGACGAGTCTGAGATTTATACAGCACTTGAGTTGCCGTGGATTCCACCTGAGATTCGTGAGTGGTATCAGAGTGATGCTGATATTTCGGTGCCGATACCGCATCAGTTGATTGAGCATCGTGACATGCAAAGCGATTTGCATATGCATACCACATGGAGCGACGGGAGCGCTGACATTCGTGCAATGGCTGAATCTGCGCGTTCATTCGGCTATCGACATATTGCTATTACTGATCATGGTGCACTTATTGGTGTGACCAATGGACTCGATGTCAAACGCTTGCGGCAGCAACGTGTTGAGATTGACGCCGTGAATGCAGAATATGCTGCTGCAGGTATTGACTTTGTGCTCTTAGCAGGTGTCGAAGTTGATATTCTAGTCGATGGTAGTTTGGCACTCCCAGATGCCATTTTGCATGACCTTGATATTGTAGTCGCCTCACCACACATTCATTTGCGTCAAACGCCCGAAATTGCCACGCAACGTATTGTGCGTGCAATTCAACATCCAGCAGTTGATATCATTGGTCATCCGCGTGGCCGTATTCTTGGTGGGCGCTTGGGGGCACCTGTAGACATGGATGCGGTCATCAACGAGGCGGTACATCACGGTGTTGCTCTTGAAGTCAACTCTGGTCCTGATCGTCTTGACATTGATGGTGATTTGGTGCGTGAGGTGATGCATCGCGGTGGAGTGATTAGCATTAACAGCGACGCCCATGCACCAACCAATCATGCGTGGATTCATCAAGGCGTTGCGACTGCCCGTCGTGGTGGTGCTACTCCAGAGCATGTACTCAATACGTGGGATGTGGATCAATTACGTCGTTATACCAAAAGGAGTCGATGATGGCCACGATTTTTAGCCGGATTATCCAAGGCGATATTCCCTCAGTCAAAATTTACGAAGATGCGTATACCTATGCTTTCATGGATATTGCACCTGCCTCTCGTGGTCATACATTGGTAATTTGTAAGGCTGAATTGGCTGATATCCATGCAATCGATGAAGGTTCGTTAGTTGCAGTCGCCAAAACAACACAACGCGTTGCGAATGCTATTCGTGATACGTTGCGACCAGATGGAATAAATATCATCCAAAATAACGGTACTGCCGCTGGTCAAACAGTCTTTCATTATCATGTACATGTGATTCCGCGGTGGGATGGAGATGGGGCTATTGGTTTGTGGGCGCCACATTCTTCGAATATTGATCAACTAAAAGTATTGGCTGCCCAAATTTGCACGAGTGAAAGCCTGCGTTGATACTCGCAGGGCGCATCAGGACGCGCCAGATATCTCTCTAATATACTGTGATTATGCTGACGCGTCCCTCCGTGATTCAACGAGTTTCAACCAATTTTCAAAATTCCCCCAAAATCCCCTTGACAGCA
>CAYXXK010000033.1:0-2244 GCA_964469045.1 uncultured Klebsiella sp.
TCTATCACGATGGTTCCCGGGCGCTGCAAGAGATGCCTCTACAGACCAGCAATCTCCCGGGCGCCCTGTCGGTATGTCTGTGGATCTCCGATATATCCGGGCGCCCTGTCGGACGCCCTTACGACATGGGTGGCCCGTCATGGCATCGCGCACCGGCTGAGGATACATGGCACGTCATTTCGCCGTCAGATACCCCAGCAAGCGCATCTGAAGCTCGTTGCGCTGATAGTGCGATTGCACAGGGATATGAATAATCGGCAAATTGATGTTGGCGCACACCGTATCCAAAAAGGTATCGCGTTGTTGGCGCTGGGCTTTTTGGTGCGACGCATCGTCGAGCTCAATCAAGACCATCACACGCAGGTCGCTCCGGCGTACCACCACAAAGTCAATCGACTTTTGGGCAATACGATTCCACCGTGGATCGCGCCACGCCGCGCCAAACCGGGGCTTTTGGACTTTGATGAGGCGATTCAGCGCAACTTGGGTCATACAGGTGTATTCGGTCGGGAGTGCATCAGTCAACACCTGATAGAACCCCAGTTCAGTTGGAGTCAAGAGCTGTGGCACTTTTGCATAATCATGCGCAGATACAGCCGCTGCGACCCGGCGTGGGCGTGTGCGCTGGAGCCTGCGCAAGACGAGTACCAAACCCAACAACACACCAATGCCCAAGAGCACGATTTGCGTCATATCATTCATCAAACGATTCGCTTTCTATGCTACGATACCTCTATGATACGTCAGCGTATCACATGTATACCAGTATTACCAAAGGATGACACTCTGATGACCACGCTTACCGTCGATATGTTCAGTGATATTGTGTGCCCGTGGTGTGTGATTGGCGGCGTGCGCCTCGACAAGGCCTTGACCCAGCGCCCCGATATCACGGTCAACAAACACTGGCACCCCTATATGCTGAATCCGGATCAGCCGGCAGGCGTGGATTGGCAGAGCTTCGTTGAGAGCAAGTTCGGTGGTGGTGAGCGGGCGGCCCAGATGTTCGAAAACGTCACCAACGTGGCCGCCAGCGAGGGATTGACTTTTGATTTTATGTCGATTGTGACATCGCCCAACACGCGCGACTGCCACCGCTTGATGTTGCTTGCCGGCAATCATGGGCTGACATGGCAGCTGGCGCCGTTGTTGTACAACGGGCACTTTCGCGATAGCCTTGATCTCAACGACCACGCCGTGTTGCATAATCTGGCCACCCAAGCTGGTCTGCCGGCCGATGAGGTCAGCGATGTGCTTAACGGTGATGTGTTCAATGATGGAGTCGATGAGTCGTTGATGACGGCGCAACACCTCGGGATTCGTGGCGTGCCGTTCTTTATTTTCAATCGACGCTTGGCGGTATCAGGGGCGCAACCGGTCGAGGTGATGCTCCAGGCCATCGACAAAGCATTAACGCTTGATTAGTATGCGCTGGGGGTACATCCAGATGCAGTAAAAACTTCGTACTACATAGGGAAATCTATTTGTATGAGGTTTCGTATATGGAACAAATAAAACCCTTAGCCCAAACAAAACTTCCGACCCGTTACGGTGTCTTTCATATGGCAGTCTTTGCAGGTGATAACGTCGCACTCTGGGTTGGCGACATCGCGAATCACGTACCACTTATCCGCCTGCACTCGGAGTGTCTGACTGGTGACGTCTTTGGATCGTCCAAATGTGACTGCGGCGAGCAACTCGATGCAGCCCTACAACGCATCCAAGACGACGGGTGTGGCATTTTGCTCTACCTACGCCAAGAGGGTCGTGGCATCGGTCTAGTCAACAAAATCAAAGCCTATGCGCTCCAAGAGACGGGCCTTGATACGGTTGACGCCAATCGCGCGCTCGGTTTGCCCGACGACATGCGCGACTACACCTTGGCCATGCAGATGCTGGCCTACCTGGGTGTTACTCAGGTGCGGGTGTTGACGAATAATCCGACCAAAATCGGGGCGCTCGAGGATCATGGCATCCGCGTCGTCAGCCGCGAGGCCATCCAAATTGCCTCAAACGCCGTCAATCACGACTACCTCGTCACCAAAAAAGAACGCATGGGGCATATGCTCGACTTCGATGATTCGAAGGTCAACGTCTAAACTCCATGGTATCACTGAGGGGGCGCACAGCAGTGCGCCCCCTCTCAAGTTAGCCAACGATGCGCCCGGAATTCACCCCACCTCCCGCACCGTAAGGGCGTCCGACAGGGCGCCCAGGATTCACCCCACCCCCACGTCACTGCAT
>CAYXXK010000033.1:2344-31738 GCA_964469045.1 uncultured Klebsiella sp.
GCCGGCGATGGGCACATAGAACATGGATGGCCTGATCCCGGCGTGCAGTCTCCGTGAGCTATTGACCGACGATGGTGGCCGCTCCGCCCAGGATTCACCCCACCCCCACGTCACTGCATGCCGGCGATGGGCACATAGAACATGGATGGCCTGATCCCGGCGTGCAGTCTCCGTAAGGGCGTCCGACAGGGCGCCCCTCATTCGTTGAGCTCCCATCTACCGCATCTTTATGGCCAACCCAATCGCCTGCTGCCACGCCAGCGCGGTATCGCGCCAACGGGGTAACTCTTGGCCACGGTGGTAGGCAGCCTGTGCCAGCGCAGATAATTGATCATGGTGGTGCAAGAGCATGGTCAACTGCTGTGCCAAGGCATCGACATCATCAACAGCCACGGTGACACCCCCAGGTCCTACCAGTTGCGCCACAGGGCCTGCATCACACGCCACCACCGGCACTCCCGCCCAGAGTGCCTCGGCAAAGACCATACCGTAGCCCTCAAAGCGCGACGGCAACACAAAGAGCGTCGCCTGCTGATATGCCGCAATGATGGCATCATCGGTCACACTGCCGTGCACGACGATGTGTGCTCCCGACTGACGCGCAGTGGCAATCAAGCCGTCAATCTGCTGCGTGTAGGCCTGGTCAGCGTCACGCTCGCCATACATGTGCAAGACGGCCTCAGGATGGGCTACGCGTTGCCATGCGGCGATCAACGTATCGAGTCCCTTGCGGGGAATCCACTGCGCCACGCATAATACCTGTGGCGGTTGCGCCACACGTCGCACTGGTGGCGCCCCTAACCGGTCACACCCGGGCGAGGCAATGATGATACGGCGTAGATCAACGCCACGGTCAATCAGACGTTGTTGCCCATCAGTGCTGACAGCAATGAGCGCATCAGCGCGCAACAACGGCGCTTCGTCGGCGGCATCAACGCCCGTGGCCACTGACGGCAATTCATGGACCATGGCGACAACAGGGCAGTCTTTGCGCCATATATCGAGATATGGAGCGACGGCAGTGCGTGCCAACGCATCGACCATGATGGCATCGTATATAGATGGATTGATCGGCACCATCGCACGCTGTTGTGATGCAACATCAGCAGCCGAGAGAATGATTTCGTCGATGTGAATACCGAGACTGTGCAACAACGGGTAGACCTGTGCGTGATAGAGGTAGCCACCCGTGCGCCGCTGCACATTTCCGACTGTCAGCATCGCGACCTTCATTGGGGCAACTCACGCATTACCGCCGCCCAGGCACTCGGTGACTCCCACACCGCAATCCGCAGATCAATCAGGTCGACGTTTTGTAACGAGGGTGCAACCTGATGCCAAATATAATCAGCGACCACTTCGGCTGTCGTGTTGCGGGTATTGAGCCCATCAATGTCGTCGAGATTTTGGTAGTGGAGTTGTTTTACCACAGCACCCAAGGCATCTTGGAGCAGTGTGATATCGAACAAGGTACCATCAGGCTTGAGCGTTGTACCATGCACCGTGGCCTCGACACGATAGGTATGGCCGTGCACACGTTGGGCCGGACCGAAGTTACCGACTAGGCGATGGGCAGCCTCAAATTGGGCGACAACACCAACTTCAAACATCTGCGTATCCTTTGGCTATGGCATACTGTAATACGACTTGAACCATCGGTAATTCGTGGTGGTCAATAGCCTCATAGGCAGATGCCGCATTTTCAAAACGGTATTCGTGCGTAATAATCGCTTGATACGGAAACTGCGCAAGCATACGCCATACCACGCTCATACGTCGTTGATAATCCCAACGTGGTGCCAAATCAGGCGCCAACTGACCGACTTGTGATGAGCGTATGCGCACGCGACCGCGGTGGAATCGACTGCCCAAATCAAGCGTTACCGATTTGTTACCGTACCACGATGCAACCACGATAAGACCCTCTTGGCCGACAACATCGAGCGCCAACGGCAAGGCTTTGGGATTACCACTGACTTCAATGACAGTATCGGCACCACGTCCTTCGGTAATCACATTAACAAACTCAGCTGCTTCATCAGGATGCGACACCTTAGTGATACCGAGTTGTTGCGCACACTCGCGCCGATGTGCTACCGGGTCAATCGCAATCACACGGACTGCATGTCGAGCAAGTAACCACGAAACCAAGAGCCCAACGACACCCAAGCCGATAACCACTACCACGTCACCAAGCGCTGGGCGCGCATCGTGGACAATGTTAATCGCCGTCTCCATATTTGCCGCCAACACGGCAGCTTTGGTCGGCACTTTGGGCGGAATTTTTTTGACGAGCGTGTGATGCACATGACAGTAGGTTTGATGGGGATGGAGCGCAAAGACCATGTCGCCCACTGCCACATCTGTGACAGCACTGCCGACCTCTTGCACGCGCCCGACTACCGCATAGCCATACTTGATGGGGAAGGCAAAGCTGCCCTCAAGCGTCGGCAAATCAAGCACCATACTGCTCGGCACTTGACCGCGATAGACCAGCATCTCAGTGCCATGGCTAATCGCTGAGTAGTGGGTCGAGATCGCAACTTCATCAGCGTTGAGCAGGGCGAGTGACTCATTCTGCACACGCACTTGATACGGTGCCACGGTCCATACGGCTTGTGCATCACTCATAGCGAATCTCTCCTTCGAGCCACATATCGTCATCGAGACGATGCGTCTGTACATTCGCTAGTGTCAACGCATCTGCCATCGTCTCAATGCCTATCGGCCCAATCGCCGATATCCCAACACCAAGAATTTTGGGGGCGATGGTAATCGCCACGCGATCAACCAATCGGGTGCGCAGCATGCTAGTAATCAAGCGACTACCACCCTCGAGCATGATGCTACGGATGCCCCGTTGGTACAATACGGCCAGCGCTTGGGTCAGATGCACACCACCCATAAACGGATCAGCACCCACCGGCAACACCACTGCCCCGCGTTGACTCAACGCACGACGGCGCATCACATCGGCATCAGGGCCACAGATGAGCCATGTACCAGCAGCGATATCAGGGCGGAGCACCGCCGCCTCATCGGGGATGCGCAAACTGCCGTCGATAATCACACGAATCGGGTCGCGCCCCTGCACCAAGCGTACATTCAAACGCGGGTTATCGGCGACCACCGTGCCTACCCCGACCATGATGGCGTCATGGCTGGCACGCATTGCATGGGTGCGCATCAACGACGCTTGCCCGCTAATCCAGCGCGAGCTGCCATCGCGCGCCGCAATGTAGCCGTCTAGCGTCTGGGCGTATGCCAGCGTCACCTGCGGACGCATCAGCGCTGCCGCTCAATCACAACGGCAGACCCCTTAAGCACCGTCGAGCCCAAGCGCACAAACGGCTTGGTGACTTTGACCTGCACCCAATGAATCAACGGCTCCGATGCCAAAATTTGCTGGGCAATCCGCTCGGCAACCGCCTCGGTCAACTTGAGGGCTGGCCCTTCGGCAACCGCTTGGGCGATTGCATGAAAGCGCGAATAATCGACGCCGAGTTGCAGGTCATCGGCCGCGCCAGCCGGTTGCAAATCAAGGCCCACAGTAACGTCTACCTCAAAGCGTTGCCCGAGCGTGCTTTCTTCGGGGCGCGTACCGTGATAGCCAAAAAACTGCATGCCCTCGAGGATGATTCGATCCATTGCATCACCCTTTCTTTGTGGCGACAATGCCGTATAGTAATGGAAATTTGGGCACATGCGCCGGGGCGACCATACGCCGACCAGCGCTTTCGACCATATCATTAAACGGCCGCTCGCCATTGCTAAAGCAATACTCTTCGAGTCGCTCAATCATCAGACCCGCCTGCGCCAGTGCCGTCACCACCTCGCCGACACTCCACTGAAACAAGTGACACGGCTCGGTATTGACAAACCCACTCACACCCTCGCTATACCCCGACGGCGTCAAGCCGCCGCCCGAATCGGCCACATAATCGTCGATGCCGTGGAGCGTCAACTGCTGACCTGCGTGCGGATAATCGCGCATGAGTTGCCAATCGCGGTTGAACATGTTTGAGGTGGGGTGAAACTCAACCAGCACAAAGCGGCCGTTCGGTGCCAATACACGTGCCGCGCCCTGCGCCCACTCGGCCAAGTCATTGAGCCAACAAATAGCACCGTATGAGCAGTAGACGCGATCGAATTGTTGTTCGGTTGTGGCCAACCAATCATACACATCAGATTGCACAAACGTCGCGCTTATACCGCTCTCTGATGCCCATTGGCGCGCTTGGTCGACGGCATTATGACTAATATCAACACCGGTGACAATGGCGCCGTGATTGGCAAGACTTAATGTATCAAGCCCAGCATTGCACATCAGGTGTACGAGGCGTTTGCCACGAATGTCTCCAAGGAGCGTTACTTCTTCGGCGAAGAGTGAGCTACCGCCTCGACGCAAAAAGCTAGGCACGTCGCGATGATGACTGACATGCGCCGGGACAACAGCATCCCACGAGCGCTGATTTTGTTGACGAATCGCTTTATCATCCATGGAATATATTCACATCTTTGGCTATTCCGAATATCTATCGTATGTATACGTATAACACCTGTCAGACAGATGTACAGAATAGTATGCTACCGATAGAAGAATTTCATGTGTTTTGGCAGATAAACAGAAATAGCGCCCAACTAATGCGACACTGTCAATTAATTACCAGTGGTACTTACAAAGTTATTTCACTTTTCGTGATGAAAACAACAGGTTACAAGAATAGTACCTATCTCATACGTACCCGTACCACGGCACACTACACCACAAATCTCCCACCGTACTTAGACATGGTACTAAGAAATTGATTTCCTAAAATAGTACATAATCCCAAAACTGCGCTCTGAGACGACAACAATCTTTCAGCAGTATTCACACTACTTTTTTCGAGGCAGTACACATATGAATGTTAGATCGCGGATTGATTGCTCAATCACGCCACGCACGAACTGCTAACCACAGCGCAACCGATAGCTTCATAGATGAGCGTAGGTGTTACAAATTGAGTACATTCCAGATTTATGAGACGATCGTCACTATTTTTATCGCCTAGCATGTACATTAATTACATGCTTGCAGCTGAACAGTATCAATTCAGCCAATTATTAATCTCGTAAAATACATCCTTTGTAAGAAGCATCTTCGTGCAAGAATATTTCACGTTAGCGTCGTCTGTACTGGTCGCTTCGTGAAAGATGCCGTCATCTTTGGTGATTTTTTTAAGAGGTATGTTTTCAGTATATTTGTATCCGACTTCCTCGTGCAATGAAAGTACAAGCCAATTGTAGGAAAGCACTCTCACATCGCTCTCAACGATACCTAAATTCTGGAAGCACCAATTTAAGAGTGCAACTTCAGCGAAATACACTAATCTTGGATGACCACCATCAACACCTCTGACAAGGTTATCTAGTTCGCCATTTTTGCCATCGACGCCAGCGATACCTATATGCCCAACAAATCGATTTTTATCGTCATAGAGTAAAAAGAAGATACGACCTTGTTGATTGATAGATAGATTTTGCAAGTAGCCAAACGTTTTTTCAAAGGTCGATTCGAATTGCGTCAGAAACATCCTCATCGTTCTCTGTCTCCACAACCGAATCTGCTCTATTTTCGCCTCGTCGGCAAGTATCCACTCTCCCACGGGCACAAGAGCACCAATAACATTTTGTTCTTTATCTAATACAACAACCCGTGCCGCAAAGGCTTCTTCGAAAGAAGATTTCTTCATTGATGAAATAACACTGATATAAGTCATCGTCATGCCTTTTTAAAGCGATGTCCGACCGGAACGCTCTCAACACGGATGCGTTTCGGTACCATATGAGGTTGTAGTTTATCCTTAAGAAAATCCAACAGTGCTACTTTATCCACTGCATCTTCAGACGTAGCCTGAACGAGCAACTCAACATGTTGTCCCGTAATTGGATTTGACTTTGGAATAGCTTTAACGAGTGACACATTAGGGAACTGGAGAGCAACACGCTCTACTTCACTAGCCATAAATTTAAGGCCACCCACATTAATCACGTCGCTTACACGACCAGTGACTTTGTAGTATTGATCTTTGACCTCTACAACATCTTTGGTGTCATACCAGCCCTCAGCGTCAAAAGGAGAAGGCGCATTCAAATACCCTAGCATACGAGAGCTTGAGCGTATCTGAAGGACACCATTGACTACTCTCGTTTCGACACCTTCACCGCCAACTTTCATGTACAAGCTATCTCGTGCTTCAGATTTGACACGCACAATACCAAGCTCAGACATGCCGAAGGTTTGCCGAAAATCAACGTTCGGTAAAAGTGCACAAAGCTCATCAAGCGTTGGTTGATCCATTCGCTCTGTGCCGTAGGTAATGACTTTCAGACAGTCTGGTACCTTACTCGGTACCGCGCCACTCATCAACATCATACGCAAGAACGTGGGAGTAGTAGGCAACACCTCGACGTTGAATTTGCGGCATGTCTCAAGGATAGAATCCACCGTGCGAGACTCTGGTGCCACAACGACACCTTTGTTGAACAAGGTATGCAAAAGCGTGTTGATGCCACCAATATGATCAAACAACAGAAAGTTGATTGTTCTGAGCGTAGGGCGAGGAGTTTCAAAACGCTTGAGAAACAACGTTAAGTCATGCAGAATCGCTTTAGGTCGCCCTGTTGTGCCCGTTGAAAACAGCACCAACCCAGCATGCCCAAGTTCTCTCAGTTGCTCAATAAATTCGTGTTTTTGGTCATGATGGCGTCGTTGTACCTCAGTACCATCAATAACCACATCTACGAGCGCAGATTCGAAAAAATACTCGTGTTCATGTCGTGTCTCAACGGTAAGTGGAACAACCACCACCCCAATGTCAATCAACCGCAACAAGGTAAGAATCGAAGACGGATTAAAGTCACCAATAATGGCAACAACATCCCCTTTACGCACTTCACTCAAATCAACTGGATGTTGACTAGCTATCTCCGAAAACCGTAGCTCATCGCCTTTGTGAATGAGAAAGGGATAGTCGATACCATTCCAAATCTCAGCAAGTTTTTCAAGTATCTTCATTACACACCACCAACATGTAAAACTTGACCAGACAATGAATCGCTACGACTGTCTATGAGGAGTTCAACCAAATCAGCGACCGATTCTGGAGTAAACTGCTTCGGTATAATTTGTTGAGAGACAATTTTGTGAATTTGTTCTGCTGTTATACCCTTAAGCAAACTCGTATCAATTGGCCCAGGCGCAATACAATTCACGCGCACATTGAAGTCGGCCATCTCACGAGCGAACGACCGAGTGAACCCTTCTACACCAGCTTTTGAAGCCGCATAAATTGATTCGCCTTTTAGTCCTAATGCTACAGCGATGGTCGAGAAGTTGATGATTACGCCGTGTTTGTTCCTAAGCATTAACGGAGCGATAAGTTGACAACAATAAATTGTGCCCAGCAAGTTGGTATTGATGATTTTTTGGGCAACGCTTTGCGGGGTGATTACGGCTAGGTTCATCGATGCGATCCCAGCTGCATTGATCAGGCCCGTAACCTTGATTCCATCTTTCTTGAGTTGCTGCGCAACGGCTTTAACGCTCTCATACGACGAAACATCACAGCTCACTGATGCGAACGGCACCTCTTCAACGTTCCGTGCAAGTCCTAATACATCAACATTTTTCTGAATTAGACGATCACAAATGGCTCGCCCTAATCCTCTGCTGGCACCGGTGACAACAATCATTTTTGCGCTTCCATCTGGCTAATAAACTCATTAGCCAAAGAACCTGCAGTGCGGAACATACTACGCGAACGTGACATAGCAGCGTCTGAAGTCCAGTCGAACTCAAACCCCATTTCGGTCGCCTTATCCTCAAGTGCAAGACAAAGCGTTACAAGATTCATCGAGTCCAACACACTTTTGCTACCAATCAGCGGCATGTCATCAGTTACTACTAATGACTTGTCCTCAAGCAGTTGAGAAATAACTGCGTATATTGCTAGCTGAATTTCTTTCGTGCTCGACATGACTAATCTCCGTGCGCTTAGAATGATGCGATGTTGCCTCAAACAATACTACCGCTTCACTATCCATGTATGGTATGAAGAAGTAATTTTGTGATGTGTTTCGATGAACGATACCCGTAGTGACGACAGATGTATCTTGTTTAGCTTGAAGATAAACCAAACAGATTTTATGACATTGTGCAGTCTACTATATCCTTAAACTACACATAGCACTACAGTGCAGAATCTGCTCACTCACATAGGAAATGATAGCGGAACTTAATCAACGTGTCAAATGATTATAGTGGTGCGGTGCGCACTGTGATGCGCCCTTATCACCACATTTTATCCTCACAGATTCTCGCAGTAGCGCCACATCGACAGACCAGAATGACTCGCCGATGTGAGTGCAAAACAGGCAGTCGCTATGCACCAAAAACGCACATAAAATCACCAGTCTGCGATATCACTCCCTAGAAATATTGTCCCAACAGAGCATGGTACAATAAGGGGCACGTGATACATACCGCCACCATACCACGCAAAGGAGCATGGCATGACGTTGTCACACAACAGCCTCCTCAGCTACGCCGACCGCTATGAGCGCGACGGCTATGTAGTTGTGCCGAGTGTATTTGCCCCTACCGAAGTCGCTAGCTATATCGAGCACTTCATGGAGTTACGACGCCAAGGATCCAAAGAAGGCGACTTTGCCGGCGTACCGATTGCCGGCGATAATAATACGCCGGATCCACTCCAACAATACCCACGCATGATCCACATGCACCGTTGGGACGAGCCCAGTCGCAATTGGATGATTGATCAGCGTATCGACACCATCATGACATCACTCCTCGGTTCATCACCCTATGCCGTACAGACGATGCTCTACTTCAAGCCGCCGGGTGCGCGTGGCCAGGCCTTACACCAAGATCAATACTACTTACGCGTGCAACCGGGTACATGTATGGCAGCTTGGCTGGCCCTTGACGACTGTGACGAGGCCAACGGCTGTATGCAAATCGTGCCCGGTAGCCACAAGTTGCCGTTATTGTGTACGGTACCGGCTGACACGACCCAAAGCTTTACGGATGTGACAGTGCCGGTACCCGAGGGTATGCGCGTCGAGCCGATTATCATGAAGGCCGGCGATGTGCTGTTTTTCAACGGGCAACTCATCCACGGCAGCTTCCCCAACTCGAGTAGCAATCGCTTCCGTCGGTCGTTGATTGGCCACTACATCGTCGGCGAAGCCGAGAAAGTGGCCAAGTACTACCACCCCGTGTTGCGCATGGACGGCACCGAGGTCACCCTCGGCGTCAGCAAGTCGGGAGGCGCCTGTGGCGTCTGGGTCGAGAAAGATGGCGAGACGATAGTTGAGATGCGTGACCCCAAAGCCAAGACAGCTGTAGCGGTCGCCGATGACGATGATCCACCCTTAATTGCCTAATCAGACCCGAGGTATGGCGATGCCGTACCTCGGGCACTTTTGTATCACAAGGAGCACATCAATGACGATTGCCGACAAAGAACCAATCGCCCAATCCAAACTCCACTGGTATCGTGTGCCGCTCGACCGCGCGGTGCTTGCCGAGCTTAATCAACGCAGTGATGCGTGGGGCTTTGCGCAGACGTTGGGTCACCTCGGAATTATTGCGGCCACTGGCGCCCTGTCGTGGTATGCCGCCAACAACTGGAGCTGGCCTATCCTGTTGCTGTGTTTGTTTGCTCACGGCACGGTGTATGCGTTTCTGCTCAATGCTTTCCATGAGTTTTGTCATAACACAGTCTTTAAGACCAAAGCACTCAACAAGTTCTTTTTGCATTTCGTCAGCTTCATTGGGGGGCTCAACCACGTCTATTTTTGGGCGAGCCATCAAGAGCACCACAAATACACGTTGCATCAGCCCGACGACATGGAGGTGATTTTGCCGGTCGAAATCACCCTCAAGAGTTTTATTACGACTGCAATCATCAACCCACTGGGGATTATCGAGCGGGCCAAGAGTTGGTTTTTGTTGAGCACAGGGCACATCGAAAACGACTGGCAACGCACGCTCTTCCCCGAGAACAAACCAGCCCGCCGGCGCGAGTTGTTTAACTGGACGCGTATCTTGCTTGTCGGTCATACCATCATCATCGCCCAAGCTTTGTTCACCGGTTGGTGGATGTTGCCGGTGTTGATTACATTTGCGCCGTTTTATGGTGGCTGGTTGCTCTTTTTGTGCAATAACACACAACACGTAGGGCTCCAAGACGAAGTCGAGGACTTTAGGTTGTGCACGCGCACCATCTACCTCAACCCGGTAGTGCAGTTTTTGTATTGGCACATGAACTATCACATCGAGCACCACATGTACGCTGGAGTGCCGTGCTACAAGCTTGCACGCTTGCATCGCTCCATCAAACACGAGTTGCCACATACACCAAATGGGCTGTATGAGACATGGTCGATTATTATTGCGATTTTGCGCCGCCAAAAGGCCGAGCCATCGTTCCAGTTTGTGCCGGAAATCCCTGTCAAAATGAACGCCTAAGTCGCATCATTTATGGTATGCTAGCCATAAAGTGACAGAGAGGACTCCAGACCATGCTGACGGCATTTACCATGATTCAGGCTCGCCCAGACGCCATCAAAACGATTGCCCAAAAGTTGGCCAGCTTGCCACATGTTAACGAAGTGTATAGCGTGACCGGCGAATGGGACATCATCGCCATCGTGCGCCTCAAAGACTACGAGAAGTTGGCCGAAGTCATTCCAGAAGAGGTATCGCGTCTAGACGGGATTATTCGTACCAACACAATTTTGGCCTTCCGCCGTTTCTCGCCTGACGATCTTGAGGCTGCCTGGAGCGTCGGCATCGAATAGCGATTACTGAGGCAGCATGGGACACGAATCACGCATCATCAAGCCGTTTCTGGTGGCATTTGGCACACTACTTTTAGGCAGTGTCATCTTCGCCAACGCATGGATTTCCGATGACGCCGGCTTGACGCTACGAAGCATCGATAACCTCCATCAAGGATTCGGACCAACGTTCAATATTAGTGAACGAGTGCAAGCGTATACTCATCCCTTATGGATGTGGTTGCTTGCACTCGTTACCGCATTGAGTCACGAGTATTTTTTTAGTACCATCATCGTCTCGCTCATCTGCAGTATCGCCGCAATGAGCATCATGGCATGGCGTCTTGAGGCATCCAATGGCGGATTGGTGTTAATTGCGGTTAGTTTGCTCCTCTCAAAATCATTCATTGATTACAGTACATCTGGGCTTGAGAATCCCCTCGCACACCTGCTCCTTGTAAGTTTTGCGGCAGTCTATCTGCGCCATCTCGCGCAGCCGCATTACCGTACACTGAGTCTTTTGGCAGCCGCCATTGTGCTCAACCGTCAGGATCATCTGCTGTTGATTGCACCGGCACTCATAAGTCTGCTAGTACGACCAACCGAGCAGAGTGGGTCACGCCGCATTCGCTGGCAGTTGATTGACCGACAAGCCTTCATGCGTTTGCTTATTGGCGTGGTGCCAGTTGCATTGTGGTTCGGGTTCTCGTTGTTCTATTACGGCTTCTTGTTTCCCAACACGGCGTACGCCAAGCTCAATACTGATTTGGCGCGTAGTGAGTCTATCCAACAAGGATTGCTCTACGTGTTCGAGACCCTCAAAAACGACCCATTACTCTTCGTCATCTTGTTCCTCGGTAGTTGGTTGAGTCTCCATCGCGGGCATCTCTATCATCGCGGGTTGACGGTAGGAATCATGCTGTATGGTGCCTACATCATCTCCATTGGTGGTGATTTCATGGTAGGGAGATTTTTGACAGCACCGCTGATACTAGGCGCAGTGCTCGTGGCCACCCTTACACCACATCACGTCGTAAGCTACGCCACAGCCATACCCTTGTTATTGATTGGTCTTATTAATCCAGTGAATCCGTTATTGAGTAATTTTCGGCAAGCTGGCCAGATTGATCCAACCTTTTCGGATAGCAACGGTGTCACCGACGAGCGCCTCTACTATGCAGAGACGTCGGGAATTTTGCATCTTGACCGCGCGTTTTTCGCCAAAACATTCCCCATTGAAAACTCCTTTACCACGCTTGTGCCCCTTGCACAAAGCGCGCGTACCATAACAGCGCCAACGGTTGGCGCACTCGGGCTCGCAGTAGGTCCGCATGTACATGTCATTGACGAGTTGGCCCTCGGTGATCCACTTTTGGCCCGGCTCCCTGCGGTATACAACCCGGCGTGGCGCATTGGCCACTTTTATCGCACTATTCCGACGGGGTATGTCGAAAGCATTGAACGCGGCCAGAATCGTATCAGTGACCCGCAATTAGCACAGTACTACGATGCCTTGCGGCTGATTGTCAGTGGCCCCCTGTTTGACGGCGAGCGTCTGCGCACCATTGTGGCATTTAACCTCGGGCAGTATGACCATCTGGTTGACACGTTCGCCTACACCTACCCGACTGTCACCCGCATGTCGTTCGATGACATGAACTACGTCAATAGCGACTACGCAGTCCCCATCAGCCACGATGGCTTGTATGTGTCACTAAGCGAGTTGAATTATTCGAGCCGGATGTCGCTTGAATTAAGTCAGATAACCTCCTTCGATGTCATATTTTTCAAAGAAAAACAAGCTGTCGGGCAGCTCCATATTCCGAGTAGCGTGGCCATCACGGCGCCGCTTGTCCAACACCAGCTGACAATTCCCACGGCAATTCAGGTCAACGGGTATGATGCGCTTCATATTCGACCGCGGCTCGGGCGCAATCAAACGCCAGCGACACCATTCCAAGTAGGGCGTGTCATGTTGTTGGCTGATGATGCGCCAGCGCTTGCCGAAGTCCAACTCGGAAGTGGCTGGATAGTTGATGGGAGATTTTACAGTAAAGACGGGCAATTAACACTTGATGAGGCGCTACGGCCGATCCAGTTTCCTGCGAGTTTTGTCGTAACGACACCACTCACACAAAGTGTCAATGTGCAACTAACCATTGACCGCATACTCCCTGCAGTAGGCACGACCACCACAAACGCCACTATTGGCGTATGGCTCGACGATGACCTAATTCGCGAGGTATCAGCGATTGATCAGAGCGCCATAAATGAGTTTGTGAGTATTCCAGCTGGGACACACCACATCCGTCTGACAATCAGCAAAGATGGTCAAGCCTTGACGGCACAAGCGCTTATTCGCGATATCAACGTGCGTCCAATGAGTCAGATGCAGGCACCGGATTTGGTGACAGGGTCGGGGGTGACAGCATTGTTCCACGATGGCTGGTATCGGTTCGAGCCGAGTGTGCGCTTGCGTTGGGCCGGGAGCCCAGCACAGATTCGTGTGTTTGTCACTAAGGCTGGGGAGTACACGCTCAATTGGCAAGCAAGTGGCTTTTTACGGCCACGCGGATCTGATACTGAATCACCGTTTCTCGTCAGTGTCAACAACAAAGCACCACAGCAAATCACTGCGGTGCTTGGCACAAACTCAGTAAAACTTGCGCTTACGCAAGGTCTCAATCTCATCACACTGCAGGCGGTAGACGGCCCCGTCAAACCAAGCGAGGTGCTACTAGGGAGTGCCGATGAGCGACCACTCAGCATGGCCATTAGCGGCATTGAGATTCGTTAGACAACCGCCATAATAATCGAGATAATCAACAGTCCACCAATAACGGCATACTCCCAATACCCACGCTGCGATCTGCTATCACTAAGAGCAATTTGAAGCATGCCGGTAATCACATAAAAAATCACCAACAGCATGGCACCACCGAGTAGGAACGGTGCTGACCAGTAGTTGAGTGCCCACAATGCTTGTACCAGTACAAAACCAACCACGAGCGACAGCAGTCCGAGATTGGTGCGAATTTGGCTCCACTGGAGTTGTGCATATGCCAACAACGCACCACTCCCACCCACCAGCACAGCCGCATACAGCGTGCGCATACGGGCATAGTAGATAGCACTAAACAATCCGAACGCCATCAACAATGCGAGGCCTTGTAAGACCATCAATGCCACTTGGCGAATCTCGGGTTGGCGATCCATTGAGTAGTGTTGTGCAACTAATGAGGCAAGTAGCAACACACCAGTGGCAATGAGCGCCAATACGAAGGCAAGCATTTGTAGGCCAGAGTTGAACAAGCGAAAAAAAGTAAACGAGGTAATAACAGAAAACGCCGGTAGAATCCAGAAGCCTGGCGCAAGCTCCACCACCGTAAAGCGCAAATTCAACAACCACAGTGGTCGAGCATGGACTTGTGGATGATCGCGAGTGAACAGGTCTGCGCCCATACTGGTCAGAATCACGATTGCGGCCAGAATCACCCATGATACCGTGATAACAGGTAAATCACCACCGAGCTGGGCGCGAATAATGTTCGGGTTAATATCAACCAAAAAAACGACTGCCATGCCCAACAGTACGAGTAGTACCATTGAGACAATACGGTCGTATCGTGGGACGGATGCATCCATACTCATATGTTATTTCTCCACCATTGGTGCGGACTATTTCGGTATGCCATGTTGTGCATTATACCGTACTGCATTGTTTATGGTACAATCTGCCCGGGTGGAATTTGGAAGGAGCCCCGCATGCGCGATGATATAACGAATGCCGCCATTGAAGATTATTTGGCGAGTTTGATGCCGCCACGCCCTGCCCCCTTAAGTGATATGGAGCGCATCGGGCGCGAACACGGGTGGCCACTCGTCGGTGCGGTCGAAGGTCAATTCTTGTACATGCTTGCTCGCACCAGCGGCGTACGTGATGCCCTCGAGATTGGTACCGCCACTGGGTACGCTGCGATTTGGTTGCTTCGTGCCTTGGTACAACATCCCGATGGTCGTTTGACTGCAATCGAAAAAGACCCTGCGCGGTACACTCGCGCACGAGAGTGGGTTGCCAAAGCAGGGTACAGCGATCGCTTCTCGATTCATGAGGGTGACTGGTTCCGCGAATTAAACAACTTGCGCGGGCCGTATGATCTTATCTTCCTCGATATTTTGCGGCATCTCAACGACGAGAATGAGGCACTCAAAGCGTTGCAGTTATGTGTCCCGCTGCTTCGTCGTGGTGGCATCCTTGTGGCTGACAACGTACTCTGTAATGCACTCGTCCTCGAGGACGAAGCCGAGGCTGCACCGATTGTGCGCGGCATCCAAGAGTTCAATCGCGCCATTATGCATCATATTGATCTCGAATCAGTCATTTTGCCTATTCGCGACGGCATTGCAATTTGTCGTCGACGGACATAGTCAAATCACTAGGCACAAAGACGGCCCACTGCATCTGCAGTGGGCCGTCCTACTTACGGATTACCGATACAAATCATCACTACTACGATCACCTCGATCGACGCGTTCGAGCTCAGCGAGCACATCAAAATTCGAGATATATGCCGTACCGCCAAGATTACTTTGGAGCGATGAGAGGCCCTGCATCACAATATGCAGTCCCCAACCAACCAAGACCATGGTACTCAACAAGCCAAAGCCCGTCATTACGCTACTTCCCGTCAAGAATGACATCGCATAATATGGCGACCCAATGATGCCGTACGTCAATATTTGTAGCCCCAACCAAATAAGCGGCAGTTGTAGGGTCACCGCAAACGATACGCGCCAATATTCGAAAAGCATACGCAAAAGAATCATTGCATTCAAGGTGTGGAGCAACGCAAGCAAAATATTCATTGGAACACCGAGTGCGCTGATTTCGTTATCGTACGACCACATCCCCACTTGTACGCCAATACCTTCAATCATCCAAAAGAAGACAAAAACGCTGATGGCGATTCCCCACGACTGTATATAACTAATTTCGCCGAAACGACGACGGAGTGTGGCAAAAATCAACAGCGCAGGAAATACCATCACCCATCCACCAAGAAAGGCAACAAGCGGGACTTGGTCGCCCACAAATTCGAGTAATGTATTAGCGTACACGATGCCATACAACCAATGCCACAACGCCGATCCGGCACCACTGATCATGGCTGCAAGCGCCACCAAGACAAACACCTGTGTTTTCGTGGCCATACCAAATAACACACAGGCAATGATGGCCAAGATGGTGGCAAGGATGAGGACTATTTCCATGATTCACTCACTTAATGGTGCGCTGATTACATCCCAACAAATTCACGCACTTCGCCATTGCTAATCGTAAATAATTGTTGGGTTAACCCATGCGCATGTTGACGCATATCACGTTGGATTTGTAGTGATACAGCAGTGATGCGATCTGCATCTTCGTCATTCATAACTACCATAAAATCACGATTTGGAATACCAATGACCAAGTTACCCGGCAACCCCCGTGCAGCATCAGCAATTAAGTCTGGGAGTAACAACCGCACCGCATCAAGCCCATCTTCATTATTAAAGATGATGATTTGCTGATCACCTTGACCAGCCACATGATATGCAACGTTTTGGGACATCGCACGCAAATTCGTCAACGCCTGTTCATGCACAGTATATTCGCTAACGCCCCAACGCTCAAGTTGTGCCTCAGTCAAAAACGACAATCGCTGGGCATCACGGATGGCATACGTCACCATGATATCGGCCAAAAAGAGTCGATAGACAATAGGGTCAGCACCACGCTCTAGTAAATCCATCAACAAAACGACCGGCTTAAGTTGTGGAATAATTCGATCTGCAATCGCTTGATACCCCGGATCCGGCACGCCACGCTCACCTTTGCTAACGCGCAAAAGAGTGGCAACCACTGCATCAAGTGCATCGGGACGACGGCGATACGCCTGCTCGAATGGTGCAATCTCAATCGGCAGTGTTTGCTCACCACGTGTCACAAGCAGTTGGCCGTCATGAAAGGTCACGTCAGTAATCGTCGTGTCTAGGTCAGGCAACGTGGCAATCAGATGTGTTACAAATGTATCAAAATCGTTGTGTGTCATAGTACCTGTGTATGAAATGCATGAACGAGGTCGTTCACCGGAAGATCAATCATCACGCGTCCACTTGCAACCACATGCATCCTGGCATCATGGGTGACCTGCCCAACACATGCATGTGGAATGCCCTCAAGCGCACGTTGGAACGCCGCTTGATGCACCACCGGCACCTCAACAACGAACCGTGTTGGGCTCTCACTAAACAAACGCACCAAGGGGTGTGGCGTATTGTCAGGCATCAAATCAAGATTGATGTGGCACCCCATCCGCCCTGCAAGTGCCATTTCGGCCACCGCTACTGCCAATCCACCCTCGCTTATGTCATGACATCCTGCGACCAAACCAGCCTGAATGGCATCATGCAGTTGGCGCATGAGTTGGGGCGCTAGCGCCAAATCGACCTGCGGCATCTGCCACGTTGATCCGGGAATGGTGCCAGCAATCATGCTTGCATGCGATCCGGCCATAGCATCCGTTGTAACTCCAACCACATACAACGCATTTCCAGCAGCTTTGAGGTCGCTTGTTTGTGCCAAACGAACATCGTGATGATACGCCATTGCCGAGATAAGCAGTGTACCAGGGATGGCAGTACGTGTACCGTCCGCATCGCGATATTCGTTGTTTAGCGAGTCTTTGCCCGAAATAAACGGTGTACCAAAGGCTAACGCTGCGTCATGACACCCGGCTGTCGCACGGGTCAACGCACCCATACGGTCTGGTTGACGTGGGTCACCCCAACAAAAGTTATCAAGAATCGCACATGAACGTGGATCAGCACCAACCGAGACCACATTTCGCAAGGCCTCATCAACCGCTGCCAGTGCCATCCAATATGGATCGTATTGACTGAGTTGCGGCGCCATACCACAGCCAATCGCTACCCCTTGCATTGCATCAGGACGAATATGCAACACCGCCGCATCACCAGGGCCATCACTCATGACGCCGACCATTGGCTTAACCACTGTGCGTCCTTGAATTTCGTGGTCGTAGCCACGAATTACTGGCTCTCGGCTCGCAATATTCGGATGTGAAAGGAGTTTCAATAACAACTGTTGAGCGTTTGTTGCAGTCGATTTGGGGGCACTTGTTGCCATTGGATACCATTCGGCCACAAGCGTGCGCTGCGGGCGTCCATCATGCAAGAAGTGCATATCAAGATCAACCACCACATGATTATCATACGTCACTACGAGGCGATGACTTCCGTCAAATGTGCCAACTGCAGTCGCTTCAACCTCTTCGGCAGCACACATCGCTAATAGTGCATCGAGGTTGTGCGGTGGTACTGCCATAACAATGCGTTCTTGCGCTTCAGAAAGCCAAATTTCCCACGGTTGCAAACCAGGATACTTGAGCGGCACTGTTGAGAGTTCGACCCGTGCCCCCACGGTTTCGCCCATTTCACCAATAGCTGACGAAAGCCCGCCAGCACCACAGTCTGTTATTGCACTATATAACTGCGCGTCACGCGCATTAATAACAATATCAATCAATTTCTTTTCTGTAATCGGGTCACCGATTTGCACCGCACTTCCTGCCTCTTGAGCCGTCGTATGCGTCAGTTCAATCGACGAAAATGTCGCACCATGAATGCCGTCACGGCCAGTACGCCCACCAAGGACCACAATTGCATCACCAGCCTGCACATTGCGTGGGTGGGTGTTGCGCGGCGCAAGACCTACCGTGCCACAAAAGACCAGTGGATTAGCGACATAGCCCGAATCATAAAAAATAGCACCATTAACAATCGGGACACCGATTTTGTTGCCGTAATCCTGCACGCCTGCAACCACCCCAGTCGCAACCTGTGCGGGGGGCAGGACATTCCCCGCAAATCGACGCATATCGCTGTCACGTGGCCCAAAACAAAACACATCAGTCGCCGCAATTGGCTTTGCTGATACGCCTAACACATCGCGGAGCACGCCACCCATACCCGTGTTTGCACCGCCAAACGGCTCAAGCGCGGAGGGGTGATTGTGGGTCTCAACTTTGAAAGACAATTCGTACTCGTCATCGAACGCCACAATCCCCGCATTATCAACAAATGCAGAAATTAACGGCAAATGCGTCAGATTAGCTGCAGTTGCTTGGGTAGCACGCATCAAGTAATGACGAATGAGACTATCAATTTCGGCGGCACTCCCCAACCCCACCAACGCCGGATGCAACGAATGGCGTTCGGCTGGAATGTGGTGCGGCGCTCCGGTATATGTGACTTTTCCTTTGAATGTTTTGTGCGAGCAATGCTCGCTCCACGTTTGTGCAATCGTCTCGAGCTCACCATCGCTTGGATCGCGGCCTAGTTGTTGGTAGTACGCTTGTATCGTACGCATCTCATCTCGATCAAGCGCAAGAAGGCCATCTTTGCTCAACTGCATCAATCCATCGTCATCGAGTTGGCGCAACGGCACCACGGCCACATGGCTTGGACGCGCACTGGGCACCTCAAGTAACTGCAGATAAAACGCTTGACGTCGCATGGTATCCGTGACGGTGAACCGTTGTGCGATTTGGATGACGTCATTATGACGCGTACTAGTATCTCCTAGAACAACTCGATAGCGATGCACCGTACGCACATGCGTTAGCGTCATTACGCCCAAATGATGCGCACCAATCACTATACTCTCGGCTTCGTTATCGGTCACGCCTGGGCGATATGCAATTTCGATGCAGTCATATGCCAACACATCAAGCGCCGACTGGTGTATGTCATACCACTCGGCGACCTGTGTAATCGGATCACACAAAAGATGCTGAATCAACAGGGGCATATCGGCTACCGTAAGCGTGCCACCAAGCAGGTAAATCGTCCGTTCATCAGGAGTCGCATGTGTTGTCACAATTACACAAAAAGCCGACATGTTCTTCCTTAACTACAGCATAAAAACATATCCTCTAGTATAGCCCTTTGGCGGTAAGATGGTCAAGCAATCAGGGGCTATGGTATGATAGTAAACAATGAGCATTCAATCAAAGGAATTCGCTTGGCAACGCCTCAAATCTTCGATTTCGCCCCAATTGACACCGATGCACAACGCGTCACACAAGGTTTTGTGTTTGTCGGTGGGATACTCACACTCCCTGGGCTATTTTTGGCGTTAAGTGGGTTACTCAGCTACCCAATCGCCTATTATGGCGCCGTCATCAGTGGGTCTGTGGCCGCAATATTATTGGTGATTGTATGGCTGGCCTGGGCTGGCATGCCTATGTCACTCGAGATACATGCCGACCAATTCATCATCAGACGACGCTGGTGGCGTGCTATTCGGGTGCCCTATCGCACTATCGAAGCAATTACTATTTTGAACGTGACAACCGATTTGCAACGAAGCACACGGGCGGTTACTGCTGGTGTATTTGGGTATCAAGGGGCGTTCGTATCAACGCGTTATGGCAAGCTTTTTTGCATGGTCACCGATCGTGACCGCTCCATTGCGATCGCTCGCCATAATGCCCCCATCATACTGATAAGCCCTGACCAGCCATCAGCATGTATGGCAGCTCTCCGCGAATCTTTAAATGCCAAAGGATAGAGGTGTTATGTACTTTTCTGCGGCAGCCCACCTGCATCTCCCATGTCACTTTGCCACATTTACACCAGGCGAGATTCACAACGACGGGCGACGGTACCTGCCTACCATCGGATTAGCACTCGGCGTCGGCATGCCACACGCATATCACCTACCAGTCGTTGATCGCCATCACCAAGTCAACGAACAGCATGCTGGCTTGCATGGTCATGCGCTTTTGGTCTTGTTGCTCTGTCAGTTCCGCCTTCAAACAGATGCACCACGGCAAGGGTTGCAGGCCACCACAGACGGCATCCCAGGAGCCCCACGTGTCTTTGGGCGGGTTACACACGTCGCCACTTGGGAGATCCCCGAAACGCCACTTCCCTATCAGTCACTCTATTGTGAGTATGTACTCGACATCGGCATAGGCACCGTTGGCGTCCGAACACATGCCACTGCCCCCCAACTCCGCCAACGCCTCGGCACTGATCTGCTACGTATTGATGATTGGGTTGAGGTGTGGCGCCCGCGTATCGATATTTTGGCATTTGTACCACAACCATAAGCCCTAATGCGATTTTTCATCAATTTTTTATTGTGAATTTGTTGACAAGCAAAACCATTGTGATAATATACACATGCTGTCATGATACAGGAGTATCATCAACAGATAGTCAAATCGTAACGAGGAGTCAGTTCGCATGAAGATCTCAGTTCGCAAGTGGGCAGTAGCCCTGTTGGCCGTGGCTGCATTCGCAATCGCAGCATGTGGTGGTGAGAGCGGCGGTGCCAGCAACGGTGCGTTGGCCGTGACCACCGATGGTGAGAACTTGGCCTACAACGTAACCAGCTTGAGCGCTCCAGCCGGCAAGGTAACTTTGTCATTCAACAACACTTCAGCCGCACAGAGCCACAACATCGTCATCGTTAAGGGTGGCGACGACGTTGCCGCACAGGTTGACGAAGCTGCAGCCGAGGCCGGCGATGCCGCTGGTTACATGCCAGCCGACACCGCCAACATTTTGGCAGCCACCAAGTTGTTGGCCCCAGGCGCCAGCGAGACCATTGAGTTCACCGCTGAGGCCGGCACCTACACCTTCATCTGCACCTACCCCGGTCACTACGGCGGCGGCATGAAGGGCACCTTGACCATCAACTAAATTGCGTTGATAGGCTCACCAACACCCCGGCATCATAATGATGCCGGGGTGTTGTATTTAGTGCGTTTCAGTAATTTTGGTTAATCCCTGTGGCGCATCCGGGTCACGTCCGCGAGCGCTCGCACTTGCATGTGCCACCCGCTGCCACGTAGCAATAGCCACCATTGGCGCTACACGTTGATCACAAGCGGGCATCGGTAATGCAATCGTTGCGTGCTGCAAATGCACCGCGTCATTACTCACCACCAACAGTCGAGCTGATTGTTGATGCAATCGAGTCAGCAATGACAACATATCTGCGCTTGTGGCACCGGTATCACTTGTCAAAAGGACTGGGAAGCCGTTTTCGACAATCGTCACAGGCCCATGAAGCACATCTGCAGACGAATACGGCTCCACCGGCAACCCACTCAATTCTTTGATTTTGAGTGCCGCTTCAAACGCGGTTGCGTACTGCAAGCCACGTCCCACACTGATAGCCGCCGGGGCATCGGCGAGCACATGCGCTGCAGCGTCTATTGTGGCCTGTGGCAGCTCCAGCGTCGCATCGAACAACCCAGGCAACCCATCAAGTGCCGACTCGAGCGTCGCATCATTGGTCAACGCCGCCACCAACAACGCAATCGCAGTCAGCTGATTAGTATAACTCTTGGTAGCAGCCACACTCAGCTCGGGACCTGCGCTAATGTCGATGTGATGCGCAGCACTTTGTGCTAATCGCGACTCTGCATTGTTGGTAATAGCCAGCGTCAACGCACCCTGCGCCCGAGCCCGTTGCACTACATCACAAATATCAGGCGAGCGCCCCGATTGCGAAATCCCAATCACTAGTGCGCCATCAAGTCGCACATCGGCCTGGTACAACGTGCCAAGCGCTGGGGTGGCCAGCGCAACTGGCCACCCAAGGGCAATTCCACATAAATATTGGGCATAGCGGGCTGCATTATCAGATGTGCCACGCGCCGCAATCATTACAAAGCGTGGCTGATACTGCTGAATAACATCAGCAATCTGGCGAATCACAGGCCGTTGTGCCAGAATGGCCTGTGTCACCTGTGGTTGTGCATAAATCTCGCGTTGAAGTTGACTATGTGCCATAAAAACTCCTCTTGGTCGATGATTCTATCTTACTCGTAATTTCTTGCTTTACGACACCTGACCAAATCTTAACACCGCATTGTAAGAATCTTAACGCAGCAACGGTATGCTGAATACACATGCAACAACGAGGTTGTTGGCGTCCGCATTCCAGCGATTTGGAGCACAATCATGCCAAAACGAGCGCTGACCAAAGCCGATTTGCACGTTCATACCACCTATAGTGATGGACATAGTACGCCAGCACATGTTGTTCAATATACCCTCCAACACACTGATATTCGGGTCATTGCAATTACCGACCACGATCAAATAACCGGCGCATACGAAGCCCAAAAATACGCCGAGGGAAGTGACCTCCACGTCATTCTTGGGGAAGAGGTATCCACTCGCGAGGGTCATTTGCTTGCATATTTCATTCACGAACGTATTCGTCCCGGCATGAGTGCCCGCGATACAATCACCGCTATTCATGAACAAGGTGGTTTGGCAGTGGCCGCTCACCCGTATGACTGGATGGTTCGTTCGCTTGGTCATTATGGGCTATTGACGCACGCCGCTGATGGACATCGCTTTTGGGCGTTCGACGCCATCGAGACGCTCAATGCGAGCTTGCGACCGCGCTATGCGAACATCCGCGCCACGCAGGCTGCTCGTACGCTCAATCTCCCGATGGTAGGCGGAAGCGATTCACATCTCCCAAATACTATCGGATACGGTTATACGTGTTTTGCTGGCAATACGCCTACGCATCTTCGGCACGCCATCACGCATGCACAAACCACCGTCGATGGCACATTTTGGAGTATGGGCGATATGATGACCGCCGGCGGTCGACTAGTACAACGCACCCTCACCAACATGGCGGTGCGACTTATTGCGCACTAATCACATACCTCCACAAATCATGGCACAATACGAATGGATATTCGCACACCCCATGACAAAGGAGATTTGGTATGAGCGACGCCGCCCGCGATTTTTTACTTCAATTACTCAATACCACCAGCCCATCTGGCGACGAAATCGCCGCCGCACGTGTGTGGCGCACCGAGGCCCAAGCGTTTGCCGATAGCGTCTATGGTGATGTCCTCGGTAGTTCGTATGCGGTACTCAATGGTGGCGCCCCACGCGTGTTGTTTGCCGGACACATCGACGAAATCGGCTTGATGATTACCCATATCGACGAACAAGGATTTTGCTACTTTCGACCGATTGGTGGCTGGGATAGCCAAGTGCTCGTCGGCCAGCGCATTCGCATCCTCGGCCGTAATGGCGTCATTCGTGGTGTCATCGGCAAAAAACCGATTCACCTTATGACTCCTGACGACCGAACCAAAGTCTCCAAAATCGACGATTTGTGGATTGATGTTGGCGCCAAATCATTCGACGAGGCCAACGCCTTAATTCGTGTCGGCGCCTCGGCCGTCATCGACGCCGATCCACTTATTTTGGCCAATAATCGTATCATCGGGCGTGGCGTCGATAATCGTATCGGCGCATTTGTGGTGCTCGAGGCGCTCCGCCTGCTGGCCGCCGATCGCCCACACGCAACCGTAGCTGCAGTTGCAACTGCTCAAGAAGAAATCACGTTCGCCGGGGCGCGTACTGCAGCCTATGCCTTCGATCCACACGTAGCGATTGCGGTTGATGTCACCTTTGCAACCGACCACCCGAGTGCCAGTCGTCAGTCACAGGGTGATATCACCATTGGCGGCGGCCCCGTGTTGACTCGCGGTTCGGCCAATGCACCATTGTTGGTTGAGATGCTCATCGAAACTGCTGAGCAAGCAAATATTCCTTATCGCATGCAGGCCAATCCATCCTATACCGCAACCGACGCTGACGCTATTCACAACTCACGCGCTGGGGTTGCAACTGCAGTCATCTCCATCCCCAATCGTTATATGCACTCGCCCAACGAGATGATTGACCTCGAGGATGCACTCAACGCCGCCCGGTTGATGGCAGCTTTTGTACGCCGATTGAATGCGGATACGTCGTTCGTTCCCCGATAAACAATCATCGTCCACAGGTTATCGCTCGTAGAAATTAAGGGGGATAGCCTGTGGATAATACGTGGAAATATGGTGTATTGGCTGTGTAAAATCGTAACTTTAAGGCGTTTTAATCAACAAAAAAATAAATGTGGATAACACGTGGATAACGCATGCACAACGTGTGCGTTATGGATTATCAGTAGCGACAGGATGCCGCACATACACATAATTCGTGATGGACGCCACTACCCCAGCCAATGGGATACCAAGCAGTACGCCCCATGGACCAGCCACGGCACTCCCAATAAGCAAGGCGGCAAACACCAATAACGGATGTAAACCGACAACCTTGCCCATCATCCGCGGCAAAACGATATTAAAAAGTATCTGTTGTACAATCACCATGGTAACGAGGTACACGCCAATTGACTGTGGCTGATTTAACACGAGAATGAGCACCGGCGGAATTAACGCAACCACGCCACCCACGACAGGAATCATCAACGCCACCGCAACAATCAATGTCGCCAATGTAATGCTAGGCAAGCCAAATAACATCATGACTATCGCATTGACACACGAGTACACCAAGGAACTGAACAGTTGCGTGCGCATGAATCCGCCAAATGTTTGTGTCATGATACGACCGAACGTCTCGACTTCATCACGCCAGTTCGCTGGACACAACATCACAAACTTGCGAAACAGCGCTTGCCCATCAAGTGCCATATAAAAACTCAACATCAACACAACAACCACATCAAACAACACCTGCGCTATCCCACCAGCTACCCCGATTGATTGTTGAAGTGCAGTAGGCCCAAACATGCCGAACTGATCCAGCAACACCTCACTACGGAAGAAACTCTGCATATCGCTTTGAATGCCGAATCGTTCGAACTGTCGTTGTAACGCAATTAATGACTGCCGCGCAAGTGCTACACCTGCAGGAATGTTTTGCACAAATCCATCAATTTGGTTGTATATCACCGGGATGACCGCAATAATCACCACAACGATCACACTGATAAGGAGTGCATACACAAGTGGTACTGACCACACACGTGGAATGCGTATATTGCTGAGTACCACAAACACTGGATCAATGACCAATGCAATTAACCAAGCACTCGTAAACATCAATATCGGACCAGCTAAGCGCTCAGTAACGACTGAGAGCTGTGCGGAGATATACATGAATGCACAGATGGCGATAAGCCAAAGCGAAATACGCAGGATGCGAAAGCTCGACATATGCCTCCTACTCCGCAGTTACCTCATCCGTAAAAAAGCGTTGCACATCAAATGCATCGACATGTCCTTGGTCGCGAAGGCGATACCAAGAACCATCACTGCGCAACACTCGTGTGCGTTCTGTGTCACGTAGATATGCATCCAGCATATGCTCGCCAACCCAACTCCGCATCGCTGGGTCATTAACAGGAAACAACGTTTCAACGCGCCGATCAAGGTTGCGTTCCATAATATCTGCACTACCGATATACATCTCAGGATTACCGTCATTACCAAACCAATAAATTCGACTGTGCTCGAGGTAGCGTCCGATGACACTCCGTACCTGAATACGGTCGCTCATACCTGGCACACCAGGACGCAATGAACACATTCCACGAATAATCAATTCTATATCAACGCCAGCATTTGAGGCGGTATAGAGGTGTTCAATCATTTGCGGATCAACCAATGAATTTGCTTTGAAGATAATCTTGGCAGGGCGCCCAGCCGCAGCATAGGTAGCTTCACGCTGAATTAACGCCGTAAGCTGGCTCCGCAAATTCACCGGAGCAACTAACAATGCCCGAAATTGTTCATGCTTGGCATATCCCGTCAAAAAATTAAACAAATCGGCGACATCAGCCGTAATTGCTGGATTACTCGTGAATAAACCGATATCGGTGTAAATACGGGCAGTACTCGCATTATAATTACCGGTTCCCAAATGTGCATACCGACGTAACACATCCCCTTCACGTCGAATAACCAAGCACATCTTGGCGTGTGTTTTGAGGTTAGGCACACCATATACCACATGAACTCCGGCGCGTTCGAGGGCACGTGCCCACGTAATATTGTTTTCTTCGTCGAAACGCGCTTTGAGCTCAACCAACACCGTCACTTGTTTATCAAGCTCACGCGCCCGCATCAACGCTTTGACAATAGGAGAATTGCTCCCTACGCGATAGAGTGTCTGTTTGATGGCCAATACATCTGGATCGCTCGCAGCCGCTTCAATAAAAGCAATCATTGGTTGAAACGAATCGTATGGGTGATGCATCATTACATCACGTTGACGTATGTTATCCCACAAGGATGCTGGATTAGCGGCGTCTCGCAACGCTTGGGGAGTGCGCGGCACATCCGGCTCGTCTTTCAGCTCGGAGCGGTTGAGTTTAAGCAACTGCATCAACACTGACAACCCGAGTTGACCACGAATTTCGTACAAATCATTCTCGTCGAGACGTAAGTTTTGCAATAACAAAGCCCGCAGCCGCGTAGGCATAGTTGCCTGTACCGCCAAGCGCACGACTGCGCCAAATCGTCGTTGCCGTACACTCTCTTCGATTGTCTGCAACAAATCATCGGCCTCATCTTCTTCTATCTCGAAGTCGGCGTTACGTGTCACACGAAATGCATGCACTTCACGCACCATCTCTGTAGGAAAGAGTCGGTGCAAATTAGCCGCAATAACCTGCTCAATCCACACAAAACACGCGCATTGTGACGCATCAAGTCCAGCAGGTACATGCATAGCTTCAATCGGCAATGGGACGAGGCGTGGTAGTACACCCGGCACCTTCACACGTACGAAGCGTTCGTCTGTCTCGTTCCCTAGTACAACCGCAAGATTCAGACTCAGGTTTGAAATCAGTGGGAATGGATGACTTGCGTCAAACGCTAATGGCGTCAACACTGGCTGAATCTGATTCACAAAATAATTATCAATGATTGCTTGTTGTGTCGTATTGAGCTCTTGATAATCGAGCAACCAAATTCCATGTTCACGTAGTTTGGGCGTCACATCATCGACCCAACAATCACGTTGCACTTTGAGTTGTGCAGTCACTGCAGTGCGAATTGCCTGGAGTTGTTCGGTCGGCGTTAACCCATCAGGTGAGCGTGTTTGTACTCCAACTCGTTGTTGCTCACGCAAACCGGCCACCCGAATCATAAAAAACTCATCCATGTTCGTACTGACAATCGCCAAAAATTTGACGCGTTCAAGTAATGGATTACGCTGATCGAGTGCTTCATCAAGCACACGTGCATTAAACTCAACCCAACTCTGTTCACGATTAATTAATCGACTTAATGGTGCCGATTTATTCGTTGCACTACGTCGCCCACGTGTCATGACTCACACTCCTTGATACGGAGTACTACACCGCATCACTGCATTACTCACGGAGCAGTGTGTGGGTTGCATTATGTCATTAAAATCCACTTTAATCATAGTGTATGTGGATGGAAGAGTTTGTCAACAACAGGTAAAATTTTGATGAAAAAACCGCTCCAGCATATTGCTGGAGCGGCATATTCACATAGATTTACAAGGCTATTTCACGTTTTTCTGCGGCCGAACGATATGTGGCTTCGAGCAAGCGCAAAATCGCCAAGCCCTCGGCACCCGATGCAACCACACTTCCCTTGCCCTGAATCGCATCAATAAAACGCTTATACCCCACATTACCTGCCCCATCAGGCACGGTGGGCAAGGTCGGAATCGTCTCAATTGGGCTCCCGTTGTCATCGCTATAGTAACGCAATGGCTTATCGGTGCCATACAAATTGGGGAAGAAGTCAAAACCACCTTGATCACCGGTAATCTGCACGCGCTCTTCGTTTTGACCATAAATGGCCCATGTCACTTCGATGGTCACCAGACCACCATCAGCAAGACGCAAGTGTAAGGATGCCAAATCGTCCACATCAAAGGTGCCGTCCATGACCCGGTCAATACCCCATCCACCAAGACCACGGCGTTGTGGTCCATGCACTGCTTGAACTTCACCACGCAATGCACTTATTTTGGGATTACCCAACATATATAACACCGCGTCAAGCATGTGCACACCAATGTCGAGCAGCGCACCGCCACCGGCGAGTTCTTTGCGAGTGAACCAGCTCCCGAAGCCCGGGATGCCGGCACGACGAATCATGCGACCCGTTGCATAGCTGACCTTACCGATGCGCCCTTCGGCGATTTTGGCTTTCATGTATTGAAACTCGCCGCGCGGCCGATTGGTCATATTTACGGCCAAGACACGGCCTTCTTTTTCTGCAGTGGCAACCATCTCTTCGCCTTGCGCGACGGTCATGGCCAACGGCTTTTCGCTCAGTACATGCTTGCCAGCCTTAAGGGCTGCAATTGCAACTTCAGCATGGAGCGCATTCGGGAGCGCAATAGTTACTGCGTCAATGTCAGGATCTTTGACCAACTCGCGCCAATCGGTGTAGACCTTGGCTACACTCTGGCTGGTTGCTAAGGCTTCGGCACGTTCTTTGTTGGTATCACATACAGCAACCACACTCCCCTGTGGATGCCGTTTAATCCCGGGGATGTGACCATGCATGGCAATTGCACCGGCACCAATTACACCAACACGCGTCGGATTACTCATCGTTGAACTCCTCCAAGCTTGTCCTAACCCGC
>CAYXXK010000034.1:0-30633 GCA_964469045.1 uncultured Klebsiella sp.
CGTAGTCGCCGGCAGGGACGGTAATAAGCCAGTTATTGGATCCGGTGGTATGCACAGTGGTTGCTGCACCATAGGCACCAGCGCTGACGGTGCCGAGAGCGAAGTCGGTATCAGGGGTGGCGTCGCCTTCGGCCATTTGAAGCATGAGTTTGGTATTCGCGCCGACACGTCCGTTAATGCGGATGTTGATTGATGTCGGCGTGGCTGTCTCGTTGCCGCCGGTATCGCGTGATGAGCCAAAGTCGATGATGGGGTTCAATCCTACTTCGATTCCATCAAGGAAGTTACCGCCTGTAGCTGATGGACCGTCAATTGCAGCAAATCCTAAATTGCGAATGCCACTCCAGCCTGATGCTGGAAGGGTGTGCGTGCCACTGTACTCGCCCCACGTGCCGTTGATGACTGATGTGGCACCTGTTGTACCTGGAGGGGTAGTGTAATTGGTGGAAGAAAATGTAAAGCCGGTGTGTGCAACTGCTGATGTGTCTCGAGTTGCAGCAGCAGTGCTTTTGGCGTACATAATTGGACGATAGTAACTATCACCCGCAATTGATCCTGAAGGCAAATCGCCAGGAATACCAAATGCAAATTGTGCAATATCAGAGCGACCAGCATTGATTGGCTTGTGGCGAAACTTAAACTCGATGACATCGCTATTTGACACACACATTTCTTGGTAGATGAATGTAGCATAGTGTGCATTGAGTTCTGCGTATTTGTTGCCAAGAAATGCATCTGTGCCTTGTAGACCTGATTTTTGGATCTCGAGTACGCGAATTCCACTCTGTGCAGGTGTACAGTTTGTTTCGTTGTGCAGGGGATGTGCGGTTTTCCATCCGCGCATCTTTGTTTGATTGATGTATGCCCATCCAGATGGTAACGTAAAACACGCAAAGTCTGATTCCTCAAATGAGGTATTGGCGTAGGTGCGCAGTCCTTGTATGCCGTTTCCGGTTGGATTGCTGGTGGTTGGGATCGATTGTACTCCGTTAGCTTGGCGTTGTACGTCGGCTGCACTTACTGGGTATTGTGCATTGGCGTCCGTCGATTGTGTATCTTCTGCGTGCACGATGTGTAGTGGTAGCAGTTGCGCTACCACTACAATGCCGATAATCATGAACGTAGTCAGTGTGCCTCGCCATGTTTTCATACTTAAGCGTTGCATGTAATCCTCACTTAGCAGCATGCTTAAGGACGACGGGTTGGGCGTGGCGTGAACGTTGGTGGTGCCGGTGTCCACGTTGCTGGTGCAGGTGATGGCGTGATTACGCCTGTACTTGTTGGTGTGCGCGAAACGCGAGCACCAAATGCTGTAGCACCTGTGGTAAGTACCGAACCATCAGCATATGCAACGACGGCATTGACGTAGCCGGCGCGAATCTTGAGCACATCGGTGCGCTCATCGCCAACATTTAATTGTCCGAAATTATTGGCACCCCAAGCGTAGACTTTCCCTTGGTTATCGAGTGCTAGTGAGAATTGTCGCCCAGCACTGATTGCAACAATGTTCTTCAGTAGGTTGACACCCTTACACTGACCAACATTTTGTCGACTGACGGTTTGATCTTGCCAACATGCCACGGTGCCATCGCTCTTGAGTGCAAGTGAGTGATCAAAGCCTGCACTAATTGCTGTGATGTTGCTCAATGTGCGGACAAATCGTGTTTGCACAACGCTTTCACGTCCCCAACCTACCACAGTACCGTTGCTTTTGAGTGCAAGCGAGTGTTCATGGCCTGCACTAACCGCAGTCACATTTGATAAGCCGGTTGGCACTTTTGTCTGGCCAGCATTATTGCGACCCCACGATACAACCGTTCCGTTTGTCTTTAGGGCAACGATGTGCCCATAAAACGCTGAGAAAGTTTGGATGTTGCTGCGTGCATTGGTTGGAATAGTGAGCTGTCCGAAGTCATTCTTACCCCAGCTTTGTAGCGTATTGTTACTTAACAATACCATTGACCAATTGGCGCCTACCTCAACTTCACGAATGCCCCGCCCGAAGAGATAGTTGGGGATGGTTGACTGTCGGTCACGATTGATACCCCATGTAACCAGATTGCCGTTTGATGTGATGCCAAGCACAAATGACTGACCAACAGCAATATCAGTAATCGCTAATGGATTCATTGTTGACGTTGGTGATGGCGTCAAGGTATCGGTTGGCGTCAAGGTTGGTGACGGAGTTAATGTATTTGATGGCGTTAGCGTGTTCGTCGGTGTCAAGCTTGGTGTACGCGTGTTTGACGGCGTCAACGTATTGGATGGCGTCAACGTATTCGTTGGTGAACGCGTTGGGCTTGGTGTGCGTGTAAATGTAGGTGACGAGTAGGTAAACGTAATTGAGCTACTTGTTACTGCATTCGTTGCACCGGTCAACCCTGAGATATTGGTGGAATCGGTCGTATACGTTGATGCCGTGCTACTGCCGACGTCGATTTCGAGCAAACAACTACTCAGCGCATTCATTGATACTGCTGATACGGTGATTGTTGTGCCTGATCCCGAAGCTGTGCCGGTACAATTGGTGTACACCGCACCAGCTGTCATGCTTGCAGGCAACGCAAAGCTGAATGCAATTCCACTCTGCGTGGTGGTCAAATTGTTGATGATTGCGATGTTGAGTCGTCCTAATGATGATACGGTAGTATTAGCCCAGATGGCCTCAACAGTGACATCTTGCTCGCCAATATAGGTAACGCTGTTTGCGGTATATGTACCTGGTGTACTCCCGATATTCTGCTGAATCATCAGACCAACATCGAGTGGATCGCCGTTTGCAGCTTCAGCTTCTGCACCATATCCGATGTTGGTGCCAGCGTTAACCTCATCGTAGCTGTAATAATATCGTTGAGAAACAGCACCATCGAAAATTGCCATATTGGTGTCTGTATATACTTCGCGGATACCAATCGTATATCCTGAAACGGTGTCAATATTTTGTACATTACGCACAGGTGCATCAAAGTACGCCGCAACACCAGTATCAGCCTCGTATGGTGCAGTATCGCCACCTTTGTACAATGTCACATTTGCGGTGTTGCCTGCTGGGATGATGATTTCGAAATCATCTTCGTAATAGGTATTTGGATGTGTATATGTAATTGTGCGCTTCACGGTGTAGAGCCGGCCACCTACGGTAACGGTGTAGGTAAGTCGCGCACTACCACTACCTGTGGTTGCACCTCCTGAAGTGCTAGCAGTCCCTGTGAGCGCAGAGAACGTGACATCATCGAACTTTGTGGCCTCACTCAGTTCCAACGACGAGTTTGACCCATTAAATGATGTTACTAACGTACCACCAATATTAAGGTGAAAACCAAAGTCACCAGACGAGTAGAAGAAATTTTTGTTACGATATACGATCTGCTCACCCGAGTTGGCGATGTTAAACGTCAATTTGATACCGTCAGTACCACCAGTATTGACGCCGCCACCGCCGTTGATTGTAAGCATGGCTGCGCTACTCGGTGCTGCTGCAGTGACTGGATAAATCGAGTACACTGCTGTGGCAATAAGAATTGCCACTACAATAAGGTTTGTTAATTTTGTGAAACGCACATTCGTTACCTTTGTTTGCTAGGAATTACGCATTCTTCTCACGCAAATGCACGTACCTGTTGACACAACGACTCGAAATACGCAGTTATCGTTAATCGAAACGTTTACAATTAGTTAGCATTCTTGTCAGTAGAATGATATGCATGCTGATTGTACCATGTAGTAGTGGGTTGTCAAGTATTATTATTTATAGTGAATTGTAAATTAACGAAGTAAATAGCCTTGTAAAAAATAAACTAAAATTAATATTTACAGTATCCATATGCATTAGATTAACGATTACAAAGATGAGTATTTTTGTGTATTTATTTGTACTTTCGTTGAATTTTGAATGAAATAGTGATTGATTGTTGATAATTGAATTACCAGAATATTCGTTAGTGCGTTTAACATAATAGATTTTAGTGTGAGGTGCAATGATATGGCAAATGTGCGGTGGCGAGTAAAATTGTATGTCGTGTATTCGAATGCCTTGTGATTTTAACGCGTGTATGAATGAAAGGAAGAGTGCCACGCTCGATTATCGGTGGTACCATTTACATCTGTGGTGTACGATATGGATACAACGCATTGCTCTCTGAAAATGAAGGAACCAACATGTCAACCGAATTACAACAGTTGAAAACACAGCTAGCAGAATTATCTGATATCAACGCGATTGTTGCGCTTTTGGGATGGGATCAGTCAAGTATTATGCCAGCAGGTGCAGGCGAAGGACGTGGACGCCAAATGGCGTATATGTCGCGTTTGAGTCATGAGAAGTTTACCGATCCAAAGATTGGCCGATTACTCGATATCTTGCAAAAGCAATCAGAGTCGTGGAACCCCGATAGTATTGATACGGCGTTGGTGCGGGTAACTGCCAAAGATTATGCGCAAGCGACCCGCATTCCTACTGAGTTTGTCAGTGCGTTTACTGAGCATACCAATCAAAGCTATATGACTTGGGCTGCAGCGCGTCCAGCGAATGACTTTCGTAGTGTGGTGCCAGTGCTCGAGAAGACGGTCGAGATGAGTCGTCAGTTGTCTCGTTACTATGGTGATGGTGCACATGTGGCAGACGCCTTGATCGACTTGTCAGATAGTGGTATGACTGTTGCAACCTTGCGCCCGCTGTTTGCAACGTTGCGTGAACGCTTGGTGCCACTCGTCGAGAAAATCGTTGCGCAAGTGCCGGCAGATGATACGTCGTTACGTGGACCATTCCCGATTCAAGCCCAACTCGATTATGCGGCGAAACTTGCTGCGCATATTGGCTACGATATGAATCGTGGCCGGCTTGATACTGCGCCACACCCGTTTTGTGCACGATTGCATCACGGTGATGTGCGTATCACTACGCGTGCGCGTGAGGATGATTTGGGCGATGCGATTTTTAGTGTCATCCATGAGGTTGGTCATGCGATGTATGAACAGGGCGTCGCCAAGGAGCTCGAGGGGACACCGTTGGCGTCTGGTACATCAAGTGGAGTACACGAGAGCCAATCACGGCTGTGGGAGAATATTGTCGGTCGCTCAAGGTCGTTCTGGCAGCATAATTATGCCGGGTTGCAGGCTACATTCCCCACGCAACTTGGGCACGTGTCGCTCGACGAGTTCTACCGTGCGATTAACAAAGTTTCTCGCTCATTGATTCGGACTGATGCCGATGAAGTCACGTACAATTTGCATATCATCGTGCGCTTTGAGCTTGAATTAGAGTTGCTCGAGGGGACATTGGCGGTCAAAGATCTTGCCGAGGCGTGGCATGAGCGCTACCAGAAATCACTCGGCATTACGCCAACCGATGACAAAGATGGCGTGCTTCAAGATATTCACTGGTATGCGGGTACCGTTGGTGGGTCGTTTCAAGGCTATACCATCGGTAATATCATGAGTGCCCAAATTTATGAGGCAGCGCTGGCCAAAGATGCAACAATTGCGCCTGCAATTGCCCAGGGCGATTACCAGCCACTCCTGTCGTGGCTTCAATCCAATTTGTATGCAACAGGGCGTCGATATGATGCTCCAACGACGCTCAAACGCGTCACTGGACAAGAATTGTCGGTTGAGCCATATTTCCGCTATCTTACGAACAAATATACCGAACTCTATAATCTGTAAGGTTACACGCAGACTTGCGCCAGCATACGAGATAGCGCGTATGTTGGCGTGTTTTTGTGTCACGGAACAACACGTACCTTTGAGACGTCATGTATATGTTGAAGCAAAAGGAGTATCTTGATGAGTAAGTCCACCATTGTTGTGTTGTTTTTCGTGACGATGATTGCTGCTATTGTTGGTGCATTGTTGCCGAATTTGCTTGTGCGCCCAGTCACCTCTGTGACTGCCGTTGGTGGGGCAACGTCGATGCGCCAGTTGACCGTGAACGCATCAGGATCGATTTATGCAGCTCCTGATCAGGCCACAGTTCAGCTTGGTGTTTCTTCGCAGGCGAGCACTGCAGCTGATGCACTCAAGCAAAATAGTGCCGATACTGCAGCCGTGATTGACGCCATCAAGAAGTTGGGTGTCGATGCCAAAGACATCTCAACCAGTAATTTTAATGTCTATCCTACCTATGATACATCGGGAACGCGGATTAATGGCTACCAAGTGAATAACTCTGTTACCGTGTTGATTCGTGATATCTCAGCGTCAGGCACACTCCTTGACCAAGTGGTGACTGCTGGTGCGAACAATATCAGTGGTCTTAGCTTTGGTATTGCTGATGCAAGTCAGTATCAGGCTGATGCACGTCAACAGGCAATAGAGGCAGCGCGCGCTAAGGCTGAGGCGATGGCGAAAGCGGCAGGTGTAACGTTGGGTGATATCATCTCGATCAACGAATCGCTGAATTATCAGCCAGAGATGCCATTTGCGCGTGGTATGGTTGCTGATGCCGCCATGTCAGTACCTGTTGAGACTGGTCAACAACAGGTTTCGGTATCAGTGACATTAGTCTACGAAATTCGCTAAATTTCAGCGCTCATCCTCTGCATCTGGCGACAAGTGTCGATACACTTGTCGCCTTTTTTCCAAAATAAACGAAAAAAATTGCGTTAAGATACACATACAGTCATTACACATAAGGGGAGTGCTGTGTTTGTACCAGAAGATCATTCACACCGTCGATATAATCCACTGCTAGACGAATGGGTGTTGGTGTCACCGCATCGCACCAAGCGACCATGGCAAGGGCAGGTTGAGTCGTTAATTGACGAGCAACGGCTTGCGTATGATGCCACTTGTTATCTGTGTCCAGGCAATGCACGCGTCGGTGGGATAACCAATCCTGATTATCAAGACACGTTTGTCTTCGTGAATGACTTTGCTGCCCTCCAAAACGACGCACCTGCAGGTGGCACAAATGATGGGCTTTTGCGTGCTGAGAGTGAACGCGGTATCTGCAAAGTTATTTGCTTTAGCCCGCGGCATGACCTGACGCTCGGCGAGATGACGCAAGCTGACATTGCCCGTGTGGTGCGTGTGTGGCAGTCAGAATTTTATAGCCTAGGCACGCATCCAGATATTGGGTACGTGCAGATTTTTGAGAATCGTGGTGCGATGATGGGCTCGAGCAACCCGCATCCACATGGTCAAATCTGGTCGACACAACATGTACCGAACTTGGTGCAACGTGAAGATGCGCAACAACAAACATATTTTGCGACACATGGTCAAACATTGTTATCTGCGTATCTTCAGCAAGAGCTCTCAAGTGGCGAACGCATTGTGTGTCGCAATGATTCATTTGTGACATTGGTACCGTTTTGGGCAGTGTGGCCATTTGAGACGATGATTCTGCCGATTCGACCACAGGCGATGATTACTGAGATGACTGTAGCTGAAGTCGATGATTTGGCTGATATTCTCAAGCGCACGGTGACGCGCTACGACAACTTGTTCCGCACCTTATTCCCTTACTCATTAGGTATCCATCAAGCGCCAGTCAAGCAAGCTCAAAGCGATCATTGGCATTGGCATATTCACATCGTGCCGCCGTTGTTGCGGTCGGCGACTGTGCGCAAATTCATGGTCGGGTATGAGTTGTTAGCCGAACCACAACGTGATATAACACCTGAACAAGCTGCCAAACGTCTGCGTGAGTTGTCCGACGTGCACTATCGAACCGAGGGATAATATGCGTGAGATTTGGCTTGACGAATCAACCATTGATGCCTACATTCCTGCGCTTCATGCGTTACTGGCCGAGGCTGTTTTTGATGGTGCAAGCATTGGTTTTATGTGGCCAATTAATCACGACGAGATTGCTGCGTACTGGCACGATGTTGCGCAATCTGTTGCACAGCGCAAAAAGCATCTTGTGATTGTAGTTGATGATGGTCTCGTCGTTGGTACGGCGCAACTCGAGCCTTCTCCCAAAGAAAACGGGCGCCATCGCGCTGAAGTGCAAAAAGTTATTGTTGCAGTGTCGGCACGTAATCGTGGTGTTGGCACGTATTTGATGCAATGCATAGAAGCCAAAGCACTTGATTTGGGGCGGTCGATGTTATTCTTGGATACGCGCGTCGGTGATATTGGTGAGCGTCTGTATCAGCGTATGGGATGGATCAAGTTCGGTGTTGCACCGGATTATGCGTTTAGTCCTGATGGTATGCTTGAAGGCTCTGCATTTTATTACAAACGTATTTGATTGTGAAAATCACCGCGAGCAAAATGCTCCCTACATTGTAGGGAGCATTTTGCTCGCGGCCATCATGGTTGAAGCATAGGCATTGTTGGTGCAATATCGTTCCGCAATCTTGCCCGGGTGGGCGTGCGCGATACGAGGGCACCGTGCATGGCTTGGCCGAAGGCACGAACAGCGGCGTCTTGGTAACCAATCACCGAATTGACGTAGCCTGCTTCGATGACGGTGGCAATCTTGGTAAGATTAGGGACCACGGCTTGGCGATAGTCATTGCGACCCCATGCGTAGACTTTGCCGTATTTGTCGAGCGCGAGCGAATACTGTTTGCCGGCGCTAATGGCGACGATATCGGTCAACTTCTTGTGAATAGGACCACACTGGCCGTACTCTTGAGTGTTCATCGGATTGGGGTCGGTCGAGCGCCAGCAGATGACGGTGCCCCAGTTGGTCAACGCCAGCGAGTGATCGAAACCGGCGCTGACGGCTTTGATGCCACCAAGTGTCTTAATGAAATCGGGTTGGACAAGATACTTATTGCCCCAGCCGATGACGGTTTCGTTCTGAGTGACGACGAGGGTGTGTTCGTGGCCAGCGGCAATCGCCTTGACATTGCGTATGACCGGGACGTTGGTCTGCCCTTCACGGTTGCGCCCCCAACTGACGAGCGTGCCGTCATTTTTGAGCGCAACGACATGCCCGTAGTAGGCAGAAATGGTTTTGACATCAGCACGGGCAGCTGCAGGGATAGTGAGTTGGCCAAAGTCGTTCTGCCCCCAGGCAAAGACACGACCATCCTCAGTGAGGACAACGGCCCAGTTGGAGCCGACCTCGACTTCTTTGACCCGGATTGAGCGCATGTAGGAAGGGAGGGTGGCTTGGCCTTCGCGATTGAATCCCCAAGTGACGAGGGTGCCGTTTTGGAGGACGCCGAGGGTAAATGACGCACCAACGGCGACGTCTTTGAGGGCTAAGGCACGCGGGGTTGGCGTGCGCGTAAAGGTGGCGGTTGCAGTCGGTGTCGAAGTCGCGGTAAAGGTTGCAGTTGGCGTCAAGGTGACCGTGGATGTGGCAGTAGCCGACGGTGTAAAGGTCGGTGTAGAAGTAGGGCCAACGTCAACAATCGAGTAAACGACGCCGTCGGTCTTGCGTGAGAGGTCGCAGACTGGATCGCCGAGGAGCCAGTTGTCGGAGGAGCCGAGTTTGCTGGGTGGCAGGATTTTGAAGAGCATATACTCAGTTGGCTCGAGATCGGCGTCGTTGGCGTAGTTGATGGGAATGGTCATTCCACTTGCATTATTGCTTGGGAACACGCCGCCGTCATAGTCGCCGGGAGGAATGGTAATCAACCAGTTGTTTGAACCAGGATCATGTGTATACGATCCGGTGCCAAATGCGCCTGCATTGACGGTACCGAGAGTGAAATCGGTGTCAGGCGTAGCTGTACCCTCTGACATCTGCAGCATGATGGTTGTACCAGTGGTCACACGTCCGTTGATACGAATGTTGAGTGCCGTTGGGGTGGCGGTTTCGTTGCCACCCGTATCACGCGACGTGCCGAGATCAATGATGGGTTTGAGCCCAATTGTTATATCATCTAGGATGTTGCCTACTGCACCGACAGGGGTGATGCCTTGGAATCCAAGATTACGAATACCAGAAAATGTCTGAGGGGTACGAAACTCACCTTGGATTTTTGCCCAGTATGTTGATAATACTGTGATGTTAATGCTTGATGTATTTGCATGTGACGCAATATCAGTGACGGTTGGTGGTGTTGATGCTCCATTCCATGTATTTTGTACGCGTATGACTTCGAGCGAATTTGCAGGCAAATCTGCAGTTTTGGAGGTGTCACTGAGGGTAGGAATACCAAACCGGAATGAAATGGTGTCAACTGCAGGTCCCGATACTTGACGTGGGATATGATGAAATTGAAAATCAAACGATTCGCCACCGATGATACATATTGGTTGATACGCCATCGTTGGCACATATGCACTCAACTCGATAGCTTGTTGTCCATGTGGCGCAGCACGACCGTTGACATTATTGACAAAAGGATACCGCCATACTTCAAACACTGGACACGGCCCAGACCCAATTGCAGGATCTGGACGTGTGGTGTGTGTGGTATACCACCCGTTTAAATTCGATTCACATACCATCGTTACGCCAGAGCCGGTTGGACTCTCGAAAGATGGGTTTGAGATGATTCGCACTGCCTTTGTCCCGTTACCAACAGGATTACTTGTGGTTGGAATAGAACCACTATAGTCGATAGTAGGATCGACGTAGTCATCAGCATTCGCGTTTGCTCGTGCATATTGTGATGTGTTCGTTGTAACGAACATGACAATCAACAGCACCACAAGGATATGAGATTTCGAAATCATGTTTACTCTTTCTCTAGGTAGGTACTACCGCGATACGACAATCGTGACTGAGGGGATTGCAATATCGTTCCGCAATCTTGCCCGGGTGGGCGTGCGCGATACGAGGGCACCGTGCATGGCTTGGCCGAAGGCACGAACAGCGGCGTCTTGGTAACCAATCACCGAATTGACGTAGCCTGCTTCGATGACGGTGGCAATCTTGGTAAGATTAGGGACCACGGCTTGGCGATAGTCATTGCGACCCCATGCGTAGACTTTGCCGTATTTGTCGAGCGCGAGCGAATACTGTTTGCCGGCGCTAATGGCGACGATATCGGTCAACTTCTTGTGAATAGGACCACACTGGCCGTACTCTTGAGTGTTCATCGGATTGGGGTCGGTCGAGCGCCAGCAGATGACGGTGCCCCAGTTGGTCAACGCCAGCGAGTGATCGAAACCGGCGCTGACGGCTTTGATGCCACCAAGTGTCTTAATGAAATCGGGTTGGACAAGATACTTATTGCCCCAGCCGATGACGGTTTCGTTCTGAGTGACGACGAGGGTGTGTTCGTGGCCAGCGGCAATCGCCTTGACATTGCGTATGACCGGGACGTTGGTCTGCCCTTCACGGTTGCGCCCCCAACTGACGAGCGTGCCGTCATTTTTGAGCGCAACGACATGCCCGTAGTAGGCAGAAATGGTTTTGACATCAGCACGGGCAGCTGCAGGGATAGTGAGTTGGCCAAAGTCGTTCTGCCCCCAGGCAAAGACACGACCATCCTCAGTGAGGACAACGGCCCAGTTGGAGCCGACCTCGACTTCTTTGACCCGGATTGAGCGCATGTAGGAAGGGAGGGTGGCTTGGCCTTCGCGATTGAATCCCCAAGTGACGAGGGTGCCGTTTTGGAGGACGCCGAGGGTAAATGACGCACCAACGGCGACGTCTTTGAGGGCTAAGGCACGCGGGGTTGGCGTGCGCGTAAAGGTGGCGGTTGCAGTCGGTGTCGAAGTCGCGGTAAAGGTTGCAGTTGGCGTCAAGGTGACCGTGGATGTGGCAGTAGCCGACGGTGTAAAGGTCGGTGTAGAAGTAGGGCCAACGTCAACAATCGAGTAAACGACGCCGTCGGTCTTGCGTGAGAGGTCGCAGACTGGATCGCCGAGGAGCCAGTTGTCGGAGGAGCCGAGTTTGCTGGGTGGCAGGATTTTGAAGAGCATATACTCAGTTGGCTCGAGATCGGCGTCGTTGGTGTAGTTAATAGGGATAGTGAGGCCACCAGCATTATTTGCAGGAACTTTGCCACCGTCGTAATCACCTGCTGGTATGGAAATGAGCCAGTTGTTTGATCCGGGGGCGTGTGTGATGGATCCGCTGCCGAAGCGCCCTGCATTGACCGTGCCGAGGGTGAAGTCGGTATCCGGTGTGGCGGTGCCTTCAGACATTTGGAGCATCATTGAAGTGCTTGCTGCCACACGCCCGTTGATGCGAATGTTGAGTGCGGTTGGTGTTGCAGTTTCGTTGCCACCTGTGTCACGTGAGGTGCCGAGATCGATAATTGGTCGCAAGCCGACCTCGATCCCATCTAAGAAGTTGCCTGCGGTGGGGGCTGGACCATCGATTGCGGCAAAACCGAGATTTCGAATACCGTTCCACCCTGTGGAGGGAAGTGTGTGTACGCCGCTATATTCACCCCACGTACCGTTAATCACTGAAGTGGCACCTGTGGTACCAGTTGGTGTGGTGTACGTTACAGAAGAAAACGTAAAGCCGGTATGTGCAACTGCAGATGTGTCTCTGGTTGCGCCAGCAGTACTTTTTGCATACATGATTGGACGATAATAGCTATCGCCTGCGATTGAACCAGATGGTAATGTGCTCGGTATGCCAAATGCAAACTGAGCAATATCAGCGCGACCTGCATTAATTGGTTTGTGACGAAATGTGAATTCAATTACGTCATTGTTGACGACACACATCTCTTGATAGATGAAAGTGACATAATGAGCATTTAATTCGGCGTATTTGCTTCCATGAAATGCCGTAGTGCCTTGTAATCCAGTGCGTTGAATTTCGATGATGCGAATCCCACTCTCGGCAGGTGTGCAATTTGTCTCATTGTGAAAAGGATGAGCGGTTTGCCACCCACGCATTTTAGTTTGATTGATATACGCCCATCCAGATGAGAGTGAGAAGCATGCAAAATCTGATTCTTCAAATGACGTATTCGCAAATGTACGCAATCCAGTATTACCGTTGCCGACGGGATTACTCGTTGTAGGGATGCTGCCGCTATAGTCGATAGCTGGTTCGACGTATGTGTCTACTGATTGTGCAAATACGCGTGCGTATTGACTGTTCATTGTGGGTAATGCACCAGGAATGCCCACAATCAACACTGCAACCAATAATAAACATGTGATGAGTCGTTTATGTATCATAATAACTCTCGCCTCTTGTGGCGGAATAAAGATTAATCAGTCAAGTCGCGCCTATCTTGAGATATGAGCATGCTACAAAGTGGCAGTGCTCTCCGCTTCGTAATGGCTACCGATCACGTGGAATACGTGGTTTGGTAGGACTTGGCGTGAAGGTTGGTGGCAATGGAGTCCATGTTGCACGTGCTGGTGATGGTGTAATAGCACCGGTGCTGGTTGGTGTGCGTGAGACCAGCATGCTGTACCGTGTATCACCAAGCATTGCAACTCCGCCTGTTGTGAGTGCAACTGCTGAATTAACATACCCTGCGCGAACGACACGCACCAGATTACGGTCAAGTTTGGCTGCGGCAAAGTCGATTTGGCGGAAAGTGTTGACACCCCAACCATACACAGTGCCATCAGATGCCCGTGCTACAGAGAACTGACGACCTGCACTAATCTCAACGATGTTCCGCAAACGACTCACTCCACGACATTGCCCGAGATCTGGTGCGCCGTTTTTGGAGGAGCGCCAACATGCAACAGTGCCGTCCTCACGCAGTGCAAGCGAATGATCAAAGCCAGCGCTAATCGCCTTAATGTTGGTAAGTGAGGCAATATACGATGGATGGACAAGATGAGGATGTCCCCATCCAACTACTTTTTTCGAACGTGTTAAAGCGAGCGAATGTTCGTGGCCGGCACTAACCGCAATAATGTTGTTCACATAGCTTGGAACATTGGTCTGGCCTGAATTGTTACGCCCCCATGCAACCACTGTCCCGTCTGACTTGAGTGCTAATGCATGCCCATAGAACGTTGAGATAGCGGTGATATTTCGTTGTGCACTTGAAGGTATATTCAGTTGCTTAAACTGATTAGCCCCCCACGCATTCACTACCCCATCATCACGCAATACGAGTGCCCAGTTGACCCCTGTTTCTACCTGGGTGACATGCTTGGTCTGTAAAAATGTCGGTAGAGACGTTTGTCCGTTGACGTTGAGCCCCCATGTCACTAATTTGCCAGATGCCATGACGCCCAGTACAAATGACTGCCCCACAGCAAGATCAACGATTGCAAATGGTAGTGGCGTAGATGTAAGACTTGGTGTAAGCGTCATCGATGGAGTTAATGTTTGTGTCGCAGTTGGAGAGTGGGTACGTGTGGGTGACAATGTTGGCGTAAATGTCGGTGATGAGCTCGTAAAGCGAATGCTGTTGGTGTCAACTTGTGCTTCGGTGTCACTGCCAGTAATACCGGTGATGTTTGCGTTGCTGATGGAGTATGTACTTGCCCCAGTACTGCCGATGTCGACATCAATTGCACAACTTGAGAGTGCGTTGATGGCAGCACCAGAGAGCACAATCGTATTCCGCGTGACTGTGACGGTATCTGGACATGTTGTAGTGAAGGCACCAGTGTATAAGCCACTTGGGAGTGTGAATGTGAATCCTACATTTGTTTTTGTGGCAGCGAAATTGTTTTGTACTGCAAGACGCAATCGACTCACTGATGAGGCTGTTGACTCTAACCATAAAGCTTGGATTGACACTGCTTGTTCGCCAATATATGTGATGTCGCTGACCGTGTAGGTACCGGCGGTACTCCCAAGGTTGTGTTGTGTCATCAAACCTATATCAAGTGGGTCGCCGTTTGTTGGTTCGGGCTCTGCACGAAAGCCGATGTCTGATCCAGCCAATAATTCATCATAGCTATAGAAGTAACGTTCTGACACCGCACCATCGAAGGTGGCCATGTTCGTGTCTGTATAGATTTCTTTCATGCCGACAAACAACTTAGACGATGTATCAATGGCTTGTATGGTACGTACTGGGTCAACAAAGTATGCTGCGCTTCCGGTATCCGCCTCGTACGGTGCGACGTCACCTCCCTTATAAAACGTAACAGTATCCGTGTTGCCAGCGGGGATGATGATCGAGTATTCATCGGTATAAAACGTTTTGGGGCTTGTATAGGTAATGTCGCGCTGTACAGAGTACGTCAATGAGCCAACAGTCACGGAATAGAGCATTCGCACCCCACCTGAACCAGTTGTTGTTGCACCTGATGTGTTGGCGCTGCCAGTGAGGTTTGAAATGGTTAAACTGTCAAACGTTGATGCGTAATCAGTCAGCTCAAGTGACGATTTCGAACCGTTGAGCGATGTATACAATGTCCCACCAATATTGAGGTGAAAGCCAAAATCACCATTGTTATAGTGAAAATTCTTGTTTTTATAGGTAATTTGTTCGCCGTAGCTCGACACGTTATAGGTTAGCTTCAACCCATCACTGCCATTTGTAAGAACGCCGCCACCACCATTGATGGTGACGGTAGCTGAATCGCGCGGTGCTGCCGCCTGTGTCACTAATGTGGGATGTTGAAAGATGAATGCAATTAATAGCACAACGGTAATTGTCTTACGTATGATATGTGTGTTCCATAATCCGACATCGTTAACGCTACGTGACATCGAAGTTCTCCTCTGGACTTTAGCCTAATATGATGGTTAATCTTTCCATTAACAATGCAGATAATAGCACTTATTAATATGTTGTATCAACAATTTTGAGATTACAAAATATTGGTGAAAATTCAATTAAATGAGACGAACTATGCTTCAAATTAATGATAAATAGCATTTGCATTATCTTGTTAACGTTATTGTAATAAATGTCATTTGGATAAATTGCAAATTAATATAAATATACACAACGTTTGAGATTATAGAATAAACTATAAATTAAATATTAAATAAAATATATAAAAATATTTTTAAATATAATTAATTGAATAAAAAAGCAGGAGCACTGTTAGCAGTGCTCCTGCAGGAAAAATTACAGTTAGATTAACAGAATCTCTTGGGGCTTTGGTGTTTTTTGTTCGTTCATGCTCCCAGACCGATAGCCTGTTAAATCGAGTGTTACATACTTATACCCGAGCGTTTTTAGTTGGGTGGTTATTGCATCACGATGGTCAACGGCCAGTGCAAACTGATCGGCGGTGACTTCGATGCGCGCCATGCTGTCATGATGGCGTACACGAAACTGTACAAACCCAAGTGTACGCATAAATCGTTCAGCTTCGTCGAGTACGCGCAACTTATCTGCGGTGACGCGCTCGCCGTATTGGATGCGCGAAGAGAGACATGCGTAGGAGGGTTTATTCCAATTCGACAAGCCAAAACTTTTGGCGAGGACGCGAATTTCTGCTTTGCCGATGCCTGCTTCGATAAGTGGGCTACGTACATTGAATTCTTTTGCAGCTTGATGGCCTGGGCGGTGAGTCCCCACATCGTCCGCCATCGCGCCGTAGATGATATTCGTGATGCCGTGCGCTTTGGCGACGGGTTCTAGTTCGGTGAACAGAGTTTTTTTGCAGAAGTAGCACCGATCCGTGTCATTACGTGCATACCCCTCAAGGTCAAGCTCTCGCGTAGTGACAATAATATGGGTGCATCCGATGTCAGCCGCGAGTTCTTTGGCGAGCCCGAGCTCTTCGCGAGGGTATGTTTCAGAGTCTGCGGTGCCTGCTATACAGCGTTCTCCAAGAACATCATAGGCAACTTTGAGTAGCACAGTGCTATCGACACCACCTGAGAACGCCACAAGCACGGATTGCATGTCACGAATAATCGACTCAAGGTGGGATACTTTATCGTGAAGAGAGAGTGTGGTCATTTGGTTCCTCGTGTTCGAGCATCGTGCATTTTGCGGGCGATTCGTGATGCAATCGCACCAGCACCGATGCCATTATCGATATTTACTACACTAATACCAGGTGCACAACTTTGGAGCATTGTACCCATGGCTGCCATGCCTTGTCCGCCATAGCCGTAACCTACTGCAGTTGGAAGCCCGATGACCGGTACGTCAACGAGTCCGGTTACCACCGATGGGAGTGCGCCATCCATACCGGCTGCCACAATAATAACATCAACGGGCGTAGTGATGAGTTGACGTAATGGTTCAAATAAACGATGAAGCCCTGCAACACCAACATCAGTCACACGATGCACAAAACATCCTAACTCACTACATATTGCGGCTGCCTCATCGGCTGCAGGCAAATCACTTGTGCCAGCAGCAATGATGCCTACATGCCCGCCTTGATCGGGAAGTTTGCTATCAGCAGTGGCGATGGTGATGATTCTATCAGCAGTACCGCGGATGATACTATGCTCGTGGAATTGTGCCATGATAGCATCGACGGTACCCTGGTCAGGACGACTAACAAGTACGCGTCGATTGTGTTGGAGGATGCGCTCAGCAATTGCAATTGTCTGTGTACTAGTCTTGCTTTCGGCATATATCACTTCGGGCATGCCCGTGCGTTTTTGGCGGAAAAGATCCAGATTCGCAATGGAATCGAGGTACTTATGTTGATTTTGGTTCATCGTGTTGTTTTGTCTCCCCTATAGCGGTAATTGCGATTCCCAAAAGTAACCCTACAAATCCGACCAGCTGTAATGGCGCTACGCGTTCATCGAACAGTACGAACGCCAATACTGCAGATCCAATTGGCTCACCAAGGATTGCGATGGTGACGAGCAGTGCAGAAAAATGTCGCATAGCAAAGTTGATTGTCGTATGACCAATTAACTGCGGGCCAATCGCCAATCCAATTAGTACTGCCCATACCTCAAACGAAAATGCATACTCCGTGTGGCCGCTGGTAAGCGCTGCAATCACTAATACAATTGCAGCACTTCCGTAGGTCATCCAAATATAGTGGAGTAACGGGAGTTGATTACGTAAGCCACGCCCGAGTAAGAAATAAGCTGAGCCGCTCATCGCACCTACCACAGCGAGCATATTGCCCAGCATCGGATTGCTGCCTTGCTGGGTTTGTTGATCACTGAGTGCAATTGCGAGTGACCCTAGTATTGTTAATGCCATGCCAGATATACGCCAACGATTCAAGTGCTCGCCAAAAAGCACCCAGGCGGCTAAACCGACCCATAGCGGGTTAGTTGTTACCAACGCAGCGGATGATGCAACCGATGTGTATTCAAGTGATTGTATCCAACTTGCGAAGTGGAGCGCCAAAAACACGCCAGATAACACTGCCATTCCGGCATGTTTGTAAGTGACTTTCTGTGGAAAAAGTTGCGGGCGTAGTGCCACAATAAGACTGATAACGCTTGCTGATATGCCTAAGCGCACCGCAGCAATTACCAGTGATGGTACGTCAGCTGCTTGTGCGATGCGAATCAAAATCGATGCAGCTGCAATGACGATGATGCCAAATGTTAGTGCGATGGCGGCTAGTGACCGTGGTGATGATGTCATGTATCTCGTGTCCACTCTCTGTTTGAGTTTATTATACCGTGAACAAAAACCACTGATGTGCGCAATGCGCACATCAGTGGTACATAAAACCCATGGATACATCTTTTACGTGCTCCCACAAGTAGCATAAACTACCTTGCTTTGGCGTGGGGGGGATTCGCCAGAGGGATAAAAGATGTAATCAAAAGGTGTCATTGTGCGAGTAATACAGTATCGTGACGTGTAGTGTATGTTGTCGCACGTTATATATATCATAATAAATTGCTACCACTGTATACTCATTCATTTGGGTGATTTTGGACTAATGAAAATAAGTGACTATGGTTAGGTGTTGCGAATCCCTTGCGACTGTGGAGGGTGTTGACGAGATTTTGTTATTTGTACCGTGGTTGTGGTTCAATGCCGATTCGATTTTGCTACACAAGAAGAAATTTTGTCGCTTATAATTGAACTGTTATTACAAGGAACCCATATGCGTGTACTAATGATATCGTGGGAGTATCCGCCACACATGGTGGGCGGTATGGGTCGGCATGTTGCCGATCTCGCTCCTCAGATTACTGCTCAAGGAATTGAGCTTCATGTGTTAACTCCTGGTACCTATGATGCACCGCCGTACGAGTTAGTTGCGCCCAATCTGCACATCCATCGTATCCCACTTCCACCATCATCAGATGATATCGTGACCCAAATCACTTCTGCAGGGGCACTCTTTTTGCGAGTTGCGCAACAAATATGGCGTTCACATGCCGGTTTTGATGTGATTCATGTGCACGATTGGTTGTTGGCGGATGTTGCAATTACGCTCAAACATCAGTTCAAACGACCATTAATAGCCACGATTCATGCTATCGAACGTGGGCGACGACGCGGCCATATTCATACACCTGAATCGCAATTTATCGATGCATGTGAATGGCGACTAGGGTACGAGGCATGGCGAGTAATTGTGTGTTCGCACTACATGGTGCAACAAGTACATCAAGAGTTTCATCTGCCAACTGACAAAATTGACATGGTGCCCAATGGTGTGGTTGTGCCAGCGTATCCATTTGGTGACGATAATGCACGCACATCATTTCGCTTAAAGTATCAACCGTATGATGCTCCATTGCTGTTTGCAGTCGGCCGACTTGTCCATGAAAAAGGGTGGCATGTGCTCCTGCATGCGGTGCGCGTGCTGTTGAGTGAATATCCCAATATGCGCTTGGTGTTGGCGGGTGTGGGAGGGTATCAACAATCATTGCAACAACTTGTCACCGCTCACGATTTGCACGACACTGTGGTGTTTGCTGGATTTATTAGTGACAAAGAGCGGAACGCATTGTATGCGTCCGCCGATATTGCAGTGTTTCCATCGCTTTATGAGCCATTTGGAATTGTCGCACTCGAGGCGATGGCACTCCGATGCCCGGTTGTAGTGAGTGACACTGGTGGATTGCGTGAGGTGGTTGACTCACACCGGACAGGATTGCTCGTATACCCTGATGATGTTGAATCGTTAATTTGGGGCTTGCGTCATACGCTAACGCATACACAAGCCACGTGCGAGCGAGTTAACGCGGCATTTGATGAAGTGCGCATGACGTTTGGATGGCAAACAATTGCAGCGGCTACCTCGGCGATTTATGGACGTGTTGCTTCAGAATGGCAACGAGGGTCGTGGGGGACATCAGATTAGGGGTCGCGTACAATCACTGACATGGTAGCGTCGCCATGACTTGTGCATTCAAACGAATATTCGCCGGCGCTTAAAAAGCGCTGGCGAATTTGTTGATTAGGCGCAATACTACGACCTGCAACTAGCGCAGTGGTATTGCTTTCGTTGCGGATGATCAATGTGTCGCGTACGCCGCGTACGAGTTCGACTACTTCCGGCAAGGCCCGTGGTGCGTCGTCGCGAATGACAACGACCACGGTGCGTTGTGAATCAAACCACCACCATCCGGCACCGCCGAGTATTCCTACTAACACAAGTGTGATGATGATGGTCGATTTCGACATTAGCGTACCTCTACCGTAACTGGAATTGTACCAGCGTTTGCGAACGTCAACTCAAGCGCGAACGTATCGCCCTTTTTGAGATCGTTATTCAGGCCAATGAGCATTATGTGATAGCTCCCTGGTTTGAGCGTCTGATTGCCCTGTGACGGTACTGAGATGCCGCCTTCGACAGGGCGCATCTGCATCATGCCATCGTCCCCTTTGATAACGGTGTGGAGTTCGACGCTCTTTGCAACCGCACTTTTGACGCTGATGAGCGTGTCTTCACCGCTGGTGTTGGTGATGTACATGTAGGCGGCACTATTGTCACCGCTCATTCCGACGCGTGCCCACGGATCGATCAAACTAATTCCATTATTGCTTGCGACAGGAGTTGCCATTGTATTCGTCGTTGGCATGGTCATTGGCATGTTGCCCATATCGCCATGACCAGCTTCGCCATTCGCATGCATACCATGATTCGTCGTGTCTGATTGATTGCCACATGCAATCAATGTAAGCGCAATTACTGCCATCAAAATATAACGTACCATATTACGTACTCCATGAGTTATTCATTAATTAATGCAGATAGATCGCTAAACATGTCATCAACGGGTGACCCGAAACCGAATAGCAATCGTCGCTGTCCTTGTTTGTCAATGACAGTCGATGTGGCTGTGTGATCCATGGCGTATCCAAGTGCGGAATCCGGTAATTCACGTCGGGTAGCACCGGCGCCATATGCTTTGTAGACTGCATTAAGCGAATCACTAGTGCCGGTTAATCCAACAATGTCGCTGTCGAACATGCCGATAAAGCGTTGCAGGCGCTCGCTCGTATCACGTTCGGGGTCAACCGTGACGAATACTACTTTGAGTTGGTCACGTTTGTCGCCGAGACGGTTCAAAACGACTTGCATATCTGACATTGTAGCCGGGCAAATGTCTGGACAATTCGTGTACCCGAAGAAGAGGACTACAACTTTCCCACGTTGATCGGCAAGGGTAAACGGATTTCCGTCTTGGTCAATCAAGGTGAAATCAGCTGCTTGATCTGGTGGCTCAATGGTTGCCCCTTTGAACTCATAGGTCGTACAGCTTGTAAGTAGAAACACTACTATGCATCCGAGCCATGTATAGAAAGAAACAAATCGTTTCATAGTGAACCTTCTTTTGAGAAAATACCTGACACACACTTATGCGCGTCGTAGTGAGCGCGGTGGCGGTGTAAGTGGTATATGAAGCCAATTGTTGTATGTGTATTGATATATCACGAGTGTGCTCCGTGGCATCATCAGTGCCAACACGCATACAAGCAGGATTGCGACTTCATGTGTGGCACGTAATACTACCGTGTGTGCGTTGAGGTGTTGTGGTGTTTCGGCATTGATACGATCAAATGGATGGCACACAAAGAGCTCTGTAGATGCACTTGGGTTTGGAGAATTGACACGGCAATGCACAATACAGCTTAGTGGTAATATACTTGCCACCAAAAGTACTGTCATCAAATGAATGAGTTTTTGAAACCCACTAATTGCCACCATCGCCCACCTGTCATTATCTACAGGCGCTATTGTACTCTATTTCACGAATCTTTGCAGATAACATGATGTGTTACACGATAAGAAACTCATGAGGCTGATTTATTTGCTGGAATGCCAAAGACAAGCAAGAATGCGATGAGACCACACGGCAAGGCCAATGACAGTGAGTATTGTAAACTGACAAGGTCGCTTACCCATCCAAGTATTGGAGTACTCAACACAAAACCCACTTCTCCAACTGCCAGAATCCCTGCACTTACCAAGGCTGTGCGGGTGGGGAGTAGGCGTACGCCAAGTGCAATCGCTGTGGGTTGTGCTCCAGCAACCGCTGCGCCAAGTAATACGAATGCCCCGAGAACAATATACTGGTCATGACTCGCAAACAGTAGTGCACCTGCAATGACGACACCAATTGCTCCACTCCAGAGGACGATTTTGTCACCGAAATATCGCACGAGCATACCATTTATTAGACGAAATACTGCGGTTGCACCTTGAAATGCGGCAAGAGCAGTACCACTAATAAACGGATCAGCACCAAGAGTGTCGAGGTAAATGGGTGACCATGTAACGCCGACATTTTGGGCAAATGTCATCACGATGATGATCGCAGCAAGGACCGACAAGCTTCGGTCGAGGCGTAACACGCGCAGTGACTCGAGTGGATTGCCACTTTCTTCGACAATTCCTGATCCGGGAATTGCTGAGAATACTAGGAGTATCCAGAGTGGTACGCTAGTGCCTACGGCGAGCCACATGATTTGTTTGAAATCCCAGCCTATACTGAGTAGCCAACCACCGAGTAACGCACCTACAATTGATGCAATATTCCATGTTGCCTGAAAAGGGTCAATGATTCGCTTGCGTCGCTCGCGCTCCCAATCGATGACAATTGCGGTGCAGGCGACGATTAGTGCGCCAAACCCAAGCCCCCAACCAACATTGACGCAAACCAATGTTACTGTGCTTGGAAAAAGTGCTAACGCGGCATGCGATAGAAATAAGAGCGGCGCAGTGGCAATCATCGTGCGACGTGCACCAAAATGACTCACCAGACTCCCACCAATCATCATTGAGGCCATGCTTAGACTTGCACCAATCACCGAAATGATGCCCAGGAGCGTATACGAAATCTTGAGCACTTTGAGGAGATCAATCCACGCAACACCGATTGTACTAAAGACTATTGCGGTTTGGACATAGATTAAAAAAACTAACACCAATGCCCAATCGTGTTGGCCATACAGATACAAACGACGTGTGTGCATAAAAACTCTTGAAAGATTGATTCGTTTGTAGTATAGCGATTTGGCACATAATATGAGGGCGAAATTGTCGCACACACACATATGGATGTGCACTGATGTATGATTGCCTACACAACATCTCGCCCAACTCCTACGCATTATTGCGTGTAGGAGTTGGGCGAGATGTTAGGTTGATGTGTGATTATCGGTTAATTGGGGATTTGTTGCATCAAGGTGGCCATCTCGATGGCGGCGGTAGCAGCTTCAAAGCCTTTGTTGCCCATTTTGCTACCGGCACGTTCGATGGCTTGTTCGATGGTCTCTGTGGTTACCAAGCCGAAAATGCACGGCACCCCGGTCTGCAGACCAATTTGGGCAATGCCTGATGTGACACCGGCGGTGACGTGGTCGTAGTGACTGGTTGAACCACGGATGACACAACCAAGTGCAATCACGGCGTCGTAGCGCTTGCTCGCAGCAAACTTTTTGGCGACGACGGGCAACTCAAATGAGCCGGGTACCCAAGCGATATCGACGGTCTCGGTATCAACCCCATGACGGGCTAGTCCATCTAATGCGCCGTCGAGTAATCGCTGGGTGATGATGTCGTTCCAACGACTTACTACCACGGCGATGCGCAACCCACTTCCTACAAAATGTCCTTGATACTGTGTCATAATAAATCCTCCTAATGTGCGATGGCCGAAAGTTGTGCATCACTCAGTGCTGCAAGCTGTGTTCGATATTCGATGAGTTGAGCAACGCTCGTCATGATGAGACCATGCCGTTGACAGTACTGCTCAAGTTCTGGACGCCGTGCCATGGTACCATCATCATTCATGATTTCGCAAATCACTCCAGCCGGGCGTTTGTTGAGCAGTTTGGCAAAATCAACTGCCGATTCGGTATGCCCAGGTCGCTCGAGAACCCCACCCGAACGTGCGCGCAGCGGGAACACATGGCCTGGCCGTGCGAGGTCGCTAGGTCGGCTGTGAGGATCAATTGCGACTGCAATCGTACGAGCGCGATCTGCTGCGGAGATTCCCGTGGTAACGCCAGTCGCCGCCTCGATTGATACCGTGAAAGCCGTGCCAGTGCGCGAACGGTTACTTTGGGTCATTGGCGGTAAGTCGAGAGCATCACAGAGTGAAGCGTCGAGCGCCAAACAAATTAACCCGCGACCGTGTACGGCCATAAATGCTATTGATGGCGCATCTGCATACTCGGCGAGCATCACCAAATCACCTTCGTTCTCACGGTCTTCGTCATCAACCACGACAATCATCTCGCCGCGAGCCAATGCGTTCAGTGCGGTCTCAATTGGTGCGAGCATGCTGATCCCCCCATGCGCTACTAATGCGCTCAACATATTTGGCGATAATATCCACCTCTAGATTGACAGGTTCACCAACCTGTTGACTGCCCATGGTAACGACGTGTTGCGTGTGGGCAATCATTGCGATGCCGAAGCTTGTTTCATCGAGGGCAGCGACCGTCAAACTGACGCCATCAATAGCAATATAGCCTTTCATGACGATGTATTTGAGCATGTCAGCGGGAGGAGTAATGGTGATGAACTTTGATTCACCTTCGTAGCGGATGGCACTGATGTACCCGACACCATCGACATGGCCTTGTACATAGTGGCCACCCATGCGCCCACCGTAGGTCAAAGCACGTTCGAGATTAACTTTGTCGCCTACATTGCGCACGCCAAGATTGGTACGTCGCAATGTTTCTGGTGAGAGCCCGACGCTAAATGTGTCCTCGGTCATTTGGGTGACTGTCAAGCAGACACCGGCCACACTGATGCTATCGCCGATGCGTGTGCCCTCAAGGGCGGTTTTGCACTGAATGGTGATAGTATTATCGCGATCCATGTCGGTATGAGCGACGAGTATGGTGCCTTGCTCTTCTACGATACCGGTAAACATGCCTCTTTCCCTTCTACAATCAGCTGCATGAATTGTTCAGCTTGCTGATGAATTGCGTGGATATGTACATCTCCGCCACACATCTCGGTATGACGGATGCGGAATTGTTGCCAATTGGAGAGTGAGGTTATCCCTTGTCCTGCAACAGGTCCTGGCGCCTGATGATTGCCAATGATGCCGGGCGCGATAAAGGCATGAATATCGTCTACCAACCGTGCGTCAATGAGTGCACCTGCAAACGTTGAGCCGGCTTCGATCATGCAGTGGTTTAGTCCATGGGCAGATAGTTGAGTCATTGCGTCGTGCAGGTTGATTTGTCCGGCGTGCGCTTGTTGGATAACGACGACGCCCTTGGCTTTCAGTGTATATACCCATGAAGCATCAGCGAGTTGCGTACACACCACTATGGTGGCCGCCTGTCGTGGATTGAACAAGTGATGCGTCAACGGAGTACGTCCACGACTATCGCACAAGACGCGAGTCGGTTGGATTGTTGTAGTGCGACCATCAAGCCGCACCGTCAACTGAGGATTATCGACGATGGCAGTACCACTTGCCGTGATGACGGCATCAACCTGCGTGCGCAATTGGTGGACAGTTGTGCGACTGTGTGCGTTGCTAATCCACTGACTTACACCGCTATACGTGGCAATCTTGCCATCAAGGCTCATGGCGTATTTGAGGGTTAGCCAAGGGCGCTTGTGTTGGAGCCGCATAAAAAACGGCGCAAGCGTACTAGCTACCCGCGCATCATCGTACCGGATTTGGCTACAGCCAATCCCATGCGCCGCAAGAGTGGCGGTAGCACCGATGCCCATGCGTGGGTCGCGGTCGTTGACCATGTAGTAGACGTGACGAATGCCGGCGTCGATGATGGCGTCGGTACATGCCGGTGTTCGTCCTTGAAAGGTGCACGGCTCGAGTGTGACGTATAAGTCAGCGCCGCGTGCAGCTTCGCCGGCCAGTGCGAGCGCAGCGCGTTCGGCATGCGCATGCCCCGGCGGTTGGGTTGCACCGGTCGCAATAATTTGACCATCACGGACTACCACTGCGCCAACTGATGGATTTGGGCTTGTTGTACCGCGCACCGATTCGGCCATGTTGAGCGCAAGATTACAGGCATTATGATTAACGTCATACATAAAAATACCACCCCAGACTTCTAGGGCGGTCGTGCATACAACGGCGCATCTCCATGTGACTACTAGGTCACATGGCGACGATACGGTGTACACAACCTTCTTTCATCCGGACTGTACCGTCGGCCCTGGAGTTGCACCAGTGTCTGCTTCCGGCGTACCGGTTGCTCGCGGGCTTGTCGTGAGGCTTACCGCCGGTGGGGAATTTTGCCCCGCCCTGAAGGTGTGGAATTGTTGTGCGGATTATAGCATGAAAGTGTGCAAATAGACACGAGCCTCTAGGCGGAGTCTATCCGCCTAGAGGCTCGACACAGTGGCAGCGGTCATCTACAGGTGAAGATGCGGATATCGTCGATCCACCACCCACTCCACGGGGTGTTCACGCCATCAGTCGTATATCGAAAGCGGAGCTTTATACGTTTCCCTGAGAGCGTGGCAAGATTTGCACGACTTGAGATATACCCATTACTGACACCAGTAAATGCGCGCTGCCCCTTGAGTGGATTATTCGATGGAGTTTTGATGACGCCATTATAGCCTTGATTGAGGAAGAGTGAACCGAGATTTTGCCAAGTTGAACCGTTATTGACGCTGTACTCGACGATGCTCCCATGGAAAAACTGGTCAGTAGCAGTGGTTGAGAGGTTGGCGCTGGCAAAATCGTATGCATGATTAAAGTGCAAATAGGCGTTGGCTGGTATCAAAACATTATTGCGCATTGTGATGCGTAAATCGCTTCGAGCTGATGTGTCCGTTGATGCGTATGCACTATACCGACCGCTCGTTGCATAACGGTAGAAATACCATGTTGCCCCAGTGCTACTCCAATTGGTGGTGAAACTTTCCATGTTATCAAAAAACGTATTCGTAACCCTTTTGCCAGCACTACAGAGTGGTGCATTATGTGCTGGTGCCGCAGTTGGTGATTTGCGCATTTCAGTGGCTAGAATGACTTTTTCGACATTTGTACAATTGACTGTGGTCATACCTGCGATATTACGCGTGACCATGTCTTTGCAGGTGAATGTCAGTGCGTTTGCCAAGTCAACATAATCGCTTGCCGAGAGAAGTCGATTGACCAACACGCGATACCAGAGTTGTTCTGCGCGTGACTGCCCGAGCCCGACGATTGTTTGGCCATTAAATGTCCCGCCGTTTATTGTTAAGAATGCTGCTTTATTGGCAACGCCACTATTTGTATGAACACCACCATTATCTTGGGGCCATTCATACCCAGCATAGTACCCACTGTCGTACCACCTACTCGTCATTCGGTCGGGGTGGTAGAACGCAGGTGGATTGGCCAGATTGCGAATGGCGCCAATCGAAGCCGGGAGATCTTCGCCGAGGTACCAGCGCACTGCTGCGGAATCGTTACTGGTGCCAACATGGACGCGATCAACAAACTCGCCGAAGATATCTGAGATTGCCTCGTTGATGGCACCTGACTGAAAGTAGTAGAAAAGTCCGGCGGTCCGTTCGGTGATGCCGTGGGTGATTTCGTGGGCAATAACGTCATCTGCAGAGGCGAATCCATCTCCATATGTCATGACTTCACCGTCCCAGAATGCGTTTTGGAACGGGCAGTAACGTGGTCCATAGCTCTGATAGCAGTAGCGCACAATCGAAATCATGGGCATCCCAGCATTATCGATGCTGTCACGACCAAAACGAGTATAAAAGTAGTCGTAGGTAGCCTTAGTAAACTCCCACGCATCATCAACATCGGTAATGCCACTAGGAGTGCTACTATTGAGGCGTATAGCCTCACTATCATCATCGCAATTGGTTCGTGAATTATCATCCGCATCAAGCGTGTTGTTGTTGTCACAAATGCGTTGTGATAATGCATGTGCTATTTGATTGAATTGTGCGACTATCTTGCCGGTTACGGCATCAACAAAGACGTATGCGTCAAATGGCGTGACGTGTGTGCGATTGGTGAGCCGTACTTGCCAAGTTAATGTGGGAGTGGCAGGTCCGAACCCGCCCATGATACGTTGATCAAAAATTGCCAAAGACGCTTCGGTTGTGGTAATCAAGCCTGGGTCAATCTCAAACTTAGTGCTGACAGAATCAATCCCAATCTGGAGCGCTTGCGCTTCATCGATGGTGGGAGTGGTGTTGATGGCGATACGCGGTAACAGTTCGCCGTTGATGCTGCGAATTGCACGTGCAGATGAAATTTCGAAGTTGACTTGGGCCCCCACGACGGGGATGTTTTGGTACATCTGCTGAAAACGCACAATACTACTTCCATCTTGAGTGTCAAATTCTTTGATGGTAGCTAATTCGTCTACTTGTGCGGAAATGCCGAACATTGTGCCATACGATTGCATAAACTGACGTGCTGCAACCTGAGGTGTGCTGTTGGCTCGGCGCGCTTCGACTACTTCTATGCCCTCCGGCGAGAATATGAATGAGGCAAGGCCAGTTTGATCATGATACTCCACTTGTACAGTGGGATTGGCGGCGCGAAGCCGAGTTTCGGTACTGCGGGCATCAGTGGCATGTGCGGGTGTCAACCATGTGCTGACTGCCACTGCGACGATGCTGATGAAGGTCAACAAGCGAATGCGTGCGTTTGCGTGCATATGAATATCTCAGATAGTGCTAATAATATGCGTATTCTATCACGTAAAAAGCGTGATACGGTCGAAATAGTGCATACGAATGCGAATGTCTGTACACGGACATTTACTCTTACACATTTAGATATGTTGTCTTTAACGCTACCCGAACATTGGTACAATAGAACGAAATCTATAGCCGAAGAGGAATAAATGACTGTCTCGTATCTTGATGTGATTGCAGCATCTGAGCGTCTGCATGGTGTGGCCAATCGTACGCCGGTGTTCACGTCGCGAACACTGAATGCGCTTGTGGGTGTTGAGGTGTTTTTCAAAGGTGAGCATCTGCAACGCACGGGTTCGTTTAAGTTTCGTGGGGCGTATAATGCATTGACGCAGCTTGATCAGGCCGCGCAAAAACGTGGCGTGGTGGCGTTTTCGTCGGGGAATCATGCTCAAGGATTGGCGTACGCAGCTAAATTACTCGGCATCCCAGCGGTAATTTGTATGCCGAGTGATGCTCCACAGGTAAAACTTGATGCTACGGCTGGGTATGGGGCCGAGATAGTGCGATATGACCGATTTACCCAAGATCGTGAGCAGGTGGCCAATGAGATTGCACAGGCACGCGGGCTGACGTTGATTCCTCCGTACGACCATCCTCATATTATTGCTGGCCAAGGCACTGCTGCCCTCGAGTTGTGCCAAGAAGTGCCTAATCTCGATGCGCTTTTTGTGCCGGTCGGTGGTGGTGGCTTGATTGCCGGATCAGCGTTGGCTGCGCATGGTGCCCAACCTGGGATTCGCGTGTACGGCGTCGAGCCCGCCAATGCTGCTGATACGTTTGCGTCAATGCGGGCGGGTGAGCGGGTCAAGATTGATCCACCGGATACGCTGGCTGATGGCCTACGGATTACCATTCCCGGCCGAATTACGTTTCCGATTGTACAACAAACGGTTCATGACATCATCACAGTCAGTGAGTCCGAGATTGTTATGGGGACACGCTATGTGATTGAGCGACTCAAGCAAGGTATTGAGCCGAGTGCCGGTACAGGGCCAGGTGCAATACTTGCTGGCAAAATCCCTAGCGGCGTCAAGCGACTCGGTGTGATTTTGTGTGGTGGCAACATCGAACCACAGGTGTTGGCTGCAATAATGGCTTAATGGTGGCGTTGGTTTGTTGCCAGCCGCAGGAGTATAATCGTGCTCCTGCGGCGTTATTTATGGTCATTTGGGTTGGATGTGAAAGACTTGTTTGCCACCAACAAACACACGTTCGACGAGAGGGGTATGATGATGGTGTCGTACCACAATCAGGTCTGCATGTGCACCGACGTGAATTGCACCGTATGCGTTTTCGATACCAACGGCACGGGCTGGGTTATAGGTAATCATGTTGACCGCATCGCTGAGCGATACGATGCTAGCATCGGCTAATTTGAACGCCGCAGGAAGCATTGCGGCGGGGTAGTAGTCGGAGCAGAGCCAGTCGACATACCCGGCTTTGATAGCTTCAGTTGCGCTCACGTTCCCGCCGCTTGATTTGCCACGTAAGACATTCGGCGCTCCCATGCCAACCAACATGCCGTGTTGATGGGCGGCGGCGGCAGCAACCAAGGTAGTTGGGAACTCGCTAATACCGATGCCACGCTCAACCCAATCGAATACTTTGGCCTCACTGTCATCGTCGTGGGTGGCTATCGGGATGTGTGCGTTGCGACTCAATTCGATGACGCGGTTGATATTGTGTGGAATGCGCTCACGGAGTTCGTGCTTTTTGGCGATGATGGCGTCTATCTCAGCGTCATCACGCCCGGTCGTTTTGGCCACATATGCCCGAAAGAGTTCGTCTGTGGGGTATTGCCCCACCGCATCGGGTGGCAACAACACCATCACCGCTGGTTCTGGCAATGACACGGTTGTCTTGAACGAC
>CAYXXK010000035.1:0-30110 GCA_964469045.1 uncultured Klebsiella sp.
CACTCAACGATCCAGCCTTGAACTGCCGAGCGCGCCGTGACTGCTCACTCGTAATGGCGTCCGAAAGGGCGCCCGCTCCACCTTCTCCGACGCCAGATCCATCTCCTCCCACACCCGTTTGCACGTCCGAAAGGGCGATCTTTTCTCGTATCACTACTTCCACTGGTCCCGCACTCGTAAGGGCGTCCGAAAGGGCGCCCGCTCCACCTTCTCCTACACCCGCTTCACCTTTCCCGATGACCGCAGTATCTCCTCCTGCACCCCTATGCGTGTCCGAACAAGTCCTCTTCTCTTGTGTCACTCCTTCAGCTAGTTCCGCTCTCGTAAGGACGCCCGCTCCACCTTCTCCTTCGCCCGCTCCATTCATGTGTTGATATTTTTCATCCAAAACCAAAATTCCGTGGAAATGATCAGGCATGATTTGAAACTCATCGAGTGTGACATGCGGATGAATTTCAGGTATGCGCAACCACATCTGCGACACAACATCCCCCAATTCGCTCACCTGCATGGTTTGGCCAACAATTTCACCAAAGAATCGTTGACGCTCTGCAGTCAATATCACCACCGCATAATGTCCCGCCCCATACGCATACCCCTTGGCACGCAAACTGTTCCGCCGTCGATACTCCATGACACACACTCCTTTCAACACTCATGCGCAGAGTATCTCAGGCCTGCATGTCTACCCCATTACCAGACACAAAAGCGCCCGGCGTCAGCATGACACCGGGCGCCCACACACAACTCACATCTACGCGGCCACCAAGCCATGGGCCTTGATATCGGCGATGGCCCGGGCGATGCGTTGTTCGTCGCCGGCGCTCTCGAGTGGGTCTTTGCGCAGACGGTGGCGCAAGGCCAAATTGGCCACCCGCAACACGTCATCGGCCTTGGCCTCGGTGCGTTTCTCATAGGCGGCTAGTGCCCCTGCTGCCCGCGTCAGCGTCAGCTCACCACGATGGCCGTCGATGGCCAACAATGCGCACAGCTCGGCCGCCGCATACAAGGCCGAATCGTGGACCGCAACGTCGGGCAAGAGCTTTTGGGCGGCCTTGATGCGCCGGGCCAACTTCTGTTGCTCTTTGTCCCACTGCGCCACAAAGCCGGCCGGATCGAGGTCGTAGGCCCGGCGGCGCCGCACGATTTCGACGCGCTCGTGGATATCGGTAATCGTGGTGATGCGCGCATGCAACCCAAAGCGGTCGAGCAACTGCGGACGCAAATCGCCCTCCTCTGGGTTGCCACTACCCACCAGCACAAACCGGGCTGGGTGGCGCACGCTCATCCCCTCGCGCTCGACCAGATTGACGCCCGAGGTGGCCACGTCGAGCAACAAGTCGACCAAGTGATCCTCGAGCAGGTTGACCTCGTCGATGTACAAAAAGCCGCGATTGGCGCGGGCCAGCAACCCGGGGGCAAAGGCCTGCACGCCGTCGACCAAGGCGCGTTCGATGTCGAGCGCACCGACCACGCGGTCCTCAGTGGCACCGAGTGGCAAATCGACCACGGGCACCGCCTGCGTCACCGCTTTGCCTTTGCTCTGCCCCGCACAATGTGGGCAAATCGGCGACGGGTGGCTGGGGTCGCAGTTGTACGGGCAACCGGCCGTCATTTTGACGTGGGGCAACATGCTCGCCAGTGCGCGCACTGCCGTACTTTTGGCCGTACCACGATGCCCCATAATCATCACCCCACCAATCGAGGGGTCGATGACGTTGAGGATCAAGGCCAGTTTGAGCTCGGCTTGGCCGACAATCGCACTAAAAGGGAATACCTGGTGTTGCTTGGCGCTATTCGTCGTTGCGTGCGTCATATACGCATCCTTCTTTTGCACAAAAAGCTATACGGCCAGCGACTGCTCGGGCTGCGCTGACGGATGATGAATCTCGGTGATGCTCACCATAAACCGGCGCTCAAACGGCACCGGTGTCTCAAAATCGGGCCACTCCTCGCGCGCCCAGGCCTCGACATGCACCAGCGTGGCATTGAGCAACTCGCTGTCAATCGCCCACGTCTCAGAGTCGTTACGGGCATACATGCCTGCTAGCACCTGCGCCGGCGAGGTGATGGCCTGCCAGCTGGTGGCGACCTCTTCGGCATGACTGACGCCGCCGTGCTCAGCCAAGAACTGTTGCTTGGCGGCACCGGCGCCTGGCGGGCGGATCCCCGGCGACAACTGCATAATCACCTCGCGCATTTTGTGGCGCATGCGCATGGCACACGAGGCAGGGTCGTTCCAATCGCGCCCCTCAATGAATAACCCGCCCGGTTTGAGCACCCGCACCGCCTCGCGCAGGGCCACGCGCCAATCGGGCGCATGGTGGAGCACGTGCACCGCCAGCGTGGCATCGAAGCTGGCATCCACGAACGGTAACGTCATCATGTCGGCAATCAAAAGATTGTGAATCTGGCGCTTTTGGGCCACAGCCAACATGCCGTGCGAAATATCGAAGCCGACCACCTCGCATCCGTGATCAAGCACCGGGCGCGCAATGCGCCCAGTGCCGATACCGATTTCGAGGATGCGTCGACCAGCGCCAACCCGTTGCACCAAATAGGCGCCAATTGCCTGTGACACCGCGGGGGCATGCACGTGGATGTCGTCGTAGTTGCTCGCCACATGCTGAAAGTCGAACTTGGCCATCTTGATCCTCCTCGACCCACTTAGGCCGCCGAACTATTCTCCATGGCCAAGGTCAAATCGCTACGCGTCAACGACTTGAACTCTTGGATGTCGACCGCGCGCAACACCGCCACACCGACAATCATCAACACCACTTCAAGACCGAAGATCATCGTGTAGCCCATGGACGGTGCAAACAACCCAGTCTCGATCAACACGGTTTTGAGTGTGCCGCTGAGGAACGAGGCCGCGCCCGTGCCGAACGCCTGCGCCATGCCCCACATGCCCATATACAAGCCAGTTGAGCCCTCGACCGTCATATCCATCATCATCGACAAAGCGCCGACGTTGTAGAACCCGGTAAAGACGCCCATAATCAACAATGAAGGATTCAGTAGTTCGCGCATGCCCATCATGGCCGAAAGCGTCAACAACCCCAACCCGAAGGCAGTGCCGAGCCCACCAATCGTACCGATGGTCTTTTTGCCGATGCGCGTCACGCTACTCAACACACCCATCAGCATCATGCCACCCAACACACCACCACCCCAGGTCGCATTGAACGATGATGTCTCGGAAATCGACATGCCAAACACCTCGGCACCGAAGACCTCGAGAATCGCATCCTGCAAGAAGATACCCAAGATCGAGAAGAAGACAAAGCCGAAGAAGGCCCGCACCTGCGCATTGGTCTTGACCAAATCATAGGCCACACCCAACGACTTGAACGGTGACACGCCGGCGGCTACTGAGCTGGCTGCCAAGGCTTGCAACTCAGCCGACGAACGCTTCTTTTCGAGACCGAAAATCGGCAATGCCGCAATGAATACCACCAGCGGCGTCAACTGATAGAGCGCCTGCATCTGTGCCATTTGGAACTCGCCGCCCATATTGACCTTGATGACAATCGCCGCTGCAATAGCGCTGATAATTGTGAATGTCCAAACCACCGCTACGATGATGCCACGGCGCTCAGGCGTCGTCACCTCGGCAATCAATGAGTGATGCGAATCACCCGTGGCAGCAATACCCACACCAAACAAGAACAACAAACCGAAGCCAGCCACAAACGCCCAGCTCTGCCCTTGGCCCATCGCTTGGGCCACACCCGGCAAAAAGACGAACGCCGTGCTTGACAACAAGCCACCGAGCACAAAATACGGCGTGCGGCGATAGCCCATAATCGGGTAGCGATCGGCCAAGCGCCCAATCACCACCTGGAACGGCGATAAAAAGTGATGCATGCCAATCATCGTGGTGATGACGGCAGCAGCGACACCTAATTCATAAATCGAGATACGGTTGAAATTACTCGTTAACAAGGCAAACATCCAGCCAGCGCCAATCTTGGGGATGGCAAGACGCAGGGTGAACACGATCCCCCGCAATGCACGCAACACTGCATTCATAGTAGCCTCCGTAGTCTTTACTGTGCACTACCAATGCCGAAAGACGTTGGCGAAAGTGGGGTACGTACCCGTAGTGCGGAGTCGTTACGAGCACAGTATATCATCCGATTTTCTGCATTCTTATGCACAAAATCACGCATTTACTCTATGTTAGGTGTACATTTACTCTACAGCCCAACCTCACATGTCACTGCATGGGGGAATGGATCGTCACTGCATGCCGGCCTGTGCATCTGCGCTCCTGTTGATCCCTCCCGGCGTGCAGTCTCATTGACGGGCTGCGCCCCTGGTTGGTACTCTCGCGCAGATTGCACGGCCATCCGCCTACGTGATGGTGCGGCAAGGACGTGTCTTGCCGCTACGCAGGGATGCCCATACCCAGGGTTAGAGGCACCACTGTCGTAAGGGCGTCCGAAAGGGCGCCCGTATCACCCACACCACCCGATACCACACACCACTGTCGTAAGGGCGTCCGAAAGGGCGCCCGTATCACCCACACCACCCGACACAACGGCCGCTTCGAACAAAAAAAAACGCGCCGCGGGGATTCTCCCGCGGCGCGTCGTGATGCATGCATCAGATCATGCGGACTTCAGTTTGTTCTTTGGAGAGGAAGACGACGCCGTTCTCGGTCACGAGCACATCCTCTTCGAGGCCCACATAGCCGGCTGATGTCTCGACACCGAGCTCAAGCGTGTAGATGTTGCCGACTTCGACGACCATCTCTGGTGTATTACCATAGCGCTCCCAGCGTGGACCAAGCAACGGGCCACCGTCATGACAGGCCTTGCCGAGGCCATGGCCGAAGGCGTGCATATACTCGGGGTAACCAGCGTCAACAATGACATCGCGGGCAACTTGGTCGACTTGGTATGCTTTAATACCGGGTCGCAACACCTTCGCACCCTCGCGGATGGCCTGACGCACTGTGTCGAAGGCACGTTGAATCTCGGGCGGCAAGCCGGTTTCGCCGGGGCGACGCACATACCACAAGCGCTGAATGTCTGAGCAATAGCCGTCTTGTTGCACGCCGAGGTCGATGTGTACGATATGGCCGGGCTCGATTTTGATGTCGGCGCTGGGCACACCGTGGCCGACAGCCGAGTTCGGGCCGCTATTGACAATGGGGCAGCCGTCCCATGACCAGGCTGAGGGCAGGCCACGACGCTTAAACTCGGCATGCACGAAGTCGCCGATGTCTTTCTCGCTTTTACCGACCTGAATTTGGGCAGTAATCAAATCGACGATATCCTCGGTGGTATCGATGGCAGCCTTGATCAGTGCCACCTCGCCGTCGGTCTTGCGGGCACGGAGTGCGCTCAAGAGCGGACCAGCGCTGACCAAGCGCTCGACGTATGGCGTACCTTTGAGGAGTTCTTGGAGCATCAGATACATGCCGACCGTCAAGCCATCTGAGGTTTTGTCATCTTGGCTGTAGTTGAGGCCGATTTTGCTCGGATTGATGGCGGTCAACGTTTTGACGAGCTGCTCGCGAATACCAGCATCGTAGCTAATAATCTCGGTGCAGACGCCATAGCTGGCCACCCCGGGCACATCGTAGCGGCCGACGATGGCGATACGCTGACCATCGCGAGTAAAGATGAAGGCTGAAGGCCACGTCACATCGCTGCCAATAGCGAGTTCGATACCAGGGTCAGGCGAAACCACAGTTTCACGCACAAAGGTCAACCAACAATCCAAGTCGAATTCATGGAGCAGGGCACTTGCTTGATCGGCTTTTTCACGATACACGGACATCGTTGTTCCTTTCGGTATCACGCGCTTCGTCGCGCTGCAATTGCGCGTCGATATAGATCCACGTAGCGGACCGCAGCCACTTGCCACGTAAAATCACTCATCATGCCACGCATCATTAGCATACGCCATTGTGCGTGGTCAGCATAGACCATCAACGCACGGTCGATGGCCTCACGCAACGCGTGAGGAGTTGCATCAACAAAAACAAATCCCGTGCCATGATTGCTCGGTGCATGATAATTCACCACCGTATCGCGCAAGCCACCAGTAGCACGCACGATCGGCACGGTACCATAGCGCATAGCAATCATTTGGCCTGTACCGCATGGTTCTACGCGCGACGGCATCATCAATATATCGGCACCCGCAATAATCCGATGCGAAAGTGCCTCATCAAATGTCAATCGGAAGGCGATGTGTTGCGGATAACGCGCCCGTAATTCATTCAGCCGCGCATGAAAGCGTTGTTGCCCGGTCCCCATAACCACAATTTGTACCGTGTGGTGATGCAACAACGGCTCGATAATATCGTCAATCAAATCATACCCTTTGAGCGGTGTCAAGCGCGATATCACACTTATCATGGGTATAGTAGGGAGTAGCGCCAACCCGAGCTCTTGCTGGAGTGCAGCTTTACATTGTGCCTTCCCATCAAGTGCATCCATCGAATACGTCGCTGCAATAGCCACATCGTTGGTTGGATTATAGCGTGCGCCATCAATGCCATTTAGCACCCCATACAAGCGATCATGTCGTGCGCGCAACACGCCATCCAACCCTGCACCAGCCGCCGGATCAAGAATCTCAGTGGCATAACTCGGGCTCACCGTATTAATGATATCGGCATAGTAGACACCACGCCCAAGTAATGCGACCGAATTGCGCGCATCAATTGATTCGTTCACCGCAAAATCGAGTGCTGGTACACCAGCAATTTCGAGCACACGATGGCCAAACACCCCTTGGAATGCTAAGTTATGAATGGTCAGGAGTGATGCAGTATGGGCAAAAAACGGGTCATCTGCGAGTGTTGTCCGCAACCAATTCGGGATAATCGCCGTATGCCAATCGTGGCAATGAATGACATCGGGCGACCAATTCGATTGACGACAACTCTCTAGTGCAGCACGACAAAAGAAAATGAACCGATGGTCATCATCGTCATACATCGAGACACCATCACGATCAAAAAACGCCGGATAATCAACAAACCACACCGGGACCTCATGCATGACTATGGTGTACATCGCAGCAACATCTATGCCGTCATTGGTCGGCACTGTGACTGCATGTGGCTGTAACGTCAAGCCGAATTGTGCGCAATCAATCCAGCCGTAGCGCGGAATAATCACACGCACATCATGCCCTGCCGCGATCAAGGCTTTGGGTAATGCGCCAATCACATCAGCCAAACCGCCCGTTTTGACAAACGGCGTCATCTCCGCTGCCACTATCAAAATGCGCAAAGGCAACTGCATTACAACTGCTCCAACACGCGCTGCGCAATCAGATCGGCAGGTGCATGACCATCAACTTGCAATAACACACCCTGCTCGCGATAAAACGCAATCAAGGGGGCGGTCGCAGCGTGATAGACGTCAATTCGATGCCGGACAACTTCTGCTTCATCATCAGGACGCATCTGCAATACCCCACCATGTGCTACGCATTCAGCCAGCGAGGCAGGATTATCAATATGCACCGGGAATGTCCCCTGCGCTGAGACACACATGCGACGGCCACTGAGTCGACGAATAAGCTCATCATCGGGCACATCAAGCTGGACGACACGTGTCAATGTACGCCCTACTGTGGCCAAGAGCGTAGGCAGGTATTGTGCTTGGCGTAATGTACGTGGGTAACCATCAAGGATGAGGCCCCTGTCGACTGGCAACTGAGCCAAATGCCGCTCGAGGACTTGATTTATCAAGGCATCAGAGACATAGTTGCCGTGATCAATGGCCGCGGCAATTTCATGGCCAAGTGCTGAACCCGTAGCAATTTCGGCACGGAGCAACACTCCAGTGGAGATGATGTTCACTGCAATATGCTCTGCTAACGCATGCGCAACGGTACTCTTGCCAGCCCCTGGTGGCCCCATCAAAATCAACTGAACCGTGTGCACTGGCACCATGGGCATTCTCACGACGTAGGTGTGGCGGTTATCTCTAGAGCGGGAGCGGGCGTATCGGTTGGCGGAAGGGTCGGTGGAATCGTCGGTGTATCTTGCGGACCAAACGTTGGGGCCGGGATAGGCGTACGGTCTATCAACGACGGCACAATAATCGTCTGACCGACCTGAATGGTTTCTGGGTTGGTGATGTTATTCAGGGTCATGATTTCTTCAACGGTAGAACCAAAATCAGTTGCGATCGCACTCAGCGTATCTCCTGCTTTGATGACATACATACCGCTCGGTGTTGGTGACGGAATAATCGCCAACGCATAGGCAGTGACAGTCGCATCAACATTTAATGTTGGTGCTGGCGTAATATAGAGAAGCGCAGGTACAGTTTCACGCGGTAATAACGAACCATCACCGTTACTTCCACAGGCGACTAGCACTGCTGACAACAGCGCCATCCCCAGCCAACGCGTCATGATTTGCCCGTATCCTGCCATGCAAATAACCCCACATCTATGTAGCAATTTGTGATGAATTATACCATACCCATCAGGTCAAATCAGTGAGATGACGGTGATGGTAATGATGCAAGCAACGGTTGAAATATCGGATAGCTTGGATGCTTTTGTAGTTGTGACAGAGGCCAATCGCCCATTAACACGCGTTGCGCCAAGTCACGCCCCTGCATCGCCAGCACATCACGCCCCATGAGTGCATCGCGGCTTGCATGTTGTGCCAACAAAAACGCAACCGCACGCGATACAGAGAATCGATTGGCATAGGCGCTAAATGGAAGACGCACTGGTATTTGGAGTGTATCACAGAGTTGTAACAACACTTGATTGCGTTCGCTCACATATGCCTGGTTAATGACGTGTTCGCTACCGTATAAATCGCGCAAATACGACGGCGGATAATTGCCCATCCAAATCAAGGATTCATTGATACGTTGGTAGTGTCGCGAGTTGATAATCTGGAGATAGTCCCAATACACATAATCAGCTCCAGCATCATTTATCATGGTCAATAGACGCCGTAACGCATAATCCGTATCATTCACGTAGGGAATCAATGGTTGTAACGCCACTCCTACCGGGATATCATACCGTTTGAGTTGACGCACCAATGCCAAGCGTTCTTCAGTGGATGGAGATTTGTGCTCAAAGCGTGATTGCACATCATTATTATGTGAAATAATCGTTACAATCACCATCGCAAAACGATCATGGTGCAATTGCTGAATCAAATCAATATCGTGGAGTACGAGCGGGCTTTTGGTCATAATCACAACCGGATGTTGTGCCTCGACACACATTTGCAATACGTGGCGTGTGCGTCGATATGTGGTTTCGGCCGGTTGATACGGATCGCTGTCAGCCGTCAAACCAATCACATCATCGCGATGCATTGTTGCCAACTCTGCCTGTGCCCGCATCGCAATCGCGGGCATCATACGCACACTTTCGGTCAGTGAGCGCATTGATTTGCTCCACCCTGTGCAATAATCGCACCCAAACTCACAGCCATCATAAATCATGCTATGGTAGCGCGCCATGGTGGCATCATCAATAAATGAAATGGGCGATCCAAACACACTCGCGCGATGTTGATCAATCAAATACACTGGCATAGTGGTATGTGCCATTCCTTGATATGATTATTTCTTCTTACGCTTTTTGGGGGTCAAATCGCGCATACTCTCTTGCAAAAGGAGTTGCTCATCGCTGACCTCTGCTGGCAAGTTCAATTCTACTCGCCATTGCTCAATTTGCAAAGCTGACAACGGCACTTCGGGCTTTTCATTGTGGATATCTGCGGTTGGGTTGTCTTTGCGCATCAATTGCGACACAAACAACTGGTTTGGCATATGTCGCACGCCGTATTGATTCGCCACATCAATAATTCGACGATCAGCAGTTACTAACGCCCATTCTTTGGGGTTACGCAATCCTTTGATGCGTCGAATAATTTGTGTGTCTGCATCTTCGGGTGATAGCGCAAAATGACACGTCACCCCATACCCGTTGAGGTTTTGTTGGTGTCCATAGACGCCACGATCAAATACCACCAATATTTGGCGGTTTTTTTTGCTTACCGCAATCTTGCGCAACAAAAAGACCAGCTTGAATTCGTCGTTATCGTCACTTAACTGAATATTGGGCATGCTGCCGATGAGGTTATGACCATCAATCAAGTAGTTCATGAGCGCATCGTACTCGTATTACAATCAAAAACGGGGCCGTCGTGGACGGCCCCGTTGCATCCTACCGTATGACTTATGGTACCACAATACTCTTGATGGTAACAGGATCTTGGTCCCAGATACCTTCTTTGGTCATCCAGTCGCGCGCACGTGTACGGAACTCATACGTACCGCTACCTGGTGGCGAGAAGAGCGCAGCTCCTGCCGAAGTGCCCATCTGCCAATCTACCCAATCGCCGCTGTTGACGTTGCGATACTGGACATCGAACGACATGATACCACTGACGTCATCGATACCGCCCCACTCAACATAGAAGGCGCCACCATCCATGGGCTTGATTTCTTTGACCCACGACACAGGTGCCATAGAGTCATACCGTGGTACCCACATGATAGCATCGAAGCGCACACTCCCACCGTCGTCACCCGTCACATCACTCAAGCGCACGTTGACCGGACCCGGCACCATGTTGTAGACGCCGAGTGATGCCCATCGCCCACTTTGGATGGCCTGGTCAACCCATACTTCACGCTCAGTACCACCAAAGCCGAGGCGATAGATAGCGGCACGAGTTGCACTTTTGCCACAGGGTGGGATGAAGGCCATGACCTCGTAGTACCCGAATTGATTAAGTTCGGCATTCCACGTGGCGCTGTTTTCGCCCCACTCCGGATTGTTAGTGCCGTAGGTCCACTGGTGAGTACCATTGAGGCCACAGAACTCGTCATACCACTCAACCTTGGCAGCACTCGCATAGTTGCCACCCATATTATCAATGATGACAGTGCCTGGCGGATATGCGGCATTGGCTGCAGCCGAATCTGCAACACCCTGCGGACCTGGATCGAGACCCATCCACAAGAACGTGACGCGCACCCAATCATTTGTGCGCATGCCAAGGCCATCCCAAAAGGCACCATCAGCGATGTCGATACCGTTTCCGATGGTAATCCGGCGCCCAAACATGTCGAGGCCACCGTTATAGCCAAAATCGACTGCTGCTTGTGCCATTGGCATACCAACCGGCAAATCACGGTAGAAGCGCCGCTCAGGCGTCCAATACTCGTCATTTGTATTCCATGGACCGACATCCCATACCGGCAACACAATGCTTTTGTCTTGATAGGTCACACGAACTTGAAACTCGTTTCCACCCTTGCTCGAAAGCACTTTCCATGACGGCAACGCCACAAACCATGCGCGCTCAGGAATTCGATAGCCGTTTGCGGTACGATAACCGACCAGGCCTTCACGGGTTGCACGTACCGTGTAGGTTGGTGCATATCCTTGTTGGAAAGCTGGGGGGGCCTGGGTTGGCACAGGGGCTGATGGATTGTCGTTCTGGGCACCGTCCGAAATCGGTGGAGCCTCTTGGGCGCGCACGCCGAACGGCAACAAAACCATCACCATGACCAAGGCCATCATGACCACGACAACTCGAGACCAACTCTTCTGCATGTACCTCTCCATTGGCAACACATCGAACGACATCTAAATCACAACACTGATGTGTTACATACACCGTATTCTATACGCACAAAACATTATTACGCTTTGTCGTATACTTCCAACATACTCGCAAACAACCGATTTTGTCAAGTTTTGCAGATGACAGCAACATGACGCAGCACTTAAAACCACTACTTCATTGGCTCAAATGCACTATAAATCAAACGCGCAAAACCACCAATAGCCTCCGCAGCAATATCATCTGGCAGATTACCAACCTCAGCAGTAATTGGTCGGTAGACGTAGATTGCCATCAAGAAGTTGCGCCCAGATGGCGTCGTAATAATACCAACATCGGCCTGCATATCTTCGATCCAGCCGCTTTTGCGCGCAGCAATCGTTCCTTCGGGTAAGCCAGACATCATACGCGTAAAATCTCCATTACGCCGCATCAAATCAAGCATTTCGTTACACCGCTCGGCAGACAATGTCTCTGGATAGAGCTCAAGCAGTGCACCAGTACCTTGACTACACCGGTAGATTTCCAAAAAGATTTGCGACATTTCGGCAGGTGTGGTACGCAACATCGGGTCAGCATCGGTATGCGGTGGTGGGCCTTCGATTTTGGGACCACGCGCAATGTCGTAATTCAATAACCCAATCAAATAATCCCGTGCTTCGTATGGCAGATTTTGGTAAGTGAATTGTAAACCCAACGCCTTAAACATTTCATTCATACGTTGAGTGCCACGATACGCATCCTCCGTACTCAAACCATCAACCGAAATCGCCAACATGCGATTTGCAGCGATATTGTCACTCACTACGATCATTTGTTGCATCCATACCTTGACCTCATCATCAAATGACGTCACATTTGCATATGCATTCAACAGGATGGCAACCTTCATGACGCTCGCACCCGAAAAGACGCTCATCTCATTGAGTTTCGCCACTTCTTGATTGTTGTCGATGTCATAGACATAGATGCCAACCACACCGGGCCAATTCACGGCCATCTCGTTGACCGCAGTCTGTAGTTGCTCGGCCGTCGGATTAATCAGATTAGGGTCAATAATTACTGGAAGCTCGAGTGTTTTGGCGTTGCTATCAAGTGCATCAATAACCAATGACTCAGCTGCATCAAGGTCAATAGATTGTCCTTGCGACCACTTAAATTGACGCACATACGGCGTAGCACCGGCCACAACCGTTGCCGGACCGCCAGTCATGTTGCGAATATTGTCGTTAATCATCGTGAGTTGCAAACGCACTTCGCTCGCATCAATGCGCATGACCGGCTCAACTTTGCTGTTGGGCGCCGCACGCAACAAATGATCACTTGTGGCTTGTTCGTCAATTTTGAGGCCCTTAAAGGCAACGCGCTCATTAAAATCACCGGCGGTGATTTCGATTACGCGTGACGGCAACGAATAGGTCGCCAAAATCTCAATGAGTTGCTCACGATTCAAGCCGGCCATATTAAACGAATTCAGCGTGACACCTGGGGCGACGCGTTCATTCATTTCAGGGGTTGGGATTGTCGTCGGCACTGCAGGAGATGCTTGTGCAGGTGTTTCTGTGCCGGTTTGATCAACATCAGCGCCTGTAGTACTACCACACCCCCATACCATTGACATTGCCAGAAAAAGTATAGTCAAGCGCCATCGAAACGAATACTTCATCGTGCCCTAGTCCGTCGCTAAAAAATCCCTTTGAAAAAGTTATCACAAATTGTCAACACATGCAACTCACACAAAACGGGGGTACCGTATACGGCACCCCCGTTTTGATGGGTTATTTCAGTTAACGTGCATCGCTCTTGAGCTCAAGCCATGCCATTTCTGCGGCCGTCAAACGCAACTCGCTGGCTTGCATATTGTCTTTGAACTCGTCAGCCGTTTGACATCCAACCAAGGCAAAGATGTTGAGCGGATAGCTCATCACGTACGCAGTAGCGATTTGGGGGATGGTCAATCCCTTCTCTTCGGCCAACTGCTGCACACGATCAAGCCGCTTGAAGTTCTCGTCGTTGGCGTAGACCTCGACAGCCAACTTGTCGAGATACGACTCGAAGGTCTCGATGTTGTCGCGACGCAAGCGCCCTGAGAAGAAGCCGCCAGCCAAGCTCGACCAGGTGAAGAGCGGCATGTTGAGCTTCTGGTAGTACTCACGCGAGGCCACACCATTATCGCCACTGATGCTAATACACCCTTCCCACGGCTCTTTCTGCTGCACAGCAAGCGCAAAGTTAGGGCTACTCGCCACAAACGGGGCCAAACCATGCTTGGCAGCATACTCGTTGGCCTCAGCGACACGCTGATGACTCCAGTTTGAGCCACCATACGACAAAATTCGCCCAGCCTTGAGGTGTTCGTTGAGCGTCTCAACGATAGGACCGACTGGCACTGCCGGGTCGTCACGATGGAGTAGATAGATATCAATATGATCGACTTTGAAACGGGCAAGAGAATCATGGATATCGCTCGTGATATCCCATGGAGTCACACGCTTGCGATCGCCGCTGTGGTGGGCACCCTTACCGATGATGTTGACCTTGTTGCGGTTACCACGCTCGCGCAACCAGCGCCCAAAGGTACGCTCATTGTCACCACTGCCGTAGACGTGGGCAGTATCAAAGGTGTTACAGCCCATCTCCAAAATTGCATCGAGCAGATAGAAACACTCAGGCACGCTGGCCGAGTTAATCATGATGCTCCCCTGCACCAAGCGTGACACCGGCTTCTCTACACCAGGAATCGTACCGTACTGCATTGAAATGCTCCTTATACCACGTATCTATTGAGACAATGCGACGTTGTGTATCTACCCTTATTCCATTGGGTACTTGAGACCCCACACGGCACGAATGCGGTCCATGGCCTCCATGGTGCGCATCGTATCAGCCCACGACATGATATCGCTCTCAATCTTGCCGGCGCGGAGCAAACGACCAATCTCGGCAGCCTCGTAGTGATAGCCATTGCCATCAAACGGCACCTCGATAGTCTCACTCTTGCCACCTTTGTGAAGCGTAATCTTCTTGGCGACAAACCATGGTGACTCAATACGAATCCAGCCATCGGTACCCAGAATGGTCGCCTCCCATGGAGTACTCGTACGCACACCGGTTGAGAAGTATGCGATGCGGCCGTTATCAAATCCCATCACCGCAGCAGCTTGCTCATCAACACCAGTTGACCCAATCTCGGCGACACCTGTGGCACTCTTGGCTTCGCCCATCAACATGACCGAGAGCGAGACACAGTAGACACCGACGTCGAGCAACCCACCACCAGCGAGATTGACATCGAACAACCGACCACTCGGATTGACCTCGGTGCGGAAGCCGAAATCAGACTGAATCATGCGCACATCGCCAATAGCGCCTTCATTAATCAGACTGACGACTTTGCGAATTGAAGGCAAGAAACGCGTCCACATGGCCTCCATCAACGGTACATTAGCCGCCTTTGCCGCAGCAATCATCTGGGCAGCTTGGGTGGCATTGACCGCAAACGGCTTTTCACACAAGACGGCTTTGCCGGCAGCAATACAACGCAATGTTTCTTCCATATGCCCTGTATGCGGTGTTGCCACATAAATGGCATCGACCTCAGGATCGTTGGCCAATGCCTCGTAACTCGCATGCACACGCGGGATGTTGTACTTACTAGCAAACCGTTGGGCAGATTCAGCCGTACGTGAGCCCACTGCAACGAGTGTGGCATCAGCTTGAGCAGGTAGGCCATCTGCGAACACGCCCGCAATACGGCCTGTCCCCAAAATTCCCCAGCGAATCGGCGGTGTCGTCGTCATTGACCGCTCCTTGGATAAAGTGAGATGAGATTTGTCGAGTGACGAGGATATTGTACACCGATTTTTTACAATTCATACAGGGTGTCAACCAGTTATTGCGCACTGTTGTGACACAATCGTTGCCGTAATTGCACGGCCATATCGGGAATCCCAATCGATGCGAAATATCCAGCTGCCCCACCATATTGATAATAGAGTTGCGCCAAAAAGCGTTGCATGTATACCGCTTTTGCTTCAAACAACCCTTCATACCACGTTCGTCGAATAAAAAACGGTCGTTCGGACTCATAGGTGGCAATTAGTGGCGTAATATTGGCCGTTGTCAACGTGTAATCATCAATAATTGACTCTGCATCTACCCCTACCGCATCAAGAATCATAGCCACAACGATACCAGTCCGATCCTTGCCGATACGGCAGTGAATATAGACACTCTCCGGTGCTTCAATTAACATGCGAAAAATAGTTACGAATTGTGCTGGAGCACTACGGAGCAATACCGCATAATATCGATCAATATTTGTTATTTGACGCAAATCGTATGCTCGCAACCCTGTGGCCTGCAGCGGCACATGCGCATAGTGCACTGTCGATTGCTGTGCAAATGGATTTGGTTGTAACACACGCTCGCGTACCGAACGCAAATCAAGCACAGCTCGCACACCGTAGGTATATAATTCTGCTTGTCGATACACATCAAGTGCGTGTGGCGAATCTCCACGCAAAAACACCCCATGGCGGGTATACCCGCCTTGCACACACGGCAATCCACCTAAATCACGGATGTTATATGTCCCCAACACACTAATCGTACGCATCACTTGCTGTTTCTACATCGACTACATTACCGATAACTACTAAAACTAACAATTCATATTAACATAGAGTGCTCAGCGCTTGTCTAAGTAATGTGATGTGTTGACTACCTACCTAGCACTGTGTGCAGCGAATTTCTCAACACCTTATGCTATTCCTATGCCGTGTATTTGTATATATTTAATTATTTTTTTAATGATTGTTAACAAATATTTTCATAACAAACACTTCACAATTAAGTAATTTCAACAATACACCAGCGCTATAATTTAAAAATATCAACTATTGACGTGTGTATTTGATTTAATTATTATGTGTTGTAAGGCTATCTTAACGAGCATGTATTGTTCTCATCATACTGCGTCTGAACGATAAGTAGCATCTACACAATGCGGCAGACAGTTGTTGCGTAGTGTTCACAAGGTCCAAGATGAAAGCATTCATTGCCACACTATGTCTTTGTACAATACTCCTCGGCATATCGGGAGTGGCGCATGCAGAAACCAACGATACAGCGCAATCAACAGCATCACGAAGCATACCCACAACCAGTAACCCAACAGGCAGTGGCATCAAAGCGGCGCGCATCATATCGAACCCATCCTTTGAGCAAAGCGATTTTGCGCCGGCATGGTCGGTCTGGGCGACCATATCCGAGGATAGCATGCGCGGATGGTATACGAGTCATCCGCTCCGTGAAGAGTGGTATGACAGTATACAAGCAGGCACAAGCTTGCATCGCTTGATCGAGCTCCAAAAAAACAATCCCGCCCACGGAACCTACATGGCTGAGTTAAATGCCTGGGATAAGTCGATGGTGTTCCAACCGATTTGTTTTGTGAGTGGCGAATCATTCGACTTTTCGTTTTATCACTCAACACAACCGGCTGGACGCACGGATACTGTTGATTTTCGCATCGGCATCCCATTGGGACTACCAGCAGGCTCATTGCCTGTTGATAGCTATAGCCGAAGCATTTTGGTCGCCAACACAACCACAAATGGCGGACGAATCGCCGTGGCCACTGACCACAACAGTGGATCATTCCCGATACCTGCTGATACAACGAGTGTTAATTCGAACGTGGAGCGTGGGTGGGGCAAATATGAAGGGACACATACGCTGCCGGCAAGTGGTTGGACAGGGATTTTCCACGTTGGATTTAATTCGATTATCACGGCGAGCGATTTCACTGGCAATTTATTAGATAACATCACCATCGGATTGCAACCGATTATTGACCTAGGTACATCGCGTGACACAAGTAGTGGTGAATCGGGCATACCAACAGCACTCAATATTCGTATTAGTGGCCGTGTGGCAGGTGGCACTACGCTCATGCTCCAGATGAGTAGTGGCACGGCAATCCCTGACACTGACTTTGCTCTAGGATCTGTGAATGCCGGGGGATTGGGGACGGGGAGCATTACACATGTACCGGGGAGCAACAACTGGCTTATCACCGTCCCACCCGGCGATTATGACGGTGGTGTTGTCCCTGCCAACAATATCGACGGGCTGACGATTCCAATTACCTATACCAATGACACGACTATTGAATCCGATGAATATGCGTTTTTTACGATTCTTGCACCTAGTACGCTCGGATCATCCAATAATTGGATACTCGGAGATCCGGTATGTGACTCATCAAGCAAAGTCGATGGTGTGGTGTACACGATTGTCGATACCAGCCCGACGTTGACACCCACAAGTACCTTCACCCCTTCGCACACCCCAACCGAAACACTCACCCCGACTGAAACGGTTACGCCTACTGCAGTACCAACACGCACGCGCATACCCACCAATACGGCGACGGCGACTATGACCGAGACATCAACAGTTGAACCACCTACCGCCACTACACTTATTAGTGACACGGCCACGCTCATCGCCAGCGCTACATCATCAGCTAACACATCAATACCGACACTCTCAGTGACCACATCCAGAACACCTTTACCCACAGCGACCATCACCCCCACACACACGATAACAAAAACACGTACGCGCACGATAATAGCATCGCCCACAGCATCGATGACTATGACGGTGACACCAGTACCCGTTGTCGCGAGCACGATGCGTCGTGATGATGCGTTACCAATCTCTGTATTACTTGATGCACTTGCAACACAAACCGTACCGATACAACAAATAGTCCAGTCGGTCGCACAATTCACCAACAGCAATAGCATCGATACGACACAAATCATCGCCTTAACCTCGCACACACAAGTGATGAATGTGATTGCACCAGAAGATGCGCGCCGATTATTTGCAGCACTTGACGAATCAGCGCTGACTGAGGCGGAGATTCTTGCATTGACGAATGCTATCCAACATGCACCAACGCCAGTACGTCACGCATTTGAGCAGGAGATAAACTTGTTCGCAAGTGGATTTAACGCGTACATACCACTTGGATCGGAAGTGCCAATCGGGACACGGCGCGCGCTCGTGGTACTCACACTCGTCAGCACCTTTATGGCTCGATCCAACAAACGTCGGCGCCGATAATCATTGATAGGGAATGTCATGGAACAATCGTCATCAAAACGCTTGCTTGGATTGATTTGGAAAAGTACCGGTGAGCACGCAATATGGATTTTCTATGCTATCAATGCATTGCTGACCGTATCTGATACCACGCTTTTGTATCTCACGATTATCACTGCACTTGCAATAATTATTTATTATGTCAATTCTTTGTTTGTACGCTATCGCACATCAGATATCGATATTGCATCTCGATGGCAGGTGGACTGGGGGATATTTTGGCGCAAGATACAACACATCACCGAATCCAATAGTATTGTGTTTGCTTGCGGTATCGCTGCACTTTCCTATTTGGATGGGCAATTATTCATCAATTCAACCATCCTTACAAGTCTCGGATTCACGTTGCATTACATACATTCCTATACGGTTGTAGAGCCCCATACACTACCTGACACATTTCCACATTCGTTGGCGATGGTCCTCACGACGATTTGGCAGATTACCGAGGAGCATATTTTGACGGTAATCGGGACAGCATCGTTGTTGCTTTATGTGACTGGGACGGCACTCATCGAGACTGCAATCATCTTAGGAATTGGTTTTGTGTTGTTCTACGTCGATCAATACAAAGCCATACTGGCCAGCGAGCGAGCAGACGCCTAGACACAAGAGATACGGATATGCACGCACTATTGCTCATCGGATACAAACTATGGCGCATCACCACGGCACGGGCGCTTGAAGTAACTGGAACATTTTCGATGTTGCAATTCGTCGAAGATGATGTCTTTCCGATTGCATTGGCCATGGTGGCCGTAGGGTTGTTTATTTATTATGCGTCCGCCTATATCAATCTTACTGACATGCATCTACCGGTACGCAACGATGCACCATTCGATTGGACAGTTTGGTCGCGTCGCATGCTTACCATCACGCTCAACAATGGATTTTGGATTCTCACCGGTATTACATTTGTATTGTTTGTAACCGGTGTCACGCTCATCCGTTTAACCATTATTACTGTGTTAGGCTTTGCCATGATGTATATCGAGTCATATCGTACGATGGAAGAAGAAGAAAACGCTCAATAATCAACGCAAAACCGCTCCGTGATGGGTTGTATACAACCCATCACGGAGCGGTTTGATGTGTTATGAAATGACCTGATCGACGACCTCGATATTGCTCTTACCGCCGTAGAAATCCCACCATGGCTTAGCGCCCTTAGCAAGCACTTCGTTGAGCGCCTTGACATTCGCAACGCCACGGTCGAGCAACCACTCATCGAGGGCAGCCTCGCCCTTGGTAGCGTAGACTGGGATGCCGTCTTGCCAGGTGGCACGACCACACAACACGCCTGAGAACTGCGTGCCGGCCTCGGCAGCAATCTCGAGCGTCTCGCGGAAGATCTCGTCGGTCACGCCAGCGCTCAAGTAGATGAACGGCTTGCTGGCGGCCTCACCAGCCTCGCGGAAGAAGTTCATCGTCTCGCTGATTGAGTAGGCCTTTTGACCGTTGAAGGCACGAGTACCCTCGACATGGGCAATGTTGACCGGCACTTCGACCTTGAGGATATCGACGCCATAGCGGGGCTTCGAGAACTCCTGCATATAGGCGGTCACATACTTGGGCTTGACCTTAGCAAACTCAAAACCTTTCTCATCGCCGAGCTCATCGTCGTAGGCCAATGGCTCAAGGAAGAAAGGGATGTCGTTGGCGGCACACTCAGCACCGACACGCTCGATAAACGCATGCTTGATTGCGTTGATTTTGGCATCGTCGAACGGATTGTAGTAGAGCAAAATCTTGACGCCGTTGCCACCGAGCTCAACAATACGCTTAACGCTCCACTCCGGCAACAAGTCGGGCAATCGGCCCTTGACGCTGGCATCGTAGCCGGTCTTTTCGTATGAAACGAGCACGCCTGAGCCAGCTTGGCGAGCCTTGATGGCATCCATGCCGTACTCGGGATCCATCAAGATGGCGCTTGAATGTTGGGTCAAGATGCGGGTAACGCTGGTCTTGAAGTTGCTCAAATCCTGTGATGTAGCCTTACCGTCAGCACCACGAGCTTTGGCGATGGCTTTTTGCAACGAGCCACGCTGGTCCGCGGCAGCCGCCGCAATCACACCATTGTCATCTGAACAAGCCAACAGATGATTGTACTTACCTTTGGTAATTTTGACTTTGGTCACAACAAACTCTCCTTGTGCTACGGAAGCGGGACAACGATATAGCGTAAGACTCCATAGACCACCGTCGTGGCTAGGATGGTCCCAGCAATCACCTGGCCTAACGTATGGTTGCGGGTATGCAACCGGGCCCAGAGGACTGCAACGACTAACACCCACAAAACGGCTCCGAGGCTGCGCGATTGCATCGTTGCAAGGGTCGCCACTGCAGCGATCGCCGAGGCGTGCATACTAATCTTCCACCAGATATTGACTACACCACTAACAATTGCTATTGCGGTATAGCTCAATGCCAACGCCAGCACCGGTGCAGGTGCGTCGGCCAGGTACAATACTACCACAGATGTCACTAACGAAATTCCGCCCACGACGTACATTTCATTGCGATCGGAGCGCCGTGACATATCGGGGTCGCTATAGCGACCTTGGCGCATGCGCAAACGATACAACATCATAGCCGGTAACAATTGCATTGCCAGCGATAATGCAGACCAACCCCAGCCAACCCGCGGGTTAGCGAGGCTGATCGCCGTAAACACGTGACCTGCCAATAACGCGCTAAATGGCGAAAAGACTTTGGAGAGCCACAAGGCCAACCGATCGCGCCCATCTTGGGCCTCGAGCATCACGCCTGTGGGAAGATTGTTGCCGTGTGGTGCCATGTAATGCCAGATCCTTACTGCGTGTGCTCGTGTTGTTGGACAAGACGAGCGTACTGGCGCAGCGCTTGATGCGCCGCCGCCTCCCAAGTAAATGTCTTGGCCTGCACCGGCCCAGCCTGGCGCAACACTGCACGCAGGTCGTTATCATCAGTCAGACGCACCAATCCCTGAGCCATACCAGCAATATCATCAGGAGCTACTTGAATCGCTGCGTCTCCCACTACCTCGGGCAAGCTAGATACGTTCGATACTAATGTCGGCGTACCGCATGCCAGCGCCTCGAGTGGCGGAAGGCCAAACCCTTCATAAATCGACGGGTATACAAAGGCCCAAGCAAGATTATACAACGCAGGTAGGTCGTTGTCATCTATGAAGTCAATAAAACGAATATGCGCTGAAATACCAAGACGCTCTGGTGCCGCAATAATCTCTTCGTACATCCAGCCACGGCGCCCAAATACCACTAGCGGCGGCAACTCATAGGTACGTAGCGCCTGTGCATACGCCTCAAACAAACGCACATAGTTCTTGCGCGGCTCAAGCGTACCACCAGCCAACAAAAAGCGCTCGGGCAAAGTATATTTTTGACGAATCGGCGCAATCGTCACTGCATCCATCGGGCGAAAGCGTGGCGCTACAGCAGCGTAGACGACCTCAACATCAGCACCGTTCACGCCAAGCAGCTTCACGACGTCGTTTTTGGTGGCAAGCGAATCGGCAAATACTGCATCAGCGCGGGCAATTGACGGGGGCACAGCCTCACGCAGATAGCGTGCCACCCCCGGCACCGCACACTCAGGATGTACGAGATACGACAAATCGTGGATCGTCACCAACCCTGGCTTGCGCGTGGGTGGCAACACAAAATCAGGCGCATGCACAACGTCTATCGGGCCCGTCAGCCATTCGATACGCACGGGTAACTTGAGGCGATGCCACACCTGCGTCAATCGGCGGGCTGGCAACGGGATGGCCACCGTGCGGGTGGTAGCGCGAAGCTGGCACAAGGCGGTGATTTCGTCGTGATACGGCACGTGTGTACCTGGCCAACCTGCCGCATATACCAGCACAAACTGGTATTCGGCAGGTGCAAGTTGCATGACATGGCGCACCAACTCACGCGTATAACGCCCGATTCCAGCACCCTGCCATGCACCGGCGGTATATTCGATGGCAACACGAATCGTCATCGGCGCTTACTCACCAAATACAGAATCAAGCCGAAGACGATGATGCTCCAGAAGTTAATCAAGCGATCAAGCAACGTCACTGCTAACGCCACGTGACTATCCATCATGACAACCGTCACAAGCACAGCCGTTACCGCACCCTCAACCAACCCCAGACCTGCAGGCGTAAACGGGACCACCGTCAACAACGACGAGGCGAGCGATACAAAGACGACAAGTGCCAACGGCAAATCGACGCCGAGACGATGCATCGACTCAATCACAAAGTAGAGTCTACAGCCCTCAAGCAACCAGACCAGCATGGTAAGTCCAATAAGGTTCGGCAAAATACGCGGCTGAAACGACTGGAGCGCTGATTCTGAGAAACGTTGATAGCGTGCTTTGAGACGTTCGGGAACAAATCGCACGAGCAATGGACCCAACCAACGCAAGCTCGCCAATCCAACAATGATGACCGCAACCAAGATGGCGCCAACCACAAACAACCACTGCATCTCGTCGGGCAAGTGCGTGCCAAATAACGTCAATCCCGAGATTGTCAGAAAGGTAAATAACCCGAGCATATCAAGCAGACGCTCAGCAAAGATAGTGCCGATGGTCGACGAAAACGACACCTTACCGTTATGCTTGAGCAGATATGCACGGTATACATCACCAAGCTTTGCAGGAACAATCACATTCACGAACCACGAAAGATAAATGTATTCCATCAAAGCTGGTAATGACGCCCAGCTCCTACGGGCAGCCGGCGGAGCAATATCAGAGTGTTCAAGGAGCATACGCCAACGCACCGCACGCAACGGAAAGGTAAGATAAAAAATACCGAGCGCTAAGAACAAATACGGTACATCGGTTTGTCGCATGACAGCAAGTGTATCGGCGACACTGACATCAAGACTACGAAAAATAAAAAAGATGAGCATGACGGCCAGCCCAAACGACACCCACGTCCGTGGTCGACGCAATGCATCCACCAACGAAAACCCACCCTCTTCTGTGCCCACTGGTTTGTTAGCATCCATATTCGCTACGATACCATTCCCAAAAATGTGCCAGCCCGACCTCGAGTGGCGTCTGCGGTTGAAACCCCAACTGTTGCTGTGCTTTGGCGATATTGGCATATGTGCGTGGCGGGTCAGCAGCTGGCAACGGTTGACTATCAATGGCCGCCGGAAGACCCGTGATACGCTCCAACAAACGCACAAACGCAATTAGCTCTACTGGCGATGAATTGCCCAGATTATACACCTCAAACGGTACATTGCACTGCAACGCTGCAACGATACCAGCTACGATATCGGCAACATACGTCCAATCACGATACACCCCTTCACCACCATTAAACAGCGTAATTGGCGCACCTTGACGCATCTTATCAACAAACAAGCTCGGTGTCATATCTGGACGGCCACGTGGACCATACACCGTGAAGAATCGCAACACACGCGTGGGCACACCATACTGATAATGGTATGTATAGGCCAACAACTCTGCTGCTCGCTTCGTTGCAGCATAGGGCGACAATGGTCGATCCGCACTTTGCGATTCATCCCACGGTGTTGGCAATGCCCCATAGACCGATGATGTCGAGGCAAGCGCAACGCCTTGTACATTGTGTCTGCGTGCCAAATCCAACACATGCATAGTGGCACGTACATTGACTTCTTCGTACAAAAACGGATGCTGTACCGAATAGCGCGGCCCTGCCATAGCAGCCAAATGCGCCACATGGGTTGGTTGGTACTCCGCAAACAGGCGCGTCAGCGCATCCACATCACGAATATCACCTTCGACCAAACGAAACTGTGCATGCTGCTGTGCCGCGTGCAGATGACGTCGCTTGCGGTTCGGATCGTAGTAATCATTGAAATTATCAAATGCCACAACCTGGTGCCCTTGTGCCAATAAGGTATCAACCACGTGACTACCAATGAATCCTGCACCACCGGTGACCAGATAGGTCATATCCGCTCCTCTACTGACGGGGCCAAATGTGGCGCCACGCCAGCCAATGCCACCACTGCCGCAATATGGACGGGCAAGTAGTGCACCTGAAGATATTCAAAACACTCGTGCACAGCCACAGCGACCAAACTCCCACATGCACCAACTGCCAGCCATCGCACGAAGCCTGACTGGATTGTCACGCGCGCGGTACGGCGCCAAAGCGCCACCCACAACCCAAGATAGGCAATTAGGCCGATAATTCCTTGCTCGGCCGCAATTTGCATGTAGGCATTGTGTGCATGACCACGTGATATCCACCATGTATTATACGCAACGTCCACATAGGCATTTCCGTAGTTTCCTACACCAATTCCCGTCAACGGTGCCGTTTGCCACATCAGCCAGCCTGCTTTGAACTGCGCGGCACGCTCCACTGCCGCATAGACATCAGGACGCTGTTGGGCTTCGTCGCGTGGGATATCGGGCGCCGTCACGATTTGACTCGCACTACCGAGGCGTGGACCAAGCGGCGCTGGAATAAACTGCCAGCCACCAGCGAGAATAATCACAGTCACCACCATGACGACAGCCACACTACGGCGCCACCAACCACCAATCAACCATGCCATAACAAGTATACCGGCGGTTGCGCCCAACCAGCCACCACGCGAGAACGACAACAACAACGCCAACCAGATGCTACCCAATCCAAGTGTGACCGGCCAGCGCCAATACCAATGTGACTGCCAGGCCCAAATCGTCACCGCCAATACCAGCGGCCATGCGCCATTGAGATACCCAGCAAATGAGTTGGGTTGGCCAATAGTACCAAACGAACGGGTAAACGGCGTGCCCGGAATGCGAAATGCGTCTGGACCAATTCCCAGCACGCTCTGATACACGGCAAACAGCGCAGCCCCAACCGGCGCAATCATGAGCACTACAAAGAGCACCCGCACCTCGCGCCAACTATGAGGCACTGCATACACCAGATAGCCGACGAGCAACGCCACCCCCCAGCGACGCATCTCAGCAACCGATTCACGCCAATCATACAACGTGAACGCAGCAGACAACGTCAGCGCCGCAAACACCGCCACCCGCATCCACGCCGTCTCATCTAGGCGCCATACCTGCCACGGATGTAACCGCCAGTGAATGAAGAGTCCGACGACCAAACCGAGCGTGGCCAACTGCGAATGACTCACACCGCCAAGCATCAAGTAGTCTTGCATGGGCACGGCGGCCACTGCATATGCGATGGCGAGCAACAGCACCGGCGTCACTGGCCAGGCGGAGGCGCGCATTAGGCCAACTCCCCACGCTTTTGTAACTCTTGGCGGAACCAAGGAATCGTTCGGTTGAGGCCTTCGTACACATCAATGCGCGGCTCCCAACCGAGCACTGTACGTGCGCGCGTAATATCCGGTTGACGCACCTGCGGATCATCTTGGGTACGCATGTCACGCCGCACAATCCCAGCCGCATTGCTCGTCAACGCGTTGATGACTTCAGCGAACTGCAAAATCGTGCGCTCTTGCGGATTGCCGATGTTAACTGGCTCAACCTGATCGCTCAACAACAAGCGATACACTCCCTCAACCAAATCATCAACATATTGGAATGATCGTGTCTGACTGCCGTCGCCGTACACAGTCAACGGCTCACCACGCAAAGCCTGTTGGATGAAATTGGGCACTACGCGACCGTCGCGCAAGCGCATGCGCGGGCCATACGTATTAAAGATACGCACAATTCGCGTCTCGACACCGTGCGTGCGATGGTACGCCATCGTCATTGCCTCAGCAAAGCGTTTGGCCTCGTCGTAGACACCACGCGGCCCGATGGGGTTGACATGGCCATAATAGCTCTCTGATTGTGGGTGGATTTGGGGATCACCGTAGACCTCAGAGGTCGATGCCAACAAAAATCGGGCGTGCTTTTCTTTGGCGAGACCGAGTGCCTTGTGCGTACCAAGTGCGCCAACTTTGAGCGTCTGAATAGGTAATTCGAGATAATCAACAGGTGAGGCCGGCGAGGCAAAGTGCAACACCGCATCGAGAGGCCCATCGATGTAGATGTAATCGGTTACATCATGCTTCATAAAGCGAAAGCGCTCATGACCAAACAAGTGAGCGATGTTGTCGGCATTGCCAGTAATCAGGTTGTCCATGGCGATGACCGTGTGGCCCTCTGCCAAAAAGCGATCGCTAAGGTGTGATCCCAAGAATCCGGCGCCACCGGTAATAAGTACACGCATCTCAGTTCCTTATGTTACTACGTTAATAGGCGCCACGCCCCGACAACACCGTAGGGATGGTCTGGGCCACAATGCGCAAATCCATCAATAGCGACCAATGTTCCACATAATAAATATCAAGTCTGACCATTTCTTCGAACGTCGTATCGCTACGTCCCGACACCTGCCACAACCCAGTCAACCCGGGTTTGGCGGCGAGTCGACGCAAGTGCCACGGCTCATACTTGGCGACCTCATCAGGCGTAGCCGGGCGTGGTCCAACCCAGCTCATCTGGCCAAGCACGATATTAAGCAACTGCGGGATTTCGTCGAGGCTGGTACGCCGCAACAAGCGCCCAACACGCGTCAAGCGTGGGTCGTTGCGCATCTTGAAAATCGGGCCATCAGCTTCGTTTTGCTGGGCCAACTCGGCTTTCTTTTGTTCGGCATCAACAACCATAGTGCGAAACTTATAGACCTTGAAGTGCTTGCCGTTGGTACCCACGCGCGTCTGAGCAAACAGCACCGGCCCCGGCGAATCAAGCTTAATGGCGATTGTTACAATCGCCCAAATCACGAATACGAATGGGGCAACAAGCAGTGTTACAAAGATATCCATCATGCGTTTGATGATGAGATTGAATCCTTGAATCGATACCTCGCGCAGGCCAATCAAGGGTAAGCCATCAAACTCAGCAATATCAACACGATCAAAGCTCAACTCGAGTAAATCTGGCACCATGCGGAAGTCAACGCCATAGGTGCGACACACGTCGACAATGCCTGGCAAGCGGTGATGCTCACCAATTGGTAACGCAATAATCACATGATCAATCATGTGTTCGCGTAGCACCGCTTTGAGATCAACAATATTCCCCAAGTAATGAAAGTGCAGTGGCTGTGCGCCGTTCTGATCACAATCAGCGGGATTACGATCGGCGAGATAGCCCACCAACGCATACCCGAGATGCGGTCGTGCTACAATGCCCGTCATCACCGCACGACTCACGTCACCGCCGCCAACGACCAAATACCGTTCACGGCCAATGCCACGCGACCAGCGCACACGACGCACGAGCACAAGTACAATTCTGACTAGGCTAAGGAGCAACACGACCAATACAAATGCAAAGGCAATGACTAATCGTGAGTAGTAGAGTGGCCGATACAAAAAAACAACCACAACCAACAATGCTGCAGCTGCCGTTGTACTATTGAAGACAATGCGCAAATGCGCAGTCAGTCCGGCATTCGCAGGCAACCGATACATGCCCCGAATACCGAACTGAACCTGAATTAACAATGCGAGCAATACACCAATCGGTATAAATGCGTTCCATGTGACATAGAACTCACTCGGCACCTCACGCACTAGTGCTCCGACAAAGCCCGGCCACACCACCAAATAACGCAAGGCATATGCCAGCGCCACACTCGTCAAAATCACGAGACTATCAAGCGCAAACAGGCCGTACCACGATGCATCGGTGTACCAACGGCGTTGCACTGTACGTATCGGGGAGGGTGCAGTCACCTCGAAGCTCCTGAGCCTTCAATACCGGGAGATGTGCCATTATTATGGCACATAATCTTCTGTCCACGTGAGAGATGCCTTCTCAATATAGACCGTCTGACCGATTTCTATACCGTGCTTCAACAGCTCAGCCGAAATCCCAGTGGCCTCAAGCACACGTTGTAGACGAGCCAATGATTCAGATTGGGCAAAGTTCGTCATCGAAACCAACCGCTCAATACGGCGTCCGCGCACTCGAAAGCCATTACCCTCCGGCGTAACCGTAAAGCGGTGTTCATCGGCATCCGGCAACGGCCACTCAATCACCTCGTCACGACGCGTACGATCGACCATCGAGGGTTGTGTTGCAAGCAATGCAACTACTTGGCGAATAAGTGGTTCAAGACCGGTACGTGCTGCCGCCGATACGACAAACACCGGGCGCCCTTCGGCTTTGAACTTGGGCAGATACTCGTCAAGATAGACTTGTGCATCGGGGATGTCGATTTTGTTAAGGGCGATAATTTGTGGGCGCTCAGCCAACTCAGGTCGATAATGAATCAATTCTTCGTTGATACGCTGATAATCTTGCCACGGATCACGCTCGTCGATGGCCGCCAAGTCGACCACATGCACCAACACCCTGGTGCGTTCGATATGACGCAAAAAGCTATGCCCCAAACCAACACCACGATGCGCACCCTCAACCAAACCTGGGATATCCGCAACCACAAATGTATCATCACCATATGCCACCACGCCCAAATTGGGTTGCAAGGTGGTAAACGGATAATTTGCAATTTTGGGGCGAGCTGCACTAATCGCCGCAATCAACGACGATTTGCCCGCATTCGGAAAGCCAACCAGACCAACATCTGCCAGCAGTTTCAACTCCAGCTGAAGCTCAACCTTTTGGCCTGGTTCACCGAGCTCAGCAATACGTGGCGCTTGGTTGGTTGACGTGGTGAAATGCAGGTTGCCTAAGCCACCCTTGCCACCACGGGCGGCAAGCAACTTCTGCCCAGCAGCCACCAAGTCGACCGTATACGTCTTGCCCTCAATCGTCGCCTTGGCTTGCGTACCAAGTGGCACCTTAATAACCACATCGTGACCATCACGGCCATGGCGACGCGCCGTGCCACCGTTACTGCCGGGCTCTGCCTGAAAGCGATCTTTCTGACGGAACTGCAACAGGGTGTTGAGACTCGGATCCGCCACTAAATAAATATGTCCGCCACGTCCACCGTCGCCACCATCTGGGCCACCACGGGGTACAAACTTCTCGCGGCGCATGGTGGCCATACCGTCGCCACCCGTCCCTGCCTGCAAAAAAATAGTCGCCTGATCAAAATAATCTTCGGTCATACCATCCATCATCTGATAAAAATGCCAGCGCATGCGGCGCTGGCATTAAGGCACCGAGCCGAGGCAATCAATGAGAGGCTCGGCACTTCATCCAACTATGCGGACTTGTTCTCGTCCTTGTCCTTGCCGTCCTCATCCTTGACAGCCTTGCGGAACGCGCTGATGCTCCCGCCCAACGCTGAAGCAATACCGGTGATGCGGCTAGCGCCGAACAGTAGGATGATGATGACCAAAATAATAATTAGCTCGGGTACACCAAGGCTCATGACGTTGTTCTCCTTCGCCGCTAC
>CAYXXK010000036.1:0-14281 GCA_964469045.1 uncultured Klebsiella sp.
CGCGTCTCGCCGATGCCGTTGGTCAGCGGTGATTTGGTGGTGACGATGTAGCGCACCAGTCCGGCGGCCGGGTATCCTGAGACCACGCTATTGTTGAAGATGAGCAGGTTCTCTGGGCTGAATGGATCAATCTGGGCGCGCGTGTGTTTGAGCAAGTAGTAGGTGCCCATCAGCGCTCCACCGGCGTAGATCCGATAAAAATTGTCGTCCGGATGCTCTACGCGTGTGGTACGAGTGCTCAAATCGACGTGCAACACTGCACCGTGGTAGCCGTACGCCATTGTGATGCTCCTTTGAGTGCGAGGATATGATTGCCCCACGACATGCAGATGACACATGTCGTGGGGGTTATCTGTATGGATTAGTGCCCTTGGACATCCGAGTCGACCCGCTTTTCGGCGCCAGTATCAAGCGCAGTTATGGCGGCCACGTCGTCGGCCGTCAAGGCAAAGTCGAAGATGTCGATGTTTTGGGCGATGCGCGTCGGATTGGCTGATTTAGGGATGGTCACAATGCCGAGTTCGATGTTCCAGCGCAAAATCACTTGTGCTGTCGTCTTGTTGTACTTGGTCGCAATGGCGGTCAGCGTTGGGTCTTGGAGCAGGTCGCTGCCTTGGCCAATTGGGCTCCAGGCCACGGTCACAATCTGGTGGGCACGACCGAACTCGACGTGCTCGGGGCGTGTGATGCGTGGGTTGAGCTGAATCTGGTTGCAGACTGGGCGCACGCTGGTCTCTGCAAACAGATGCTCGAGGTGTGCCGGCTTAAAGTTCGAGACGCCGATTGAACGCGTCTTGCCTGACGCAAGCAGGTGCTCAAACGTCTTCCAGGTTGAGATGTAGTCGCCACGCTGTGGGAGTGGCCAGTGAATGAGTAATAAGTCGACATAATCCATTTGCAACTCACGCAGCGAGGCATCGAGACCGGCAATGGCTTTGTCGCCACCTTGGAACTCGCCGTCGAGCTTGGTGGTAATGAATAACTCCTCGCGGGCGATGCCACTGTCACGCACACCTTGGCCGACGCCGATGTGGTTTTCGTAGCGGTAGGCGGTATCGATGTGGCGATAGCCGGCCTCAATGGCGGTGACAATCACGGGTGCGGCATCGTGATGCTTGAGCGGCCAGGTGCCTAGGCCGACTTGGGGCATGAGCTGACCGTTGTTGAGACGAATCGATGGGACTGCCATGTGTCTTCTCCTTTGGGGATTTGGTGGTAGAGTAGATGGTAATCGAATACGCCTCTACTCTACCACGTTGTGTGGACAAAGGATGCATCATGGAAATCGGGATTGATAGTTTTGCGGCGGCGCGTGTCCACCAAGACCAGTATTCGGCGCGCGACAGTATGCAGTCGCTCCACGAACTGCTCGATCGCATGCAGTACGCTGACGAGATGGGGCTCGACGTCTTCGGCATCGGCGAGCACTACCGCAAGGAGTTCTTGGATTCGGCGCCGTCAGTGATTTTGGCGGCGGCAGCCGCCCGCACCAAACGCATTCGACTCGCCAGTGCAGTCACGGTGGTGAGCGCAGCTGATCCGGTGCGCATCTTTCAAAGCTTCGCCACGCTCGATTTGATTTCGGCCGGGCGTGCCGAGATTGTGGCCGGCCGTGGATCGTTCATCGAGGCGTATCCGTTGTTTGGGCTTGATTTGGACCAGTATGATGCGCTCTTTGCCGAAAAGCTCGACCTCTTGCTCAAAATTCGCGACAACGATGTTATTACGTGGTCGGGGCAGTTCCGCCCGGCCTTGCACCAACAGGCCATCTATCCGCGCCCGTTGCAAGAGAACTTGCCGATTTGGTTGGGTGTGGGCGGTACGCCGGCGTCATTTGTGCGGGCGGGTACGCTCGGATTGCCGTTGATGGTGGCGGTCATTGGCGGCGAGACGCATCGATTCAGGCCGCTGATCGATTTGTACCGGCAGGCCGGAGCCCAGGCTGGGCATGCACCCGAACGACTCAAGGTCGGCCTGCATTCGTTGGGATATGTGGCCGATGATGCCGAAAAGGCCGTCAACGATTACTACCCGGGCTACGCCGAGACATTTACGCGTATCGGCAAAGAGCGCGGCTGGCCGCCAGTCAGTCGTGGCCGCTTTGATGCCCAAAACGGCCACCTCGGTGCCTTGTTGGTCGGCGATGCCGAGCAAGTGGCTACCAAGATTGTGCGCCATAGCAAGGCGTTGGGCGGTATCGACCGCTTTACCTTCCAAATGGATAATGCCGGGCTGACGCACGAGCAATTATTGCGCGCCATCGAATTAATCGGCACCAAGGTTATCCCACGCGTGCGTGAATTAATGGTGTCAAACCCGGTGATTTGATGAAATGGTCGGATGGGTGGATGATGGTAGCGCCGCATGGTCATGCGGCGAATCATGCGGCGGATGGATGGGTCGGTCATGCGGCGGGATGTGTGATGGTAGCGCCGCATGGTCATGCGGCGAATCATGCGGCGGATAAATGGGTCGGTCATGCGGCGAATCATGCGGCGGATGGATGGGTCGGTCATGCGGCGGGATGTGTGATGGTAGCGCCGCATGGTCATGCGGCGAATCATGCGGCGGATGGGTCGGTCATGCGGCGGATAAGGAACCCCATATGCAATTAACGATTGATGATCCGGTGAATCATTTGAATACCTTGATGCCCCACCGCCCGGGTCGGGTCATCGTTGGCATCGCCGGTCCACCAGGGAGCGGCAAAAGCACCTTGGTCCAACAACTGGCCCAGCGGTTGAATCGCACGCACGGCGACAATACCGCGGTAGCGCTGGGTATGGACGGGTTTCACTTAAGCAAAGCCCAGTTGCGCCAGATGCCTGATCCAGATTTGGCCTTTGCGCGCCGCGGTGCCCCGTGGACGTTTGATGCGGCTGGGTTTGTGGCGCGCCTCAATTACCTGCGTCAGGCCGATGTGGTGGTGCACTGGCCCGACTTTGCGCACGAGCTTGGCGACCCTATCGAGGATGCGATCACGGTCAATTCTGCAGTGCAGTTGGTGCTCGTCGAGGGCTTGTATCTGTTGCATGACCAAGACGGTTGGCAAGATGCGCAACCCATTTTTGATGAGGTATGGTATCTCAATACGCCGTTTGATGTGTCCATCGAGCCCTTTACGCTGCGGGATGTGCGGGCATGGAACTTTAGTCGCGCCCAGGCTGAGCAACGCATCGCCCAAAGTGATGGCCTCAATGCAGAATTGGTTCGCCAAAGCCGAATTAGAGCTGATTATCTGGTTGATTCGTTCTCAGATATGTCATTGTAAGTTTGGTTTACGGCGACGAACCCGTTGACGCATGCGTGCCACCGATCCCCTGATGTGTTGTGCGATTGGTCTCACCGATACCCCACCAGATTGCGGGTTCGGTGGCGTCTGGAATGGCTCTTGGTCCATCATTTTTGCATAGACATACCGCAAAATTTCATATGCTGTGGCAATCACTGGTGTGGCTAAGAGTGCCCCCAAAATACCGGCCACAATCGTGCCGACGAGTACGCCCGTCATCACCACCAGCGGTGGCAGTCCAACTGCATCACCAAGCACACGAGGCACGATGACGCTGTTTTCGAGTTGTTGCACCAACAAATAATAAATTGCCACTAACATGGCTAGCCACGCCGAACTAATTGGCAGGTAGGTGGATCCTTGCACGAACGCCACGATTACGGCCGGGATAGTGGCAATCACAGGGCCTAAGTTAGGGATGATTTCGAGCACTCCGGCGACGATGGCCAGACCGACCGCCCCTGGTACGCCCAAAATCGTCAAGCCAATCCAACTCATGACACCGATAATAATCATGAGGGTGAGTTGCCCGCGAAAGAACGAATTCCACGTGATACCAATCCGGTCGAGCAATATCCCCATTTCGCTTTGGTAGGCAGGCGGCACCGCCTCGATGAATTTATGACGGTAGGTGTGGGCACTCAAGCTAAAGTAAATGGATGCTAACACGATAAAGATAATCAAAATAATCGTCGAAAACACGTCGCCAATCAGTCCGGTGGCTGCCCCAAATGTGGTGCTGAGTGCCGAGGTCAGCGATTGAATAATCATACCGACCGGTGGGACCGTAAATGATGATGCAGAGCTTTGCAATCCTAAAATGATGTCGTCTACACTTCGGTCAACCATGCGATCAATGTCACTGCTCGGCATAGGCATGTCTTTGATGGCCGTCAGCGTTGCTAACGACCACGTGGTGATGCGCTGGATAATGCTGTTGTAATCGAGGTCAAAGATATAGCGTACCGCATCGGCGGCGGCAGGCACGAGGAGTGCGATAATGACGGGGACAATGACGATGAGCAAAAGATGTACCAACCCGACCGCTAAACCGAGCGGTAGATGGAGTCGATGATGGAGCCAACTAATCGGTGGCCGCACAATGACTGCCATCAGTCCGGCCACAATTAGTAACGGAATGACCGAACTACTCAGATAAATGACATAAATAGCGAGTGCTACGACTGCAATACCGACGATATATTTGGTTGCCTTGCTCCAACGCGTCTGCATGTGCTTCACCATTCGGCTACGATGTTATCGGTGCATATTAGCAATAATACTCGTTTTTTGTGGTATCAGATAGTATTGTTTGTGCGTTTTGCAATGAAAGAAGGGCCCCATGGATTTCAGTCAACGAATCGGGTTTTCGATTGGTGGCGCAGACGTGAATCAGCTTGTGCACACAATCACCTATGCCGAACAGGTCGGTGTCCGGCAAATCTGGATGACCCAAGGGCCAACTTCACTCGATGCCTTGACTGTCTATGCGGCGGCCATGCTACAGACACAATCGATTTGCCTCGGTACGTCGATTGTACCGACCTATCCGCGCCATCCCTTGGCACTCATGCAACAAGCATATACCGTCGATGCACTAAGTCCTGGGCGCCTGCGCCTCGGGGTGGGGACAAGTCATCGCCCTATCATCGAACGCACCTATGGCAACCCGATGCCTAGTCCTCTCAGTCATCTCAAATCGTACGTGTCCGTACTGCATCAGGCATCACATCAGGGGAGCGTTGATTGGCATGACGAGTGGTTTACCGCACGTGCCAGCTGGCCACATGCGCCCCACATTCCCATCTTGGTGGCGACGCTCGGCGAGTCGGCGTACCATCAAGCCGGCATGATTTCAGATGGTGCGATTTCGTGGAACACGCCACTGTCGTTTTTGCAACACACGGCGCTTCCCGCACTTGTTGCAGGCGCTCAGGCTGCCAATCGACCACGCCCACCGCTCGTTGCGCATGCCTGGGTCTCACTCCACCCCGATGCCGATGCGGTGATTGCTGCCACCCGCGATACCGTCAGCGGCTACGCACGCTTGCCGTTCTACGCCAACATGTTTACGGCAGCGGGATACGCCGTGCATGATGGTGTTGTTGATTCGCCCCTTGCCCAGGCGCTGGTGATTCACGGCGATGAATCAGCGATTCGCGACCGGCTGGCTCAGTTTTTTGCGAGTGGCATCGACGAAGTGCTTTTGACCGTGGTGAATGTCGGTGACGTCGCTGACATCCAGCGCAGACTCTTTGCGCTGGTCGGGCGCATGTAGCAATCGTCGTTATTCGTTGACGTACCCGCCGGCCTCGGCTTTGGCGAGCACTGCCATGATCGTCTCGACGAGCGCTTTGGCCGAGGCCACATCAAGCTCAACCGCGACGCGCGCGCCGGTGCCCAGTGACTCATTGACGAAGTCGAGGTTGAGGGCGTGCTCAAACGGCGCCTCAAACGGATGGTCGTACGACACGTTGGCCTCTTTGAGGGTAAACCAACCCTCACGCCCTTTGCCGCTGCCGTTAATTGATATTTGGGTGGCAATCATAGTGCACATGGTGTGACTCCTTAGCAGGTGGTTTTGGCCAAAAACGCCCAAATCTTCTTCCAGCCATCGACGGTTTGGGCTTGCCGATAGTTCGGCCGGTCATAATAAAAAAATCCGTGGCCGGCGTCGTCGTATCGATGGAACTCGTACGTCTTGCCGTGCCCTTTAAGCGCTGCTTCAAGCTGATTCACCGCCTCAGGTGACGGACTCTGGTCGTCGTTCCCATAAATGCCGAGTACCGGGCAGTTGAGTTGGGCGGTGTAATCGACCGGCGCCACGGGTTGATTGGGTGTGAGTTGGCTCGCATCCATCACGATGCGCCCGCCCCAACAGTCGATAACAGCACTAAATCCCTCGATGCGACACGCTGATAGATAGGCGTGGCGGGCGCCCGAGCAAGTGCCGAAGACGGCCACCTTGCCACTTGCGTATGGCTGCGCCGTCACCCACGCCATGGCCCCACGCACATCACCAACCACCTGATCATCGGGCACGCCACCGCCGGCGCGCACTTTGGCGGCGACATCCTCGGGCGTGCCGTGGCCGGCGCGTTGGTACAAATTGGGTGAGATGGCGATGTAGCCGTGATGGGCGAATTTGCGAGTCACCTCGCGGTACCACTCGTCCCAGCCGGGCATGTGGTGAATGACGACGATAGTAGGGTGTGGGCCAGGTCCGAGTGGGCGCGCCACATAGGCATAGATGGTGTCACCGTTGTGGCCCGGGTAGCTGATAGTCTCGGCAATCATACCCTCGTATTGATTGGTGGTGTACTCCATGATGTAGACTCCGTATCGACTAGTGATGATGAGGTGAGCGAGAAAATGTCCGTTGTAAAAAAGCATCTACCAGTAATGGAATTGAGGGAGTGTTGAATCCGCCGTGTCCACCCCCTTCAATCGTATGAAGCGTAGCAGAAATTGCTTGGCGCTGGAGTGCCTCGACGAGTAACTGACTTTGCCCATGCGGCACGAGTGGATCTGCATCGCCATGAATAATCAAAAACGGCGCTGTACACTCGTTGATATGCGTGATGGGATTGGCGAGTTGTGTGGCATCTGCATGCAGTTGAATTGGTCCACCGATAAGGCATGATTCTGGCGAGTCTGCATCGTCATGTGTCACCCCGTGAGGGATACGTTGGCGATCCATCTGCAAAAAATCCGTCGGCCCATAAAAATCAACCACTGCCTGCACACGACTCGATTGGTCGAGATATGCACCTACATCCCAATCGCGGATATGCCCACAAGTACCCAACATGGCCGCAAGATGCCCGCCGGCAGACTCCCCCCAGGCTACCACCTGCGTGTTATCGAAGTTGTAGGTTCCTGCATGCGCCCGCAACCAGCGCACAGCCGCCTTGCAATCCTCGATTTGGGCAGGAAAGATAGCATGGTGACTGAGGCGATAGTTGATTGCCGCAATCGCATAGCCACGATTGAGCATGGCGAGCGGTACGCGATCAGTCTTGCTCCCCATCCAAAAGGCGCCGCCGTGAATCCAGATGATGAGCGGGTAGGGGCCGGGCGTCGCTGGGATGTAGAGGTCAAGGGTATGGCGTTCGTGATTACTCGTTGTGTAGGCAATATCTTGATAGAACGTTGTGCCAACAGGTAACGAAGAAAGGGTAAACATCGTTGATTACTCCTAACCTATGGGTGAGAGTAGCATACTCTTTTTTGGTGTGAAATGTAAGCGTGGTGATTGAATAGTGCCCATGGTACAATCGTTGCGCAACGTACGTCGGTCGTTGCTGTTGTTGGCTGGAGGATTCCATGGTTATGCAGGTGCCTGATACCCTTACGTCCGTGCTTCGAACGTTTATCGATCACGACGAATTTGCGGGGGCTGCGATTGTTGTGATGTATAAAGGCGAGCGTGTGCTCGAGTATTATTCCGGCCAGGCGAATCCCACAACGCCAGCCCATGCAGAGAGCGTGTGGCCACTTGCATCCATCTCCAAGGTGTACTCAGCAGCAACCATCATGCGCCTAGTTGAACACGGCGTACTGACGCTTAATACGCGCGCTAACAGCGTGTTACCAGAGCTCCAAGGCGACCTGCGTGACGAGATTCGCGTGCGCCACCTGCTCACCCACACTGCGGGCATGATCTACGAGTCACCCCAAATGGCCGAACGCCTGCGCACCCATACATCACTCGCTGACATGTATGCTGAGGCCCTGACATCGCCGCTGTTGTTTACCCCAGGCACGCAGTTGAGCTATAGCGATTACCATTGGCTGTTGCTGGCTACCATGGCCGAACGCCTCACAGGTACGTCGTTTGCCGATTTGATGCACCAGTTGGTATTGGCACCGATGGGACTGACGCAGACATTCTTCCCTGCTTCACGAGCTCCTAATCCTGCCCAGATCGCCTATGTGCGCGGTGTGCTCGCCGAGGGTACGTCAGGTGCCATGTACAACTCCGATTACGCCCGCACGCTGGCGCATCCAGCCTTTGGGGTGAGTGCCAGTGCGCGCGATCTGGCCCGCTTTGCCTGGCATTTCATGCCGGGTGGCCCGCGTGTGCTCAGCGAGCCGACCGTGCGAGCGATGACGCGTGACCAAACCGCTGGCGTGCCCGGCAGCTACCCGATTATCTCGGGATTAGGCGCACAGCCACAGCATGCGTGGGGGCTTGGATGGGCTTTGCAAACAACCCGCACACCGGCGCTGTTCTCTGAATTATTGTCGTTTGAAACTTTCGGTCATCACGGCGCAAGTGGCTGCCAAGTTATGGCCGATCCAACCCAAGATCTGATTGTAGTGGCACTGACCAATACCCACCTCAATACCGGCATTGACCGTTGGTATAACCGATTGCAGGCCATCGCTGCGACCACCATCGCCGGCGTCATGACGCAGGTGCGCTAATCTGGTGTGATTCGCTGGTTGAGGCTTCGATAGGTGCCCGGCGAAATTCCGTTCACTCGCTTGAACGTCTTGGCCAAGTGGTGCACGTCCGCAAAGCCACATTGCTCAGCGATATATTCGAGTGCATGCGGTGTGGTGCGCAACAACTCTTGGGCGCGCTGGATGCGCAGATGGATGAGGTATTGATGGGGCGACATGCCGAATCGTTGGCGAAAGAGCGCGCTGAAGTGCGATGGCGACAGATGCGCGCGTGCCGCCAAATCGGCCACGCGGATCGACTCAGCCAAATGGAACGCGCAGTAGGCGGTAATCCAGTTGAGTGATTCGGGCTGACTAATCCGCGGTGTGGCTAAGGTGCTGAATTGCCCCAAAAGCGCTAACACCAACTCCATCGCATAGTGCTGACTCATCAGTTGGCGCAACACGTCGCGCTGCTGCCACGAGCCAATCATCTTGATCATCGTCTCGCGGAATCCGTTGACATCTGCTGGCACAAAGACCGGCGGAATCGCTATCCCCTCGATGTCATTGAGTCGCGGCTGCATGTAGTCACGATATGCAGTCATATCCGTCATAAATGCGCGCGTCACGAAGCTTTCGTGGCGCTGCGCATGATAAAAAATATCGAAATGCGCAAACGGCGTAATCGTGTTGCTTCGCCCATGCAACGTATGGAGCTCGTTGGGTTGTATCAGACACACCGATCCTGGGGGCACATCATACGCCACACCTTCTAAGGTAACCGTACACTCACCCTCTTGCACATAAATTAACAAGTAATCGAGCAAACGCCGTTCACCCGTCTGCCACGGCGTGCGTACAGCATAGTCCGCCATGCGGATATAGGGAACAAGTGGTGCAGGGAACACCGCGCCTCTGCTTTCGCTAAAAACAACTCCAGATATCAACTATAAATCAGCGGTTTATACAAAAGATACACAACATTTTACCATGACAGTGGTGTAGATATTCGTTATCTTTGAGCACATGATACTCCATATGTCCTATTAATATAAGGAATAATCCGCAGTCGCAAAAATTATCTGTCTATACTCATTACTTTGTGCTGATACACAAAGGCGTGATTTTGACACAAAACAAACAGGAGAAATATGCCAGATACACCTCAAAAAACACCCACGATTGGCTTTGTGCAACGTGATGGCACCGTCGTATCGGGGAGCGCCGATGTGTCGTCGCTGATGGAACTCGCTGTCGAACTCGGCGTACGTGGGATTGAGGGCCAATGCGGTGGGTTTGTGGCCTGCGGCACATGTCATGTCCATGTACCCGAGGAGTGGATTGAGCGGATTGGCCGGGCATCGACAGACGAGATAACCATGCTCGAGTACGAACCATCGTTTTCGCCATTAAGTCGCTTGAGTTGTCAAATTGCGCTAGCGCCTGATTTGGACGGACTCGTTGTAACGATTCCAGGAGCCGACTATGTATGATGTCTCGACGATTACGGTACGCCGCCCCGACCCTGCAGGCGACGAAGATGTGGTATTTGTGCGCGGCTTTCGCGCCTTGCGCGGCGCACTCAACGATTGGCGTACGTTTAGCTCTGATTCACATGGATTTCTTGTGTTGACGCCTCAAGACAAAACCCGCACCTTCCGGCAGTATCCGTTCGAGTTTGATCCACCGACGCATACCGCTTACCGGGCACTGATTGAGCCGTTCTACAAACGTGCACTGCAGCCGGAGTATGTAGCGCGCATCCAAGCGCTTATCCGTCGGCGCGTCGATGTGATGCTCACTGCTCCACAGGTATCGGTGGTTGACGAATTTTCGTTGCCACTGCAAAACAAAGCGCTCTCTGTCATGCTCGAAATGCCTGAATCCGAGGCGGATATCTGGATGAACTTCGGCAAGGATGTGTTTAGCTCGGGCAGCGCTGATGCGCTCGTCGACTATCTTGAGCGTCAGACAGACAAGGCCGACCACGAAGAGGTAGATTCCATCTTTGGGGTGCTGAAGCGGGCTACGTACGAGGGGCGACCGCTCACGCGCGACGAACGCCTCGGTTTTGCGCATATCACCTTTGCCGGCGGCCGTGATACGGTTATCAACATGTTGACCGGCATTGTGGCACTGTTTGCGGTGTCACCCGAGACGCACGACGCCATTCGGCGCAATCCCGGGTTAATCCCCTCGGCCGCCGAGGAGTTGTTCCGCTTTATTTCGCCGTTGGGTATTTTGACTCGTGTCTGTCCACATGGCGGTACAGTGGATGGCGTGGACGTGGCGCCTGGGCAGCGCATCGCTGTCTGTTATGCGCGTGCCAATCGAGATCCCGACGTGTTCCCAAATCCCGATACCTTCATCGTCGACCGCAAGCCCAACCCGCACCTCGCCTTCGGCAGTGGGCCACATAGCTGTCTGGGCAACGCGCATGCGCGTTTGTTGGCGCGTACGCTGATGGCCGAATTCGCTACACGAGTGGCGCGTTTCGAGATTTGTGAGGCTGTGCCCGATACTTACGATGCACCGTTCGTGGTCGACGGCTTCCGCTACAACCGGTTAATCGTACGGGCACATCCGCTATAAGTATGTAGCGACACAATCGTGTACAATGAATGGTGAGAGCGCATGTGGTCCGGTGGCTGTCCTCGTCTTCAAAACGAGTGAACGGGGTGACGAGCCTCGTTGGTGGGTTCGACTCCCACGCGCTCTTGCCATTGAAAGCACATCATTGATGTGTATGTCGCGCTGCTTTTATGCGTTTTTGCGCCTGCGCTTTCTTTTGCATCATGCTCCCCCTCTGTATGCATCATGTGCATGTGGCATCTATCACCAGAGCTCATTGGTGGCAGTATGTGTAGCTTTGTGCGAATCGATGCTGGTATTCGCTGTCTTGACAATATATCCTGTTGCCACTACTATAAAAAGACCAAACGGTCTCTATTTTTTTTCGAGGGAGAATAGATGGGCAAGGGTGACGAAACGCGTGAGCGAATTGTGGCCAAAGCTGCGGTTGCATTTAATATCGCGGGATATGCAGGTACCTCGATTAGCGATATTATGCGTATCACTGGGCTCGAGAAAGGTGGAATATACCGGCACTTTGAAAGCAAAGATGCACTTGCGTATGCGGCGTTCGACTATGCAGCGCAGCAGGTACACCAGCGTTTTCAACGTGGTATGGCCAATACTACGCATACAGTTGATATCCTTATTGCCTTTCTAACGGTATTTCGAAGTTATGGACAGAATCCGCCGTTAGCCGGTGGGTGCCCGATTCTCAACGCCGCCATCGAGAATGATGATACCAATCCAGTATTAGCCGAGCGTGCCGCCGCGGTTGTTGATGAGTGGCGTGAGTTGATTCGCAGCACCGTTGCACGTGGCATTGCACGTAGCGAAATACAAGTCGATGTCGATGGCGACCGCTTAGCGCTCATGATGATTGCAACCATGGAAGGCGCAATTATGCTCGCTAAACTGTTGAATGATACGGCGCCACTTGATCATGCATATGACTATCTGTGCCACCATATCAGTGTGTCAGTGCGTCAACCATGATGTGACGATTTTTTTTGCTTTCAAAAAAGACCGTTCGGTCTTTTTTGAAATAGTGTGTTATCGATGTGATGGAAAGGATGAATTTGTGACGATAGTCGCGCAAGATCGCTCCCCATGGGTTGTATTGGCAGTGACAAGTATGGCTGTATTTGCGGTCATGCTTGATAGTCTGGTGTTGTTGATTGCATTCCCTGCGATACAACAAAGTTTTGCTGGTGTGTCAACCGCTGAGCTTTCGTGGGTGTTGAACGGCTACACGATTGTGTATGGTGCGTTATTAGTACCAGCAGGTAGGCTCGCTGATTTGCTTGGGCGTAAACGAATGTTTATCCTTGGGGCAGTGATTTTCACGGTTGCATCAGTACTGTGTGGTCTTGCTAGCACACCAGCATGGTTGATCGGGATGCGTGCGTTGCAGGCAGTTGGCGGGGCTTTCCTTTCACCGGCTGCACTTGCATTAGTATTGGTGGCGTTTCCTGTTCCACAGCGCACACTTGCCGTTGCCTTATCGGGTGTAGTCGGTGCACTTGCAGTGGTAACTGGTCCACCGCTAGGGGCGTGGATCGTCCAGTTGTTTGGATGGTCAGGTATATTTTTTGTGAATCTGCCAATTGGGCTGATTGCAGTTGGCATCGGTAGTCGTGTGTTAACTGAGTCTGGTGATACCACTACGCACGATTGGCCTGATGTTCCGGGTATTGGGTTGCTTTGTCTTGGATTAGGATTACTCACGGTGGGACTCATTGAAGGTCCAGTGTGGGGATGGGGGAGCATTGCGACGATTGGTGTGATCCTCAGTGGTGCAATAACGCTGGGTATTTTGGGAGACCGCAATCGGCGTGTCAATGTACCAGTCATTGACATAAAACTGTTTGCGGATACCGCATTTCGTCGTGCGAATCTTGCGAACGTTCTATTTGGTGTGGCATTTACTGCCATGTTCTTTGGTTCAGTGCAGTTTTTAACGCGTGTGTGGGGGTATGATTTGCTCCAGGCAGGTCTTGCTATTACTCCTGGGCCATTAATGGTGGTGTTTGGTGCGCCATTATCTGGGCGACTTGCGACTCGTTGGGGACATCGAACGCTCCTCATTCCAGGCGGACTTCTCTATGCGGCTGGCGCTGCGCTGCTTATTTTTACTGTTGGTTCCACACCTGCATTTGTGACCGTGTGGTTGCCAGCGATGCTGTTAACTGGTTTGGGTGTGGCACTAATTGTGCCGTTACTAAGTAGTGCGGCCGTGCAAAATCTGACACCCTCACAACTCGGGGCTGGCAGTGGTGTAACTCAGGCATTACGGCAATTTGCGAGCGTGTTGGGCGTGGCAATAACGGTGGGAGTGCTGAGTAGTGCGTCTGAGATTGCCAACACCTATACACCGATATTTTTGTTGATGGTTGCTGGTGGGTTCAGTGTGAGCTTGATTAGTATTAGATTGGTGTCACAACGTGAGCACAAGGCGTCATAGCGACAAGCGCTATAGAATGGACAACGCATGAATCCTACGTTGATTTTTGGCCTGCAGATTGTTATGAGCTTGCTTACATATGGCATGTGTGCCTGTTGGTGGATAATGCCATCCCTTACTCGACTACGGAGTAAAGACGCATTAATTCCACTACTGCTTTTTCACACGTTGCGTACAGTTGGCTTGATTTTTCTTGTTCCGGGCGTGGTTGGTACTGATCTTCCTCAGCCATTTGCTGAGCAGGGTGCATATGGAGATTTGCTCAGTGTAGTATTGGCGGGGTGAGGTATGTTTGCACGCGAAAACGACGGGTCCGGTGCGCGTGTCATCGTCTGGGTGTTTAGTGTGGTGGGGCTACTCGATTTTGCGAATGCCTTTGCCCTCGGGGTACACGTCGATCTTGCTGCCCACTATGCACTTGGGGTGGCCTGGTTGATTCCGACATTTGCGGTGCCGGCATTTATCGTGACACACGTGTTGATTATCCAGTTATTGCTTCGCAAAGACGACACACAGGCAGATACGCCGAGTCTATCTCGCGAGCGCGTATAAGTTACAACCCA
>CAYXXK010000036.1:14291-28796 GCA_964469045.1 uncultured Klebsiella sp.
GCTCTTGCTATTGTTAGTGCAATTTAATGACCAGTTCGCACGGGTGGTTGTTGGGCTGCAGTCCATTGTGCGATGACCAACAACACCGATGCCACGCTGGCAAATCCACCGATAATCAGAGCGGTGGGGATGATTGAGCCGTTACTCAATAACCCCACCAGCGTGCCTGCGATGCCACCCACCACTGATTGGGTGGTCCCTTGTAAGGCAGATGCACTGCCCATGCGCTCTTTGATATGCCCAAATGCGAGGGCTGCGATGTTCGGCATCGAAAACCCCACACACATCCCGAGCAAACTAAACAACATTGTGACGGTGGTGACGCTTGCGAATCCAGATTGCTCGAGGACTGCCAATGCGGCGCCGACCACGATGGCCACAGCGAGGGCGATATGGGCCATTTGCTCAAGGCGAAAGCGACGAAGTAGAATTCGGTTGAGTTGCGCCGCTCCTACGAACCCAATCGCATTTATGCCAAAAATCATGCCGAACGTACTTGGTGACGTGCCGAGCATCTCGATGTAGATAAATGACGAGCTGGTGATATAGGTCAGGAGCATGCCAATAGCGCATGCTCCGGTCAAGACGTAGAGCATGAATGGTACGTTACGCATGATGGCCAAATAGGTGTGACCCGCATCAGCTAGGCGGACGTCACTGCGTTCGGTTGCTGACGAGGTTTCGGGCAGAAATGTGACTGCGCTCGCCACCACTACGCCGTACAACACCAAAAACCAGAACAACCCGTGCCAATCCCACTGCCCCAAAATGACACCGCCAAGCGATGGTGCCAAAATCGGTGCGACGCCCAATACCAGGACAAGTAGACTGAGCCGGTCAGCGAGCATTTTGCCACTCCATAGGTCGCGGGCGATAGCACTGCTAATAACGGCTCCCGCAGAGGCACCAAGAGCCTGAATGAAGCGACCAACTACTAGCCATGTAATAGTAGGGGCACTAGCGCAGATTATTGCGCCAATCACATACAGGCCAAAGCCGAACAAGAGCGGTTTTTTGCGCCCGAACTTGTCGGTGATCGGACCATAGACGACTTGACCAAGTGCCACACCAATCATGAAAATCGCCACTGTGAATTGTACTGACCCTGCCGTTACATTGAGTTCGTTGGCTATCGTAGGTAAGGCTGGTAGATACAAGTCAATGCTCATCGGCATAATTGCTTGGACGGATCCGAGAATAATCGTGAGGACGAGTAGCGAGAGATTGCGTGCTTGAGACTGCATGAGTTGCTCCTGTTGTGATTGCGGCATATCCTAGCATGTGCCATGCATTCTGGCAATGTATGATATTGATTGGTGTGATGCATCGTGTAATCAAATGATTTTTGTCGAAAGTGAAATAGTTATGTGGTTGTAGACATATTGACAATAGCCCATACTTTGTATAACATCAGTTAAACGATTAACTAATGCATCAATTAAAATCTACTAACACGAGCGATATGTGCTGTATCACAACAACAGTAACCGCTCTTGTTGAAGGAATCATGCATGGTCGCCACTGAGCGTAAAGTCTATCAACTCCACCGTGACCGCCAGCGCGAGAGCATTCTCGAAGCTGCCGAGCGCTTATTTTTGGGACATGGGATTGACGATGTCAATATGGCTGATATTGCCTTAGCCGCACAAGTTACGCGTGCCACTTTGTACAAGTACTTTCCAAATAAACAAGAAATTGCTTGGGCCGTCTTCGAAAACTACTGCGAACTGATGACTGCCATGGTCCCCGATGAGTTTATTCGTCATACCGCAAATGGGTTGACGCGTGTAGCCAAAATCCTTGAAGCGTGGTGCGAATTCTTTCATACCTATCCGCAGCGTGCGTTGTATTTTGCGCAGTTTGATATTTTGTACGCCAAGGATGGTTCAACCGAGCGGATGAATCGTTTTAAATATCGATTACATCAAGGTGATGAGCCAATTGTATTAGCATTACGCGCTGGGATGAGCGATGGTTCTATTCGTTCTGATATCGATGCTGATTTGATGGGCGTGACGATTATGACGATTATCGCAGGCATCGAACGTCGCCTTGCAGTTGCGATGCCGACATTCGCTGGTGAATTTGGGTATGCACCGCATACCGTGTACGACATGACGTGTGCAGTGATTTTGCAAGGGCTACGCCCCACACATGACTCAGCATCATTGTAATGACGCATTCATAAATAGATTCCGTTGAAACAATATTCTCATTATAATAGTTAAAGTATCACAATTTTTTGTGTTATTTCGTCGATACCATCGCATACGTTCAGCACTACGCATGTGTTGATGTTGATACAAGGAGTGTGTTGTGCAACCACCAACGACCTTTGATGTTGCGTCAATTATGCAACAACTGACACTTGACGAAAAAATAACCCTCCTATCTGGATTTAATTTTTGGCAGACCCCTGCCATTGAGCGGCTTGGTATTCCATCGCTCTACATCACTGACGGACCACATGGTGTGCGCAAACAAAAAGAAGGCGATGGTATATCGCTCGATCAAACCGAACTTGCGACCTGTTTTCCTACCGCCTCAGCACTGGCAAGTAGTTGGGATCGTGAGCTTATCAATACGGTCGGCGCTGCAATCGGTCGTGAAGCCCGTGCCAAACGTGTCAGTGTAGTCTTAGGTCCTGGCGTCAATATCAAGCGTTCTCCGCTTGGTGGGCGCAATTTTGAGTATTTTTCTGAGGATCCGTTGTTGTCGAGTCAAATGGCCGCAGCGTTCATTCAGGGGGTTCAATCACAAGGTGTCGGTACGTCGATTAAGCATTTTGCTGCAAATAATCAAGAGTATCGACGGATGACGATTGACACGATTGTTGATGAACGCGCCCTCCGTGAAATCTACTTTGCGAGTTTTGAGACGGCCATCAAAGCGTCAGAGCCGTGGACGGTGATGTCTGCGTACAACGGTCTGAATGGCGTTCCATGTAGCCAAAATGCACGCTTGCTCAATGATATTCTGCGCAAAGAATGGGGCTATCGCGGTGTGGTCGTCTCGGACTGGGGTGGAGTCTATCAGCGTGTGCCTGCACTTGAAGCAGGGAATGACCTCGAAATGCCCGGCAACAACGGTGCGCATAATCACGTCATCAAGGCCGCTATTGCACGTGGTACGCTTGCCATGGCAACGGTCGATCAAAGCGTTGAGCGTATGTTGCAGATGATTCAAAAGTCACTGCCCGCCCTACAAGACCCAACAAGTTATGACCCCAAAGCTCACCATGCTTTGGCGCGTACCGCTGCATCGAGTGGTGCAGTGCTCCTCAAGAACCACGATGCCATCTTGCCCCTTGTCCCTGGGCAGTCGATTGGGGTGATTGGTGCATTTGCCAAAAAGCCGCGCTATCAAGGGGCCGGCAGTTCGTTGATGGCACCGTGGCGCCTGAATACCGCCTATGCAGGTATGCGCATGCGGTACAACGGCAAAAAGCTGCCCTATGCAGCTGGATACGGTGTGCGCGATCGTCTGCCTGATGCAACGTTAATTGCGCAGGCTGTTGAAATCGCCAAAAGCGTCGAAACAGTGGTGCTGTTTATTGGTCTCCCAGATATTTACGAGACGGAGGGCATTGACCGTGAACATATGCGGTTGCCCGATGCGCATACCGCCTTGCTTGAAGCGGTATGCGCAGTCAACGCACGCGTTGTGGTCGTACTTAGCAATGGTGCGCCTGTTGAAATGCCGTGGCATACGCAAGTACCAGCCATCCTCGAAGGATACTTGGGTGGACAAGCAGGCGGCCTTGCCATTGCCGATCTATTGTTTGGCGATGTAAATCCGAGTGGTAAGTTAGCCGAAACATTTCCTGTGTCGTGGCAAGACAACCCGGCAAGTGCGTATTTTCCAGGTACGCTCCATCGTGTTGAGTATCGCGAGAGCATCTATGTCGGCTATCGCTATTACAATACGGCGCAAACTCCTGTATGTTTTCCGTTTGGTCATGGTCTCAGCTATACCACATTTGCCTATAGCAATCTAGACGTCAGTGCGACAACAATCCATGCGGACGAGCCATTGATGGTCTCACTTACCGTCACTAATACGGGCTCCCGCGCTGGTGCTGAGGTCGTGCAGCTCTATGTACGAGACATCCAAAGTACCGTGTTTCGTCCGACCCATGAGCTGAAAGGCTTCCATAAGGTTTGGCTCGAGCCGGGTGAATCGACCAAATTGTCGTTTACACTCAATCGGCGTGCATGGGCGTTTTATGATGTCAAAAGTGCTGACTGGCTTGTCGAAAGTGGTAAATTTGAAGTGCAAATTGGCGCGTCATCACGTGACATTCGCTTGACCAAAATCATCGACGTCAATGGAGTGTCATTGAGTGCAAGCGTGCAACAGCGCTTGATTGACGATTATTTTGATGTGCAACGAGGTGACTACAGTATTGGCGCATTTGCGGTGGTCATGGGGCAACCAGTGAACACTGTGCCCCCGCGCAAAGGCACATATTCACTTAATACGCCGATTACCGACATGAAAGACTCATGGCTAGCGCGGATGTTTCATGCACGCATCAAACAAGCCATGGCCGAACAGTTTGTCAGCGATGCGGAGTCTCCAACTGGAATACTGTTTCGTGCGATGGCCGAAGAAATGCCCCTGCGTAGCCTCCTCATGTTTTCGGGTGGCCGCATGACATTAGCACGTCTTGAAGCGCTATTGTTGATGATGAACGGCAAATGGATTCGCGGTTTAATCGCGTTTTGGCGTAGTCGCAACCAATAGCGAATCCGTCTCTAGTCGTACATCGAGGCGCCGCGTGTCGCGGCGCCTCGATTGTCCTTACTCACTCGGTGTGAGTTGGGCGAGCATGCCGCCATCGGCATGAATCGTCGCCCCTAGCACAAACCCTGCTTGATCACTCGCAAGCCACGTGACGACGCGTGCAACATCAATTGGATAGCCGACACGTCCGATTGGTTGGACTTTCGCCCATCCTGCGAGACTTGCCTCCCAGTTATCACCATGTGCAATGTCGCTACGGAGCATGGCGGTATCAATCGCCCCGGGCACAACACAATTAGTACGAATCCCCTTGCGCCCATAGTCCATTGCCATCTGTCGGGTTAATGACACGACTCCGCCTTTTGATGCTGCATAGGCAGCGATATTGGTGGTGGTGGCGAGCGCATGGGGTGATGCAATGTTGATAATACTGCCGTTGCCTTGCGCCAACATGATGGGGATGACCTGATGACTACACAGATAGACGCTATCTAGATTGGTGGTGATGATTTTTTGCCACTCTGCATAACTTGTTTCATGGAGTGGCTTACTCACCAAAATACCGGTATTGTTGACGAGTACATCGACGCGACCGTAGTGTGCATACACCTGCGCAACCATTGCATCAACGTCGGCTTTTTGACTGACGTCGCAGCGGATTGCGCGGTGATGATTCCCTTGTGCCTGCGCAACCGTTGCGTGTGCTGATGCCTCGTTAATATCACAACAGACAACAGTATCGCCGAGACGTGCAAATTCGAGTGCAATAGCTTGACCAATCCCGGCGCCAGCGCCAGTGACGATTACGATTGCCATAGTTTTCTGCTCCTTTTGGGTTAGGGACGTGCAAAAAGATCGCGTTGGTTCTCATGCATCAGTCGTTGTGCGATGACGCATGCGTGTGCATAACTCACCATATCTGCCTCGATTTCGGCATGTAACGTACGTGCCAACCACGTGCGCGTTTGCATCGCAAAGCCCACCGATTGTGCCGGTAAAAAGGCATCGCCCCCAAAGCCAAATAGCTTGTTTATAGGAGCACTGTGTATCCACTGGCGGACAAACATACTACTGACGAGTGGATTGATACTCCATGCCCAGCACAAGTCGACGAAGACGTTGCGAAAATGCTTGGCGAGACTCAGCAGTTCATCGTGATATGGGTACCCAATATGCATCAACACAAATTGCGTGTCAGGGTAGGTCTTGATAAATTTGTCGAGTAATGCCGGATTGATCCACCCGAGAGGCATGTTGCCGTTGCCGGCATGATGACCGGTATGAATCTTGAATGGCAAATGATGTATTGCTGCCTGCTGCGCAATCACACCAAGCGCCCAATCACCAATGATGCATGCGTCGCGGGCGAGCAGTGGCACACCCCAAAGCTTCTTTTGTAAGACCATGGCGACGTCATCACGATCAGGTACCTGCCAGTCCAATGTACGTGTATAGGCGTGTTGACTCTTAATTGCAACAACGTGATGGGCATGTTGCCGGATGAGTTGTGCGAGTGCGGCACCATATTGACTCAATGTGGTGATTTGGATGCCAGTCGCTGTGGCAAGCTCGTCAAGATCGACGCTGCCATCGGCAATCGTGTGCACGTTCAAATCATACCGATAAAACGGCGTAGCCCCTGCATTCGGTGGTACGCCCCACGTAAACGCATCAATTTGGACCTCTGTGAGATTGCCGATTTGCTCAAGCAGCGTGCGATGTTGGCCTGGTGCTACGAGCGTCTGCTGATGTGCTTGCGCAGTCACAAGCGCATCAGCTGTGATTTCGTCGATTTGGTAGACATGGCGCGCCGCAAAGCGCACCCCTTCGGCATACCCAGTATGGTAACAATGACGCCAATACGGTGCAATCAATTGCCAGCGTTGAGCGATGTCGGTGTTGTGTTGGTCAAGAAATGCATCAAGGGTGTGATATGGACATCCTGCGCTGATGAGATCGTGTTGAATGTAGGCGTGTTGGCCAAACAACGCAGTAATAATATCGGGCTGAAGTGTGAGGTACGCTGTTTCGCTGATGAGATGTTCATGGGTATCAACTAAAGGTTGATGCATCACAAAATCATAGATTGCACGCATCGCCTGTACCTTTCTGCTCAACACCAACGCCTACCCAGCATGATATGCCTGATGATGGGTAGGCGTTGGTGCGTGTAATCACGATTGGTTAGTTTTGTGGAACGACGCGCAACTCGAGTGTGTGACTAAAGCGTGTGACGTACTCGTCCATGTTGGCACCGTTGAATTCAATTTGTGCGATACCGGTATTTACTGGGATTGCCATCAGCATTTGACCAACGACATATGTTTGTGGAGCGACCGTCCCTGGAGGAAACGGCAGATCGAGCTTTTCTACGTGTGCTGCGACCGTGTGTCTATTTCCTTCTAAATCAAGCACGGTGAAGTAGGAGTAGTCGACATACACTGCTGGTTGACCGTATTCGCGGGTATTCTTGACAAGCACCGTAAACGTGACCCACTTGTGATCGAGTGGTGCTGGAATGGCATAAAACGAATCGGTGTATCGGAACGTGCTCACGGCAAAGGTGATGCCGTGCGCGCTTGTTTGCCAGAATCCGTTGAACGGCATATTGGTGCGGAACGTGTCGACGACATCGGTCGGCAAAATCGGCACACCAGTATCAACTAAGTAGTTGACTGCGGGGCTTGGCCCTTGGGGTTTGGGCACTCCCTGCCAGGTGTTCTCTGCATGGACTTTGCCCATCTGGACTGTTTTGCCCGCGGGGTCATCAGGATGATACTCAAAACGGGCACGTTCAAAGAGTTGGACTATTATGCTTTGGCCGTTACTATTCCAGCGCATAGCCGGTGTCAATGGTAGCCCAAAGAGTCGTAAGCGCTCGTTGCGGTTAATCAGGGGAATTGCATCAAGTGCAGCACCATGAGACGCGTGGTAGTCGAGGAATGCACCACACACGACTGGCGTGTTGGGTTCTACAACAGCACATCGACCGACTCCATCAACAAACGCACTGTCACTTTCACGCAGTGGGGTGAGTTCGCCAACATGATAATCAAGCCACTCAGCGCCGACCCGTCCTAAGACGATGTTGTGTGGTGCACTGACACGCGGATTAAACTCAAAACGTGCCCGCTCGAATTCTTGGACATACGTGGTCTGGTTATTGACCGTGCGCGGGTACCAATCGGTAATCGAATAGCCGAATTGATCAAGCCCACCGGTCTCTTGCCAGAATTCTCGAAATGTAGGATACACACAGACTTCGGGTTTCGGGCGACAGTCGGGTGATGCCTCAGCAGCGCTTACTGGTGGCAACATCAATGCCATCATGACAATACAAATGAGAAACCTGAAGTGCATCATTGCCTCCACTCAAACGTCTAATCAATCGAACACGTATGATACCCTAGCCTGTCCACGCATTGCACCGAACTCGCTATCGACTATTGCTGTGCTGGCACGCGCAATTCAATGACCTGCACAAATCGACTGATGTACTGGTCCATATTGGCCAACTGAATCTCGATCTGGGCTGGTGCTGCATGCGTCGGCACCACAAAAATCAACTGTCCGGCAACACTTGTGCCTGGGGCTACGGTTGTCGGACTGAACGGTGTTGCAAGGTACTTCGTCATGCTTGATGGCGTATACCGCATACCGTCACTATCAATCAACCCGATGTATGAATAATCGAGGTACACCGGTGCTTGATGTGCTTCACGATCATTTTTTATGAGCACGGTCATGGCCACGTACTTCTGACCTTTGCCAGCCCATACCGTATAAAAGTAATCTAGATACCCGAACGAACTCGTTGCGATGTAGACGCCGTCGGCCGCTGTGTGCCAGTACCCGCTGGTGGGCATCGCGGTGCGATATGTCTCAAGCAACTGACTGTCGAGTAATGGTGTATCGCTTGCATACAAAAAGTTGACAGGCGTACTCGGTGTGGTCGGCAGTGGCACGCGTGCATTCAGCAAATCAACCACTACATCGCCTAATCCGACATGTATGTGGCCTGTCGCATCGACCGTGTAGTCTAGCCGTGCATGCGTAAAGACCTGGACAAGTCGTGTGTGTCCGTTGTGGTTCCACTGCATTACTGGGGTAATCGGTTGCCCAAACAGATTCCGTCGCTCAGTCGGTGTGACATAGGGAATCGTATCAACATGCAGTCCGTTTGCCATGTAATAGTCAAGATATGCGCCACACACGGCAGGGCGTTGTGCGGCAACTACGCTACATGCTCCAGGGACGCCGTCAGTCAAGGGTTGTAGTTGATTCCCAAAGGCGTCATACCACAACTGGCCTACCGCAACGCGACCGTACTGTGATGCATCACTGCGCCCAGGGAAGTACTCCAACACAGTACGCTCAAATGCCTGTGTGTAGAATGTGGTGTTACCAGGTAAGTAGTGCGTCGTAATCTCACCGATCGGGCGACCAAACGTACGCAATCCATCATTACTTTGCCAATAGGGACGAAAGAAATACGACACACACTGTTCAGGTTCTGTTGTACAAATCGATTCAGCATTTGCAACTGATACCGGTGTTGCAACGGCTAGTATGAACAAAAGCCCAACAATGCGTAGCGCCCAACTAGCTTGGCGTCGATTGTGCGCCAGATACGTCATGTAATTCATCATGTGTGCTCCTCACTACCACAGACATATTATACATTCTGTCTGGAGAATTACGAAGCGATGACATGATGATGACAGTTTTTGTCTATGTTTTGCCTATCCCCTCACTTTCATTAGGACTTTGGATATGAGCGTAACTCAATGTATTGCGTGAATCGACTCATCGATTGATCCAAATTTGCAAAGTTGATCTCAAGCTGCGCTGGGACAGTGCGTGGTGACATCAAGAAGATGACTTGCCCGGCATACGTCATTCCAGGTTTTACGACTGCAGGTTGAATCGGCGTGGTCAATCGTTGGGCCAACTCGTGCGAAAGCATGCGGACACCGATGTGATCGATGAGCGCGAGATACGAATAATCGAGATAGACTGGAGCCCCACTACTTTCACGATCGTTGCGAATCATCACCGTCATGCTCACAAAACGATACCCAGGAGGGGCCTTGACTGACCAGAATTCATCGTGATACTCAATCGTGCTGGTTGCCACATATATGCCGTCCTTGGAAGTGCTCCAATACCCAAATTGTGGCATGCCCCACTGCCAACGACCGAACTTTTCGTACGGCAAGACAGGCTGATCCGTTGTAACCAGCTGATTCACATAACTGCTTGGAAGTGTAGGACGTGGTTGCCCAGCAGCAATCATTTCATCGACCACGGCTCCTATTTTGACCGGCTTGTTGTATTGGTCGTCTGGGTACCAATCAAGTCGTGCTCGCTCAAACACCTGCACAACGCGCGTTTCGCCGTTTTGTATCATCGACATGGCAGGGGTGAGGGGTAAGCCATACCGCGTGTTGCGCTCCGCAACATGTACATAGGGAAGGGCATCAATATGAATGCCGTTATTCATGTAGTAGTCAAGAAACGGCCCACATACCGCTGGCGCATCTACAGTCACCTGCTGGCAATTCGCCCACCCAGGCATGAATTTGTCATAATGTACCGTAGGGAGTGGCATGAGTGACCCGATGTTCGAATCTAACCACTCGGCTCCGACACGTGCCAAAATCAGGTTGTTTGGCGCTTGCCGTGTTAAGAAGAAATCAATGCGCGTTCGCTCGAATTCTTGTGATAAATATTGCTCGTTGTTTACTTTTTGAGATCGGACTTCACTGACCGGCAAGCCAAAATTCTCTGGGCCGTTGTTTTTTAGCCAAATATCACGAAATGGCTCCCCAATGCATGATAACGGATCATCTACACACGTAGGAGACATCTGTGCATGACTCACCTCGTGTGGGATGAGCCCCCAAATAAGCAACATAATTGCCCACATCAAGATTCGACGGTGCATACAATCTTCTCCTACAGGGGTTAGTAATTGTGTACTACACGTCATAATAGAATACGTATTTAGAAATGTCAATGCTTTTTAATTGTTGAATTGGGCACGTATATGAAGTTATGGGCAATTTTAATCATTCTGAAATCTTTGCGTGTCAATTTTGTAAACGTGGCATACACGAAGACAAAATCGTGGTGGTGCAAACTATGTGAGTACGATACGACATCCCCCACGCAGCGATGATTTCCATTAGTGCTACGTGGGGGATGTGTGTTGTGGTTGTGTAATGAGTCTTAGGGCAGCGCCGGGACTTTGGTGGCAACCCACGGGCGCAGCACGCCGAGATGACTATAGACGCCAGGGTAGCGTGCCCATGCACAACCATTGCCCCAGCTTACGACACCGACTTGTTTGTAAACGCCATTATGGCGTAAGAACAGTGGGCCACCACTATCCCCTTGGCATGAGTCTTTGCCGGTACGTCCGGCACAAAGCATGCGGTTCGTGATGGCTCCCGCATAGCTATTGGCAAGGTTACAAGTGGCACGGGATACAACATCGATGGTTGTTTTGCGCAGCGTGTTTGGTGCATCACCGCCATATGTCGTCGTTCCCCAGCCACTGACGGTAACATCGTTGCCGACTGCAAATAAGCCAGTTTCTGCTGGTTTGGCCAAAAGAATCGTTTTGACATAGGCATTGATTGTCAACGGTGCATTGAGGCGCAACACGGCGATATCGTAGTCATATGTCTCAGCGTTATAGGATGCATGGACAAAGTTATGTGTAACGGTGCGTGCTTGGACCCGCGCCGTAATATAGCGACGATCATGCATGCCGAGATAGACACGAATTTGGGAAGCGCGGACGGCATCCCCCATATCATCGGTAACACAATGTGCTGCGGTCAGTACGTACTGACGCATGATGACAGACCCACCGCACGAGAATGTCCCTTCGCTCGTGGTAATCAGGAGATATGCTTGCCACGGGAATTCGTGGGCAACTGCGGCGGTACCACCGACGATGCGTGCATGGACGGTTGACACGTCTACACCAAAAACCGGCATTTGTACGAGCGGCAGAGGTTTTCGTGGCGTAGGTGCGGCGTGTGCTGGCACTGCTGATGGTGTTAACAAATACCCGACGACAAGCAACAGTGCCAGCATCATCGGGCCTATCACAAACAATCGACGCATAAATATACACTTTCTGATATTGCGGAACTATATGCGTATTCTACGTTACTTTTTTTGATATGAATAGAGGATTTACTCTGATTGCTAGTTGACGCCCATGAAAAACTTTGTCACGATGTGTTTGCTCAGAACATATCAACAAAGGAGTTTTCATGGACGCCACTTGGATTATAACAACGTTTGTCCTCATTGATACGGCCATGACCAATCTTGATCACCAGACCGACGTGCGCGCAGGAGTTCCGGATAGCGAAGTGGTCACAGTCGCCCTTGTTGCTGCCAAGTATTTTGCCAATAATCATCGGATTGCGCTCAATGTCATGCACTAATTACAGTATTTATCAGGATCAATCAGCTATTCACGATTCAATCGCCGATTACACGCATTACGCGAATGGATGGCACATATGCCTGAATTACTCGCTGATATGCTCAGTACATCGACTATCTATATTATTGACAGTATGCCGATCCCAGTGTGCCGTCGTGCCCGAGCGAAGCGGTGTACCAAAGTCACCGGTGTGCAGTATGATGGAAAATGTTACGCCAAAAACGAACGCTATTTTGGCTGGAAACTCCATCTTGTCTGTGATAGTGCTGGCATCCCAATCCGTTTTGTAATACGTCCAGCACGATTACATGACACGACTGTCGTCGATGATTTGGCGTGTACATTCCCATTTGGCACCGTGTTACTCGGTGATCGCGGCTACGTGAGCGAACCGTTGCGCCATCAGCTCGATGCGCGCTACGGGGTCACGATGATCGCTATCCATCGTACCAATATGCAGCCAAATACTCCGGCAGAACAACGACTCCTCCGCATGCACCGCAAGCGCATTGAGACTTGTAATAGTCAACTTGAGAAGATGGGAGTGGCGCGCATCTACGCACGACTCACGGCAGGTGTCTCTCTCAAGATTGCCGCATCGCTTTGTGCGTTGAGTGTGTCAAATCACTCCTAGACTAGCAATCAGGGTGAGGATTTATGTGACGATTGTATGTGCAACATTGCGTTAGAGTTTTTTGGGGCGCACAATCATATAAATCATAGCCACGATGATGCCAATACTCCCAAACAAAACGGTGAAGATATCGACGCCATCAGGGATAATCGCAAGTCCAGTCAAGATGCCTACGACAATCACGATGCCAACCAACCCAAGCATGAGCCATACGGGCGTCCATCCCCAGCCACGTCGACGTGCGATGAGTATCAAGACGAGTTGGATGGCGATGATGATAATCAGCGGATTCACAGCGAAATCGATGTCGTAGTTGAGCGAATTTAGTGCGTCCATGGAACCTCCTCGGTAAGATTGGGGAGCGCCGAATGACACTCCCCGTACGAATCCTAGTGACTATGCTGGTCCACCGAATTCGGTGTTGGCCGCTTGAATCAACGCGCGCATGTAGGCAATCGAATAGGCCGTGCCGACGCGGTAGCCGCCAAGCATGTTGGGGATATGGTCGGGGATGACGGCGCCATCAAACTTGACCTCGCGGAGGGTACGCATTACATCATACATGTTTTGGTAGCCGTTGTCGATGAGCGTCTCTTCCCATGGTTCAGGCATGGGGTTGGTGACGTTGCGGAAGTGGACTTTCATTAGCTGACCTTTGCTGGCAAAGTGCCGAATCGCGTCAGTCACACTATTACCCATGCCAATCTCGCCCCCTTCAAGCCAGCAACCGACGCACAAACAGACGCCGATGTTGGGGCTATTGGCAATCTCCATGGCCTTTTTGTAGCCGGCGAAGTTGCCGAACATGCAGCGTGGGATGCCGCCCAAGTCGTAGACCGGTGGATCATCGGGGTGAATGCCAATAAAGACGCCCTCTTCTTCGGCCACAGGCGCAATCCGGCGGATCATGTATTCGTAGTTGTCCCACAGTTCATCTTCGCTGTAGCGGCGGCCATGGGTGAGCTCACCTTCGTAGACTTGGCCGTCCCAGTAGCCTTTGGCGTTCTTGATGTCGAGCATGCGGGCGCTCATGCCGCCGCGTCCGGGGACATGGCCTGTGCTCCAGATGCCGTTGCCCATGTGGGCATAGGTGTTATAGTGGAGTCCGGCGGCGGCGAGGTTGCGAATGAACTGCTTGAATTCTTCGATCTTTTCGTCACGACCTGGCAAGTTGAGTGTCATCTCTGAGGCGTTGTGGACGCGCAAATTGGCGATGCGGTAGATTTTGAGACCGAAGTTGGCAAAGCGCTTGACCATGGCCTTGTAGTGTTCGGCAGTGTGGTTAGCGGGGTTTTTGATGCCAAGCATGGCCCACTCGACGCCGAGTTGCTGGTAGTACTGCAAATCCTCGTCGGTCGCATCATCGTTGGTCTGGATGGCAATCTGAATACCGGCGGTGCTGGAAAAGTACCCCGGCACGGCACGCATGGCAAACGTATCTCGCGTCATGCACAACCCTCCTCGTTGAGTATAGTGGTTAACCTGTCTGACACGTCTATCCTACCATGAATTCATTGCGATACGATAGTGCTGTTTTGGCTGAATAGTGGAGCAACTATGCCATATTCACAGAGTCTCTTTGAGCGCCTACGTGACATACTACCGCGTGCACCATTTACGCGCATGTTTGGCGGCGTGTGCTTCTTTGTGCGTGGGC
>CAYXXK010000037.1:0-22229 GCA_964469045.1 uncultured Klebsiella sp.
AAAGTGAAAAGTGAAAAGTGAAAAGTGAAAAGTGAAAAGTGAAAAGTGAAAAGTGAAAAGTGGAGGCGGGGCGTAGTTTGATTGATGAGAAGATGTGGTATGACCGCCGCGTGAAAAGGTGATTGACACAAGGTGTTTATGATGAATCGGGGTGTACAGGGTTTTTCGATGGAAGGTGAAAGAGTGAGGTAGTACGAGGGTGTAAAGCCCAAGTGCTACCTCATAGGGTATGAAATTTACATATCACTCGACGGAGATAGCGGTGATACGACATGCCAACGCGATTGGAAACGCAGGTAGTACTGAATTATTCGTTGACGGTGATGACGGAGTAGTTCTCGTAGCGATTGCCATCCATATCATCTGCTTGAATACCAACGACATAGTCTCCTGTTGGGGCACTGTATTCAGCAATTGACCATTTCGTATCACCGAAGGTGAGGGTATCGCCTTCTTCGTAGCGGTATTCAACAGGTGCATTCTCGTCATCGCTGTGGAGGTCGATGATGAGATTGTAGATGGTAAATGTGTCGCCAGCGCGTGGGGTGATGACGCGTGGTGTGCTTGCAGATCGGCTATTACCTAAGCTTAGCACTTTGAGGAGTTCGCCTTTTTTGAAGAACAGTCGAGCTTCGCGTGATTTGCCGTTTGCAGACGTATAGCGCCCTTCAACGGTGTAGGTCGGGTATCCACGGGTGGTGCCGTAGTCTTGTGGGTCAAGCAAGACTGGTGCCATAGTACCAAGGCCGTCATCGATGCTGTACAGAACTGGTTCCCAATCAAATTCGATTTCGATGTCGGTACCTTGCCAGTTGGGATAATAGACGCCATCGACGGTACGGGTTTTGCCGGCATCAATATAATCACGATCAACAACCTGAATCGTATCATTCTCAGCGTTGTAATAACCGGTAAACGAGTACACAAAACCGATATTGGCGCCACTTACTGAGGCAGAGAGTGTGCTGGTATCTGAAGTAGAAATTGTTTCGGCACTGAGTGTAATGTCACTCACGGTAATTTCACTTGCACCAGGAGCAGTAAGTGTATCAGCACTTGCTGGTTTTTCACCGAGTGGAGTTTTGTAGTAGTGGAATGCCAAGAAATCGTCCCAACGGTGTTCGTTGGTGAATCGTTGGCTGATTTGGTTGTAGACGGTAGCGCCAGCGATAGATGATTCAAAGATAGTTGAATTAGGAAAGTGAATAGAAATGCCGTTCGCACCTGGGCGAGATGGCCCTTGCTTGTTGGTGAGTATAAGTTCATCGATGGCTGTGTTTAGATTTGCACTTGCGTCCACAAGGATTGTATTTGTGGGATTAGCATCAACGAGAATATTGGCAAAGTTGCGTAAATCGATGTACGGGCTCATGTCGCCTTCAAAGATGTTTTCGAAGCGTTGTGCGTTACGTGCGGCTTGTGCAACTGCGCGTTGTGGCGTCTCTGTAAGTGCCACAATAAACGTATCAAACGCCTCCATGAATTGAGGTAGTGTAGCGAGATCATACGCACTGAGGGTAACGTCATCAGAAAAGCTTGCTACAACCTGGTCTTGCGTTATCCCGTCAGATGACTCCCAGTTTTCTTGGATGAGTCGGCTTCGTGCGTCGGCATCAGTGATGCGTATGTCTTGGCTGATGTAGGTCGTGACGATTTGGCGGGCTAATTTATGCGCATCCATGGATGGATTGTTGGCGAGTTCACCGAGGAATGCCGCATATGCCCATCCCATGGCTGGCTCAACTTCTTGGGATGCTACCATGACATTTGCATGTGGTGCAATGGCGGTGGCAACCTCAAGATGGCCCATGAGACATGCATCAAACCCAATGAGATCGAAGCGTTCGATGCCGGTTTGTTGGCGGATTGTGCCGAGTGCATCGTCGATTTCGTTCAGGAGGAGCAAATCGCCTCCCGAAGTAATCTCGAGGCCATCTGGGCCAGGGGTGCCAGGATTAGGGTCACTCCATCCACCAATCCAACCCATGCCATGATCTGAGAGAATGAGGGCATAGCGTTGGGCAGGGTAGGTCTGTACGGACCAGGTGACAAAGTCGATGAGCGTTTGTGGATCGGCCATGTTCTGTTCGCCGAGGTCTGCGACAAGTTCAGAGTTAATGTTATTGAGGTCGTTATCTTGTGTGATGTGATAACGCCGTGTGTTGTGCCAATCGTCATCAAGGAAATCCTCATGACGATCAATTTGGGCAACCATTGTCACCTTGTTGGTGGAGCCAATGAGCTCCATCTCATTGATGTCGATAAACATGTCAGATTCAAGGACTTCATCATCGGCATCAGAATAGACCATAACTAGCCAGGTTGTTGCAGGAGCGGGGGTCATTTCTACGATAGAAGTGGGCTGTGGTGTCACATCTGTTTCGATATCTGCACACCCGATAATCAGATTTCCTAACACCATGATGAGCAAAAGTAGCGTGATTCTACGCATGATATCAACCATTCTGGCATTTTCGCCATAGTATGAGTTGTTCATAGTATACGCAAAGAATCAATGATGTCATAATTAAAGAGAGAAAAGCTGGTTTATTATGGTAGATTGTAGATATATGACATTTGAGTTGAGATGAACGCATGCGACAAATGCAATCATGGCGTGCATATGCGCTGATAGTGTTGGTGTGGATACTAGGGTTCGGGGTGGTGCAAGTTGCAGTTACGGTACCGCAGTGGCGGATGGCTGTCGGTGCCGGTGATGGTATGTTTTTTGCAAATATGCATGCGGCCGAAGCACAGGCAAACAGTTTTCGTTGGACAACCGCACAGAGCACAATCAAATTGCCGGTGTTCCGGCACGGATTATCGATTGTGTCGGTGCGCATGCTTAACCAGTATCCTACTGCAGATAGCGCCGATGTGATGCTGGTCGATGGTGAGCGACGATTACATACAACGATTACGTCGGGTAGCGTACGGATTGTGGCTACGTTAGTCCAAAGCCGCATTGATTGGCGGTGGTATACGCCGCTCGATGTGGTGATGACGCCAAAGCAATTCGGCGATGATCCGCGACAGCTTGGTATTTCGCTCAGTCACGTTGTAGTTACGCCGACGGTTCATGCGTTTGGGATGCACAGTACTGTGTTGCTCCTCGGGATACTATTGGCACTTGGGATAGGTGTTGCTGGGCATTGGCTACAGTTACGTGTTGAGGCACAACTTGTAGGATCGGTCCTCGGCGCTGTGCTTTATTACCTGATTATCATCACAAATCCTATGGATTTTGTGCCATATATGCATTGGGCAGCAATCTGGATGTGGTGTGCCTTAGCTATGCTTGGTGGTGCGCGCCTTGCAGGTGTGTATGATCGTTCGTGGCATATCAAAGGAGTCCATATTCCGTTGATTTTGGCCGTATGGTGGTGGTGTATGCCATTGATGCAACTCGTATGGGTGCGTGATGGCATGCCGATTCCGGCGTGGCAGATATATGTGGCACCATGGTTGACCGTTGTGGTACTTGGGATGTGGCTTGTAACCATGGTGCTCCGCCGTATCAAACCAGAGCTTGGATATTGGCCGTTGTTTGTGACGTTGGCGCTTGTATCGCTTGGATATGCTGGGTGGCAGTATCGCGAGATGCTCACGAAGGGCAGCGGTGATTTTGGTATTTGGTATCTTGCAGCGCAACGGTGGGTGTTTGAGGGAGTGCTCTACAAACTCGACAACATTGTTGATAACCCATTTGCTGGGTATAAGCGACCGCCGTTTTATATCATGATGTTTACGCCGTTTGTGCGCATGGACGAGTTAGATTTACTCAACGCCTATCGTTTGGTAAACATCGGGTTAATCGCAATGACACTTGTGTTGTGGTACCGACTTATGACACCGGCGACACATTGGTGGTGGGTTGCGGTTATGGCTATGATGTTGAATTATCAACCGATGTTGGATGCATTGCGATACGGTCAAACCGATATTGTGTTGTTGTTTTGTTTTACGTTGATGTGGTGGTTTATTCAACGTGGGCGTGATGGATGGGCTGGCGTGGTCATCGCATTTTTGTCATCAATCAAAATATACCCTATTGTTTTGTTGACGTTTTGGGTGGTAAAGCAACGGTGGTGGGCACTTGTGGGCTTTGGGCTGGGCATGATTGGCTGGAACGCACTCGCGGTGGCCGTGATGGGATGGGATTTGCACGTCTTGTTTTTGCGTGATGTGTTGCCAAGTATTGGTGGGACCACATCGTGGATTGAAAATCAAACGATTGCAGGATTTTTGACTAGGTTTTATGAAGATGAAGCAGTAATGAATTTGTTCTCTACGCCGGGAATTGCGCGCGTTGCGAGTGTGATTTCGATGATACTTTCGGCAGTGGTGTCGTTGACTGCAATGCGAGATTGGTCTGTTGATCGCAGTGAATATGGTTTACAGTATGGATTGTTTATCATGCTGATGGTGATTGCGATTCCTGTTGCATGGATTCACTATGCAACGATTCTTATCTTGCCGCTTTTGTTGTTGCTCAATCATTATCGTGAGCAAGAAATTTCGTTATTACGCAGTGCAGTGTTGATGATGAGTTATGGACTTATCGCTTTCGGCGATCAGCGAAGTTTTAACTATATGTATGACATTGGTGCAATTACGTTGCTGTTAAGCTCGTATAAATTTTATGGCATGGTCATGTTGACAAGTTTGTTGATGTACGAGGTATGGCAAGGCCGTGCAACGTGGGCGACGCAGTGGATTGCAGTGTGGCGTAACTGGAAGAATCGATAGGCGTCAAATGTTGGTGGAGAGCTCACAAAGCCAATGGCTGTGATTTGAATAGGTTACTTCTGCGCACCAGCTAAATCCTACGTTGTGGGCGAAGTGAACGGACTCAGTGATTTCGGTGTAAACATCACTTCTGAGCATGGTGGCGCCTTGGCGATGTGCGATTTCACATGCTCTACTGATGCACCAACGCCCGACGCCACGCCCTTGAAACGACGGCATGACGCACAAATTGGTGAGGTAAGTGGCCTTAGCACTTGGGTCGCCAAAGTGCTCTATTGGGTACCAACTTGGTGGAGTGCGCATGAGGGTAAATGTTGCTACGCAAACGCCTAGATAATGGACGAGCATGACGTGACGATCGACCATGTTTCGCTCGATTTGGCGAGCTGTCGTGGCAATCCCCCATTGACCCATGCCATATTGCACGCGTAATGTTGCCGCACAATCTTCGAGCAACGCTTGTACGGTTGGAATATCCATGATACGTATGCGATGCATTGATAAATTTGCAAAATTCAACGCCGATTCTGGTTTGGCAGACATGCACCGCTCCACCGTGGCTACTCTGTTCAAGTGAGTTTCTACTAACTATTGTAGCATACTTTTCTTATGAATGCGAATAAAAAAGTTTCGGAACCGAAGTGTTAATTGTAAAGCGTTTTTCAGAGTCATTTGTGTATAACCGCGGAGCATTCGGCTCGTTATTTGTTGTGTGGACGCCCCACCAGTAACGTCAAATCAAACTGAAAGGGAAGCGGTGTTGACGGTGATACGCCCCATGCATGTGTGAATTCATCGACAAATAGCGAGACAGGATCATGTCCTTGATCCTTGAGGTAGCGTTGTACGCCTGACCATGTACGCAGATACCCGAGGAGGTGATCGAGAGTGTAGTGCATTATCATTGGCGGCGGTGTGAAGTCTATGCGTTGATAGGGAAATTCAAGCGTGGCGTAGTGATTATCAACATGGGCACGATCGGCAGGCCACCAAGGAGTTGTATGCTGATAAAGTCGGTTGATGATCTCCGTCAACACTGGTGTGCCACTGAGGAGTGCATACGTCCAAACGGCAATGATGCCATGTGGCTTGAGAATGCGATAAACCTCGCGGTGGAAGGCATCGATGTCAAACCAATGCATTGATTGCGCAACGGTAATCAGGTCAATGGAGTGATTGGGAAGCCCGCTTGCTTCAGCACGGGCAACATATCGATGAATGCGTGGATGTATTGGCATGCTTGCGATTTGGCTGAATGCAAGGTCGCTCGCAATGACCGTTTGGGCGTACTCAGCGAGGTGCATGGTGGCCTGGCCACTACCTGCGGCGATGTCAAGCGCCACAACAGGCGCAGGCGTATGAGTATGTCCGGTAAGTGCGACTAAGCCACGCAAGAGCGCTGGATCGTATGTTGGTCGAAACGAAGCATACTGATTGGCTACGTTAGCAAAGTGGCTTTGCGATGGACGCATATACACGCTCCTCGACATGATAGTTATATGGTGTGAACGACGATGTTGGCGCTGCGCAATGCAGCGAGTGCGTGGTCGAGCCGCGCATGTGGGACGAGGATGTAGTCAGTGTTGTAGGTTGCAAGCGTAAAAATCGGTACGCCGGCGTTGGCAAGGGGCTGCGCCACTTGGACCATAATGCCCGTCAACGTTAAATCGAATGGCCCGATGAATTGAAGACAGCGCCAGTCTCCGTCAACCGTGGCATGGGCAGGGACGGCATCGGTCGGACAAACCCCCGAGAGTTCGTCGGGTGTACGTATGACACAATGAAAGCGCTCAGCGGGAATTGGTGGCGTCTCAGTCTGGGCAGGGAGTTGCCAGATGGCGTAGATATCAGGCAAAAGGTGTAGTGTGAGCATGGTACTCGCCTCTGATAAACGCCTCCTGTGGTGTGCACCACAGGAGGCGCGGGTTGATTAGACGACGAAGTTGACTAATTTACCAGGGACGATAATGACTTTGCGGATGGTGGCATCGCCGATGAGCTCGCGGATGCGTGGGCTGTTGCGTGCCCACTCCTCGATTTGGGCGGCATCTGCGGCAGCTGGGACCATGATACGGCCGCGGACTTTGCTGTTGACCTGCACGACCACTTCGATTTCGCTGACCAACAACGCTGCTTCGTCCCACTGAGGCCACCCAGCGTCGTAGACGCTGCCGTTGCCACCAAAGGCAGCATGTAACTCTTCGGCGAGGTGGGGGGCAAACGGACTGAGCAAGCGAGTAAAGGTATGGGCGACCTCGTAGTAGGTGGCACCAATTGGATGCTCACTGCGGTAGCGCTGGACTTCGTTGAGGAGTTCCATCATGGCGGCGATAGCGGTGTTGAAGCGGAAGGCATCGGTATCTTGCGAAATCTTGCGGATGGCGATATGCAAAGCCCGCCACAAATCGCGCTCGTGGTCGGCGATGGTAGCGGTGGTCACACTGCCAGGTGTGTGTGCCGCAACACCGTCACGCTCGGTCATGAAGAGCGCCATGATGCGGTTGAGGAAGCGTTGAGCGCCGGCGACGCCCTCGTCGGTCCACTCCATGCTATTCTCGGGTGGTGCCGCAAACAATACGACGATACGGGCCACATCTGAGCCATATTGGCGCACAAACGGGCCGACCGGGATCCCGTTGCCGGCGCTCTTTGACATGGTGACCGGGCCACTGACGGCCTCATAACCTTTCGCTTCGTCACCCTCAAGTGCGTAACCGTGTTGTTTGAGTGCAGCGCGGGCTGCATCGACGGCGATGCTGCCTGCAGGCAACTCGATTTTGCGACGCAACTCCTCGGGGAACTCGATGCCGGCGGTGGTGTATGTCACTGCGGTGCGTACACGACGTTGAACCATGCCTTGGGTGAAGAGCGCCTCAAACGGCTCATCGTTGGGTACAAGACCTTCGTCATAGAGCACCTTGGTGATGAAGCGCGAGTAGAGCAGGTGCAAAATAGCGTGTTCGATGCCACCGATATACTGGTGAACAGGCATCCAGCGACTAATCTTGTCTTTGGCAAAGATTTCGTCAGCGTTTTGGGCATCAGGGAAGCGCAAGAAGTACCATGATGAGTCTACAAAGGTATCCATCGTATCGGTGTCGCGCTTGGCCGGCTTGCCGCTCACTGGATCGACGGTGTTGACCCAATCGATTGCAGTAGCCAACGGTGACTTACCTTTGGGCAGGTAATCTTCAACTTGGGGTAATTCGATGGGCAAGCGAGGGTCGGGCACGATGGACCCATCCTCGAGATGAAGCATGGGAATCGGAGCGCCCCAGTAGCGTTGGCGGCTAATCAACCAGTCGCGTAAGCGGTAGGTAATGGTGCCTTTGCCCTTGCCGTGTGATTCAAGCCATTTGATGGCGGCTTTGACGCTTTGGCCGTCACCTTTGCCTGCAGGGATGCCGTCGAGTGGACCTGAGTTAACCATGCTGCCCTCGCCGGGCCAAGCCTCGGTCATGGTATTGCCGTTGAGTTGCTGACCCTCAGGTTGGACTACAACGACGACGTCGAGACCGAATTGGCGGGCGAACGCGAAGTCGCGCTCGTCGTGGGCTGGCACAGCCATGATGGCGCCGGTGCCGTAGCCCATTAAGACATAATCGGCAATCCAGATGGGGATTTGGGCACCGTTGACGGGGTTGGTGGCGTAGCTGCCCAAGAAGACGCCGCTTTTCTCGCGGGCAGTGCTGGTGCGGTCGATTTCTTTGGTGAGCTTAGCTTTGGCGATGTAGGCATCGACCTCGCCCTTTTTGTCGGCGGCGGTCAACTGGGCAACATACGGATGCTCTGGCGCCAGCACCATGAAGGTGGCGCCCCACAGGGTGTCAGGACGAGTGGTGAAGACAACCAAGTCGCCGGCCGGGCTGGCGAAGGTGACTTCAGCGCCCTCGCTTTTGCCGATCCAGTTACGTTGCATGGTCTTGACTTGCTCGGGCCAATCAGTGAGCTTGTCGAGATCTTGGAGCAAGCGCTCGGCGTAGGCGGTGATTTTGAAGTACCACTGCTCAAGCTCGCGCTTCTCGACTTTGGCACCACTGCGCCAGCTCCGACCCTCGCTGTCGACCTGTTCGTTGGCGAGCACGGTTTGGTCGATGGGATCCCAATTGACCAGTGATTTGGCGCGATAGGCGAGGCCACGTTTGTAGAGGAGCTGAAAGAGCCATTGGGTCCACTTGTAGTAGTCGGGTTTACAAGTAGCGAGCTCAGTGCTCCAGTCATACATGATGCCAGCGATATTGAGCGAGTTCTTGGATTCTTGGATGTTGGCGTTGGTCCAGTCAGCCGGATTGATGCCACGCTTGATGGCGGCGTTCTCGGCAGGCAGACCGAATGCATCCCAGCCAAAGGGATGCATGACATCGTAGCCGCGTGAGACGTAGAAGCGGGTCAAGACGTCGCCGATGACGTAGTTTTTGAGGTGGCCGATGTGCAAATCACCGCTCGGGTATGGGAACATCTCGAGGATGTAGCGATGGGGGGCATTGGGTCGACGACCGGCATTGAAAATGCCCTCTTTGGCCCAATACTCGCGCCATTTGGCCTCAATAGACGGATCAAACCGATCGCGTTTTTGCTCTGACATGATTGGCTCCTCAATCACAAAAAAACCTCCCCCGAATTGCGGGAGAGGTACAAGTCCTAGTACAGGCGCTCGGCGTCCCTACCGCATCACACGTCAACCGCACGTAGTAGCGTGGGCTGAAGGAGTGGCTGTAGTGAACATAGCGATAACACAATCACAGTGACTCCAAAATAGGGAGTGTCAAACTATTGCAAGTATAGATGAGGAAATTATGGATTGTCAAGTTTGGTCGGTGGGTTGCGATAGAGATGGATGAGTCCTAGTATTGGCAGGATAAGTGGCATCCAGAGATACCCTGCGCCGAAGTGCGACCATGCACTTGTGTAGGGCAGCGGCCAAATGTGTTCGCCGATACTAATGACGATGACACCCATAAGCTCAAATACCAGACCGATGCGGAGCGCATGATGCTGACCTCGCCACGCCCATACTACAATCGCGATATAAACGAGGCCGGCAAGGAGTGATAAATGGGTTGGCCAGAGATTGCCGTGGCGTGTGAAATACTGCCATCCTGCACGACTACACAGTGCGACTGCCCAAAACAAGTAGAGCAATGCCAGACCCTGAAATCGTTGTTGTGTCATGAGCTTTTCCAGAATCTATGATTGCGCATCATGATTGATTGGGGAGCTAGTGTATGCGGCAATACGATCAAGGAGCAACAATGTTGGAAGAATGTACGGAAACACCACATAAAAAAGGTCGCTTACGGAGCGTACCTGACTATCAAAAAACACGATGACATGTACACAAAATGCAAGGCAAAGCAAGGTGATACCCCAACCAAGTATGTGGGTTGGTTTGTACCACCATTGTGTGCGGTGAAACCAGTGCATATTCGCCCCCTATATACAATACATGATGCCGAATTATAGCACCACGTGATGTGTATCATTGAGCGTGAAATGCTTTATGTGCGTTGCCGGTAGAAAAAGATTCAGGCACTGAATATCACACTAGAAACACAATATTTGCTGTATTATAATGTGTAGTAGAAATGTTGATATCGTGTTCGCACAGTGCATCACAAGGTAGGTCATAGCAGACGCATGGCTAAATCAGCATATGTTATCCCATTACAATTTCGGCAGCTTAAATCACGAGGCATAGCCGATAAGGGCGTGTATCTTGCGCAGGCAATACGTGGAGGTATTGCAGTACCGAGTGCCATGATACTGCTTGAAGAGGGATGGCATGCGGTGCGCAACCTTGATTTGTTGGCAACGCAAAAGGGGCGACTTGTTCCTCGCGATGATGGCTTGTTTGTTGAGGCGTTGGGATTGTTCAATTCGTTGTCGAGCTTATCGCCGCGAATCGCAGTTCGTACGTTAACGGCAACTCAAAGTAGTTATCCACTTGCCGTTCAAGGAGTGCATGCAACGAGTTTGCGTATTGATCGTCGCGACCCAGCGCATGTTAGTCAGGCGATTTGTGGTGTGTGGAGCGCCATTCAGCATATTGATTCGCGTATGCGTGGTGATGTGCTGCTCATGAGCATGGTAGAGCCACAATTTGCGGGTATGGCACTAGTGGCACAAAGTTATGAGGATGATTGGATTAATTATGTTGCAGGGAGCGGTGACGCATTAGCGCGCGGTCTTGTAACGGGCATGGCGATGAGCTTGCCACGCATCTACCGTGGTGAAGAAGCGCACGCTAAATTGCCGTTTGCGCAACGACTGCAACGGTTATTGCGTCAGGTGCGGCATGTGTTTGGCGATCATCAATGGGAAATCGAATGGGCGGATGATGGACATACCTGTTGGCTAATTGAAATTCGCCCACTGATACATGCGCCTCGCCGCAATGAACATTTTGGTGGCGGTGATTGGCGTGAAGGTATGCCGAATCTACCGTCGTATTTTATGGCGCACTTATTGGCAGGGACGCATGCCGATCTACTTGGCTACTTCCGACAATTCGACCGTGGACTTGGTGATGAACGACGATTTATAGAAATATTCGCAGGGCGAGTGCGTTTTAATTACAGCATATTGGGTGATATTATGCGCCGTTGGGGGCTGCCTGGCAGCATGGCGAATGATTTGAACGATGCCGTCCTTGTGGCAATACCATGGCAACACGTGCGCATCATAAGTCAGTTCTGGCGCATACTGCATTTGACGTGGGATGCACTTGTTCGGCCGTGGTACACCCGTCAACGCTTGATGCAGCTGCAACGGCGACTCTACAAGTACAAAGGGGAACTCGATGAACTCGTCATGGTGTTGCACGAAGCAATAGTGACAACACAGCATGCAAATTTTGCATTGGGACGCTGGATCGGTCCGTTGGAATCATGGATGCGTCGTAATCGTGTATATGCAGAGTGGAGTAGTCGGTATCGTTCATTGAATCGACGATTGTTACATGATATGGTTTCGATACGTCGCTATCTCGTGAATCATCCGGAAATTGTTGAACAATTGCGACGAGGTGAACAACCTATTGATAGCGTGTATCTTGGTATGTGGGAAGAGTTATTGAATCGATTCGGATTTCGTGGATTTCACGAACAAGATATTGCCACTGTACGATTTCGCGAAGTGAGTCAGCCGATTGTACAAAATTTGATACAAGGTACATCCGTTCAAGCTGTCGCACGCCACACCATGCGTGGAGTACTTGCTTGGCCTGTATGGGTGTTGCTCCAAGGTGCGATGCATCAACGCGATCGATTACGCACGGAACAAATGCGTATTTTTGATCGTGGGCGGCGCCTGATTATGCAATATGCAGAGCGTGCAGTCGAACGTACGTATTTGCATAACAGCATGGATGTGTGGTTGCTTAGTCCTGATGAATTTGTCCGAGTGATGAGCGGCTGGCGTATCCCAACTGGTATGTTGGAGGTGCGCAAAGCCCAACAAGCACAATTTGCCAAACTTGAGGCGCCGGCGACGATGTACCGTTTCGATGATGTGTTGCGTTGGAATGCGACAGAGCATGATATGCGTACTATCCTAGAAGGGCGCAGTATCAATGATGGCATGGTATCAGGTGTTGTATGGCGGCCAACTATGGCAGGTGCCGTGTTACCAAGCAGTATGGACCCTCAACAAACCATTGTGGTCTTGCGTACATTTGGTCGTGAGTGGTTGCCGACCGTACAAGGGTGTGCAGGAATTATTGTTGAGCATGGAGCAGAATTATCGCATGCTGCAGTGCTTATGCGCTCGCTATCGCATGCTGCAGTGATTGCAGTACGTGGTGCGTATGATGCATTACCGACAGGTACTGCTGTGCTACTTGTCGCTGGTGCTGGTTACGTCGAAAAACTCAGTGCATCGCCACAGCGTTTGGTGGATCATGAAACTGCACCTGTGCTTACCGACCATGGCACGACCGAATATGGTGCTGGTTTGGTGAAACGAGTGCAGAATCCATGAATAATCGTATTCTGGTTGGCTTGACGCTTGTATGGTGCGCGATATTGTGGATGTTGCCACTACCAATACGTACTGATATTGGCCGTTGGGATGATGTTGCACTGAAAAACTTCTATGGTGTTGAATACGGTGCTGGTACGAGTTTTCGCTGGAGTCGACCAGATGCACAGGTTGCTATCGCTGGTCTTGGTATGGGCGAATACGATATGCATCTGATGGCGAGTAGTGTTGCTCCGACAGACCTTACCGTGCAGATTGGTACTTCAATTTATCCAATACATATTACCCCCGGTTTCAAGCGATACACAGTGCCAGTTGTTATTGATGAACCGTGGCCAGATCAACTGATAGTCGAGATGCGTGTGTCTGAACCGCACACGGCTGATCGACGTGTCGTTGGCGTGGCACTTGATGAGGTGCGTTTTGTGCCACGTGGTGTACCGTTGCCTGCGGTGTCTGCTTGGTTGTTGAGTCTTATTGTTGTTAGTATCACCACATTTTGGTTACGATGGTGGATTCGAACGCTTCATTGGCGATGGTTTGTTGCGCTTGCATGTGTGACCATGATTATGATGCTCCGGCGTGGTGATGCGGTGACGGTGTTATGGACGTGGATGATTGTAAGTGCACTTGGGAGTGTGCTGAGCATGCATCAATGGTCCTCACGGTACGGCACCGGAGTGATGGTTGTGTTTGTTACTGCGGGTAGCGCTGCGTTCATGTGGAGTGGCGGCGTTGTAATTTGGCAACCAATGTGGCAGTTACTCATATTGATGACTGCCATTTGGTTCATGCGTTGGCGGCGTTGGTGGTGGCCTATGATGCGCCCTTACCGACGTCTTGTGTTTGGTGCAATGCTGGTGGGAAGTATGGGGCTTGGCCCGATTGGATGGGTCATCGCAGGCATCAGCAGTATTGCATGGATTGGTCAGCATCGGTGGTCAACGATGCGTGCACTTGCCAGCCTCGGCCCGCTTGTTGATACATGGTTGTTGGGTCGGTACCATCAGCGAAGTACAATAAATCGTAGCCGACGTTTTGGTCTTGATGTTTTGCGTGCATTTGCAATTAGTAGTGTGGTGATTGGTCACGCATCTGCTACATTGGCGTATTACCCAAGTGAGATGGCTTGGATTCCCCAATGGTTTGCATATATTGGTGTAGAGTGTTTTTTTGTGCTGAGTGGTTGGTTAATTGGTGGTTTGATTATTCGAAGTATTGCGACGTGGCACAGTCCCAATGCGATACAAACATTTTTGCATCGACGTTGGGGCCGTACACTCCCTCCGTATTGGTTGATGTTGGCGTTAGTTGCAATCGCGGGCTGGGGAGGCGCCTCTTGGTCGGCGTTAGCACCATACTGGGTGTTTAGTCAAAACATATGGCAGCCTCATCCGCCGTATTTTTTTGTGGCATGGAGTTTGGCTGTTGAAGAATGGTTCTATTTTGCCATAGCTGTTGGGTTATCTATTGCAGTGCGCTGGATGCGTCCTTCAATTGCACTTGGTGTGATATTAGGTACGTTGTGTGTTGTGCCTATCTTTGTGCGTTCGTGGTTTGCGATGAGTGATTTGCCGTGGGAAGCTGGGCTACGGCAGTTTGTACCATTGCGCCTTGATGCAATTGCAATAGGCATGCTGATGGTGTGGTGGTGGACTGCGCGTGAGCGAATGTTGCATGGCATATTGACCGGTATAGGGTGTGTGGGTGCAGTTATCAGCGTGTGGCTCTTCTGGCAAAGTCATACCGCACTCGATACCGCGTTCTGGCCTCGATTCTTGTTGCTTCCGCTGACTACGGTGAGTGTGGCACTGCTCCTCCCATTCGTTGCGTCGTGGCAGGTCGTACGCCATACTGTGCTTCATCGTGGCATACAATGGTTGGCATATATTTCGTATTCGCTGTATCTTGTGCATATTCCGTGGCGGCTGACAATCGAAGGGTTATTTGGCGGAATTGGGCAGGGATTATGGCGTGATATAACGATTACGATGATATATTTGATAGGGGCGGTATGGGTTGCGGGGCAATGGTACCAGCTTTTCGAAGCGCCGTTGATGGCATTCCGCTGGTCTGACCAAACGGAAACCCCCCGTCAGACTGACGAGGGGTAACTGGTGCCGATAGGTGGAATCGAACCACCGACCTAACGATTATGAGTCGTTCGCTCTAACCGCTGAGCTATATCGGCGCAACGAATGAGAGTATAGCAGTTTGGCATGTCAATGTCAAACCCAGTTTGTACTGAGCGATCCATGCGCATACTAGAAATGTCGAGGATTTGATGGTACGTCCCTTTGTGGCTGGTCGACGCAAATACATGACGGTAGTGGTATTTATACTGATGATTGTGTTGGTGCGTCTTGGTATGTGGCAACTTGATCGTCATCATCAACGCATGGAGCAAAACAACAAAATCATGGACCGCATGACGATTGCTCCGGTTGAGTTGATTGATATTGAAGCACTTGCGCCGGCACAACGGGATTATCGCAATGTGGTTGTGAGAGGTACGTATGATACGACACAGCAGATTTTGTGGCGTAATCGTGAGTATAACGGGCGTACAGGATATCATGTGTTGACGCCGTTGGTATTGGCTGATGGGCGGGCAATATTAGTCAATCGGGGCTGGATTTATTATCAAGATGGACTTGGTGATTGGAAAACTGTCTATCCTGCGCCAGTCGGTGCACAAGAGGTGTTGGGTGTATGGCGTATTTCGCAAGCCGAGTTTGATCAAATCGACGAGGTACCACTCAAAGATGGTCGGCGCGATAAGTGGTTTTATATTGATGTGGCTGCGATTGCAGAACAAACACCATATGAGTTAGTTGACGGATTTGTAGATGTGCAACCTGACGGGTCAGCGCCACTTACAGGGGTGCCTATTCCTACTGCCACAGAGGATATGGGCATGGGATCGCATTTGAGTTATGCAGTACAGTGGTTCGGATTTGCGGTGATTTTGTTAGTGGGGTATATCGTGGTCCAGATGCGGCGCCCACTCAAATAGGCGCCGCCCACGGCAGATGAGCTAGTAGGTGATTTGGCTATAAATCTGGCGCTGGCCGAGCTTTTCACGACCGCCTAAGAATGATAGCTCAATCAAAAAGGCTGCTTCGACTACGGTACCACCCGCAGTCTCAACGAGCTCACAGGCGGCCGCAATGGTGCCTCCGGTGGCAAGCAGATCGTCAATCACGATAACTCGGGCGCCTGGTGCGAAGGCATCTTTGTGGATTTCGAGAGTGGCGGTGCCGTATTCGAGTGCGTACTCAAGTTTGTAGGTATCGGCGGGGAGTTTGCCGACTTTGCGTACGGGCACAAGCCCGATGCCGAGAGCATACGCCAGTGGTGCGCCAAAGATAAACCCGCGTGATTCAATGGCAACGACGGCGTCAATCTTTTGGTGGCGGTAGCGCTCTACAAAAACATTAATCGCTTGTTGGAGTGCGTTGCCGTCACGAAGCAGTGTGGTAATATCTTTGAACTGAATGCCCGGAATCGGGAAATCAGGGATATTGCGGATATACGATTCAAGTGGATTAGTCATGGTGCATTGTTCCCTTCGAGTAATTGACGTAACTGTTGATCGGCAGTCGTGACGGCATCAGCGGGGCTTTGGGCGCCCACCACGACTTGGGTAATCATTGTGCGTAAAATAGCATGTACATCATAGCGCAACAACGCAGGTGGTGATGCAATCGCAGTTAGTGCGGCATTGCGGATACTGAGTGCTGCGGGATACTCACTGACATCGACCAAACGATTGACAGGTTGCATCCCATTGCTGAGGAGGCGTTGTTGGGCATCGTCCTGAATAAGCGTGTTGAGAACAATGCGTGCAGCTTCGACTTCTGCAGGGCCGAGTCTTTGATTGAGAACCACTGTAGTTGTGCGTAGATAGGGTTGTGCTGGCTGGTTCGAAATACTCAAGATGGGCAGTGCACTTATACCCATCGATTGCCCCCAGAGTTGTTGGTAGGTGCGTTGTTGACTAGAGTCGTCGATGACCATTGTCATTTGCCCAGCACCAACGCTTCGCTTCACGCTAAATACCGAATTTAGTCGGGTAAGCAGCAGGGGGTCGTTGTTGAGTGTTGACAGCCAAGCGAGCCAAGATTCTGTACCACCTCGGCCACTGGTACCAAGAACCACGTTGTCTTGTGCGTCAATGATTTGTCCGCCAAATGCTGGTAGATAGCCGGCGAAATTATCAAACGACACATCGGCCCCGAGTCCCCACTGTGGGGGGGTGGTTAAGCTCCGTGCCATATTAAAGAGTTCATCAGTGTATATGGGTGGACGAAGCACATTTCGTTGATTGTAGTAGAGAATCGGCAGCTCGTACGTGATTGGTAAACCGAGGAGCACTGCATCATCTTGACGTGTAGACACTTGACCGGTGGCAATCACGGTAGCGTCAATCACATTACGGCTACTCACATCAACCAGTGTATCCAGAGGAAGTGCGATGTTCGTTTTGGCAATTTGGTGTAATTGGCTATTACTCAAGAGCACGATGTGGGGTCCGCGCGATTGAGGCCAAGCCACTTGAATATCATTGACGATGGTCGCCACTGGCATGCGTTGTACCACAATATTGAAATTATTTGTGGTTGCAATCTGTTGAAACAGATCATCAATTGCATTGCCGGTGCTACCACCGAATGCATGCCAGACAATCAACGTGGTGGGCGCCGGTGGTACGGTGGGTTGCTCAGTCGGTTGTGTGGCACTGTTTGCACAGGCACTCAACCAAACGATGCAGCTAACCATGAACCATATCACCCAACCACGTTGATAATGCACAATTACACCTCGAAGGTCGCGCGAGGTACCAAGGCGGGGATGTCCATGCCATCAGCGATATAGGCGTATTCGGCCTTGTCATGAGTGGTCATGGCAAAGTGACGGCCTTGGGCATCGAGGGCAATCATGTTCATGTTGATTTGGTTCTTGGGCATGTCGATGGTGCGCATGTCAGCAAAGGCGCTGTTCACGGCCTCTTCGACGCTCATGCCGTAGCGCATGTTCATCACGGTAGTGCGTGCGAGGCTACAGCGAATGGCGATTTCGCCGAGGCCGGTACAGGCAGCGCCGCCGTAGCGATTGTCGCAGTAGTTGCCGGCGCCGATGATGGGTGAGTCGCCGAGTCGTCCGGGGTACTTCCAGGCCCAACCACTGGTGCTGACGGCCGAGGCGATGTTACCGTGGCTATCAATGGCGATGAAATTGACGGTACCGGCGACCTTTTGGGGGTCGGTAGCGAGCTTGCTTGATTGGCTAATCAAGGCTTTGATGTTGGCGAGGCCGTCATTGGCCCATTCGGGGCCGAACTTGCCGGCGAGGCCATCGCGCCAGGTCTTTTCGGCTTCGGGGCTGAGCAAATTCTCGAATGCGAAGCCCTTTTCTTTGGCGAACATCTCGGCACCCTCGCCCACAAGCATGACGTGATGCAACTCTTCCATCACTTTGCGGGCAACGCTAATGGGGTGACGCACGTTTTTGATGGCGCCCACACAGCCGGCACGCAGGTACTTGCCGTCCATGATAGAGGCATCGAGCTCGACTTGGCCGAGGACGTTGGGGTAGCCGCCGTAACCGACCGAATTGTCGAGTGGGTTATCCTCAACGGGCCAGGTGCAGGCCTCAACCGCTTCGATGGCTGTTCCACCGTTTTTCAGAATTTCCCAGCCTTGTTTGAGGCCGATGTCACCATTGGAACTTGCGATAATAATCACGTCTCGAATCCTCTCTGATACAAGAACTTATGCTTGATACTGGGCAAACAGCACGACGGCGTTTTGCCCACCGAAGCCAAAAGCATTGACCATGGCGGCCCGCACGGTGGTAGCTCGTGGGGCGTTAGGGACATAGTCGAGGTCACAGGCCGGGTCTGGGGTCTCGTACCCCATTGTCGGTGGCACCACCTGATGCATCAGGCTTTTGACGGCACCGACTGCCGCAAGCGCACCTGCTGCACCGGCGGTATGGCCAAGCATTGACTTGATGCCGCTGATAGCGATATGGGGCGCATGATCACCAAACGCTGCATGAATAGCGGCAGTCTCGGCGGCATCTCCCATGGGGGTAGCGGTGCCATGCGCACTGATATGGTCGATTTGGTCGGGTGTCATCTCGGCATCCTCGAGGGCGCGCGTGATAGCGAGGGCAGCGTATTTGCCATCTGGTGCTGGTGCCGTGAGGTGGAACGCATCCTCAGTCGCACCAAAGCCGACCATCTCGGCATAAATAGTGGCGCCACGTGCCAAAGCGTGATCGAGTTGTTCGAGAATCAGCACGCCACACCCCTCACCGCCGGCGGTGCCTTTGCGGTTAGCATCGAATGGCCGTACCGCACGGCTCGGATCATCGCCGGCTGGGGCGATGGCACCAATCACGCCGAAGGCCATGGCGTTGAGGGCGGTCACGCCGGCATCGCTACCGCCGGCAACGGCAATGGTGCAATCGCCGCGTTGTACCATGCGAAAGGCTTCGCCAATCGCATAGGTGCCGGTGGCACAGGCCATGACGGGCGTGGTGTTGGGACCGTGCAAGTCGTGCGCCATAGCCACATGGCACGAGCCCATATTGTAGATAAAGGTGGGCAGGTAGAGGGCATCGACGCGCTTGCGTTGTTTGGCCTCAAACGTGATGGTTTGTTGCTCAACCTCGGCGGTACCGCCCAGCGAAGTACCGATGACTACGCCGACGCGAGAGCGATCAACCTGATCGAGATTGAGTTGACTATGGCGGATGGCTTCGCCGGCAGCGGCCAAGGCGAATTGGGCGAATCGTGCAGTGCGCTTGGCGGTTTTGGGGTCCATGTAATTGAGCGGGTCAAAGTCTTTGACCTCGGCGGTGATGGTATAGGGGATATCGTTGGGATTGTAGCGCGTGGCGAGCGTCACGCCAGAACGACCAGCAAGTAGCCCATCCCAAAAGGATGAAACGTCGTTGCCAATCGGCGATACGGCACCCATGCCGGTCACTACGACACGATGTTGGAGACGCATGCGAGGCATGGAAAACCTCTTTAATGAAGGTGAATCTTTGTGTGTATTGTACGACAAAAGCAGGGGGTATGAAAACAAAAACCGGGCGTACGCAGTGGTACGCCCGGACGTGCACACAGATTATGCGGTGACAATCACGGCGTAGCGACCGTCAGCACGTCGATAGATGACGCGTACTTGCAGGTCATGATCGCGGTAGACGAAAAAGCTGTGACCGAGGAGCTCCATCTGCTCGAGCGCTTCGTCGTCTGCCATCGGTTTGATGTTGAACGACTTAGTACGCACGATGGTGGTGCTTTCTGATACAACATCGGCGACTTCGGCCATACTTGGCGAATCGTCGTGGCGTTGTTTGTTGCGCCAATGTTTGCCTTTGTAGCGCTCAATCTGACGACGCAACGATGAGACAGCCTCATCGATGGCCTGCATGAGTTCGTAGGCGCGTTCTTCGGCACGGAGCAAGACGCCGTTCTGGCCGGTCAAGGTCAATTGCACGCGGTGGTGCTTGTCCTTTTGGCTGACGTCGACGGTGATGGTGCGGATGGGGTTGAGGTAGCGTTGCAACACGGCCAATTTTTCGTCAATGCGCGTGCGTGTTGCGGGGCTGAGTTGTCCGTGCTGGGTGCGAACGATTAAGTCCATAACGTCCTCCCAAAATGAGTTGTGCGATGCGGGGATGCATCACTCGCCAATCTGCGGTGATTGACGAAACCATTGCGGTTGAGTCGATTGTAGCACGCACTATTCACACATTCAATGAGTGAATGATTTGGATATAATGAAAAAAGCCTGAAGTTTGCATATCTGTCTTACGGGAGTACCTATGCGCTATATCGATAATCTCGACATCACTGACGCCACGCGCAATTTGGCGCTCGAAGAATACTCCATCCGCAACTCATTGGCTGAAGAGGATTTGCTCCTCTTCTACATCAATAGCAACGCCATCATTATCGGTCGTAACCAAAACACCATTGAAGAAATCGACAGCGATGTGGTGACTGCCAAACAAATTCAAGTCGTGCGCCGTGTCTCGGGCGGCGGTGCCGTTTATCACGACAGCGGTAACCTCAACTTCAGCTTTATGACGCGCGATGTGAATGGCCGATTCAACCGCTACGATACGTTTAATGGCCCTGTGCTCGCCGTGCTCCATGACCTCGGTATCCCTGCTGAACTCAGTGGTCGCAACGACATCGTCGTTGAGGGGCGCAAAATCTCAGGCAACGCCCAATTTGCCGCATCTGATCGTATGCTTAGCCACGGCACACTCCTCGTAGACTCTGATGTTGACCAACTTGTGGCGGCTCTGCGCCCTAAACCCGGCAAAGTCGAGTCGAAAGGCATCAAGTCGATTCGCAGTCGTGTGGCCAACATCAACGAGTTCTTGTCAACACCGATTACCGCCGTTGAGTTGCGTGAGCGCATTTTGGAGAAAATCTTCGGCACCCGCAATCGTGACCATATCCCCACGGTGGCTATGAGCGATGCTGCCTGGCAAGGCGTTGCCGACTTGCGCGCCAGTCGCTACGCCAACTGGGAGTGGAACTACGGGCGCAACCCGGGTGCGAATGTACAACGCTCGCAACGCTTCGCTGGCGGCGAGGTTGATGTCCGCCTCGATATCCAAAACAATCGCATCGCCGCCGCCAGCATCTTCGGCGACTTTATGGGCCAAGGTGAGATGAGTGAGTTGACTAGTCGACTTGCTGATGTCACCTACGAACGTGACGCGATTGTGCATGCCTTGGCTGATATCGATACCACCCACTACATCGCAAATGTCACCAAGGAGGAACTGTTGAGCCTGATTGCACCGTAACATGGTGATACAATTCAATGCCCTGGTGCCATCTCGTGCAAAAAGATGGGCTTTCGATACACGCAGAAGTACTGGGCCGTAGAAGAAGGGGCGCCCTTTCGGACGCCCTTACGAGTGGAGGCTGCGCTACTGCGATTCAGTGTGCAAAAGGGTATGAGTTGCGATACACGCAAAGGTGCTGGGCCGCAGTCGACTATTCATCAATTGCTCATCTCGCTTGAGACTACTTCATCGTGAAGCGGATTATCTCTTTGTGGTAAGCTAAACATGTTAATAATAAATCGTTGCATTGTATGTTCTTTTTTTGAGCTGTATAAACTCCCCCCGCGAGAGGATTGCATTGAGATGGTCAAGAGATTCTTCATCATAGGTGCACTTATTGGCGCCCTTTTTAGTATCCCTACGGCGACACAAGCACGGAGCCCCGAACGCCCGACTATTGCCCAACCAGCCTGTACCATCACGGGCACCCAGCGCAACGACGTTTTGCGTGGTACGAATCGGGCAGACGTGATCTGTGGCCTCGGTGGCAACGACATCATCTACGGATTTGGTGGCAACGGCAACGTTACGCTCTGGCTACCGCCGAGCGTACCGCGCTCCAACCGATTTTCGCCCGCGCACAGGGTGAGTGGTCGCTCGTGGGGGCGAATAGCAGT
>CAYXXK010000037.1:22239-28099 GCA_964469045.1 uncultured Klebsiella sp.
ATTTGGTGGCAACGATACCCTGATTGGTGGCAACGGCAACGATACGCTCCATGGCGGTGCTGGTACTGATGCGCTCCGCGGGGATGCTGGCAATGACACGCTGGTCGGCAATGCTGGCGATGACACGCTGATTGGTGGCAACGGCAATGACCGGCTCGATGGTCAAGTCGGCCACGACACGATGACCGGTGAGGGTGGCACGGATGTCCTCATCGGTGGTGACGGCGATGATTCACTCAACGGTGGGGCTGGTCGCGATCAGGTACTCCCTGGCAATGGCGATAACTACTGTGCACCGGACGGGAGTGACACGACGGTCGGTCGCTGTCGTGTCGATCGAAATCCGCCGGTCTTTGCGCCGATGGTACTTACCCGTAGTGTGTCAGCCGGTGATACCGTGGTCTTTGAGTGGGCTGTTGAGGATGAATCGCCCATTGACATGTCATGGATGTTTATCGGTGGGCCACCTGGATGGGTGACAGAATGGTGCGGGTTTGCGATTCTGGCCACGCCGGTTGCGTCCGTTGCTTCATCTGGTAGCTCAATTACGACCACGACATACCGAGTCGAATGTACGATTCCTGTTAATGCAGTAAATGATGAATACTTCGTTGAGATGCATGCTGTTGATGTCTTCGGTAATTATGCCGCGGCCCAGCGTCTCGTACTTATGGTTGAGAATGGTTCGAGTGATGACGATGCCCCAGTAATTTCTGAACTTGCTGCATCTGCAACCATCGTAAGCACGAGTGACCCGCTCGCGATATCGTGGCGACTAGACGACGAGACCGGCATCAGCGGTACCGGTGTGTGGATGGCAAAAGACGGTTATTGGTTTGCAGATCCGGCTGGTCGTGGTTCATATGCCATGTACACGTCGCCCGAGGGAGTTGTTATCCCTGATGCATCAGGATCTAGTGTGGCCATGCGGTATACCCAACAAATTGTCTGGAATGCACATGCTGTTCCAGGTCGTTATACCGTCTGGTTGAGCGTGCGTGATACGCTTGGTAACCGTGATTTTGTTCAGACTGACGTGGTTGTTGAAATCCGCTAAACCGCCCTTGTGTGCCACCCATACGGTGTCGTTCGGTACAACCCGATCGCTCGTGTGGGTGGTTTTTTGTATATGAATACCTAGATTGCATATGTTATTTCAAATCTATTTGAATATTTGAAATGGATTTGAAATAATTTTTTTGGTAAATTCTTATTTTCATTGACATAAAAATATTGAAGATACATTGAGCATGTATATGGTATAAGATGAGCGTATGATGTGTGCAACGTAAGGGGTGGTGTGATGTTGCTCCTTTAACAATTAACTTATGAGATGGTCATTTATCTTGAGAAAGGTGAGCAACCCATGACTGCTTCAGCCCAATCTGTGGTTAGCACCGTGACCCACACCATACCCGCACGCCTCGGCGACACATTGGTAGGCATCTACCTGTTTGGCTCGTTGGTGTGGGGAGACTTCGACGAGGACACGAGTGACATTGATATCCTCGTCGTACTTACACATGACGTCGATGATGTCTTGTTTGCCACACTTGACTCCTTCCATAACGAGTTGGCGCTGCAATACCCCTACTGGGCCGGACGCATCGAGTTGGTGTATATTAGCCTTGCCGCGCTTGGCTCTTTCAAAGAAAAACGTAGCCCGATAGCGGTTATGAGTCCCGGCGAACCCTTCAACGTCAAAGACGCCGGGCTGGATTGGCTGATTAACTGGTACACCATCCGTGACCAAAGTCAGGTGCTCTATGGCCCTCGTCCCACCACGATTATCCCGTTGATTACGCGCGAAGAGTTCACCAATGCGGTGCGCATGCAGGTGGACGAATGGGGTGACTGGGTGGAGCATGCACGTGAATCGCGGCCGTCACAGGCCTATACGATTCTGACGATGTGTCGGGCGTTGTATGCCTGGCAGGAGGGTGTGCAAACCTCCAAGCGTGTAGCGGCCGAGTGGGCCATGCAGGCACTCCCCGAACAAGCGCAAATCATCACCAATGCGCTCGAGTGGCGCCGTGATCATCGCAACAACGACATCAACCATGCGGCCACCTATCGGTTTGCGGTGGAGATGGTGCGGGTGGTGAGCGAGAAGATGGGGATTATCCGTGAGTAGTCGTGAAGGAGTATACGATGACCGTACAAACAAGTATGATCTGGTTGCGAGCGGCGTGTGTGATTACCGTTGTTACTGGTCTTATCTGTGCCATGGCGAGTCATCCAGCGACTGCAGGTGTTTGGCTCTGGTTGTTTGATCTTTTGAAGTGGCCACTAGATGGTGATCCGGCCTTTTTTGCCGATGATACGCGGGCCGTCAATGCCGTGCTTGGTGGCACCATGGTTGGTTGGGGAGTGTTGATGTATCTGTTGGCCACGCCGCAGCGCATCCAGGCGTTGCCCGAGTTGCCACAGCTCATGTTGATTGGTTTGATCGCATGGTTTGTGGTGGACTGCATTGGTTCGCTGTTTGCCGGTCTGCCTGGTAATCTCGTGTTGAATATCGGCTTTCTCGTCTTGTTTGTGCCGCCGTTGCTTGTGTTGCAACGACAACGATGATGGGTGCATCAGAGCCATACTGGAATCCGATGGTGCCCGAGTTAACGGTGATGCAGTTTTCGGTCTCACTTGATTTTTATCGACTTGTTGGGTTCCAAGTACGCTTTGCGCGCACGAGCCCCAATTTTGCGTATCTTACGCTGGGTCAGGCCCAGCTGATGATTGAGGAGTACCACGACACCGGGTGGAACGTAGCAGCGCTCGAGCGCCCATTCGGGCGTGGTGTGAACTTGCAGATTGAGGTTGCAGATGTGTGCGTGATAGCAGATACCCTCAGTGCCCACGCTATCGTCTTGTATCGCCCCATTACCGAGACGTGGTATTCGACAGAGCCCGGTGTATCTGAGGGCGTGCGTGAGTTTTTGGTGCAAGACCCGGACGGCTACCTTCTGCGCTTTCAGGAGTATTTGGGACAAAAAGTGCAATAAATCCGCGGTAGGTATTCCCATCACTGTATGACGAATACCTACCGCGTGGTGGTTACCGCTGATACGTGCGCTTGTTTTCGCTGAGTTGAGTGACTTGCACGTTGGATTGATCGGGGAAAATCTCGAGTGACAACGATCCATCAGCATTGACCTGCAAAGCCACGCTCGCACGTGCTTGACCAAGCTCCAGCATATACCCGACGGGCATGGGCGCCATCGAGCCTGCGTCTAACGCGATAGGTTGGCCGTTGACATCAACACGACCACCGTCTGCGAGCCCGTAGACGACCACACCGTCAGCACTAGTGAGTTGGTCGGGGTTCTTTTGACCATCACCAATCACCAAAAAGAGCTGACGCGGGTCGCCGGCTGGGTCTTGCCACCAACCAGTTGAGAAGACCCATTTACTGGTGTCTACTTCGTGCGGTGCAATCGACAGATGACCGTAGGCGTAGGTGTTTTTGCCGGCAACCTGTCCACCTCGAATGGGCGCAGTCGCAGTGGCGTATTCAGCGATAGAATGACCACTATATCCAAGTGTACCTTGCAAAAACCAGTTACCACTCGCACTACCGATGACATCGTGGTCGATTTTGCCCCAGCGTGGCTCACTGGTACGTTGCATAACGTTGGTGTATTGAGCGGCGATCTCAGGGGTGAAAAATGCACTTGGATCGGCAGTATACGGCTTCCACGATTCCATGTAGATGTACGAAAGCGGGTTGGCGAAGCCACGCAACCAGCTTTCAGATGCCCATACGTTGAAGTCAAGCGGATTATCACGCTGTTGGCCAAACTCCTCGCCTGCCTTGATGGAGATGTCGAGTTGCAGGTTGCCTTGGCTCTGTACTTGGTCGGCAACAGCGGCCAATACACCACTCAAGCGGTTGACTACCATGTAGACCGTGTAGACGCCACAGCCGTGACTGATGACAACGCGGTGTGACGTTGGGCTGCCGAGACTACCTGCGTTCATAATGACGCCGTCCGCAGGAGCAACAATGGGCAGATAGTCGGCCTCAGTGCGGGTATCGGCCGCTTTGCGGAGCGTTTTAATGCCAATATAGGCATGGTCGATTGGAGTTACGTGGTCGTAGATCATGGCCCCGTTGGGAATTGAGGCGTCGAGTTGATCGACCGGCAGAAACGAATGGGTGAAGGTGATGTCACTGTTAGGGCAGGTGGCTTCTGGTTGCGACGAGAGCGCATCGAGTGACGGGTACCAATTTGGTTTGCTCCCATCACTGGTAAGCGGTAAATCACCGGGTACAGGGTAGCCCCAGGAGCCGTTTTTGCAGACATAGAGCGCGTTCATGAACACTGTGCTCCCTGGTGAGTCACACGCCATGCCCACTTGTACTATTTGATTGCCATGATCCTGCTGTTGATTATTGTTGGATTGAGAATTAGGTGCTTGTGCAGATTGCCACGCCAAACTTCCGGCGCTATTCAGCATACAGATGACTTCAGTACCGTTTATATTCATGCGCGTATCAGCAGTCTGACACGGACCATCAATGCGTGCCACTTGGCTATCTCCATCATCGTGCTGTTGTGGTTGCTCCGTCCATGCCAAATTACCAGCACTATTACGCATGCAGATGACCTCTGTGCCATCGATATTCATGCGCGCATCAGGCGTGTCACAAGTTCCGTTAGTCTGAGCGATTTGGTTCGTAGTTGGTGTCGCTGAAGACGTACCACAGGCTGCCAGGAATATACTCATAATCAAGGCTAAAACTATGGTTATGTGGCGCATTATTACCATCCTTCCCGTTGTGTTATCGTATAGCATCTGGGATTGTAATGGGGAATTTCGTATGAGCAAACATCCCCGTGTACTCATTGTACACGGGGATGTTTGAGTTATTTCTGCTTGAATAGCACTGTATGCACAAGCAAGTCAAGCAGATACCAAACAACGAAGAACAGACCGAGCTCAAGAATGAAGCTACCTATTTCACCAATAAATTCAACCACACCTTCTATCACTAGGAGTGCTGCAACAATTAGTGGGATTTGTTGTGTAACTGCTGCTCGAATTCCCAATGCACGAATCAGTGAATACATAGCGGTCAACCCTCGTTGATGAGCGAATTGTGACGGGATTATAGCACATAAATTTGTCAAGATTTATGTTTGAAATATCGTATGTTCGTTTATGCTAAAGTGGCTGTGATTGTATAAGAAAGAGAGACTCGCTATGTCAGATGAATCTGCTAAGCCCAAAGGACCAGCATCGTATTTTCCGTCGATTGAAAAAAAGTACGGCCAGCCGATTGCGTACTGGCTCGCCATCCTCGATGGGATGCACGGCAAAGCCCACATGGAGATGGTTAACGAACTCAAAACAACGTATCAAATGGGACATGGACATGCAAATGCCATAGTTGCGTATTATCGTGCCCAACAGGATAAATGACGGAGTAGGTTGGCAATTTGGGGTATAATCATTGCACGTTCCGCATTGCAGTGTTTACGAAGAGGTTAAACAACATGGCAGAGCAATTTGACGGACTGTTACAGTGGCGTTGTATTGGACCATTCCGTGGTGGTCGCGTGGTGACTGTTGCTGGTGACCCACACGACAACAACGTCTTCTACTTTGGGGCTTGTGCTGGTGGCGTCTGGAAGACAGACGACGCCGGGCAGTTCTGGTACAACGTATCAGACGGATTTTTCAAGACTTCGTCGGTTGGTGCACTCGCTGTCTCAGAGTCAGACCCGAATGTGGTTTGGGCTGGCATGGGTGAAGCCACCATCCGTATTGACGTATCGCACGGTGACGGCGTTTATCGCTCAACCGATGCCGGCAAAACCTGGAAGCACATGGGTCTCAGTGACACCCGTCACATCGC
>CAYXXK010000038.1:0-27915 GCA_964469045.1 uncultured Klebsiella sp.
TGCCGTGCAGCATACACCGTACGAGCCAGCGGAGCGCTACGTATTATTTGTGTGCACGCCAGATCGAGTAATGACCAGCACCTATGGCGCAGATGGTGCGCATCGGCAACGCTGGCAACGACCGGAGTGATGATGGGGTGGGTGTGATGGTGAAACATCTATTGATGATCATCGGAGTGTACGTATTGTGGATGCTGGGAATTATCTACCCGTATATGCCAGGCGCACATGATCCACTTGCAATACCGTTGTCTACGGTGTTGCAAGTCTGCGTTGTTGTGAGTCTGTTGTGGATGCCGGTTGGTATTGTGTGGGTCATTGCTGTGTGGCACCAGCGTGCAACGCCGTGGTTGGGGCGTGTATTGGGCATTATGGCAATAGTGAGTAGTGGTGTGTTTGGGGTGGTCGGCGATGCGAGTGGTGGCGTCTTCTTTGGGGTGATTGTGGCGATAGTTGTAGGTGTATGTCTGCGTTGGGTATGGCGTCAGGATGCATTTGGCGCGCACGGTGCGGTGTATCTCGTCGCGGTGCCGGTATGTGCGATGGCGACACTCATGGCGATGGCCACACCCGTTACCGACAGCAGTCGGGCGCATGCGATTGCCCAGAGCCAGCCGATGATTGATGACTTAGCGGACTATTATGTGCGCAACCAGCGGTATCCAGTGTCGTTGCAGGCCATGTACCACGATTATCCGGTAGGTGTCGTGGGCGTGGCACGGTATTTCTATGTACCGAGTGCCACGGCATATAACCTGATGTATGAACAACCACGATTTTTGTTGGATGATATCGGCACGCGTGAATGGGTGGTGTACAATCCGCGCGACGAGCACCGCGTCTACAGCCATGATTCGTGGATTCTGTTGTTGTCAGCGACGCAGCTCAGTCAAAGCCAGGGGTGGTATGCGAACGAACCTACCGAATACTCTCATTGGCGTGTGTTTTTGTTTGATTGAATGATGCCCCTGTTGTGTCAATGCATTGATAGAACAGGGGCTAATGGGTTTATTGGGCGCCGACGACCGGGTGTGGTTGGTACGGTTCTTCGAGGTAGGTGATGTCGGCTGCAGAGAGTTGCACATCGAAGGCTTTGATGGCCTCATCGAGGTGAGATGTCTTGGTGGCGCCGATGATAGGGGCTGCTACAGGTGCCTTTTGCAGGAGCCAGGCGAGGGCGATGTGGGTGCGGCTGACGCCGTGCCGGGTGGCGAGTTCGGCGACACGTTCGATGATAATCTGGTCTGCATCAACGGTTCGGCCATATTTCATTTGGGCGACTTGATCGGTTTGGGCGCGCATCGAACTTTCGGCAGACCAATCGCGCGTCAAGCGCCCCGAGGCAAGTGGGCTATAGGGCGTGGTGGCGATGCGGGCGTCGCGGCAGAGCGGGAGCATCTCGCGCTCTTCTTCGCGGTAGATGAGGTTATGGTGGTTTTGCATCGAGACAAAGCGGGCCCAGCCGTGTTTTTCGGAGGTAAATAGTGCCTTTTGGAATTGCCAGGCAAACATGGCTGAGGCACCGATATAGCGTGCTTTGCCGGCGCGGACGACATCGTTAAGCGCCTCCATCGTCTCTTCGATGGGGGTGTTGTAGTCCCAGCGGTGGATGATGTAGAGATCGACGTAGTCCATGCCGAGGCGTTGCAGGCTGTTGTCGATCTCGCTCAAAATCGCTTTGCGCGAGAGGCCGGCGCCGTTGGGCCCGTCGTGCATTTTGCCATGGACCTTGGTCGCGACGACGGTTTGGTCGCGTTGGGCATAGTCGTGTAAGGCGCGGCCGAGAATTTCTTCGCTGACGCCGAGCGAGTAGACATTGGCGGTATCGAAGAAGTTGACGCCGAGATCGAGCGCATGTTTGATGATGACGCGGCTGTCGGTCTCGTTAAGCACCCACTTGTGGAGCCAGCGATTAGCGTCGCCGAAGCCCATGCACCCGAGACAAATGCGCGAGACATCGAGGCCGGTGTGGCCGAGTTTGGTGTACTGCATGATGATTGCCTCCTTTGATGTGTATGCATCAATTATCGCTGATGATACCAAAGGAGGCATGCGAGATACTCGCCAAGGTTTGCCTAATGCTCCAATGGTGCTGGTTGTACGGTGGGTTGATAGACGGTCAATAATGTACCGACAAAGACGAGGATACAGCCAATAATCATGGTGAGGGTGATGGTTTCGGCCAAAAACAGCGCTCCCCAAGACATGGCGCCGAGCGGTATCAGAAATGTGACGGCCAGTGAGGCAGCTGGACCGACATCAACGACAAGACGGAAGAAGAGCAAATATGCCAGGCCTGTTGATAATGCGCCGAGGGCGATAACAGCCAACACGGCGTTGAGCGTGATAGGTGCACTGATTGGGTTATACCAGAGCAGTGGGATCATCATGATTGTGGCGAAGGTTTGACTATAAGTAGCCATACCGAGTGCCGGTGCGTTGCGTACATATCGACGGGTGTAGTTGCTGGCGATGCCGTATGATACGGTAGCGCCGAGCCCGAGTAGGATGGCGGGAAGGTGACCGGTTGCATTTGTGGGTGAATCAATGCCAACCAACGCAATAACGCCAGTGATGCCGAGCGCAATGCCGAGGATACGTTGCCAGCGTGGGGCTTCATCGCCGATGGCAATGGCGATGATGAGCCCAAAGAGTGGACTGGTGGCGTTGATGATAGAGCCGAGCGAAGCGCCGATGTCTTTGAGCGCAAGGGCAAACAAAAAGAAGGGTAGTGCGGTTTGGAACAACCCGAGAACAACATAGTGACGCCAATGGGTACGCCAGTCGAGATCTTGACGCGTGATGCGGGCGACTGCGTGCAAGACGAGTGCGGCGATCCCCACGCGCAAGATGACGACGCCTGCGGCGCCAAATGCTCCTACTGATGCCCTGGTAAACAAAAACGAGAAGCTCCATAGGACAGCCAACCCAATAAGGCGGAGGGTGTCTTGTATGCGCATGGGATGAACTCCTTTTATCTGTGTGAGTTGATTATATGGGAGATAGGATGTCGTGGGTATCTGATTTCTTGCGCTTATCACCGCAACAAAAGTGTTAAGAATATCTGTGAATTAGTGGTATGCTAGGTGCATCCCATTCGAATAGATGAAGAAAGATGGAAGGTATGACGCATACTCGGATCATCTCACTCCGCCAGAATCGCCGATGGGCGTGGGGCGTGTTGGGTATGATGGTGATGCTCCTCGTGATACCACTCAATCTGATTATGTGGGACGCCGTGATACTCAGTGTTGGACTAATCGCGGTGTTGCTGTGGATGACGTGGCCGATGCTCCCCAATTGGCGCTTTGATGAGATGGGGGTGTGGCGTGGTCGTACATGTGTTGTGGTTTGGCCTGCGGTGCAGACGGTGGATGTGCGTCCGTATACCCATGCAGCGCGGCAACTTGGATCGATAGATGTGGTGATGCGCACACAGGTACAGTGTATTCGGTTGCGTTTGTATTGTCGGGTTGAAGCACATCAAGTTATGCAGATGTTCGATCAATATTTGCCAGCGAGATGTGATCGTACGCCAATTGTCAATGCGGTGGTGCGAGCGTGGCCGAGGTGGCGGCCCGACAAATAGATGAGGGGTGATATGACGAAGAAACTATCTGGTGCAGCGCGACTGATGCACGTTATTTTGCGTCTAACCGGGCTCAAGCGCATGTTTGTAGATGAAGCGCGCCTACGCACGCAGATTGAATCAGTCCGACAACAGCAGCTTACACCGTATCAAATGCCGAAAATGCGCTTGCAGAGTACCGTGCACGAGGCGCATATCGCCGGATTGCAGGTATTCACGTTGGTGCCTGTACATGAGTCATCAAATAAATCAGTGGTGTATTTGCACGGTGGCGCGTATCTCTTTGGGCCGAGCAGTGGGCATTGGCAGATGATCGATGCGATTGCCATGCAGAGTGGGGTGCGGATTGTGGTGCCGGTTTATCCACGTCTGCCCCAATACACGGTCGATGATGCGATTCCGGTGTTGCTCGACGTAATCCAACAAGTGCAACAGGATGGGGCGGTGGTTTTGGCAGGGGATTCTGCCGGTGGTGGATTGGCAGTGGCACTCGCTGTCGCCATGCGTGAGCGTCAGATGCAACCGGCGCAAGCGTTGATACTGCTGTCGCCGTGGCTCGATGTGTCGATGGACCATCCTGATATCCCTCAATATGAGGCCGGTGATCTGGTGATTAGTGCACCTGGTTTGCGCACATTAGGGCAAATGTGGGCCGGTATGCGGGGAGTACATCACCCATGGGTGAGTCCGTTGTATGCGGATTTGACCGGGTTGCCATCAATCACGATGGTTGTAGGTGGAGTTGAGTTGTTTGTGCCCGATTGTCGCATGTTTCAGGCAAAAGCTACCGCAGCTGGAGTACTTCATCAATATCGGGAGTTTGACGGGTGTATGCATGCGTTTATGCTCCTCCCGACACCAGAAGGACGGGCTGCGCGGGCCGTGATGATTGAGCAATTATTGACGATAGGATGAAGGAGCAAGAGACATGAATATTCAACTGGTGTTATTGGGACATTCAAGTGTGCATGTTGAGATGCAGGCGATTTTGGCGAAAGTGTCCGAAACACGGTTACGCTCACGCCCACATGCCGACATGAACTCGATGGTGTGGAGTATTTGGCATTCGATTCGAAGCGAAGATGCCTGTATTTCACGTTTTGTGGTGCCAACCCAGCAGGTATTGACGACGGGCCATTGGAATGACCGTATGGGTGTCAGCTACACCGGGGATGGCTTTGGGATGAGCAGCGCCGATGTGACGACATTGAGCAATACGATTGATATTGGGGCGTTAGCGGCATACGGACAGGCGGTGGCTGCACAGACAGCAACGGCTGCTGCGTATGTGGCACAGTGGGATTTGACGGTGCCGTTTAGCGAAGCTGAGGTGCGTTCGGCTTGCGCAACATATACCGATTTGGCGCTTGATGATGTGGCGGGCACGATTGAGTACATGGGGAGTATGAGTAAGGGAGTGTATTTGCTTAAGCACCTGTATGGGCATACGCAATATCACTTGGGCGAAATGTCGGCGATTGATGGACAGATTGCTGGTGAGCGTTTTTATATGTGGTAGAAAACGAAGCTGGACGATGACTGTGGTATGATGCGCGTGTCCCCATATCATGGTAGCAGCAGAGCGCAGGAGGTCAATGATGATTCCGTTGGCGGCACCGGGAGCCATGACGGCTCGTGAGCGGTTTATGTTTGATACGTTCGGCTATTTGGTGATTCCTGATGCATTATCACCTGACGAGGTGGCTGCAGTATTGGCCGCATCACGCCGGGCGCACGATCAGTATCCCAAAGGTGAGTGGCGGCAGTTGGGTCATCTGTACGAGACGGAGCAGGCGATTGAGGCGTTGATTGATCATCCAGCAGTTTTTCCCAAAGTTCGCGCCTTGATGGGTGATTATTTTATTTTGCAAAGCACGTGGGCAACGGTTCAACCGGCACATACCAAGGCTGGTGGGTATCACCAAGATGGGTCTGGTGTGTACGAGTTCCGTCGCCTGGCTGGTACGCAAACGCCGTTGATGCAGTTGCGCGTGGGGTATTATTTGACGGACCAGAGCGAAGATGGTATGGGCAACATGGTGATGATCCCGGGGAGTCATAATCATATGACGCCGTGGCCCAAGCCAATTGTGCCCGACGATGATGATTTGCCGATTCGTGATGTGATTTGTGGCAAGCCTGGGACGGCGCTGTTGTTCCATCAAGGCGTGTTTCATCGCACGGGGCGCAATGATCGTGACTTTGATCGACACACGATGCACATCGTCTATGCACCACCGTGGTTGATTCCGTCGGATCGCAGTCGGAACAATCCTGAATTCTTGGCGCGGACGACACCGTTACGGAGAGCTTTGGTGGGTGAGTGGAGTCGCCCCGAGGAGCCGTTTGGAGTGGGGTATCCGCGGCCGCCTTTTGCGGATTAAATGACAGCAACACGGGGTGGGTGACATACGTCGCCCACCCCGTGTTGTGTTGAAAAGTCATGCGGATTGTTGCTCTGCTTGGAATGTGCCAGCTACGGACTCGTAAATTTGGCCGTCACGCATGTGGTGAATGACATCGGCGAAGTTGTGCACGCTCTGGTCGTGGGTGGCCATGATGAGCGTGACACCCTCGCTTTTGACGATATTGCGCATTAGCGTGAGCAGGTTTTTGCCGGTCGTTGAGTCGAGCTCACCGGTGGGCTCGTCAGCGATGAGGATGGGTGGGCGTGTGACGAGGGCACGAGCGATGGCGACGCGTTGTTGTTGACCGCCCGACATCTCGGATGGGCGATGGTCGGCCCATTTTTCGAGGCCGACGAGTGTGAGGGCTTCGTGGGCGCGTTCACGGCGCTCTTTTCCTGATTTGATGCCGTTGATGCGCAGAGGCAACTCAACGTTCTCCCAGGCAGAGAGGATGGGAAGAAGCGCAAATGCTTGGAAGATGAAGCCGATTTGGGTACGACGAATGAGGGTGAGTTGATCTTGGGAAAGTTTGGCAGTGTTCTGCCCCAAGAACTCTATGCGTCCCGAAGTCGGTGTATCAAGGCCACCAATCATATTGAGCAAGGTCGTTTTGCCGGAGCCCGAGCGACCCATAAACGCAGTAAATGTGCCACGTTCGATGCTGAGGTTGACACCACGCAATGCCAATACTTGTTCATTGTTGACGCTATATGCGCGTACTGCATCGACGACGCGGACCGCTGGTACATTGGCGATACTCATTTTATCTTCCTCCGCAGTGAACCCATGATGCGATCAAAGCGACTGGTTTTGAGCTCGGGTGGCGCATCAGCCTCAGTGAGGCGTTTGGCACGCTCGGCATCTACTGCGTCGAAGGCGGCATTAATTGGAGGCTTGATAAAAATGCCTTCGTCTTGCTCTTCCATGACAATACGATTGCCGATGCCGTATTTTTGGCGCACTTCTTTGGGGATTTGTAGGCGTCCGGCTGAGTCGAGCATGTGCAACTCTTCGAGATGGGCTGGATCACGGCTATTGTCGCCTGATACATCAACACGTTTGACCGTTTCACTACTCGTTTTGCCGTCTCGGATAGCGACCACGCGGTTGACGAAGTGAGCGATGTGTGGGTCGTGCGACACGATGATGACGGTCAATGCAAAGCGGCGATTGAGCTCGTGGAAGATGTTGAAGACCACTTCTGCAGTTTGCGAGTCGAGCTCTCCGGTTGGTTCATCGCCGAGCAAAAGAGCTGGGCGATTGGCGAGCGCAATGGCGATAGCAACGCGTTGTTGCTCACCACCAGAGAGTTGGGCGAGTTTGTGGCCGCGACGATGATTGAGGCGTACAGCGTCAATCAACTCGCCAATCCACTCTTTGCGGGCGCGAGGAGCGACACCGCTCATAATCATGGGTAGTTCGATGTTTTGTTCGACATCGAGATATGGGATAAGGTTACGCGCTTTTTGTTGCCAAATAAAGCCAACGTATTGTCGGCGATAGGCATCAAGTGAGCCATCAGTGAGTTTGAGCAGATCGTTATCTGCAACGATAAGCTTGCCGGCGTTTGGGCGATCGAGTCCGCCAATAACGTTGAGGAGGGTTGTTTTGCCAGAGCCGGATGAGCCGACTAAGGCCATCACTTCGCCACGACGAATGGTAAGGTCGAGGCCTTGCAGGGCCATGACCTCAAGGTCGTCGATACGATAGACCTTGATGAGGTTTTCGCAAGTGACAATTGCGTCGTTTGTTGTCATATGGCCTCCCCGAGTTTGACGGCTTGGAAGAGCTTCATGCGGCGTAGCAAGATGACGGTGATGAGCACGGTTGCCACGAGTACGACCATGAATACTGCGTAGATAATCAGGATTTGTTCGGTTGCAATGGTGACTGCGAACGGCGGGAACAAATCGCGTTCGTAGCTTGGTAGTTGCAAGAACGGAATGAACAGGTGACTGGCACTTACGCCGACAAATGTACCGGCGGCGATTGCCATGCCAATAATCAAGGTTTGTTCGATTGCCAATAATGTACTAAGCTGACCCGTTGAAAGACCGATGGCGCGGAGCATGCCTAGCTCAACAAATCGACGTTGGAATGCCAAGATGGAATAGAACAGGAATCCCAGCATTGAAAGGAATGCGGCGGCTACGAATCCTACGGAGAGTAAGCCGAAGAAACCCTGACGTTCGGGGCGGATGCGTTCGGTGTTGATGACTTCAGGGGCAAATTCGCGGATGAAGACTTTCATGCCGTTGGTAATCGTGCCACGATAAATGGTATCGTCGGTAATGGTACTTCCCTCTTTGAGGCGCAACCACACATCGTACGGATACATACCACCTTGCATGTCAAATGAATACTCGAGGTTGCCGACGATTGGTGGACCCTCGGATGGATACGCCGTAGGGAAGAGGTCAATGAAGCCGACCACAATCACGGGGACGCTGTAGGTGGCATCAAGGTTATTCATGCGAATGATGAAATTATCGCCGATGCGCAAATTCTGGTTTTTGGCGAATTCTCGCTGAACGAGTACAGCGCTGGGGTCTTCGGCAAGCAGATTCATCAACGATCCAAGTGATTGGTCGGCGAAGTCTTCACGCCAGTAGGCAACCTTAGGAAACTCAAGGCGATCGATGCCATAGTAATGAGCCTCTATCGAGTTGGTGTTGATGATGACGGTTACTTGGCTGTTGCCAACACGTGTGGCGTGTTCAATGTCTTCGATGTTGGTGTAGTCTTGCACCGGCAAGAAGAAGTACTTCGGACCGGTCAGTTTTGCTTCACCTGGCTCTGCGACGATGGCATCGATGCCACTTTGCATGCTTCCTGGTGCGCCTGCACTATCGCCACTTGCTGATTGGCCCATATCGAAGAGTTTGGCGTCACCGCCTGCAATATAGCGGTTACGCTCCAGCAAGTTTTGGTCGAGTGACTTCGCCATTGATGCAGTGAAGCCTGCCAGGCTGAGGGTGATAATCAACAACAAAATAGGCCCTGCATATGCGCTTGGTGTACGTGCTAGGTACCGCAAAGCTGTGACGGTGGCGATACCTGGCATCCGACCGGCGATGAATTCGAGGATGCGCATAAAAATGGGGAAGAAGCGCACAGTAATCAGTGCCGCCGCAAAAATAAACAGACTTGGTGCAATCAACAGTAGTGGATTGTTAAACGGGTCACTGAGACCGACACCACTTAAACTACCAAGCGATCCTTGTTGACGCAATAACCACCAGCCGTAGCCAATGGGAATGAGCATCAAGACGTCGAGGTAGGCACGTTGCCAAAACGGCTTTGCCGAGGCGCGCGCACGTTCGCTTTTGAACGAAACGATTGTGAATCGTGAGGTCACAAATGCTGGAACGAGTGCGGCAAACAGCATGAAACCAACAATTTGGAAGGCGCGGGTCCATGCATCTTGGGACATACCAATTGGCAGTGGGTCGACTGGTTGAAAGTCAAGAAATGAACGCGTCCATGTCATGAAGAGCGCTGCGAGTTGGCCAAACAATACGCCTACGCTGATGGCTGCGGCCCCGATGATGAGCCATTCAATGAAGTAAATGCCCATGATTTGGCTACGGGATGCACCGCGACTCCGCAACACAGCAATTTCGTTGCTTTGGCGTTGTACGACGAGTCCGGCCACAAGTACAACGAAGTAGGCGATTAAACCGAGTACTGGAATACTAAAAATCGTCAGCACCGCAGTAAGTTGTTTGACGCGGGCAATATGGCGTACCAATGCGTCGAGTGGCGAAACATCTAGGCGCATTCCCTCAAGGATTTTGTTGGCATCGGATGTCGTGCGATCGATGCGGCCACCGAATGCAGGGACATCGCTCGATCGAATGACACTACCATCAGCAACGAGATACCAAAGCGCGACATTAATCGGCTCAGGATTGGCAGCAAGAACGTGTTGACTGAAGGCTTCCTCGGTTGTAAAGAGGGTCTCGCGGAGTACTTCTGGGGCGTAGAACCAGTATTCGGATTCAGGGTCTTTGGGTTGCCAGATGCCGCTGACTCGCACAGGAATCATGCTTTTTTCGGGGGATTCACGTTGGGCGAATACATAGTAGATTTCGCCGGGCTGGAGCCCGAGACCAAAGGCAAACTCAGCGGAGAGCAGTACCTCGAGTGGTTCGTCTGGAGTTGTTACTTCGGGCATGCGTCCATCAAGCAAATCGATATTGTCGATGAGGTTTTGGGCGTAGGCAACAGAGACCCAGCCCAAGGGTTGCCCACCTCCTGCAGCGGTGAGCCGTAGGGGGATTTTGTCGGTGGAGATATAGCGTGTTTGTTTGGTAATGTCGAGTCCAAGCCGATTGGCAACTTCCTCTGCGAAGTAGGTGTTGATAGACTCAAGTTGTTGGGGGCTTACGTTGCCAGATATGCTACCAAGGTAGCGATACATAAAGGCAAACGGCGGGCGACGCGTGCCATTAAGTGGGCTACTTAGCTCATCGCGCAAAATACGATAACCAACCGCTTCAGCATAGACAGGAATGCTCACGACGATGGCGACAGCGACGGTAAAACCCGCCGCAATCGCCAAGATGAGAGACAAGTTACTCCAAAGCCGACGTCCGACCACTACAACCATGCCGGTAAGCCACGCCCAGGGCGAGCTTCCAAGGGCACGGCGAGGGCGGTTGGTGGCTGAGTCGATTGATTTTGATGCCATCGATCCGCTCCTCAAGTGGTTTTATTGACCAACGACAATATCGCCTTCGTTCAGCCCTTCGAGAATTTCAACGCGTTCGCTACTGACGATGCCAATGCGCACATCTTGGCGACGTTGACGATCGCCGTCTTTGATGACGACAAAGCGTCGACCTTCAAAGGTGCGTACTGCTTGGGGCGGTAGCCACAGCGCTTCGGGTTGGCGTTTGAGCGTGATGACCACCTGAGCCAAATCACCCACATCGACGGTCAAGTCGCTCGGCAAACTAAACGATACGTGATAGGCCGGATCTGCATTGATGACAGAGGCGGACGAGGTTGCCTTGGTCGGTAATTTGACGATTGATCCTGGGACGGTGACTGCTGGGGCGCGTGCGAAGAAGATTTCGACAGGCATACCAACGCCGATACGCGTAGAATCCTCGGTCGATACACTTTGTACGAGAATTTCTTTGTCGGTATCATTGATGACGGTAATGACAGGGCGATAGGCTTCAACAGACTTACCGGGAGCGGTAGCGACTTCGGCTACGATGCCGTCAAATGGAGCAACAAGCTGACCGGATGCTATTGACTTCTTGATGTTCTCGAGTTGCAGTTCGGCAGCAGATAGTGCTTTTTCAAGTTCGGGATCGCCGGTTTGAGAAGCTTCTTGTACGGCTAATTCCGCACGGCGGACTGCACGTTCAGCACTTGCGATTTCGTCGATATCTGGCGTCTTGACGAGCATGTCGTATGCGATTTGGGCGCGTTCAAGGTTCGCTTGTGCTGCCTCAATAAGTGGTTGGCGGATGGCTTTTGCGGTTTGCAACTGTTGATTCGCCGTATTCATGGCTGCTGTGCCACGGTCGAGGTTGTTTTGTGCTGTGATATAGGCCTGACGGCGTTGATCGTATTGAGGGTGTTTCTCGTCATCTTTGACGCCATCCCAGTCGTACAACGCTTGTGAGAAGGCCTCTTGGATAAGTGGCAAGTTACGCGTTGCTTCGTTGAGCGTGATTTGTGCATTCTCGATGTCAATAGCAGTGCCTGATGTGACGCTACTAAGGTTGGCCTTGGCGTTTTCGAGGTTGGCCTTGGCTGTGGCTACATCGGCCGCCTTGGGCTCTTTGAGTCGTTCGAGTCGAGCTTGGGCTTCAGCAAGATCGAGTGCTGCACGTTGGCGCGACAAATCGCGTTGTGTTGCACTACGGTCATATTGGATTTTGACCTGTGTATAGTTGACCTCTGCTTGACGAAGCTGGTTGGGCAAATCACCAAGATCGAGCTCGGCAAGCACAGTGCCAGCGGTAATGACGTCGTTGCGCTGGACGTTAATGACTTTGACGAAGCCGTTTTGCTCAAATGACAGCTCTTGCTGTTTGAGTGCTGCGACGGTGCCACTGACTTTGATTTGGTCGACGACTTCGCCTACTGCAACGGTATATGTTTGTTTTTCGAGGGCTGGCGCTGGTGGTCGGGGTGTAGGTGTGGCATCAGTGTTCTGGGTGCCACTCGGAGTGCTACAGGAAACAAGTAAACATACAATGGTACTGAGCACGAATAGTTTCTGACGCATAGACTAACCTCTGCTTTGTGGTTATTGACCGTGAACATCATCGTAATCACGATTATACGCTATAAATATGAGAATAATTTGATAAATACTTACAAAATATACATTATGTCGAAATTTAGGGAGTTGATGTCTTGATACAGAGAGGTGAACAAACTGCGTGATGCATGCAAACGTAACGGAAACGTGTATGATACGATGAAATCTTATATCTCAGGATACAGGTCTGATGGTATAATTGGCACGTGGAGAGGTTAAGGAGTGCCTAGCGTGCGCACCAGCACACGACACCTACAGTTTAGCGTAAGCCAAACCGACGATTCCCTTATTGCTGACACGATTCTGACGTGTGCGGCTGGAGATAGTGCGTCTATTGAGGCGCACAAAGGTGAGTTGTTTGTGTTGCTCGAGGGGAGTGGCGATCTTGCCAAGCAACGGTCTGCGTTGCAGTTGGTTATGCGTACGATGCGCAAAGCGTTTTATGAAAACGACTCATTTAGTGTGCAGTCGTCGTTGCGTCGAGCTATTGTTGCTGCGAACCATGCGCTGTACGAATACAACGTTAGTTTGCCTGTGGCGCGCCGTTGTGTGTTGGGGATGAGTGCAGCGGTCATTCGCGGGCAGGATTTGTTTGTTGCGCAGATATTGCCGGCACAACTCTATGTACAGCACGATGGCGAGTTACGTGCTATCCCGATTGATATGACGTGGCGCAACAATCAAAATCGAGTTGGCAGTCTGACTGGAGTGAGCACAAACCTACTGGGCGGTAGTTTGTCTGTGGAGCCTGAATTTTATCGTGATCAACTGCATGTGGGCGATAGCATGGTGTTGTTGACGAGTAATATGGCGAATGTGCTATCAAAACCTACTGCAATAGATATTTTGACCAACTCGTCGCCATCGGCCATGATTCTTGGGTTGCGTCAGGCTAGTGAACACGCAGCAGTGGTATCGGCGTATGGTGTGGTTATTTTGGTGGATGCACCTGTTGCGGAAATGCCGACGGCACGTACGGGGAGTTTTTCGAGCATCACGCAACAGTTGATGTTTGCAACTGACAGTACGAGTTTGTGGGTGCACCGGGTAGTGGAGTGGGGGCGTGGGATATTGTTTGGGCGTGAGGAGTCACGATTTTCTGAGTCGATGAGCCGTTGGCGACTGACCACACGTAATGAACAACAGCGTATTTTGCGCAAGCCACCTGAAGTGCCGTACGCACCTGATCCAATTCCCAATCCGGCACCAATTGATATTGGTGATGATATAGAAGCACAGGCAACGCGCATGGCGCGTCGTGAGAAGCCAGCGACTGGTGGCTCGATGCGTGTCATTGATGCCACACAGGTAGAGGTGCCTTCCACGCCAGTTGATACTAATTATGCGCAACAAATGCGATATCGCACACAGATTACCGAGCCTATTCGCTATGGTGAGTTGATAGGGTCGTTGGCGACCAATTTGTTTACGTGGCGCTGGATACCGCGCAAAAACAACAACAATCGCCGAATGCAAGAGGTCAAACGTTCGGCCGGCTTGTCGTTGTCATATCGCAAACAAGCACCGCCATTTCCGTGGGCGATGTTGACGGTCATGGTTGCGTTTGTCGCTGTCATGTTTTTTTATGGGACGAACGTTGCGCGCGAAAATCGATTGCAACGTGGCGAAAACAGTCTCAAAAATGCTGAAACTGCGGTGCAATCGATTTATGAGTCAGTGGATGAGCGTGAAGCCGAGCAACGTATCGAACTAGCGCGGACGATGTTAGTAGATCTTGAGCAAACAGGAATTATTACTGCAACCACAAGTAATCGACAACGATACTTGACAATGTTGACCCGTATTGAGAAAGCCGAAGTCATCACGCAACGACGGTCATACTTGACGGATGTTACCGTAGTTGCACAACACCCGGTTCAAAGTGGCGTGTTTACGAGTGTAGTGGTGCCACCACCAGCAAGTACAGTTGAGAATTCGTTTAATTTCTCACAAATATATTTGCATGATGGAAACGCAGGCGTGTTGTACCAAGTCTCGCGCGATGGAGGTACACCTACGGTTGTACTGCGACCGAATAGCCAAATTGGTGATTTGCAAATTTCACGTGTGCATGATATTGCATGGCGGTTTGATAGTGTTATTGCAGTGGCTCAAAGTGTTGATAATGGGCCGTTTATTTATATGTTCCGTAACGGCAATGATTGGAACTATAGTATTTTGGCAGGAAGTCTGGAGTGGAGTACGACCGGCCGTACGATGCGGATGCAAACATTTAATGGTAACCTCTACTTGTGGGGGGTGACTCCGGCGAATATTTTGCGTTATTTGTCGACGCAGTTTGGTGATTTTCCAGAGCCATGGATTCAAAACGATGGTGGACAAATTATTGATACCGCAGTGGATATGGGTATTGACGGGCGGATTTATCTGTTGATGCCTGACGGTACTATTCAATATATGCGTGATAATCAAGATGGGCAACGAGGATTCGAGAAATCGCTACCGATTCCTACTATCACACCACCATTACAATCAGCAGCACGTTTGGTTGTGACTGGCGATGCTGAGTCGGGTTCGTTCTTTATTTTGGATAATTACTTTGGGCGAATCATCCAAATTGAGAAACGCACTGGGCGGTTCATTCAACAGATAACAGTAGCACCTGATAGTGACATTACGCTTGATAATCTGACTGCGCTGGTTATTGATGAAAATCAAGCGCGACCGATGCTGTATTTTATTAATGGTGGCACACTCTATCGTGCGCCAATACCTGATCCGCCGTTACCATTTAATCAACGGGTAGACAGCGTGGTACTCCCGACGAAAACACCGGATATTCCGTGATATCAAAGGGGGTAATCTATGCCGATGCGTGCAGCTGAACGCGTAATGCATACACGAACATCTGATCCGTGTACGATTGTTATTTTTGGGGCAACCGGTGACTTGACGCGACGCAAACTTGTGCCAGCGTTGTATAACTTGCGTCGCGAAGGGCTATTGCACAATAATGTGACGATTCTGGGGTTTGCGCGGCGTGATTGGAGCGATGATTACTTTCGCACACTATTGTTTGACGAAGGCAATAAACATTCGCGAGCAACCATGGCAGGTTCGATGTGGCATGATTTTGCGCAACGCATATGCTATATCAGGTCTACCTTTGAAGATGCCGAAGGGTATCAAGCGCTTGCGCAACAACTTGATGAAATCGACCGTGAAAACGGGACATCAGGAAATCGTTTGTTCTATCTTGCGACGCCGCCTGAGTCATACGAAGACATTATTCAAAATCTTGGGGCAGCAGGGTTAGCACAATCAGCAAACAGCGGCTGGACGCGTATCATCGTAGAAAAGCCGTTTGGTCATGACCTTGCAAGTGCAATTCATCTAAATCACGTACTTCACGAAGTTTTTGATGAGCGACAAATCTATCGTATCGATCACTATCTCGGCAAAGAGACGGTGCAAAATCTCTTAGTACTTCGTTTTGCAAACGGTATATTTGAGCCATTATGGAACCGTCGGTATATTGATCATGTGCAAATCACTGTAGCAGAGCAAATCGGCGTGGAAGGACGAGGTGGTTATTACGAGCAAGCGGGTGCTATTCGTGATATGGTGCAAAACCACATGATGCAATTGCTTTCGTTGACGGCTATGGAGCCACCGGTAGGTGGTGCGAGTGCAGATGCGGTACGCGACGAGAAGGTCAAAGTATTGCGGGCTGTACGTCCGATATCAGCGCATGAAGTAAATCGACATACAGTGCGTGGACGGTATACGGCGGGCCCCGGGACGGCTCCGGCATATCTTGATGAGACAGGTGTTCAACCAGACTCAACCACAGAGACATATGTCGCAATGCGTTTTGAAATTGAGAGTTGGCGTTGGGCGGGAGTGCCGTTCTTTTTGCGCACAGGCAAGCGTATGCCAGTTCGTGCCAGTGAAATCTCAGTAACGTTTCGTAGTGCACCGTTAATGCTCTTCCAAGATGGCCCGATGTCACGGTCCGCTCCGAACGAATTGTCAATTCGTATTCAACCAAACGAAGGTATTGCGTTGCGCTTTAATTCAAAGGTGCCAGGACAGGCCAACGACATTCGCCCTGTGACGATGAACTTTAATTATGTTGATGCGTTTGGTGGGGAATCACCTGAGGCATATGAGCGCTTGTTGCTTGATGCGATGATTGGTGATTCGACGTTATTCACGCGTAGCGACGAAGTTGAAACGTCGTGGTCATTGATTAATCCGATTATCGAGGGGTGGCAGATGCATAATTCACCCATCCACGAATACGTCGGCGGGAGCTGGGGCCCAGACGCGTCGCATGAGTTTATTGGGGCATCAGGACGAAGCTGGCGTCGCTTATCGTAGGAGCTGGCATGCGTCGGTATCGGATACTTGCATTTGATGGTGGTGGTATTCTTGGTGTGATGACGCTCGTGTTGCTTGAGCGCATTCTCGAGGAGTTCCCGCGCTTCATTGATGATGCCGATGTGATTGCAGGGACGTCGACTGGTGGCATCATTGCCTTGGGGTTAGCACATGGCATGCACCCGCGCGAGATACGGCATCTCTACGAGAGTCGTGCTTCTATCATATTCCGAGATTCGTGGAGCGATGATGTTCTTGATCTTGGCAACATGATAGGAGCAAACTATGACAGTCGCGGTCTTGAGCAAGAGTTGCGGCGTATCTTCGGCACCACGACGCTGGGTCAACTGAAGAAAAATGTGCTGATTCCTACATTTGATCTGGATAATGCGTCGCCTGATCCGCAACGTCGGCATTGGGCGGCGAAGTTTTTTTCGAATATGGGCGGAGTCTATGGCGACCTCGAAGTGCCGGCATACAAGGCGGCGATGTACACCAGTGCGGCGCCCACATACTTTCCGGCCTATGAAGGATACATCGACGGTGGTGTCGTCGCCAACAACCCGAGTGTGGCGGCTTTGGCACATGTACTTGACACGCGCAAGCAACGCATTCCTCCTGCACTGAGTGACATTGCGTTGTGTTCTATGGGTGTTGGGCAGTCATTGCGCTATATCGATGGTGCCCGTCTTGATTGGGGATATGCGCAATGGGCGCGACCATTGGTGAGTATTTTGATCAATGGGGTGATGGGCGTTGTTGATTATCAGTGTCAGCAGTTTTTGCACGACCGTTATTGGCGGGTTAATCCAGCATATCCGCCACAAGTAAATCTTGAACTAGATGCGATCGATCGTATTCCATATTTGGTTGAGTTTGCACGGAACGTTGACTTAGCTACGACGATGTTATGGATTGACCGAACGTGGCGCAACCCCGACTAACACCTGACTAACCGAGTGCACCTACCATGCGAATGATTTGGAGTGCAGTGTAGATGGCAAGTGTTGCAGGGAGGCTGGCAAGTACGATTACATACACCACGCTAAACACGCGCGTGGCGGGTTTGGTGCCCATGATTTTGAAGCGTGGCGCCATACGAGTACGTAGGGTGTACTGAATACTGGCAATGACACCGAAACCAATTGCTGCAAACACGAGCGCAGCCACCATAGAAATCAATATACCGACGAGTATCATCATTTAAGCCCTTCTGTATGCGTCGACCGTGTCAAGAGTCGGTAGAAAACAGCGCCGAGCGGTAACATCATCCAAAAACTAAGCAAACGAAAGAGAATCGCGGATCCTAATGCGCCGTGAATAGGCACGCCTTGCAGATGCAACGAAAACGATAATGCAGCCTCGACTGCACCACCGCCGCCAGGAAGAATCGTAAATAAGCTGACGATGAGTGACATACCATATGCGGCAAGCACATCCAGGAATGAGACCTCGATGCGCATGCCATACAAAAGCGCTGTCAATGCCAACGCATGAAAGACAAAGATGCTCATTTGGAGCACGATGATACGGACAAATTTACTTGGTTGAGCAGCAAAGATCGCGCGGCTTTTGGCGATTTCTTCGATGAGTAATTCGAGTGATTTGGTGTCCCATTCCATACCGAATTTGAGGAGCCAATGGCGTAATTGATGAAGCCAACGGGCGACGCTTTCGGCTGGACGTGTTGTAACGACGGCCAAAAACGATGCAACACCAATGGTAACCACGACTGCTGTAATAATAGGTGTTGTGGCAGTAAAATCAGCAGTCAACGACAAGTAGAGTAATCCAGCGCTAAACATGAGTAATGCGGCGCCATTCCAACTGAGCAGTTCAGTCCCCGCCACGACAGCGACGCTACTTGTAGGGAATCCGCGATTGCGCAATGCAGCGACCAAAAACGCATAAGCAGCGACACTACCCATCGGGACGGCTTGATTGAGGAGAATGCCCACAAGGGCTGTACCAATCAGCCAAACCAATGTCTCTTGATGGTTTAAGATTGATAACACCGAGCCATATATCCAACCAGCACACACAAATCCAAGTGCAATCATGACCAATGCACCAGCTACCCATATAGGCTCAGTTGTTTGGAGGAGATGAATGGCCTCGGTGAGCTCTGCACGATTGTAAATTGCTAACGTTACAACCAAGGCCACTAGGATGAGTCCAATTATCCACGACCACGGAATCCGACGTAATGACATGCAAACCAGCTCTCTTGTATACACCGTGAATATCATACCACTGATACTGGTTGTATGACACGCCCTCGGCAATACGTATGCATTGCCGAGGGCGAATATCTGTTATGGATGGCGATTTAATGATCGTGTTGATGCCCAAAATGCAGATGCGCATGGCTGTGCGGTTGCCCATCATGCAGGTGGTAGTGTGCATGAATGAGATTGGCATCGAGAAGCATATCGTGGTTGGACAAAATAGCACGTGGTGCATCATGTGCCACGATTTGACCTTGGCGAAAGACATAGGCATCGTCGGCGATATCTGGGACAGTATCTAGATCATGGGTTGCAACCACGACTGTTTTGCCGGTGTTGGCCCATCCAACAAGAAAATCAACCACGCGACTTTGGCTTTTGGGGTCGAGCGCAGCGGTCGGCTCATCGAGCAAGATGACCTCGGGGTCGATGACGAGCACTGATGCAATGGCCACACGCTTCTTTTCGCCACCCGAAAGCCGATGGGGCGCGCGGTCTTTGAGATGGGTGATTTCGAGCATGTCGAGCGCCTCGTTGACCTTGCGACGGATGGTGTCTTTGTCCCAACGCAATTGCAACGGCCCGAATGCGACTTCGTCGAAGACGGTCGGGTTGAACAGCTGCACGTCAGGGTTTTGGAAGACAAACGCTACGCGCTTGCGGAACGACATGGCGAATGACTCATCCATGAGATGTGATTCATCGAGGGTGTGCCCGAACGCCTCAACGGTGCCTGATTGGGCGAAGTAGAGACCATCGATGATGCGCAACAGCGTTGATTTGCCCGATCCATTGGCGCCGAGAATAGCCACGCGTTGCCCGCGGTGAATTTGCATGGTGATGCCGTTGAGCGCCGGATTGTCGGCGGTATTGGCGTAGGCATAGACGACGTTGTTGAGATTAAAAATTGTTTCCATGTACTACTCCATCTGCCTATTGCAAGCCAAACCATAAACCCGTGCCAACTACCACCAGGAGCAGCGGAATTGCTAGGTAGTCGGCTGTTGTCAGCCGAAACTCATCAAGCGTGTAGACCTCGCCACGATAGCCACGCGATTGCATCGCCAAAAAGACATCATTGCCGAGCTGAAAGCTTTTGCTGAGCAACACACCAACGGTGGCTGCCGCCAATTGCCGCGCCTCTTTGTCGGGCAACTTGCCAATCATGCGGCTCTGGCGCGCCTCAAACATGTCGCTAGCCGATTGAAGCATCAAGAAAATATAGCGGTAGGTCATGCCTAAAATGACCACGACCAGTGTCGGGATGCCAATGACACGCATCGATTTAAGCACATGCATCCACGGCGTCGTCATAATTAACAGAAACGAGAGCGTGATGCTGACCTCGGAGCGGAGCAACAAAAACACCGCACTCTGGAGACCGTGAGCACTAATTGGCCAGTTAAGCCATGGGATGGTGGCAAGCGTTGGCCCAGGCGTGATGAAAATGGCAGGAAAACCGATTAAGCCACTGAATATGAACATGCCGATCCAGATTGGCCCGAACGACTTGATGATGGGAATGCGCGAGATTACGGCTAACATCAATGCAACCAATGCAATGACTGCAACAACCCACACATGCCCTGCGGCTGCTGCGGTGATAATCAGCCCGAGCATACCAACAAACTTGACACGAGGGTCGATGCGCTGGAGCACGCCACCTTGCTCAGATAATTGCTCGGCGTAGAGTGAGCGCTCGAGTGTCTCGGTGAGCGCATCAATGGTCCGTTGTATGAAATTGCCACGACGTTTGCCGTGATGTGCCTCACCACCCATGAAATATCTCCTCGACCGCATGAATTGACGACAAAGGGGCGTGCACGGATGCAAGCGCCCCTTTGAGTAGATGATGAAAGAAAATGACGGGGTATTTAGTTGGTAGCGCCGTTGTTATTGCGAAATCGATCAACAATGGCGCCGTAGAGCAAGAAACAGAGCATGACCAACCCGGTACCCATGAATGCTGAGAAGATGTAGCCAACTGCCTCATGTGAGATGAATGGGACGGCGTAGTCGGGAATGGGTGCCTCAAACCATGATCCTAATGTCAAGAGCCCCTCAGGTGTGCTATCGACTGGTGGTGCTGCACCCAATGATGCCTCGGTGATGGCTTGGCGGGCTGCAGGATCTGCAAACTCGTCTGCTCCCCACTCACCCCAAGCTGTGCCTGCGGCAATCAACCCCAGCGGCGATAGAATCATCATCAATGCAATCATGACCCACAAACGACGGGTACCAGCCCAGGTGCCGTCGACCTTGGCCTCGGCGTTCTTCTGGGCGGTGAGTGACAATAACGCCACATCACTGCGCTGTAAGTAGGCGACGACACCGGCGGTGATGAACATCTCCGCCAAGCCGGCGATGCCGAGGTGACCAATCATCATGGCTGGAATGGCTACATCGAGCCCATATGGTGCATAGAGTGGCGCTCCATTGGCATCGGTAAACCACAGCGGTTGTACGCCGAACTGCAATGCGGTCACGAACGCGGCTGCGTTGATGGCGAGATACCCGGCGAGACCCGCCGCAATAACGCGACGTGGTGACGTCAAGGCGCTCTTGCCTGCAACAGCATTGTAGACCCAAATTGCCACAAATGAACCAACAACGGCGATGTTGAAACTGTTGGCGCCGATGGCAAGAATGCCACCATCGCCGAAGAAGATGGCTTGAATGGCGAGGGCGATTGATACCGCCAAAATCGAACCCCACGGCCCGAGTACAATTGCCGCAATTGCTGCACCAGTTGCGTGGCCGGTTGTGCCACCCGGGAGCGGTAAATTGAACATCATGATGATGAACGAAAACGCAGCGAATACGGAGAGCAATGGCACCATGCGCATGCTCAACATCTTTTTGACGCGCTTGCCGGCGATATACCAAAATGGCGCTGTAGCAGCGTACAAAGCGGCGGTTGTGCTGGGGCTCAGATACCCCTCTGGAATGTGCATCCTGTCTGACTCCTCTCTCACGTGTCGAGTTTTTGGGCTGGTTGTGATGTATTTCTTAATGACCCTTAACTACTTATACGTGTCTGAGAGATGAGTTGGATGTACAGAATTAATAAGACTGAGGCGGTATATCCGCTAACCAACGCTCTACAATCACCACGTCGCGCCATTGGCCATCGAGTTGGGCGTGGGCGTGGTAGATGCCGACCTCGCGGAATCCGAGTTTGGCCAAGAGCCGGCGACTGGCGTGATTAGTAACGAACACACGCGAGAGCAACTTCCAATAACCGTGTGCTTGTGCAGCTACAATAAGCGCCTGCATCACCACAAATCCAGCGTTATGCCCGCGCCAATCATGCGCCACATACACAGAAAACTCGGCAATCCCAGCATAGCACTCACGGGCGCGGTAGCGCGAGGTGCTGGCGAATGCAATCACCTCGTCGTCATGACAGGCGACGACACACGGGAACTCAGTGCTTTCAATCATGTCACGCATGTCGTCGGCAGTACGCAACCGTGTCTCAAATGTGGCATTGCGATCAGCAATTCCTTGATTGTAGATGGATGCAAGGGCTGGTGCATCATCTGCGCCAGCCCTACGGGTGCTATATGTGGGGGTGTTAGGATTGGGCTGCATGTGCGGCCAGCGTCTCATGGATTTGTACGAGGTGTTTTTGGTCGTGGTTGGCGAGATGTTCGACCAATCGTCGGAGCGTCATTTCGCCGTAGACGGCGTGCATGCCTGCACGATCGAGCTCGTCGGGCTCAATGGTGCTGAGCCCATCAATCGTGGCTTGGCGGGTAGCAATGAATTGTTGCAATAGTTCATTGCCATCCATCTGCTGGTAGCCTTTGGCAGCAACAATTGGATCAGGCTCGAAGCGTGGGAACTCAGGGCGCTCCTCGGCTAAAATGCGATCCACACGACCGACGTAGAGCTCGTCAATGTCAATCAGGTGGCCGATGTTTTCGATGACAGACCATTCATTGGCTGGTTTGAATCGCACTTGTGCATCAGTCAACGATGCAACAACGGTCTGGAGGTGGGCAGGAAAGGCACGCAGTTTCGCGATGTTCGCAGCAAATTCATCCATGATAAAACTCCAAATACTTATCCGATGCCTAGTTTAATAGTGCGTACGATTATTTGATTGGATAGTCAGTAATTATCGCACAGATGTGACGGTAATGTTCGTCTTGATGATTAACAAAAACCTCGATGAGCCGTGCGAGCGTGATGGCCCCAAAGTACGAGTCATGCCCCATCCGCATCATCTGCTCCGGCGTGAGTCCGTGTAGGATGTGCGCGATGCGATTGTGTGTCTCAGTTAACACCGCAAGTAGCTCTGCGATTGAGCGTATCTGATAATTACCCTGCTGATGGACATCATCAATACTAAATACTGCAAACGGTTGGTGCTCTTGTGTCAATATGAGTTCGATGCGTTGCAGATACAACTGGTCAATGTCAATTAAATGACCGATGTGCTCAACGATTGACCACTGTTTGGCTGGTTTATGGCGCACCTGTGTGTCTGACAATACACGCACCACTGGTGCGAGTTGCGCTGGGAAATCGGTGATGCGGCGTATGTTGTCATCTACCTGTTGCATCAGCTACATGTCTTTCGCTTGAACTTTACTGCGATTGATGGTAAGCATTCAGCACACCTCGAACCTGCTGATCATGTAGATAATCATGACGTGCCAAATAACTGACGACAAAATCGACGCGCCATAGACCGTATTCGCCATGCCACCCTGTACGTTGTAAATCGCTTGGCGCAAGCGTTGCGAAATACGCCAGCGTCTGTTGTCGCTCGCGATCGAGCTCGGCCAACAAATCGGTGAGCGATGCCTGCTGATAGCCATTGCGCACCACAGCTGCATCTTGGTCGTAGGGGATGATGACCGGGTGATCGTGCTGACACATCCGCTGAATCCGGTAGCGCAATAACTGCTCGGTATCAATCAGATGCCCGACATTCTCGATAATCGACCATTCGTGCGGTGCAGTGCGAAAGCGTAACGCTCGCTCAGGTAATGCCCCGACCAACGTGCGCAAAAACGGCTGGAAGTGCGTCAGTGATGCCACATCGGCATGAAACTTGTACCACTCGTGCATGTCTGTTTAATCCTTTACTGCCTGCTGGTATGCCTGAAAGACGGGCTCGGCGCCGGCATTGCCACCACAAATCAACGCCACTGGATGGCGATAGGCGCTGATATCAATCAGCCCCGCTTGAATTGCCGCAATACTGGCTGCCCCTGACGGCTCGACCAGTTGATTGGCCTCTTGCCAGAGCCAGCGCATGGCCGTCAGCATCTGCGTGTCGCTCACAAGCACAATCCGATCAACATGCGCTCGGGCCAACTCGAGCGTGGTTTGGCTGACCATGCGTGGTGATAGTGTGTCGGCGAATGTACTCACCGTGGTGAGCGGCGTCAATGCCCCTGCAGTGATGCTGTGGAGCATGCTTGGGGCGCCGACTGGCTCGATGCCGATGATGGTGGCTTGTGGGCGAGCCTGTTTGATGGCCGTGGCGACGCCCGAGATGAGTCCACCGCCGCCAATAGCCACCAAAAAGAGATCGGCATCGGGTGCATCGTCGAGCATCTCGAGGCCGAGTGTCCCTTGGCCGGCAATGGTAGTCTCAGCCTCAAACGAATGGACATACGGGATGTCGTGTTGGGCGGCATAGGCAAGGGCGGCCTCGTGGGCGTCGTCCCAGACGGATCCATGGCGGACGACCTTGGCACCCCAGGCGGCAATGCGCGCCTCGCGGTCTGCGGTGGCCCGCTCGGGCAGATAGATGGTAGCCGGGCAGCCGAGGCGCCAGGCTGCATATGCCAGTGCCACCCCATGATTGCCGCCTGATGCGCTACAGACACCACGGGCACGCTGTGTCGGGTCCAGTTGGAGTAGATTGTTGAATGCACCGCGTACCTTGAATGATCCGGTTACTTGCAAATTCTCGAGTTTGAGCGTCAGGTTTGGGTGCCAGTCGTTGCGCAAACTGGGGCGGGGCAAGAGTGGTGTATGGCGAATGTAGGGCGCAATCCGCGCCCGGGCTTCGTGGAAGGTAGTGGCTGCAATCATCGAGATGTCCTTGCACTGGATGAACTAGGTTGATTATAGATGATAAATAGTTGATACAGTGTACGGCGATATTTTGGTGTCATATGCTTGAAGTAGCGCGTGAGCGCAACATTACACCGTGCTTTTAGGCATCGCAGACATGGCGTGATGCAGCGCCACAAAAAATGCTGACTCCACGGGTGATGCGGAGTCAGCACAACAAACGGATAATGTTATGTGTTTATCGAGATTATAGCTCGTCAATTGGTGCCGTCAAAATCGGCTGAATGAAAGCTGCTAACAATGCACGGCGTACCTCAGGAGATGCCGTGATAAAATCATCGATGCCGACAATATGGCCAGTGTATGCGACCCCTATCATGAATGATGCCAGCATAGCGGCGCGTTGTGGCGCATGTGAGATGCCTAGCAAGTGAAATTTATCAATAATAGCACTGCGGAACATGTGTGTCACCATGTCGGCGGCTTTGGGCTCAGTTGCAGCAGCACGCAAGACACCAACAAGGGTGCGGAACCACTCGCTCGACTCTGCAATAGAGGCAAACATGTGTGCAAGTGTTACGCCCCATCGCTCACGCGGTATGGTTGCGAGTCGCTCAGCAAGCTGTAGATCAGGTAAATCCATGATGAACACTTCGGTAAACAGGTGCTCTTTGCTACCGAAGTAGTGCACAATCAAGCTCGGGTCGACATTGGCCAACAACCCAATCTCACGCATCGTTGCGCGATCATAGCCTTTTGTAGCAAAACACTGCTTGGCAGCACGCACAATGTCCCCTCGTGCATCACCCTCAGATCCTCGCCGGCGCCCTACCTGTTTGCCTTGCTTCATAATTAAACAACCCGTTAATTTGTTGAATTAATTTTATTATACCACAAGTAGAGTCTATCACGCAGTATTGTGGATAATTGTAGAAATACACCTCAAAAGAGATACAATAACAGCATATACCAACAATTGAATTATTTATAGCCCGTTATACAAAAGTGACATTTTTGCCAGAAACATTCGATGACGCAGATGAACATATGTAAAAAATAACATGTAAATAATTCATAGGTCGGCACTATAGATAAACGAAGATGTACAATGCGCATATGTGCAGTGAGTCATACATAGTGGAATCGTAAGGGTACGGGTCTCTGGTTGTCACAGATATACATATCACATAGGAAAGTAAGCGTGCACAATGGATAATACCATCATGGATATGCGTTCGAGCATGGCTGGTAGCGTTGCGTTTGTGACTGGTGGGATGGGTGGAATCGGCCGTGCCTGTGTGCAGATGCTGCTTGCGCATGGTGCCAATGTGGCGTTTACCTACGCTGAGGGTGTTGAGTCGTTTGATGTGGCAGCGCAATTGGTTGCGGCCGTGCCGGATCGACTCTCGGTGCATGCACTTGATTTGCGTTCGGCGGCATCAATTCAACGGTGTATGGCCGAAGTTGTGGCGCGGTGGGGCAACGTGCATATACTCATCAATAACGCCGCAGTCGGGAGTGCCACGGTTGCCACATATGCCGATGATGTGGCCACACAAGATACCATGATGCTGCAAATTAACGCAGATGGCAGTCTCAAGATGTGTCAGGCGTTTTTGGCGGCTGCGCAAGCGACGCTGACCACAGTGCCACGCAAAATCATTAACTTTAGTTCGGTGGGCGGGGGCATCCAAAACTTCCCCGGCTTTCGACTCTCAGACGGCATGAGCAAAGCTGCCGTGGCGTTTATGACCAAACAACTTGCATCTGAGTTAGTGCATACGGCGGTTGACGTGTTTGCGATTTGTCCGGGTGCAACCAACACGCCGATGTTTCAGGCGAGTACACTCAACCACATGACGGCCGACGAGCAACAGGTGTTTGCGGCATCGCTGCCCAAAGGGAGATTGATTGAGCCAACTGATATCGCAAACATCGTGCTCTTTTTGGCGTCGGCCTACTCGACACCGATGCACGGGGCGGTGATTGATGCCTCGATGGGCTTGGGTGTGCGCCCCGGGTTGATTACTGAGCGTGGGCATTAACGATTGTGGATATACAGGCTATTCACGAAGTGCTTGCGCAGCTATCGGATACCGTGCTGACGCAACCCGCCACCATCGGGTCATGGCAGATTATGCCGATGACAGGCGGTACGAATAATGTGCTCTATCGGGCAATAAGTCCTGAAGCTGGTGTGGTCATCAAATGGTGTATCCGAGATGAACGTCAGCGTGCACAACGTGAGCATGACGCATTGGCGGTATTGCACGCTGTGCAACCAGGTTGTGCGCCTATTCCTATCATGGTTGATATGGATCGATACCGCCAACCGGTGGTGGTGCAATCGTATGTCTCCGGTGCTGTGTATGTGACGCCGCCCGAGACCGATGATGAGTGGCAATCGTTGATTGAATGTTTGGCGCGGATTCATCAGGTGCAGCATCGCCCAGATACGCCGATTCAACCGGGTGTGATTAATGCGCATTCGGTGGCTACAGCGCGCCAATTAATTCAAACACAACTTGATGCAATACCATTTGATGAACATCCTGCCACATTGCGTGAACTCATATGTGCGCTTGATGCGTTGTCCATTATCGAGATGCCAGAGATTCCCCTAGTGTTGTGTCATGTGGACTCGAATCATCGCAACTTTATTCGCACGCCGGATGGGGTGGTGGCCGTAGATTGGGAGAACAGCGGGTGGGGTGATCCGGCCTTCGAAATCGCCGAACTCATTGCACACCCGGCCTATCTGACCGTGCCAGAGTCACGCTGGCAATGGGTGATTGATGCCTATTGTCGTACCTACGACGATCCACAGGCGATGCGCCAGCGGATTGAGACTCACCTGCGCATGTATCGGGTCTGGTGGGTGGCTCGCTTTGCTCGCTACCTCTATGAAGTGCCGCGCGGACGTGACCAACGACTTGTTGCGCGTAACTCGGATTGGCATCACGATATGCAAACGAAATATGACCGTTATCTGGCAGGTGCCTGGCGTGGGCTTGAGGGTTC
>CAYXXK010000039.1:0-26949 GCA_964469045.1 uncultured Klebsiella sp.
CGTGCCAGGTCTGGAGTTCAACCCCATTACCCTCAGGATCGGTCACGTAACACCACGACACACGGCGGGCGCCGGCTTGCGTGGTCACAATCTCGCCGACTGCACTGCCGCCGGCAGCCAGCACCTGCTGGCGCACCGCCACAATGTCATCGACCACAAAGGCAATATGACCAAATCCGCTGCGGCGCACGTTGGCCGGCACGTCAATCAGCGGCTGATACTCGTAAATCTCGAGCGTGGGCCCAGTATCGTCGTACCCCGGCAAGCGCAGATGGACCCCTTGGAGCGCTGCGCCTGCCACACCGAGCCCGGCCTCGATGGTTGGCCCCGACAGATTGCGCTCGGGTTGGAGTAGCGTACATTCAAAGACATCGACGTAGAATGCGACGAGTCTGCGCCAATCGCGGGCAACGATGTTGACATGACCAAAGCGCATTTGGCGGTTCTCCTTTTTGGGCAAAAAAGTATGCACCTGCATGGTATACCACAACCACACAGGTGCACAGCAGGCAACAACTAGTTCTTGGGGGCCAAGCGGGCCAACTCATCGGCAACAACGGCATCATCGAGCTTGCGGAACAGCGGGCCGATCTCGCGCAACGCCGTACCCGGCTGAATCGCACTTATCTGCCAGCCACTCACCGCATAATCACCGGTGACGACCGGGCGTGCCAGGCCATCAGGATCCTGCTCTTGCTCGAGGTGTGGTTGCGGCGCAATCACATCGTCGAAGCCGAGCATGTGATGCAAGCGCTGACAGGCGTGAGGCATAATTGGCGCCATCAGGCGATTGAGCGTATCGACGGCCTGAATAGCCACAAACATGATGGTGGCGGCGCGCTCAGCATCGACTTTGACCACCTTCCACGGCTCTTGCTCGCTAAGATACTGGTTGGCGGCCTGGGCGAGGAGCATAATCTCTTGCAGGGCACTGCGCAACTTGACACCCTCGTAGAGGCTCTCCACGCGGCCGAAGCCCTCGCTGATGCTCTGTAACAACGCCTTGTCCGCGTCGATATAGGCTCCAGGGGTCGGCACGCCGCCGAAGTTTTTCTGCGAAAGGGTCAGCACGCGATTGACCAGATTGCCCCACGTAGCCACCAACTCGCTGTTGATGCGTTGCACGAACTCGGCCCAACTCCAGTTGCTGTCTTTGCCCTCAGGCGCAGCCGCCGTCAGGTAATAACGCAACAAATCCGGCTCGTAGCGGCTGAGCAGATCGGGCATCCACAAGGCCCAATTCTGGCTGGTGCTCATCTTTTCGCCCTCGAGATTGAGGAACTCGTTGGCCGGCACGTCGTACGGCAACGCGCGATCGCCGTAGCCCAACAGCATAGCTGGCCAGATGATGGTGTGGAACGGAATGTTGTCTTTGCCAATGAAATAGTAGCCGCGCTGATCGCCTTGGGGATCCCACCACTTGCGCCAGGCATCCGGTTGACCGGTGCGCTTGGCCCATTCGAGCGAGGCTGAGTAATAGCCGATGACAGCATCAAACCAGACGTAGATGCGCTTGTCTTTGAACGCCGGGTCATTGCCGGGCACTGGCACGCCCCACTCGAGGTCGCGGGTGATGGCACGACCGCGCAAGCCCTCGCGGAGCCAGTTTTGGGTGAAGACCAGCGTGTTCGTGCGCCAGTAGCCACGATCTTGCGAGTCAAGCCAGGCGCGCAGTTTGGGCTCGAGTTTGGCCAAATCAATATAGAAGTGTTCGGTATCGCGGAAGGTGACGGGCGCACCATCGAGCGTCGAGCGCGGGTTGCCTAACTCTTGCGGATCGCGGAGTTGACCACATTTGTCACACTGGTCGCCACGTGCTTTCTCGTACTTGCAATTGGGGCAGGTACCCTGCACAAAACGATCGGGCAAAAAGCGCCCGAGTGACTCTGAGTACGAGCCAATCGCCACCTCGCGGTAGATGTAGCCGTTGCGTTGAAGCGTCTCGAAGATGTCAGTGGTAGCGGCGTAGTGGTTTTCGGTATAGGTCTGAGTGAACAAATCGAAGGTAATGCCTAGCGCCACCAACGAGTCCACAAAGCTATGGTGATAGCGATTGATGATGGTTTGTGGCGTCACACCTTCTTTTTCGGCCGCCAGCGTAATCGGCGTCCCGTGACAATCTGAGCCTGAGACCATCAAGACATTGCGACCGCGCAATCGATTATAGCGGGCATAGACATCGGCCGGCAGATAGGCGCCGGCGATATGCCCGACATGGAATGGGCCGTTGGCGTATGGCCATGCGACCGAGACCAACACATGTTCACTCATCATATCCTCCCATATTTGCAACACAAAAAAACCGCAGGTACTACAAGTACCCGCGGTGCATCGGTCGTATGACTACGCCGTACACGCGGGACAAGGCATCTGCATCATGCTGGTTGCAAAAAACATGCGCACGAAACGTCTCCTTAACGATACACCCATCATACCAAGCACCGATGCATCTGTCAAAAACAAAGTTATGTCAAATGTATGAGATTGGTTTGCGCCACGGTCATACCGTGGCGCACCAAACTATGGAGCACTACGCAGTGCATCGACTGAATCGTGGGCTCACTGCGTTCAAATAGTGTCAATACGGATGGACGATGACCGGTTCAGGTTGGTGCGACTTGACCGAACGATAGGCGGCTTCGACCAACTCGACGGTGCGCAAGCCATCGACACCACTAATCGGCGCAGGCTTGCCATGACGCACGGCATCAAGCCAATCACTAATCATCAGGTGATCAAGATTGATACCTTGGCCGACCCAGTGCCCCTTGCCGGTCCGATTACTATACAGCTCAATGCGTGGGCCAAACGCATCGAGGTTGACGACGCCATTGGTGGCGGTCACCTCCATTGTCACATCGCCCCAAGTGGGGAACGACGGCGACGGTCGTGACCAACTCGGGTCAAGGCTGATGGCGAGGCCGTTCTTAAGGGTAAACAAGAGCATGCCACAATCATCGACTTTGATGTCGTACATCAGAGTACCCCCCTCGGCGTACACATCATTGAACTCTTGTTGCCAGATCCAGCGCACCAAATCAGCCACGTGCACCGTGTGATCCATAATGGCGCCGCCACCGGCCAAATCAGGATCACCAAACCACCCCCCGGGGTAGGTACCGCGGTTGGTGGCACGCACCAACAACGTCTCGCCGAGCGCGCCCGATTGAATGGTCTGGCGCAGGCGTTGGACGGCCGGGCTATAGCGCACGGGGAAGGCCGTGCCTAATTGAACGCCAGCTTTTGCAAACGCCTCAATCATTTCGCAGGCTTGGGCCACCGTCGGCGCAAGCGGCTTTTCGCACAAGGTGGGAATCCGGCGAGCAGCGGCGGCTAAGGCCACTGAGTGGTGCATCGAATTTTCGCCTGCGATGACGAGAGTGTCGATGTTTGACAAGAGCTCATCGAGCGTCTCAAAAGCGCGGGTATCATAGGTTTGGGCAGCCTGCTGGGCTCGGGCTGGTTGCTCATCCCATAAGCCAATGAACTGAGCACCAGTGATTTTTTTGCTCTCGATAATATAGCCAGGGGCATGAACGTGTGCGACACCCGCTACTCCAACACGCAATGGTGTATTGGTCATAGTCAAACTCCTACAACGTGATTGCTTTGCCAGTTTGGGCGGATTCAAGGGCTGCCAGGCTCATACGCAAGGCTTCGTAGCCGTCTTCGGCGACACAACGTGGTGTTGGGCCACCGGCGCACCATGCCGCAAAATCGCGCAACTGGTGCAAGTAGGAATCCTCGATACCACTATCGGGCGCAAGCGTAGCGCCACTACCAGCGGCGGCGTTGAGCGTGATATCGCGCACGGTGCCATCGACATGATTAATCAGTCCGCCACTGCCGGTCAACTCAAATGCAGCATTCCAACCACTGGGGTAGGCCCAACTCGCCTCAGCATGGGCAATTACGCCACTGGCAAAGCGCACAATGGTCAACATAGCATCTTTGCCATCTACTCCAACGTGTTTCATTGATTTGGCGTAGACACGCTCAGCAGGCCCAAAAACCCAGCGCAACCAGTCGTAATCATGAACAAGTAGGTCGAGCGCAACACCGCCACTGCGGGCAAGGTCGCCATACCAATGGCGGCCACCACCAGGAACTGCGCCGTTGCGCACGGTGCGCGCGACAGCCGGCGTGCCAATCTCGCCGGCAATGACCAAATCGCGGGCCGATGCATACTCACGGAAGTAGCGCACCACCTGGCCAGGCATCAATTTGCGCTGGTAGCGTGTCGCAGCCTCGATCATCTCGGTCGCATCAGCAAGATTGCGGGCAAGTGGTTTTTCGACAAAGACGTGCTTACCTGATTGCAATGCGGCAATCGTCATTTCTTTGTGGGTATCGGTGGGTGTCGCAATCACGACAGCATCGATATCGTTACGAGCAAATACGTCAGCCGCAGTGGCATAACACGGCGCATCGACGTTGGCAGCAACATCACGGGTAAACTGACTATATTCGGGCGAGCCACACGCAACGAGTGTTGAGCCGGAGATGCGCGTCAGATTAAGCGCATGATACCCGGCCATCCCACCACCACCAATCACACCAAATCGCATGGTTATACCTCTTTGTAATAGTGATGTTTATGACAACTCCCATATTGTACATGAGGAATATTAGTGTCATGGATATGGGCGTCGTCGTGTATACTAGCCACATCACATCGAAACGACCATATGGGGGATATTGTGACGCAGACACAACGTTGGAGTCCAACCACCGTGATAACCATGATTATCACGATTTTTGTCTTTTTTGGCATCAGCATTGGCGCTACAGGGGTACTTTGGGCCGAGATTCTACCGGTATTGATGATGGACGATGCCTTGTTTGGTACACTATCACTTATCTCGCCGATGGTTTCTATTGTCATTTTGTTGTTTGCTGGCAATCCAATCGAACGGCTCGGTAAGCGTATCAGTGTCTCCGTCGGCTTGTCCATTCTAGCACTTGCCGCCTACGCACTCTCAGTTGCTGCGTCCCCAATGCACTTTGCCTTGATTAATATATTGTATGGGCTCGGCTACGGCATCGTTGAGCTCGGCATCAATAGCGTCACACTCGATTGGGAGCGCGAGCAACAAAAAAGCGTCATGAATTACGTGCATGCGGCGTTTTGTGCCGGAGCAATTGTTGCGGGTTTGGGAGTTGGGCAACTCTTGGCAGCAAACTGGGACTACACGACCATTTTGCGTGGTGTTATGGGGATTGCGTTTGTGACAGCGCTTATCAACGGTATCATTGCCTACCCACCCACCCATCATGATACCGATGGTGAATCCGCAAGTGCCGGTGCTGCCATTCGCTTACTTATCAACAACCCAGTTGTGCTAACATTAGGTATTGTCAGTTTTTGTGCCACGTTCGGCGAAAGCGTTGCGATTACCTGGTCGGTCTTACATTTGCGCGATCTCGGAGCGAGTGCCTTCATTGGCGGTGCCGGATTTGCGCTTTTCAACACCATCATGTTCATTGGACGAATGACCAACAATAGCGTCGTCGAGCGCTATGGAGTCGTGGTATCGTTTACGATTTCGGCCATCGCCATCACCATAGCCGGACTTTTACTCGTCGGTGTCAATAATCTATGGACAGCGGTGGCTGCATTTGCGATTCTTGGGTTTGGCGTAGCTGGTGGTGTACCGACTGCTCTTACCGCTGGAGCACAATTTGTCCCTGGTCAAAATAGCGCACTTTCGGGTGCACTCATGTCAGTGAATTATCTTTCGTTTATTATTAGCCCACCGCTCATCGGCGTTTTAGCCACCAACACCTCACGTCAAACAGCACTTTTTGTGGTGGTAGTGGTTGGAATGATGATGATTATCTTTACGCGAAGATTAGCCCATGTCACACAACAAACTCACGCCCGATAAGAGACAACCTACCACCACCCTGCACATACATTCGATGTGGTGGTGCATATTTGGTGGATTATTGGGGCTGATGCTGAGTGCGTGTAGCACTACTCAGCCCCTCGGCGACACCGCGGTTGTCTCACACACCCCGACACCTATCGTTACGCACACAAACGAACCAACGGCCATACTCCAACCAACGCCAACGCATAGCATCGCCACCTTAGTCCCAACACCAACACTCGTCGCCTTTGACACATCTCAGCGCCTGGCAATTTTTGATGAGGTCTGGCAGCACGTGTCTGAGCGTTACGTCTATGCTGATTATCGCGGTGTCGATTGGCATGGAATCAAAGATACATACCGTGCACGTGTCACTGATGACACAGACATGAACGAATTTTATCTCCTCATAAAAGAGATGATTGGGTTGCTCAACGACGATCATACCCGCTTTGATACGCCACAAGAAGCCGCCATGGACGAGGCGTTTTATAGCGGTACCGCTGATTATGCAGGCATTGGCATTATCATCCGTGAAGTCGATCAAGGGTTGATGATTATGCGACTAGCCAAATCAGGACCGGCCGAGATAGCCGGTGTGTTAGTCTATGACATCATCACCAGTGTCGACGGTGTCGCCATCAGCGACATGATTCAAAACGACATGGAGTATACGCGGCGCATACGCGGTCCAATTGGTAGTCAAATAACACTGGGATTATTGCGTGATTCTCTGCCGCTCGAGATAACAATCACGCGCAACGCCATTCCGAGTAGTGCATTCCCCGAGGCATTCACGCAGCCATTGCCCCAATCAGACATCGTTTATTTGACAATCGACAGTTTTAATCGACAAAACCTAGCCTACTTGGTCATAGAAGCGCTGGATGCGCCACACATCCCGAGCAATCCACGCGCCATCATCATTGATATGCGCGAGAACTACGGCGGCAGTATTGGTGAAATGCTTGATGTGCTTGCGCTCTTCCAGCCTGGTGGCATCATGGGCGAGCAGGTCGGGCGCGACGAAGTATACAAAATCGAAGTCCCAAGTGGTCGCGTACTACCGAACTACGCCGACATCCCAATGATTGTGTTGACGAGTAGCGAAACGGCAAGTGCGGCCGAGATGTTTACGTCGGGACTACGAAGCTTACGTGGAGCAACAATCGTAGGTGAAACAACCGCCGGCAATACCGAGAATCTCTACCCGTATAACCTCGCCGACGGATCAACGCTGTGGCTGGCTGAACTGTTATTCCGCCAAACGGACGGCACCTACATTGACGATATTGGCGTTCTACCAGATGTCGTTGTCGATGCCGAATGGGGGTCATTCAAACCAGCCAACGACCCGTTCATCCTCCAAGCAATTGCAGAACTCACACGCTCCTAACGCATGTGGCACACACAAAGGGCGCACGTATCTGCCGATACGTGCGCCCTTTGTGGCGGAATCAACACACTACGGACGGCGGGTATGCCAATCAGTGGCACCTTGATAGGCATCAGCAGCACGGAGCAACTCAGCCTCGGCAAACGCAGGGGCCACGAGTTGTAACCCGACTGGCAGGGAATTGTCGAACCCACACGGAATCGAGATACCGGGCAATCCAGCGAGGCTGACAGGTAACGTACAGACGTCTTGCAAGTACATGGCTACCGGATCAGCGCTATTTTCACCGAATTTAAAGGCCACATTCGGCGACGTCGGCGACGCGATCAAATCAACCTCAGCAAACGCTTTGGCGAAATCTTGGCGAATCAAGGTGCGTACCTGTTGGGCGCGCTTGTAGTAGGCATCATAATACCCAGCTGACAAGGCATAAGTGCCCAGCATGATACGGCGACGCACCTCAGGACCGAACAAATCGCCACGCGTCTGATCAAGTGCATCACGGTAGCTGTCGCCATCACTGCGGACGCCATAACGCACACCGTCGAAGCGCGCCAAGTTCGATGACGCCTCGGCCGTGGCTACAATGTAGTAGACCGGCAAGGCATAGGGGCTGTGAGGCAACGAGATTTCTTTGACCGTAGCACCAAGCGATTCAAGCACGCGAATCGCCTCACGGACGGCCTGCTCCGTGCCGCGTTGCATACCATCCACAAAGAGCTCTTTGGGGATACCGATACGTACACCCTTGAGATTGCCCCCCAACGCTGCCACATAATCAGGCACTGCAAGTTGCGCAGAGGTGGCATCATAATCGTCATGACCAGCAATGGTATTGAGCATCAAGGCACAGTCACGGGCACTCCACGCCATCGGTCCGATTTGGTCGAGCGATGAGGCAAAGGCCACAAGACCGTAGCGGGATACACGACCGTAGGTCGGCTTGAGACCAGTAATCCCGCACAACGAGGCGGGCTGGCGGATGCTGCCACCGGTATCGGTGCCGAGCGTACCAGCGGCCATGCCTGCGGCTACGGCAGCAGCCGAACCGCCACTGGAGCCACCGGGCACGCGTGCCGTGTCCCACGGGTTACGGGTCAGTTGGTAGGCGCTGTTTTCGGTAGATGATCCCATGGCGAACTCGTCCATGTTGAGCTTGCCAAGGAGCACGGCACCTGATTGCTTGAGGCGCGCCACTGCCGTGGCATCGTATGGTGGGCGGTAACCCTCAAGGACCTTAGAGGCACAGGTGGTGGGCAATCCCTCGGTCGACAAGACATCTTTGATGCCGAGGGGGATACCGAGCATGCCGCCGCGTTCGCCAGCCTTAATGCGGGCATCAGCAGCAGCTGCTTGGGCGCGTGCGCCATCGGCGTCAACGTGCAAATAGGCGCCGATAGTGGCGTCATAGGCCGCAATCCGCCCAAGCATGGATTCGGTGAGTTGGATTGACGTGACATCACCGGCATCAAGGCGGGTGCGCATCTCGGCGAGACTCAGATGATACAATTCGTTCATAGATGATGTTCCCATTAATATCCCTTATTGCGGCCTGTCACAATATCGACAAATGTCTTGATACAAATCTTGATATCAAACAAAAGCGACCAGTTCTCTACATAGTATAAGTCGTATCGGGTGCGGTCTTCAATACTGGTATCACCCCGGAGTCCATTTGCTTGTGCCCACCCAGTCACGCCGGCCTTTTGTTTGTGGCGACGCATGTAGTAGGGGATTTGTTGACTAAAACGCTCAACCCACACCTCTTGCTCAGGGCGAGGGCCAACCACGCTCATCTCACCACGAATCACGTTGATAAAGTTAGGTAACTCGTCAAGTGAGGTTTTGCGCAGAAATGCACCAATCTTGGTCTTGCGTGGATCATCTTGGGTGGTCCAATTGGCGAGATTTGGTGCATCAACACGCATAGTACGAAACTTGATGGTGGGGAATGGTTTACCGTCGATACCCACACGCGGTTGAATAAAGAAGACCGGTCCCTTTGATTCGAGCTTAATTAGTATCGCGATGAGGAGCATGAGTGGCGACACCACAATCAAGACGGCTGAGGCAAAGGCCAAATCAAACATGCGTTTGAGCAGACGATTAAATGGATTGGCCAGCGCACCATTACGCACATTCAGCAACGGCAATCCGGCCACATCGTTGTCAGAAACCACATTATTGGTAATCAAGGTAAAGGCATCTGGGTAGAGCTTCACTTCTACATGCTCATCCTCGGCCGACATGATGATATCAAACAGCTCATGTGATGCACGTCCCGATAACGCAACAATAACGAGATCGATTGCATGCTGCCGGATAGTTGCCCCAATCCCATCGAAGCCACACAACACGGTGGAATTTGCGACAGTTGCCCCCACAGGAACAGCATTTGATGCAAATCCGAGCACCCGGTAGCCGAGGCTGGTATCTCGTGCGACCGACCGATAGACAAGCTGCCCTGGATCAAGGGCACCAATAATCAAAATACGTCGCTGGTCAAAACCACGACGCCGCAAGTTCGACAGCACAGTACGATACACGGCACGAAGCGCGACCGCCGAACCCACCAACAAAATCAATGCGCCAAGCAGAAGCACACTATCGAGTGGCACATCAATCAAGCCAAATTGTGGCGCAAGCAAATTGAGAATGTACGTCAGTAATACGCCGGTAGTGACACTCACGAGAATCTTGAAACTCTCATCGATGCGAGATACTCCGCGTGGTAAAGCGTACAGCCCAGTCGTGGTGAATGTCACGAACATGACGATATTTAACAATGCGACAAACGTCCAAATAGCACTCTCTGGTGTGTTATCAAACTGTGCTTGCCCCTCAATATTGAGTGGGCGCACCCACACATATGCCATGAACATGGCAAGATTGATGGCTAGTGCATCTGTGAGCACCGCCATGGTCGTGACTACGATTCTATTACGCCACAAACGCCATAACATCTGTTTACCTGGCGCTACGTGATTTGTGGGTGGGACGGAAGTTATTGCGGACAAGTTCACTGCGCTCCTTTAGCGTTATGCCTGTCTCAATCAACCAACGCACAGGTGCAGGCGTGGTATCTGCATAATACCTACGAAAGAAGATACGCATCGCATCATAGAAATTACTGATACTCTGTGTCGGTCTTTGGCGACTTGATGCACGCTTAATGTGATGCACTACTGCATCAGCAACGTAGACCACACGCCACCCGTACAATTTGAAGCGATAACACCAATCAAGGTCTTCACCATACATGAAGTATGTTTCATCGAGCAAGCCAACCTCGCGGATAACCGCTGTTGGCATGAGCATACAGGCACCGACTAACGCATCGACTTCGATGGTCTCACTCGGATCCATGTACGTCATATTATAGCGCCCAAATCGTCGACTCTTGGGGAAGAGCCGTGACAAACCAGTCATGCGCCACAACGACACCTCAGGCGTGGGAAACGAACGCCGACAGGCCAAGTCCAATGACCCATCAGGCAGAATCAACCGTGGTCCAACAGCACCTACATCGGGATGCGCACGCAGGTACGCCAACAACACATCAAACGCACCTGGCTCAACTACCGTGTCAGGGTTAAGAATCATCACATACTCAGGCGCATCGAGTTGTTGGAGCAGTGGCCGAATTGCCAGATTATTGGCGTACGAAAATCCGCCATTGTGGTCACTTTCGATGAGTGAAACAGTCGGGAACTCGGTGCTCACCATCTGCTGTGATTTATCGCGTGACCCGTTATCAACCACCCACACATCTAATTGGGCGGTCGTAGATGCATGCACCAACGATTGTAGGCACATGCGCAATAAATCTCGCGTGTTATAGTTGACGATTACCACTGCAATACGCGTCACAATACGGCATCCCTTTGCTCGAAGTATCTCTATTCTACCATTCTACGAGATAGTGTGCTACATATTGTCGTGCAAATCTGTCGATTTTGCCTGACACATGCACCGCCGAATGAATATGCTATGCTAGCTGTAGGATTTCAGCAACAAGGAGTACTCTCACCAATGCGTCAAAACATCAACACGAACACCCCGTGGGAAGCGCTAGCCGGCTACTCACGCGCCGTCCGCATCGGCAACGTCGTCGCTGTCTCTGGCACCACTGCCTCAAACGAACATGGCGACGTCCAGCATCCCGGTGATGCCGGCGCCCAAGCGACGTATATCCTGCGCAAAATCGAGAAAGCACTCAACCACGCCGGCGCCCAACTGACCGACGTCATTCGCACCCGTGTCTTTGTGGCCAACATCAACGACTGGGAGGCCGTCTCACGCGCCCATGGCGCCATCTTCGGCGATATCCGCCCAGCTAATACCCTCGTGCGCGCCGAGATGGTCGATCCACGCATGCTCGTCGAAATCGAAGCTGATGCACTGATTCAAGAATAATAATGACCATGACGCACATCCCCGAACTCCCCCTGCGCCACGAGGCGCTTGCACCGCGCATCGCCACCGACGGCCCGGCTCCGCTCATCATCTTGCTCCACGGCTACGGCAGCAACGAGGAGGATTTGCTCCAACTTGCGCCATACCTGCCCGACATCTGCCAACTCGTGTCGTTTCGCGCACCGTTCATGCTTCGCCCCGGCAGCAACTGCTGGTTCGAAATCGCCTTTACGCCCGAGGGTATGTGGCGCGACCTGACCCAAGCAGCACAGGCATTTACCGTGCTTAACGAAAGCATCAACGCGGCGATAGCCGCCTATCACACTGATCCAGCCCGTACGTTCGTCGTTGGATTCAGCCAAGGTGGCGGTATGGCCGGCATGTGTGGGCTACGCCGCAACGACATCGTGGGCACGGCTATTTTGAGCGGAATTAATCCGTGGGCGCTCGATTCTTTCACTGAGCAGCCGGCTGGAGACTTTTTGGTGGTGCATGGCACATTCGACGAAGTGGTCAAAGTCCAAACAGGGCACGAAACGCGCGACAACCTGCAAGCCATCGGCGCGAATATTCGTTATGCAGAGGTACCGATAGGCCACACCATTGATTTGCGCGTGATTGCCGAGCTCACCAAGTTCATTGGGGCGCACCTATGACGAATACCAATTCGACCCAATTCCTCGAGGCGTTTGTCGCAATCGAAGAATATCTCGAACAGCTCAACCGTGGGCAACGCGGTATGGCGTTTAGTCAACTCATCGATGTGTTGCGCCAGCAACACTCGACGGTACGGTTGTATGCCGAAGATCTCAAGACGTTTGCCCGTTTGCGCAACGTGATTGTGCACGAACGCGGCGGTGGCAAAATCCTTGCTGAACCGAATGATTGGGCGGTCGCGCAGATATGTCGGATTCGCGATATTCTGTTGAAACCACCGACCGTGGCGCTTTTTTCGCAACGCAAAGTAAAAAGCGTGATGTCGACAGATACGATTGCACATGCCACACGCATCATGTCGGAGCGTCACTACTCGCAGCTGCCGGTATTTGACGAACAGCGCTACATCGGGCTCCTCACAACGCGCAACATTACCTACTGGTTAGGGTTACAACACGTCGATAGCGTGCCCCTCGCCCAAGTGCAGGTCGCCGATGTACTTGCGAGTGCCGAGCCCGGTGACAGTGCTATTTTTATTGCCAATGATACGCTCCTCACCGAGGCGCTTGAGTTGTTCGATTACCACGAGCGGCGCCAACGGTATGTTGATGCATTGCTGATTACCACGGACGGCACGCCACAGTCGCCACTACTCGGGATTATTGCAGTTGGCGATATCCCACGGATATACGAGCTGTTAAATCGTCACACCGGGCAGGCATAAGGCGTGTGTGACATGTATAATGAGAGAGAGTGACGATGCAGCGGGTAAAGGAGTCTTATCAATGAGTAACATGTTACACCTGAATATCGTAATTATTATGTGGATAAGCACTGCCTCGTTGGCATCGGCCATTATTTATCGTAAAGGGCACAAATTACCTGGCGCCGTTGCGATTGGACTCTTGCTCGGCCCGCTTTCGTTGTTGATTGCGCTGCTGGTTCCATATCGCAACAATCCACCCCAAGCCTAACGTCGAACGCGCTACCAATGCGCAACGACGGATGAGACTCGGGTGACAAAGGAGCGAATGCGTGACAGACAACGTTGATCCACGAACCATCGTAGCCCAAGGATACGACCAGATTGCCGACCGCCACCGCGAATGGGCCTTGCAAGTGCGGGTTGACGAGCGCAATCGCTATTTACAAGTACTCATCGACCATGCCCAACGCGGCATGCATCTACTCGACCTCGGTTGTGGCACAGGCATTCCCACCACCAAACGCTTGGCCGAGCGCTACCGTGTCACGGGAGTCGACATCTCGGTGGCTAATGTCAAACAAGCAGCCATCAACGTGCCCCGGGCACAGATTATCTGTGGCGACATGAGCAACTTGCACTTCCCCCCTGAGTCATTCGATGCGATTAGCGCGTTTTATTCGTTGATTCATTTGCCTCGCAACGAAATGCCCCAGTTCCTCGGGCGCATGACCCGTTGGCTCCGCCCGAATGGGCTGTTCGTCGGCTGCTTTACCGCCTACGATCTGCCCGAGGAGTACTCACCCGATTGGTTGGGCGTGCCGATGTACTGGAGTGGCTACGACAGCGAGACCAATCGCGAACTATTGCGGGATGCTGGGCTGACAGTGCACTCGGCCATCGAAGAGAGCGCCGACGAAGACGGCGTCGATGTCACCTTTTTGTGGGTGATTGCTGAACGGCGTGCGATGTAACGGCGGTACATGGGCGCCCTTGCACACATTCAAATACCATCTCTCAATCAGGGCGCCCTTTCGGACGCACGTACAACGGCCCCCCCGGTAGAGACGCATGGACATACGTCTCTGATTTTATCCATCCCACGCGTGTGTACGGATCATTCCATTGGGGCGCACAGCTGTGCGCCCCTCTCAAATCCCATCCAGCACCGCCTTGTGGACAATGCCATTCCATCTGCGTGCCGTTTGAGCAATCGTCAGCATCTACCGTGAGATCAAATTTTACGCATGACACACCACTCCAAGGTTCGGTATACTATCAATAACAACAGACATACAGCAGGACAGACTATTATGCTCTTCCACACCATAGACCATATCGGCCTGGCCGTCACCGACGTCGAGAGTGCAGTTGCCTTTTACAACACGCACTTCGGCATGCACGACTGGGAGATTATCGAACTCGCCGATCGCCACATGCGCGTAGCCGTGGCCGTCGTCGGCGGCAGCAAAATCGAGCTCATCGCGCCAACCTCAGACGAGGCCGCCTTTGCAAAATACCTCGCCGAAAAAGGCCCCGGCATGCACCATATCGCCTATGCCGTCGATGACATCAATGCCGCCCTCTCCGATCTCGCCGCCCAAGGGTTGCGCCTGATTGATACCACCCCACGCCCTGGTCTGCATGGCACACTGGTGGCGTTCATCCACCCCAAAGCCACCATGGGCACCTTGATTGAGCTCGTCCAACACGTATGAAGCCTGTCGCCATCGGTGTCATCGGCTGTGGCCCGATTGGCCAAGCCGGCCATCTGCCTGCCGTCGCCAAAGCGTCAAACGCCACGCTCTATGCCGTGTGCGACCGCTCATCGCGCCTGCGTGAATACGCCCAATTAGTGCATCGTGCACCGGTCAGTTATGCCGATGCGAGTGAACTCTTGGTAGATGCTCAGGTTGAGGCGGTGGTTATCGCCGTAGCCGATCAATTTCATGTGCCATTAGCAATCGCCGCCCTCGACGCCGGCAAACACGTACTCGTCGAGAAGCCACTCGGCATCGATGTGGCCAGCTGTCGCCAACTCGAGGCCCATGCAGCCAGTCGAAGGCTGATTGTGCAAATCGGCAACAACAAGCGCTTCGATCCGGGCATCGCATATGCCCACGACATGGTCCAAACCGCAATCGGGCGACCAATCATGTACCGCGGCTGGTACTGCGATTCGCTGTATCGCTACACCGTGACCGACAACGTGCAACCGACGATCATCCAGGCCGACGATGCACTCCGCCCCGCGGGCAATCCCAAAGGCGATCGACGTCGCTACTTGCTCCTCACCCACGGCAGTCATTTGGTCGATACCGCCCGCTATCTATGCGGGCCCATCACCCACGTGCAGACGCATCTACGCCACCAAGATGACACCTGGTGTTGGTTGAGTAGCGTGACGTTCGCCAACGGCGCCATCGGCCAGCTCGACTTGACGGTGACGATTCGGGGCGACCACCACGAGGGGTTCCATTTGTATGCCAGTGAGGGCAGTATTGTGGGCAAAACCTACCTACCCTGGTACCTCAAAAGCAGCGACGTCGAGGTGTTTACCCATCACGACCAAACCTACCACCGACCGCTCGGCGCTGACGGCCACTCGTATAAACGCCAAATCGAGGGCTTTGTGGCAGCAATTCGTGGCGAGCCACAACGCGGCGCCACGGTACGCGACGGGCGCGCCGCCGTGCAGGTACTTAGCGCTATGACGCATTCGGCCAACCACAACGGCATGCAGGTAGCTGTTGATGAGATGGAGGGGGCACCATGAGCGTGTTTCGCATGGGGTTGGCCATCTGGTCGCACAAGGGTTGGGTCGGATCGTTTTTGCCGAGTGGCAGCAAAAGCACCGAGTATCTCAAGCACTACGCCCAACGCATGCAGATTGTTGAGGGCAACACGACGTTTTATGCGATTCCGCCGATTGAGACGGTGCGTAAGTGGTGTGACGACACGCCTGAGTCGTTCCAGTTTTGTTTCAAGATCCCGCAGGCGATTAGTCACCATGGCGAGCTCAAAGACAACATCAGCGCCACGCACGACTTTGTGGCGCGCATGGCGCCGCTGGGAGCGCGGGTCGGGCCCTACTTTCTGCAACTACCACCGCACTTCAGCCGGCGCCATATCACGCAGCTCGATACTTGGCTGAGCAACTGGCCGGCCGAATACCGCATCAGCGTCGAGGTGCGCCACGCCGATTGGTATACGCAACAGGGCGAACGCGAGCTGATTGATCTGCTCAATCGCCATCAAGCCGGGCACTGTCTGATGGATGTACGCCCGCTCGATTTGGGCGATTTGCCCGGCGCCGAGGCTGATTTGGCGCACGCCCGCGACCACAAACCGCACGTACCGATGCGCCCGTGGGTGACGGGCAATTTGGCCCTCGTGCGCTATATCAGTCACCCTGATACGGCGCGCAATGCGGCGCTCTTTGAGGAATGGGTGACGCGCATGACCCAGTGGTTGGCTGACGGGATTGATATCTACTTCTTCATGCACTGCCCGGGCGAACATACCTCGCCGGTCAATGCGCGTTTGTTGTATCATCAGATGGCACAACGCACGGCACTTGCGCCGTTGCCGTGGGATCAGGTCGAGACAACCATTCAAGGGACACTTTTTTAGATATACTGAGGCGCGTGTGGACTTTTTGGCATCACTCAATAGCGAACAACGGGCCGCTGTCACTGCCCCGATTGGACCCGTGCTGGTCAAAGCCGGCGCCGGCAGTGGCAAGACGCGGGTGCTGACCTTGCGCATCGCCTACTTGGTCAATCAGCACCACGTTGAGCCACAACATATCTTGGCGTTGACCTTTACCAACAAGGCCGCCAAAGAGATGCGCACGCGGCTCAAACCGATTTTGGGCGGCAAATTACACGGTCTGACCACCGGTACCTTTCATGCGATTTGTGTAAAAGTGCTCCGCCAGCATATCGAGGGACACGTCGGCAACTTTACGCGCAACTTTAGTATTTATAGCGGCGACGAACAGCAACAACTTATTCAGCAGAGCATCGACGCCGCGACTGATATCCCACCCGAAGCCATCGACATCGACGATCTGCAACGACGCATCTCGCGGGCCAAGAGTCGCATGCAAAAGCCGCACGACATCGAGCGCTTTAATCCGACACCGATGGACCGATGGGTTGCCATGCGCTACCGTCATTACCAATCACTCCTGGCAGAGGCCAATGCCCTCGACTTCGACGATTTGATTATGGTGACACAACACCTGCTCAGCCAAAACGATGAAGTGCTCGACAAGGTCCAGGCGCAGTGGCGCCACATTTTGGTCGACGAGTATCAAGATACCGACCCAAGCCAGTTCAATCTGGTGCGTATGCTCAGCGATCCGGCCGGTAGCCGACCACGCTCGTTGTTTGTGGTGGGCGATGCAATGCAGTCGATTTACGGCTTTCGCAATGCCGATCACACCATCATCAGCCGCTTTGCCGAACACTTTGATAAGACGACCACCATCGAGCTCAAGACCAACTACCGCAGTCGGCAGCCGATTTTGAATGCCGCCTATGCAGTGATTCGCCATAGTCAAATGGTGACGCCGATGCAGTTGATGGCGCATCATCAAGGGCATGTGGGCGAGCAAAGTGTAGTCTTTTTGGAGTATCAAAGTGGCAAAGAAGAAGCCGAGAAGATCGCCTTTGAGATTGCCGGCATGGTGCACTCGAGCGACAATCTCGGGGCCTTCGGCGATGTGCGGCGCGAGGGGCGTCGCCCCAAAGAGATTGCGATTTTGTATCGCTCCAAGCACCTGAGTCGCGTCTACGAAGAGGCGTTGCGGAGCAAGCGCATCCCCTATAAGCTCAAGGGACAGTTGGGGTTCTATGATCGAGCCGTGGTGCGTGATATTTTGTCGTATGTGCGCCTCGCTGTTAATAACCGTGACAACATGGCGCTAAGTCGAATCGCCGATGTGCCAAAGCGCGGGTTATCGGCAAAGCCACTCAAGGTGTTTAGCGTCGAGGCTGCCCGGCGCAACATGGCGATTGCCGACGTACTCAATGACTTGATGATTTTGGCCCAGCTCGATGAGAAAGCGCGCAGTGGCGCGCGGCAACTCAATCAGCTATTAGGCCGGATGCGTCAGCGCATCAAAAACGGCATCTCGGCGCGCGATCTCATCGAAGATATCATCGACCAGATCCAGTACAAGGCCTACCTCGAGGGTGTATTCGCCAAAGATCCCGAGAAGTTGCAGGACAATCTCGCCCATATTGACGAGTTGTTGCTTGTCGCCGATGATCACGATGACGTCGAGGCGTTTTTGCAGTATGTGGCGATTATGACAAGTACTGATGGTGACGATGATGAGCGTGATCAGGTGCAACTGATGACGATTCATGCCTCCAAAGGACTCGAGTGGCCGATTGTGTTCGTCACCGGGCTCGAGGAAGGAGTGTTGCCGCACGAGCGTAGCATCGGCACACTCGAGGGCATCGAAGAAGAGCGACGTTTGTGCTATGTGGCGGTGACACGTGCCGCCGAGCGTTTGTATGTGTCGTGGACACATCATCGGGCTGGCGCAAGCAACCGAAACAAAAAATCAAACGTCAAAGAAGGCATCACGAAACGTTCGCGCTTTTATGATGATATAGAATCATATGGACGAGAGCTCAAAACACGACAAGGACGATAACAGATGGATTCATCATCACAACCCAAAGAAAACAGTTTGCAGACTTTGCGTCGCATCACACTGCAATGGTTGATTACCACGCTCGCCATTTTTGCGGCGATGTATCTTGTGCCTGGCATCACGTTTGATGGACCAGGCTGGCAATTGGGCATTATTGCCATGATTTTTAGTGTAATCAATCAGTTGCTTAAGCCGATTTTGACGCTGATGACCTGCCCGATGATCGTCTTGACGCTCGGATTATTCACTGTGGTCATCAACGCAATCTTGTTATTGATAACGGCGTACTTCGCTGACTTCTTGGGGATTAACTTTGCGATTGATACCTTTACCACGGCGATATTCGGGGCTCTCGTAGTTTCGTTTACCACGTTATTACTCAATTTGCTCAGCGGCGAGGGCAATGTGCGCGTGCACGTACAACGTGGGTAATTGCAATCAATCATGCCCCGGTGCGGGTCCGCCCATCGCGCTCACGCGGTGGGCGTTTTTTTTGCAAAGAAATAGTAGACAATCAGAAGCAACGACATCATCCATCCACCGAAATACGCATACATGCTCGGCGTGGCATACCACGGTCGGTAACGCAGTGCAATCGTACTTGTGCCGGCATCGACGTCAAGACGAATCAGATTCGTATTATCTACTCTACTATCGAGGGTATTATTGAGTTGGACCACCACCGAATTACGTGTGGCCACCCACCCCGGTAGATTGAACTCATCCACACGCAACTCGCCTGGTTGATCGAGGGTACACGTTACATCTACATCACCGCTAGTCGCACGTGCGGGACACGGCGTCATTGTGCCATCAGCGTGGAATACCACGGCATACGCGGCAGTTTGCGCTAGATTGCGGTAGATTGACCAATTTTCATCATGCACGGCGATGAGTTCGGTATCTGCGGGTTGTTCCATCTCGACGAGATATTGTGCTTCAGGGAGCAGATTGATCGGATCTTGCCAGGGGATAACCACACTCGTTACCTTGAAGTTATTCGTAAGCAATGGCATCAACAACCAATCTGGGGCGTGTACTAACCCATGCGGTTCTGCGCGCAATACATCAATGAAGCGCTGGTGTTGTGCATCATATCCGTTGACATCATCAACCCATGATTTGTTGTATAGATAGAGTTGATGGAGATTGCTCACCAATACAACTGTCATCGCCAACCCAACCACGATATGCCCGCGTGTGAGCGTACGCATGCGTTGCATGAAAGCCGGCCACCAATGCGATTCTGTCACTACGGCATGCGCCGCCAGCATTGCCATTACCAACATTGACAGGGCTAGATAGCCATTGGCGACTACCAAATAGCGCAAGCCGACAATCTGACTTTGCAACCATTCGCTGGGAATGTATTGCACCAACCACACGAATCCACCAGAGGCAATCAGTGCACTCCAGACGACAATCCCAGCAAATAGCCCATATATGGTTCTGTGGGTTGTATTACGCATCCAGAACAACCCACTCAACGCCAACACAACGCTACTCAATCCGATAAATGTGCTATATGCCCATGGGTAAGGAAAATTGTTATATATATCAGATTTGGCCAACTCATAATCGTCAAGTAACAAATTAGCAAACAGACGCGCGATTGGTTGATAAAAACGATTATCCTCGGCTACTTCTTTGACGTAGAGTTGATTAGGTTGTAACACATGCACCCATAACGGTGCAGTAATAGTCACTACAAGCGCAATAATCACCCCAACGTACCCGTATAGCTGCAGTCGTGGCAATACAAATACACGTTGCCTCCATGCATACCAGACAAACATCGGCAATATGCTCACGAGGGTCAACTGCATGTACCCTTGTCCGGCTAACAAAGTCGCTGCAAATGTCATTGCAACCACAATTGCCCGTACCATGTGCGGACGTGCAACAAACCAAAAAATACACACAATCGTCAGCCACGCTGATGACAATGACAGCACTAACCCAATATTACCGAGCTCCAATCGACTTGTAATATGCCCACCCAATATACTAGCCAACGCAAACCATACACGTGCGATGGGATGAACGCCCAATTGATAGGCAAACCACCACGATGCAACTGCCATGATGACAAACGCCAGCTCAACCGTCAGCGCACTACCGGTCATTGCACCGAACCATAACGACATTAATGCACTCAACGGATGCAGAAATGACCCATATACATCTTGGAGCGCCGGACTTCCGCCGTTGAGATTACCCCAGTACGCACACTCGCCACATCGCAACCATGACTCCCAAAAGTAAAACGAATGCATGCTCCGTGAATATTCGAGTCCACCAGGGATAATGTTGTCGTACCACCATCTTCCAATAAACCAATACCATACCGAGATCAACACACCGAGCTCAATCACATGCCCATTCATGCGCATAATCCGCTCACGCAGATGCACTGGAGGTATTTCGCTTGAATCGTGTGTCATACGTATTCCATCATTTGTAAAAACTAGTTTGTGTTCATATTTTACTATAAAACGTAGTATTTATGGTAAGTTCAACAGATTACGAAGCGCTGACATCACGTCATCTGTGGCCACAATCCCACTCCAGCGCGCTACTTGCGCACCAGATTGATCAATCACAAGCAATACCGGATGTGACCGTACGGCATAGGCATGCGCAGCTCGTTGATCATCGGGGTTGTTATAGTCAAGGCGATAGACGGTGATTTGTGAGGCATACCTGGATTCAATCCCATTCACGATGGGGTGCATCTGTGCTCACGGCGCTCAGTTATCGGTATAGACAAACACTAACCCGGGGCCAGTAAGCGTTGGTGGTGGAGTGGCACAGGCAGCGATTATCAATCCCGATAGCCCCATACGTAGCAGTGTACGACGACGCATTATCTTGCCTCCATATGATACAAAAGACCAGGGTCGCGCATCACACGCTCCCCTGGTCTGACCAACAAATCGACATTAGGACTGGTGCATAGCGCGCCAGACGCGCTCAGCGCGCAACGGCAATTCGGTGACGCGAGCGCCGACGGCCGCGCGTACTGCGTTGGCCACCGCAGCCGCACCGGCGGTGATGGGTGGCTCACCAATACCGCGGGCGCCGAATGGGCCGTGTGGGGCTGGGTTGTTGACCATGACCACATCAATGTCGGGCAACGCACCAAAGTCAGGAATGCCGTAGTCCATAAAGCTGGCCGTCAGCAACTGGCCGTACTCGTCGTAGATCATCGCCTCGTGCAAGGCCCAACCGAGCCCTTGGGCAACACCTCCGTGAATCTGGCCTTCGACCAACGTTGGATTCAAGGCAAAGCCGACGTCTTGCACGGCAAGGTACTTGAGCGGCGTCACGTGGCCGGTATCGGGATCAACGTGCACCTTGACCAAGTGCGCCACAAAGCCGGGGGCGTTCTCTGAAACAGCCGAGGTGCCCTCACCGACGATTGGACCATTGCCACCGGCCTTGTTCTCGGCCAACTCGGCAATTGCACCAATCTCCATGGCTTTGTCGGGGAAGCCCTTGACGCTCACGACGCCGTCCTTGAGCACCAAGTCATTGGGGCTGGCCTCGAAGTGGTCAGCTGCCGTATCAAGCAACTTCTGCTTGACTGAACGCGCAGCTGCTGCCACGGCGCCAGAGACGCTATAGGTGGTCTGGCTACCGCCACTCGGGCCCGCGCGCGGACCGGTGCGCGTATCGCCTTGGATGAGCTGAATGCGGTCGGGATGGATGTCGAGCACTTCGGCAGCGACCAACACCAGCGAACTATTGACGCCCGAGATATCGACTGAGCCGACGTGGATGCGTACGGCACCATCACTGTCGATGCGACAAATCGAGGCAGCTGGTGACATACCACACGGCCAACCGCCAATGGCCAAGCCCCAACCCGTGTTGGGCTCGGTTGGCTTCTGCGTCCAGTACTCGTGGTTCTTGATGACTTCGAGACACTGCTTGGCACCGACACTCGGCCACTTGTCGCCGTTCCCCATCAAACCGCCATCTACGACGACGTTTTGCAGGCGGAACTCGAGTGGATCGCGGCCAAGGGCCCGAGCTACCTCGTCGATGGTTGACTCAACCGCAAACGTGGCTGACGGTGAACCAGGAGCGCGATAGGCGCCACCTTGGGGCTTGTGCGTCAACACCTCGCGAGCGTGAATGCGTACGTTGTCACACTTATAGTAGCCGCCGAGCAAGATACCGACAATCCCGCCCAATGTGAACGGGAAAACGCCGTTATCGAGGGTTGCTACGGCATCGATGGCGGTAATCGTGCCATCGTTCTTGGCGGCAATCGTCATGTCGATAATCATGGCTGGCGACGGCGTAGTGGTCAAAAAGTCTTCGCTGCGGGTCAAGACAACCTTGACCGGACGCTTGACGGCCATCGCTACTGCTGCGGCCATCGGGTCGAGAATGCCGTACTTGGCGCCGAAACCGCCACCGACAACCATTGGTACAACCCGAACTTTGGATTTGGGCAGTGAGAGCAAGCGGGCGACTTCGTCGCGCACACCGAACTGCCCTTGAGTGCTGGTGTAGACCGTCACCTCGTTGCGCACTGGTGATGGCTCAGCCACAACCGCATGCGGCTCGAGGTAGGCCTGGTGCACAATCGGAGTAGTGTAGCGACGCGTGATGACGACATCGGCGCTAGCAATGGCCTTGTCGACGTCGCCACGTGAGAACTTGGTCTCTTCGTGCAGGTTTGATGGCTCACGATGGCCCTCGTCAGCACCTTTGTCGACGGCCGCATGGGCAGCCGTGAGGTCCATGCCTTCTTTGGGCAAACCGTTGGGCCAAATGACCGGTGATGATGGCTCGATGGCACGCTCCATGTCGGAAACGACCTCGAGTGGCTCGTAATCGACCACGACCGCATCGGCGCCGTCTTTGGCGGCAGTCTCGGTCTCAGCCACAACAACCACGACTGCATGACCGCGGAACAGCACGGTATCGTGGGCCAAAATCGCACTCGAGCGTGAGTTAACCGGGCGATCCTTGCTGGGCAGATCAGCGGCGGTCAAGACAGCCACCACACCAGGGATGGCGAGGGCGGCCGTTTTGTCGATGCCGTTAATCTTGGCATGAGCGTATGGGCTGAGCACCGGGCGGGCATGCAACATGCCGGGCAAATTGAGGTCACCCGTGTATTGGGCTGAACCGGTAAGCTTCTCCGGCCCATCGATGATTTTGTGACGTTTACCAAGGACCTTGAATTCGTTTGCGACTGACATGGGACTCCTCTGTGAACTAGACCACCGCGGGGGCTTCGTTGCCGGCTTCGGTAATCGCACGACGAACATTAACAAACAAAAGCAACAACAAGCCAATGATGAAGAACGCTGCAATCATCAAGAGCGCCACTCGGTATGACCCGGTGAATTGGTAGGCTAGACCAAAGACCAGCGGTCCAATCCAGCTGGTACCACGCTCACTGACTTCGTAGAGACTGTAGTATTCGGCTTCTTTGCCTTGGGGGATCATCTGCGCAAAGAGTGAACGACTCAGCGCTTGAGTGCCGCCGAGCACCACCGCAATGCCTACCCCTAATGCTAAGAATTGTACTACACTTCCTTTGGTGATGAAGAACGTCACCACGGTCAACCCGGTCCAAATAACAAGGGTGATCATGATGGCTTGCCGGGCGCCGATGCGCCCGGCCAACGTGCCGAAGCTCATCGCACCAATCCAGGCCACAAATTGCACTAGCAAGATGGTAATGATAAGTGTGGTACTCTCCATGCCCAACTCTTCAGTACCAAATGTCGATGACATGGCAATCACGGTTTGCACGCCATCGTTGTAGATAAGATATGCCGCCAAAAAGAGCAATGTTTGTGGGTAGTATTTGGCATTGCGAATTGTCTCCATCAACTGCGCAAAGCCCGCATTAAAGACGGTCTGGCCCGCTTGTAACTCACGCGCTGCAGTACCAGGGCGCAAACGGCGCAACGTAATCGGAATAAACGCCGCCATCCAGATACCTGCCGAAGCCAAGCAAATACGAACAGCTGTAGCACCATCAATCCCAAACATGTCGTTCTGGGTAAAGATAATAAGATTCAGTACAAGCAACAAGCCACCGCCGAGGTACCCCATAGCAAAGCCACGCGACGAGACAATATCGCGCTCTTCGGGCGTGGCAATCTCGGGCAAGAATGCATTGTAGAAGACCATTGAGGCGCCAAAACAGAGATTGGCGATGAGATAGAGCACACCACCGTACAGGTAGTTTTCACCCTCAAGAAAGAACATCAAAATCACAGCTACCGTGGACACATAAGCAAAAATACCGAGCATGCGCCGTTTGAGCGTGGTATAGTCAGCCACCGCGCCGAGAATCGGCAGAAAGAAGACTTGGAGCAACACCGACAGCGAGGTCACATACGCATAAAACGCACCAGCCGCAATCGGAATACCCTGACCGAGTGGATAGACAAAACAATTCATCGCCGCATCAACCGCTTCGGGGTTACACAGCGGATTACTTGCCGCAGCCGCAGCATTGGCGATATTCGTCAGGTACGGGCCCAAGAAGACAGCCAACACGGTGGTTGAGTAGGCTGATACTGCCCAGTCGAACATGTACCAGCCGCGTTGCTCACGATTACCCTTGAACATTTAACCCTCCTTTGGGCAAAATGAGGTATACACACGCTACATGAATATGGTGAGGGGAACTATCTGCTTAAAGTATAACCCATCTATGTCAAAGCGTGACGAAATCCCGATTAAATCGACGCCGGCTCGCCCGGCATCAGACACCGACTGCGCCAACTCTGGATCAATCGTGCCATCAATCACCACCTGATCCACTTCGCCCTGCCCAACCACCACCAGTACCGAGCGCCAGCCGTGTTGCGCTAACTCGATTAACTCACGCACATGCCGGGTAGCCCGCGTGCTCGGCGCATCGGGCACAAGTGCCTGTGTACCTACAAGTCGCCCGGCCGATTTGACCTCAAGCACAATCGGTGTAGGGCCACCCTCGAGCACAAAATCAAAGCGACTTGCACCGATTTGAACCTCGCGGCGTACCGTTGTATAGGGCAGAAGCTTTGGGATACACTGCGCCGTCAATACCTGATACATCAACCGATTGGGCAACAGTGTGTCGAGCGACGCCCAACTGCCGTCAGCGCGCTGAGCAGCTACCGCTTGCCACTGCGTGACCTTTTTGGCACCGGGGCGTGACACCAAACAGATGGTCACGCCCACAATTAACGTCTCAATCAAGCGCCCGCGATCGGCTAGATGGGCCAACACAACCTCGCCATCGGCGAGTTGCACCTGCAACACAAAGCGATTGGGGCGAGCCACAAACGTACCAAACACTTGTGGCCCACCGCCACCCAACAAGACATGCGCCATGATTAGCGGTCGCTCCACGTGGCGGGACGCTTGTTGATGAATGCGTCGGTGCCTTCTTTGGCGTCGGGCTCGATTACAACCCGCGCAAAGGTCTGCATCTCGTCGATGAGCGCCGCCTCGAGCGACATATCAAGCCCCTGCCAAATCGTGCGCTTAATGGTTGCGACAACGTGAGACGACATGCTGGCCATTCGCGTGGCGAGTGTCATCGTCGCCGTTTGGAGCTGATCAGGAGCGACGACTTTGTCGACAAGCCCGAGACGCAAGGCGTCATCGGCAGTGACAGGATCGCCCGTCAAGGCCATCATCAAGGCCGTGCTCGCACCAGCCCGACGCGCCACGCGTACGCTGCCACCCCAACCCGGCATCAAGCCGAGGGTAATCTCTGGCAGGGCTAAGCGGGCGGTGGTTGAGGCAACACGCATATCACACATCATGGCCAGCTCACAGCCACCGCCATAGGCCACGCCGTTGACGGCGGCGATAACTGGAAACGGTAATGTGCGGATCAGATTGCCGATGTCAAGCATGGCAGCGCCGAAGGCTTTGGCAGCGGTCAAATCTGCCAGCGCATTGATTTCTTTGATGTTGGCACCCGCCACGAAGGCCTTTTCGCCATCGCCCACAATAATCAGAGCGCGCACGCGTTGAGCGCCGGCGTGGCCACGCAAGGCATCGAGATGCGCGCGCAATTCGGTCACGGCAGCGATGCTCATGGCATTCACGGGTGGGTTTTGAATGGTCAGCGTGTAGACGCCAGCATCGGTTGATTGTACGTGCCAGAGGCCCATATATACTCCTTTATGTCAATTCTTTCAGTCAAAAACTACGACGCGCTCGGATAAAAACCGCCACCTGATTTACGCCCGAGTTTCCC
>CAYXXK010000040.1:0-26901 GCA_964469045.1 uncultured Klebsiella sp.
AAACAGTCACCCCCGAGAGACAAATCTCTCGGGGGTTAGAGTGGGGTGCTCGACGGGTTTCGAACCCGCAACCTCTGGTGCCACAAACCAGCGCTCTGCCGTTGAGCTACGAGCACCACAACGTTTGAGAGTATAGCACAATTTCTACACCTGGCGCAAATCGAATTTGGTGTCGCTCACGATGTCATTGTCATCATGAGCGACACCAATCAGCGTTATGGCGTTACCCAGGCTTGGGTTGCATTACTCGCCACAATCGCATCAATCACGCGCATATTGGCCACTGCATCAGTCATCGGCGTCGGTACCGGCGTATCGTTAATGACCGCAAGGCTAAAGAGATCGCCTTGAATGGTGTATTGATCACACACCGGGAATACAATCTCGGTCGTCTGCCCAGCTACCGTATGCCACATCTTACAAGGGCGATCGGGTGGCGCATTAAACGGAATCTCAATCTCAATCCGCCCCTCTGTGCCAAAAATATGCACGCGCTGATACGGCGCCAACTGCGTCGAGCAGGTAAACGTGGCCGTGCCACCGTCAAACTGCATCATGCCCGAAGCCAAACGATCAGTCTTGAGTGCCGGATCGTACTCCATCAAGCCACAGACTTTGGTCGGCTCACTGCCGAAGATGAAGCGTGACAACGAGATGTTATAACACCCGATGTCCATCAAGCCACCACCGCCGATGTCGGCTTGGTTGCGCACATTTGTGGGATCAGTCAAATAATACGAGAAGACGCTGTTAATCGTGCGCAACTGGCCAATCCCACCCGATGCCACAATCGCCTTGGCGCGTTGCCATTGTGGGTGGTGGCGATACATGAACGCCTCCATTAATTTGAGGTGGGGAAAGCGCTTAGCAGCATCGACCAACTGTTGGGCCTCGTTGGCGTCAAGCGCGATGGGCTTTTCGCACAACACATGCTTGCCCGCCTCAAGCGCCTGAATAGTCACTGGTACGTGCAGGTGATTGGGGAGCGGGTTATAAATCGCATCAATCGTAGGATCGGCAAGCAACTCCTCGTAGCTGCCGTAGGCTTTGGCAATCCCGAGTTTGCTGGCAGCGGCTTGGGCCTTGGTCACATCGCGCGAGGCAATCGCCACAATCTCGCCGTGCACGCCTTTTTGCATAGCCGGAATGACCTTGGCCACACCAATGTTGGCCGTACTGACAATACCCCAGCGTATTTTGGTCATCGCATACCTCTTGTGTAAAAATTGGCTGACACCCTTATTATAACGGTGGTATGATGCAGGCAAATCACTATGGCATGGGAGAAAAGCAATGCGCTGGATTGGCTTAATTGGCGGCATGAGTTGGGAGTCTTCGGCCGAGTATTATCGCTTGATCAACGAAGCGATCAAACAGCGTCTTGGAGGGCTCCATTCAGCGCAGATTATCTTGGCGAGCGTTGATTTTGCCCAAATCGAGGCCTATCAACATGCTGGCGAATGGGACAAAGCCGGCATACTCTTGGCCGACATCGCCCAACGTCTGGTGCGAGCCGGCGCCGAATGTATCGTGTTGTGCACAAACACGATGCACAAAGTAGCGCCGGTGATTACCCACGAGCTCCCCGTGCCGTTTATTCATATCGCCGATGCAACCGCCCAACAAATCGTAGCCCAGGGCATCAGTCGCATCGGGTTGCTCGGCACCAAATATACGATGGAGCAGGATTTTTACAAAGGGCGCTTAATCGAACAATTCGGCCTCGAGGTGATTGTGCCGTCAGCACCCGATCGCGCCGATGTCAATCAGATTATCTACGACGAGCTTTGTCTAGGCATTGTCAGCGATACATCGCGCCAGCGATATCGTGCAATCATGGCCGATTTGGTTGCGCAAGGAGCGCAAGGGATTATCCTTGGGTGCACCGAAATCACCTTGTTGGTCGGTGCAGATGACACCTCAGTACCAGTTTTTGATACAACACGCATTCACGCCCAACGTGCTGTCGAATTTAGCATAGTATAATCATATTATGGAAACTGCAAAAGGAGAGTGGATTATGTTGCACAAATTGTTGATTACACTGATTCTTGCCTTGTTCCTCGCATCGTGTGCAAGTAGCACAAGCGAAGAAACTCCTGTCGCTACCGCGGAAATCAGCGCCGAGGGCGACGCCACAACCGAGGGCGAAGCTACTGCTGAGGCGCCAGCTACAAGCGAGGGTGATGCCACAACCGAGGGCGAAGCTACTGCTGAGGCGCCAGCTGCAACCCCAGATCCTGCAACCGTTGCAATCAACGATGCGAGTGCGGTTACCACGTCATTCTTGGCAGCTTATCAAGGCGAAAACGACGGTGCTGCCGCAGCCCAGTACTTCGATGCCGGGTTGACCGAGTTGCTCAACAACGGCAATACTGTGCGCACTGTCGCTGGAATTGATCCAACCTATACCAATGCCACTATTACCAATGCGGCGCCTTACAACGACGATAAGACGATGCAGGTCAATGTGCAACTTGATTACGCCAACGGTGTCCAAAAAATCATCATTACGCTCAAGGCAACCGAGGCTGGTTGGCGCATCGCTACCTTTGCAGCAGACGCCCAAAAGTAACCCGATAACGGCGCCCGCGGTTATCATGACCGCGGGCGATACATCCAGTTGAGACATACACACGATATATCATTAGCATGTCATCGAGAGGATTTGCAATGAACCGTCGTGTGTTTTTATTGAGTATGCTCAGTGGAGCGGTGCTGGTGGCCTGTGGAAGCGGAAATACGCTCAGCGACATTCCACTCTTCCCAGAAACGAGTCCGGCCCAACCAAGTGATGCTGCCTTGGCTTCAGAGATTTTTGATGGCACCAAACGTTATGTGAGCGATCAAGCACAATCAAGTGCCATGCTCTACCGCCTCCCTGATGCCACCACATATGAGACTGTCAAGCAACACTATAGCGATATGCTGATTGGGAGTGGCTGGCGTGAAGATCCAGAGGTGGTCATAGAGGGCGACACGTTAAGTTATTTCGGTTGGCAAAAAGGGCGTGAGCGCTTTGTGATAGGCGTGGTCGAAAATGTGGCTGGCGACGGGGCGTTTTTGGTCGTCGCGCAATTCAACAAGTAGCCCAGCAAATCAAAATCCCCTCGGCGAGCGACACTCAACGAGGGGATTCGTATGTGCGCCAGCGGCGGAGCCAACGCCGCATCTGATACATACGAATACGACGCATGTCGTACAACAGACGTAACCGGCGCTCACCGATACGCTGTGCACTATAAATACCAAATGGTCCAGAGCAGAGGTAGGCCACCACGATGACAATTGTCAGTGGGATCACTAACTCACCGCCAAAAAGCTCAACACCCATCAGAATACAGGCGAGTGGCGTATTGGTAGCAGCTGCAAACACCGCTACAAAACCAAGTGCTGCCATGAATGTTGGTTCAACCCCCATCATTACGCCGACACTTGACCCAAGCGTGGCACCAATAACAAACAGCGGCGTGACTTCCCCTCCTTTGAAGCCAAATCCGAGCGTCAGTGCCGTCAATACGATTTTGCCGACGAAAGCCCATGTTGGCACACCAATACCAAATGCATCGGCGAGCAACGGCAGACTCAAACCGTTGTAGGCGCGTGTCTCAAACACTATCGTCACGACGATGACCAATACTCCACCGACAAAGGCACGAGCAAGTGAATGAGGAATATGTTTTTTGCTCAATGTCTCAAAGAATTGCAACAGCAACACAAATGTCACGCTACTCATCGCAAAGATGATACCAACAATAGCCAGCTGACCAATTAGCCACGGCGTAAGTGTGGGCACAAATAGCACATGGTAGTGCACATGCGGCACGCCAAGCATCCGCACCGTTTGATCGCCAACCACGGCTGCCACCAACGTCATTACCAACGATTTGTAGCGGATTTGGCCGCGCACGAGCACCTCAAGCGCAAAGATTGCCCCGGCCACTGGCGTACCAAACACACTGCCAAACCCAGCACTGATGCCCATTAACAACAAGACGCTCGTGTCACGTGAATCGAGACGCATCCAGCGCGCCAACGTAGCAGCGATACTACCGCCCATTTGGACAGCAGTCCCCTCACGCCCAGCAGAGCCACCAAATAGGTGCGTCAAGAGCGTGGCTACAAGAATCAATGGAAACATGCGGAATGGCACGGTTGTACGCTGTGGTTGATGAATAGCATCGATGATGAGATTATTGCCGGCAATAGCAGATTGACCAAATCGTTGATAGAGCCAGGCAATGCATACACCAGCAATAGGTAACCCATAAAAGAGCCAATGAGTCGTGTTCGCTAGCATACTCGCCACCGAAAGTAGCACCAAAAAAAGCGCACTTGCACAGCCGGCGAGAACACCGATGATGGTTGCGGCAATGAGTTGGCGTAGCATTCTTGTCATAGATGAAATAAAAAGGCGGAACGCGTATGTACACGTTCCGCCTCCTTACACGTCGCAATCGACGTTACTTGGTCTCGCGGTACAACACATGCTTGCGCAAGGTTGGGTCGTAGCGACGCAACTCTAGACGACCGGTGTCGTTCTTGCGGTTCTTCATCGTGGTGTAGGTATGTGCGCTCTCAGTGCTACGGAGCTTGATGATAATGCGGTTGCCTTTTTTGCTGGCCATGATGCATCCTCTACTGCATTCAGTAAAACTTTGTGTATTGTACCAAGAAAAAGACACAACTGCAAACCAGCGCTGTGTACAAGAGTCCGGTGCTATCTGCTATACTGAAACCAATCATTGAATACCAGTAGAGGTCGGCATATGACCACTATCAACCTTGTGCCGTTTACGGGTCATGACACACCCGATGATGCAGTTATTAACACATGTGTGCACTGTGGACTCTGTCTTTCATCATGCCCGACATATCGTGAGACCGGGCTCGAGCAGTTTTCGCCACGCGGGCGCATCTATTTGATGAAGGCCGTAGCTGATGGGCGTCTGGGAATGGAGAGCGACACCTTCCAAGAGCAGATGAGCGCCTGTCTCAACTGTCGTGCTTGTGAGGCCGTTTGCCCAAGTGGCGTGCAATATGGCCAGATTCTTGAGGCTTCACGCACGCAAATCCATGTTGCCAAGGAGCAAGGTACGTTACCACCATACCCTGTCAGCGTCAAAGTCGTGCGTTCGTTGGTATTCGGCAAGTTGTTCAACGACATGCGCTTATTCCGCGGTTTCTCCCGCGCGCTCTGGCTCTACCAAAAGAGCGGTCTCCAATGGCTTGCTCGCAAGTTAGGCATCATCAAGGCACTTGGACTCGCTGATGCCGAGGCGATTTTGCCGAGCATCAACAACGCATTCACTACACCTCAAGGTCAAGTCTACCCAGCAATCGGCACCGAGAAGGCGCGCGTGGCGTTGCTGAGTGGATGTATTATGTCGACCGCGTTTAGTCATGTGCACGATGCCACCATTCGCGTGTTGCAGCACAACGGCGTCACCGTTACCGTGCCGAGCGCCCAAGGGTGTTGTGGGGCATTGCACGCCCATGGCGGCGAGCTCGATGGCGCACGCGCCTTAGCCAAACAAAACATCATGGCCTTTGGCAGTGGCTACGACGCCATCATCGTCAATGCAGCCGGGTGTGGCTCGACGCTCAAAGAATACGGGCATCTGTTGCACGACGATGCTGCCTGGATCGATCGTGCCAAGGCCTTTAGTGCAAATGTCAAAGACATCAGCGAATACCTAGCCGGGCTGACGCTCAACCCAACCAACCTCAAACCAGTCAACATGACCGTCACCTACCAAGAGCCGTGTCACTTGGCACATGCGCAACGCATCACCGCCCAACCGCGGGCGTTGCTCAAGCAAATCCCCGGCTTGAAGCTGATCGAAATGGCTGAATCATCGCTGTGTTGTGGTTCGGCCGGCATCTACAACGTCACGCAACCCGAGATGGCAGCCCAACTCGGCAACCGCAAGTTAGACAACGCCGAGCGCACCAAGGCCCAGGTCGTCGTGACCGCTAATCCAGGGTGTCATTTGCAGTTGGCGGGCGGATTACAGCAGCGCGGGTCGCAGATGCGCGTCTTGCATATCGCCGAGGTGCTTGATATGGCCTATAGCGGGACGGTGCAATGACGGATCGTCGCTATCGGGTGTTGATGATTGCTCCAACCAGCTTTTTTTCGGATTACGGTTGCCATATTCGGATTGCCCAAGAGGCCCACGAGCTCCAGGCTCGTGGGCACGAGGTGTTGATTGCCACCTACCACAACGGTGATGAGGTCGCCGGGTTGCGCACAGTGCGCTCGTGGGATGTACCATGGATCAAGCGCACACTCGTCGGCTCATCGCGCCACAAACTCTATCTTGACGTGGCGTTATCATGGCGCAGTTTACGAACAGCACTGCGCTACAAGCCCGATATCATTCATGCGCATCTGCACGAAGGTGGATTAATTGGCGCAGTGCTCAAGCGCATCATCAATACGCCATTAGTCTTTGACTTTCAAGGAAGCATGACGGCCGAGATGATCGACCACAAGTTCTTGGCGAGTACAAGCTCACCGCTCTACAAACCACTCTACACACTCGAATCATGGATTAATCAACAAGCCGACATGGTGCTGACGTCCAGTGATAACGCCACTAGTTTGTTGTTAAGCGACTTTGATCATGCACCGACACGTGTGACCACGATAGCAGACGGCATTGACACGGAGTTTTTTGCGCCACAACCACGCAATCTCGAGTTACTCGCCACACTGGGCATCCCGGCAAATCGCAAAATTGTGATTTATCTCGGCTTACTAGCACCGTATCAAGGGACAAACATGCTCATCGAGTCAATCCCTGATGTACTCAAAGCTGTCCCTGATGCGCATTTTTTGATTATGGGGTACCCAGACCCGGATAGTTATTTGCGCTATGCACAGAGTCTCGGCGTAGCCGATCACGTCACGTTGCCAGGGCGCATCCGTTATCGCGATTCGCATTATTATCTTGGGTTAGGCGATGTCGCCGTTGCCCCCAAAATGAGTCGCAGCGAGGGCAGTGGCAAGATTCCACAGTATATGTCACTCGGCTTGCCGGTCATCACGTTTGACACGTCGGTGAGTCGTCAGTACTTGGGCGATAACGGCATTTATGCAGAGTACGGTAGTCGTGAAAGTCTGACCGCACGCATTATCGAGACACTCCAACACCCCGACCACGCTGTCCAGATTGGTCGACGCAACCGCGATATGGCTATCGCAAACCATAGTATCGCGCATATCGGGCCACAGCTCGAGCAGATCTATCAGCGCTTGACCGCCACACGCTGAGGCGACATACGCTCGAGCCGTTGTACCACCAGCATTACCACCACACATATCACCACCAGCAGGCTACTCAACGCTGCCGCCATGGCATATTGGAGTGCGCCAGGCCGCCCAAGCAGTCGTCCAACCATAATCGGCGCAGTAGCGGTATCGGGTTGCGTCAGTAACAGACCGGCTGCAAAGTCGCCGAGCGACACCGCAAATGCAACCAATGCCGCCGCCACAAGGCTCCGGCGCAACAGTGGCACTGTCACGCTCCACCATTGTCGCCACGGCGAAGCCCCCAGCGTGGCCGCAGCATGGTGGTAGGTATCAGGCAAACGATCGCGTGCCGTCATCAGTTGCCGTCCAACAAGTGGCAGTGCAAGCACCACATGGGCCGCCAACAAGACCCACGGGGTTTGGAGCAGGCGCATCGGCCCAAACCAAAGCAAATAGCCGAGCCCCAACGTCACCGCACTGACGCCAATCGGCAAGGTGGCCACAATTCGCCACCACCCAGGCGCACTCAACACCCATGCAACCACAAGCGTGATGACGGCGACCAGCGTGGCCAGCCACAACGAACGCCACAACGACTCGAGTGGCGAGACAAACAGTCCGCTCCCGCGTACAGGTTGCGCTAACGATACTAAGGCCTGCCACCATGCCTCTTGTGGCATCAGGCTGCGCACAAAGACCACCACAAACGGTGCCACAAACAGTACCACACATAGCACTTGAACAATCAACGCGACCACACCCCAGAACCCTGCACGTGGAGATGGTGCGTACATCACACTCTCACGTCGGATACGTCGCTGCCAGCGTTCAGACAAGACCAGTAACCCGATGCTGATGAACAGTTGTACCAGCGCCATGGCCGTCGCAACATCAAGGCGCAAGAATTGCGCCGTTTGACGCCAAATCTCAACCTCAAGTGAGGCCACCCGACCACCACCAAGGAGCAAAATAACACCAAAGCTCCCGATACAATACAACAGCACCAGTGTCATCCCAGCCCAGAGCGCCGGGGTTACGAGAGGCCACGTCACCGTGACAAATTGGCGCCACGGTGAGGCTCCAAGTGTGGCAGCCGCGTGATGCATGCGCCCTTGTACCGCAAGCCATGCCTCACGAAGCAAGCGCACCAAGACACCAGCATTAAACCACACATGTACAGCGATAATCAGCGCAAATCCTTGAGGCACTTCGAGACCAAGTGCCGTAGCACACCAACTTCCACTCCCACAGACGCCAGTTGCCATGGTGGCCGCAACCGGCGTCGGCACAATAAATGGCATAATCACAGCCAACCACGTGATATCAGCAAGTCGGCCTGGGCGCCAGACCATGGCCCATGTCACGATGAGTGCGATTACGGCGGCGACACCAGTAGAGATTGTTGCCTGTAAGAGCGTGGCCACCACAACGCGTCCAATCATCGCATATGCGGTAACCTCTAGCGGCGCCAAGCCGCGCATCATGACGACAGCGAGTGGCGCCACAAACGCCACAGCAAGCAACAACATTACGCCACTCATCATGATCCAGCGCCAGCTACGCATGATTAGGCTTGCCCTCGAGCGATAGCACTCCAGACAGGCCCATGCGGATAGGCGTACTCGGCAAGCGAATCTGCCTTCATCTCGATGCTGTACCCCGGCAAGGTCGGTGGCATGTAGTGGGCGTTGCGAATTACGCACGGGTCAACAAAATGCTCATGCAAGTGATCAACATACTCAATCACACGCCCTTCGGTGGTACCGGTTACCGCAATGTAGTCGAACATGGACAAGTGTTGCACATATTCGCATAACCCTACACCACCGGCATGCGGGCAAACTGGTACGCCAAATTTGGCGGCCATCAGGATAATCGCCAACACCTCGTTGACGCCGCCGACGCGACAGGCGTCGATCTGACAGAACGAAATGGCATTGGCCTGAAGTAATTGCTTAAAGATGATGCGATTTTGTACATGCTCACCAGTAGCCACGCCAACCGGCGCCACCCCACGGGCAATCGCCGCATGCCCCAATACGTCGTCAGGGCTGGTTGGCTCTTCGATCCACCATGGGTTAAACGGTCGGAGGTGCGCCATCCAATCAATGGCCTCGGCGACATCCCAGACTTGATTGGCATCGACCATCAAGTAGCGATCGGGGCCAATTACTTCGCGGATGAGCGCAGCGCGACGTACATCGGCCTCGATGCTGATGCCAACTTTCATTTTGATGTGGGTGAACCCGGCATCGATCGCCTCGTGGCACAGCTGACGCACCTTGTCGTCGCTATACCCAATCCACCCGGCTGATGTGGTATAGGCGGGGTATCCCTGGGTCTGCATGGTAGCAATGCGGGCGGCTTTGTGCGGTTCGGCGGCTTGCAAGATAGCCAGTGCCTCAGCCGGCGTGATGGCGTCAGTGATATAGCGGAACGGGATGCAACGCACCAGCGCTTCAGGCGTCATGTCAGCCAACAAGCGCCACAACGGCTTGCCCTCAGCTTTGGCGTACAAATCCCATACCGCGTTGACGACGGCTGCCACGGCGAGGTGCACTACGCCTTTTTCGGGGCCGACCCAGCGTAGCTGACTATCAGCCACCATTTCATACCAAAACGCGCCCAAATCAGCGGTGATGGCCGCCAAGTCACGCCCTACCAAACGGCTCGCAAGAGTTTGGGCGGCGGCCACACACAACTCGTTGCCGCGCCCAATCGTAAATGTCAAGCCGTGGCCGCTGACGCCGGCATCGGTTGTCAAAATCACGTAGGCGGCCGAGTAATCGGGATCGCGATTCATCGCATCGGAGCCATCAAGCTGCAGCGATGTCGGAAAGCGGATGTCATGCGCAGTGGCGCCAGTAATCATCATGAGAGTCACTCCTGAACTCGTTGATTATGTCGGTAGCAGTCATATTAGACGCCGTCACGACGGTGGCGTGACTCGTGTGTCTCGTCAAACACGCACGCATCGCCCTCATAGGCTTGGGTACGGTTTTTCAAATAAAAGAACGTACCATCACACCACAATTCACTATGCGTCTGCACCCGCGTCTGCCAGTCACCACGCCCAATCGTAATCTGGTGTTCGCACACGCTCCGGGCGCTGAGCGGGTCGCCCTCGCAAATAAAGTAACGATCCGCCGAAATGTGGTCGTAGGTCAGCCCATCAGGGAGTTGGAAGGCACCGTGGTCGTTTTCGTCATGCAACTCCCACTGCTGAGTCACCTGATCAAAGCGTTCATAGCGGGAGCGTTTGTCGGGACGTAAATCGATGATGTGTGACGGATCCGCACCAGCGGGTGGCGCAAACTGCCCTGCTTGCGCATCGTGTGCGTGCGACGTACGGTGCGGCAAAATGAGCATTGAAGCAGCCGGGTCGAGTGTCAACGTCACTAACTCGGGCGATGGCCACGCATGCGGCCAATAGGCTGGTGCCACTGCCACACGCCAGCGATGCCCAGGCGCTAACTGATGCCCGAGTGCATTCAGCGTCAACGTCACATCCTCGAACTGCCCGGGCGTGAGCGGCGTCACCTGATCATGACCATAACGGTGCGTCAAATTGAGCAAGCCACGACTGATCAGTAGCGACGAGCCATCAGGCGCTATGTCACACAGACGCACCACGACCATGGCCTGCGGTCGATTGCTCGCCAGTCGCAGATAGACCTGCGGGAACCCGAGCAGATCGACTGCCTCAGTCACTATTGGGCCATCGACATACCAGCCCCGACCATCTTCGGCGCGTTGGTCAGGCGCATAGTCACCGGGGATGGCGTACGAGCACCACATGCCGCTGTCAGCACCACTCCGAAGCGTCGTGCCGATCTGCACATGCGGCGCATCAGCCGCTGCGAGTGGATAGGTTTGCGTGGTGGTGGCACTCGATGGCCATGTGTCATCAGCCACCCAACGGCCATGCCGTTCGGGATACCAGGTTGCTGGTGGCATGTAGGATTGGATGTAGCTAGTGAGCATTGGGCCATTCATGACGCCGTTTTGTTCACCACTTAGCCAGTACTTCCACCAGCGAATCGCCTCTGCTTGAAAGCCGATAGCAGGTCCGGGGGAGCCCGCTTCGGGGTATTTGTGGGCCCACGGGCCGATGAGCCCTTTGCGCGGCGCCGATAGTCCATCAAGCAAGCGCATCACCGCATTAGTATAGCCATCGGCCCAGCCGCCGACGGCGTAGACGGCACAGGTAATCTGGCTAAAATCCTCGCAGACCGACCCTTGTTGCCAATACTCGTCGCGCCGCTGATGCGACAGCCATGTCTCACTATAGCGCGGTGATTCACTGATGCGCCCAAGCCACTCCTCGCGCCATTGAGGTCCCACAACCGCTGGATCGGGGGGACGACTGTTGTAGGCAAGCATGACCGAGGCCCACGGCAACATGTCGACGGCCAGTAGACAGCCGCCCATGTAGTGAACATCGTCGGCGTAGCGGTCATCAGTCGAACACACGGTGATAATCGCCTTGAGGGCAGGGGGGCGGCGTGCGGCGACTTGAAGCGCATTAAAGCCACCCCAAGAGATGCCAAACATGCCGACGTTGCCGTTACACCACGGCTGCGCGGCCAACCAGGCAATCACCTCGCAGGCATCGAGTTGCTCTTGGGGCAAGTATTCGTCGTACAAAATCCCGTCAGAGTCGCCACTGCCACGCATATCAACGCGAACTGCAGCAATCCCATGCGCTGCCAAATATGGGTGCCGCACGGCGTCACGCCGTACCGTACCGTCATTACGCCGATAGGGTAAATACTCAAGCACCGCTGGTACTGGTGTATCGTAGGCAGATTTGGGGATGTAGATGCGGGCAGCTAAACGCGTGCCATCAGCCATGGGAATCCAGATCGGGTCGACATACTCGATTTCATGCATATCGATGGATTCATACTTCACGGTGCACCTCGATTTCTTTGGCGGCGCGCACCCCACTTACAAGCGCACCATGGACACTGGCCGCTTGACCATCAAGTGCCGTCGCTTCGCCAGCAAAATGGATGCGACCATGCGCAGCCGCCAAGGCCGGGCGCAATCCGTGATACCCCACAGGCACCGAACTATAGGCACCACGACTCCATGGGTCATTGCTCCAATCAATAATCTGGCTATCACGAAGCAATCGGCGTGGAGCGTCGCCATACGCCTTACTCAATACGTCAATGCACATATCGATCGGACGTAAGTGTTGCAAAAGAAAGTCCGCACGCGGTCCCGTAAAAAATCCGAACAAATACGGCGCATCAGGGGCAATCGTCCACCACACAGGAGCGGGGTCGAAGAGGCTCAAAAACGTCATATCTCTCGGCCAAAACGGGTGTTCAAAGTGCAAAACCACCTTGGCCGCGCCGAGCATGTCGATGTGTTGAATGGCGTGTATTTTTTGGGCAGGCAGCGGTGGGTCAAACGTCACAACCTGTGCCTTGAGCAATGAAAGAGGGATCGTCACAATCACACGTCGGGCGGTTATTTCACCGGTGCGACACACCACCGTACAGTGCGTGCCATGGTCGTGCACAGCCGTTACCATCGTTTCGAGCCGAATCTCGAGTTGCTCTGCAAGTGCATGCACAATCGGCGCATATCCAGCATTAATGTGATAATCTTGACCACCAATCGCCGTCGTCGCCAACAAATCATCGCGCATCGCGTGCATACTTGCGCGTGCTGGCGTCGTAGCAGCGCTATGAATGTAGCGAATATCGGCGAGGTGGCGCACCACCTCACTGACACCTCGTTGATGAATCCACTCTGCAAACGAGATGTCAGGCCCATCGTAGGCCATAATCGCATCTTCGAGTGTCGCAAGCACTGTAATCTCAGGATGCATGGCCGTAAGTTCGTCAACCGTGCATACTGCTTGATTGTGCCAGATGCGACGTCCCTGCCAGAGACTCGCCATGCTGGTACTTAACTGCAAGCGACGTACCCACTCCCACGTGGCCACATTATCTCCATGAATGAATTCGGCGCCGAATTCTCGTGGGTAGACTGGATCGTCATGATTACTCCACACACGACCACCTATGCGATCACGAGCCTCAACCACGCATACCGATTGGCCTGCATCGTGTATATATCGAGCCGCGGCCAGCCCTGCAACACCGGCGCCAACAATGACAACGTCGTACATGATGACCTCCCTAGGTGTGTTTCAACGAATCCAACTCGTTCAGGCTGAATGGTTGCGCCAATGTGCAATCATAGTGGCAGCGACTTGATCTACATCACAGTCTGTATCCAATAGTTGATCAAGCGCATGTTGCCATGCAGGCATTGCGTGCATAGACTCGAGCACCTGCATCTCTATGGCACGTTGTAGAGCCATACGACGTCGATACAATTGACGCGGCGTTGCAGGATGCGCTGTAATCCACTCACGGTGTGTCAACAGTGCATCACAAAGCTCTTCAACACCAGTACGTGCAAGCGCAGACACACCAAGCACAGGCACCTGCCACACCCCATCGGCTGGATGGTGCATGCGCACGAGCGCCCGTAACTGCTGCAGGGTTACATGCGCATCAGGTCGGTCAGATTTGCTGACCGCGATGACATCAGCAACCTCAAGCACCCCTGCTTTGATGGACTGCACCTCATCACCCATGCCCGGTGCCTCCACTAGCAAGACAGAATCAGCCACATCAGCAACCGACACATCGCTCTGACCGGCACCCACCGTTTCGAGTAACACTACATCTAATCCTGCGGCACACATCAATAGTGCCGCATCAGTCGTGGCTGCAGCCAGCCCACCAAGGCGGCCACGATTCGCCATACTTCGAATGAACACACCGCTATCGCCCGCCAAATCATACATGCGAATGCGATCACCTAATAATGAACCACCGCTTAAGGGAGACGATGGGTCGATAGCAATGATTCCTACGGTCATTTGTCTATGGCGTAGCTGCTGTGCCAATGCAGTGGTCAATGTCGATTTACCTGCACCTGGCGCACCAGTAATACCAATCACATGGCCGCGTGGTACGTGCGCGAGCGCTTGCCGAAGCAATCGCACATATGCGCCACCACGTTCGACGAGTGTCAACCCACGTGCTAGTGCACGCCGATCACCCGCACAAATGGCCGTTGCTAATGCAACCGGGTTACTCACGCATACCTCGACGTGTGGCCACTGCAGTGCGGATAAACGCCACAATGTCGTCTGTATTCGTGCCTGGACCAAAGATGGCATCAACGCCATGGTGTTGTCGGAGCGTATCGGCGTCTTCTTGGGGGATAATACCACCTGCAATCACCACACAGTCTGCTAATCCGGCCGCATCGAGTTGTGCAGTCACTTTGGGCAAGAGCGTCATATGTGCCCCCGACAAAATCGACAACCCAACCACATCAACGTCTTCTTGGATAGCAGCCTCGACAATCATGTGGGGGGTCAAGCCGAGGCCAGTATAGATAACATCCATACCGGCATCACGCAGTGCACGGGCGATGACTTTGGCGCCACGATCATGCCCATCAAGGCCAGGCTTTGCGACAAGTACACGGATAGGGGCATCATTCGTCATCGGGTTAACGCTTTCCAGGCCGACGGCCAAAGAACGACGGTCGTTCGACCATTCCTACACCGAGATCTTCGTATTCTGCCTCACCAGGGCGCATCCCACGCTTTTGTGTGAGCCATTCATTGCGGTTGGTATGAGCTCCAGTAAAAAACGCTGTCACTGTTGCTTCATCACCGGCCGCAAGTGCCACCTTAAGTGCCGTTAATTGTTCGATGGATGCATCAATCCAGCGCGTCAGAGCCGCTTGATTCGTCAACGCGATATCACGATGCATCGTAATATCGCCTGATGCCAACCGTGTCGTATCACGATACCCAGTCGCCGCGAGTGCGGCCATTTCACGCCAAGCAGGCGCACTGGTTGTCGCATTGACAATCGTTGATGCCATAACAAACGGCAAGTGAGAGATACCAGCAACATAAGCATCGTGCTCAATAGGATCAATGAAATAACTCTTGGCGCCAATACGATCAATGACCGCCTCACATAGAGCAATTGATTCAGGCGGAGTATGGTCGCCCAAACACAGACAATAAATGGAATCTTTAAATAAATCATGGACTGCCGCTTTAGGGCCACTCTGCTCGCGTCCAGCCATCGGATGCCCACCGATAAATGTGTTATTGGGCAGGTACTGTGCGGCCCACTGCATGACGTGCGTTTTGGTGCTTGTCACATCAGTAACGACTGCTCCCGGCTCAAGCAGTGGTGCGACTTGTTGCATCACTGCGGGGATTGCGCGCGCCGGGACAGCCAACACCACTAAGTGCGTACCTTTGAGGGCCTCGGCCAGTGTGGGCATGATTTTGTCGATGGCGAGGCGCACACGCGCTTCTTTCGCATTATCACTTGATAGATCGTAGCCAACTACTTCTATCTCTCCCATCGGGTCTTTTTTGCTATCTGCCGCACGAAGCGCTATCCCAAGACTGGTGCCAATCAGACCCAATCCAACAATGGCAATACGAATCACAGTCCAACCTCCCTCATGCAAGAACGCAATTACCTAACGCGTGGCAGGTGGCTCCACATACCACAAGAAAAGTAATTCAACACTAATTAGCAACAGAATCCATAATCCAAAGAAAAACGGCGTCATTGCACGCAATCCAACCAACAAGATAACACCAACTCCAACAAGTCCACACAAACTCGCTTGACGATACGCACGCCGCACATCGTAACGACGCGATCGTCCCTTAAAGAGGTGTTGACCAAGTGCATAAAGCATCGGCATCATCACACTTGATATCGTCCAATACAGCGCAAACGCCATCAACACATAGACGGGCACATCATACAACGCTAAGATTGAACGTGTTGGGACAGGAACATACAACAACACCACAAAAAAGAGCACGCTACCAAACACACCTCGTACCGCGACACCTCGTGCGTTCAAATAATACTCAATCGGGATGTACGTAATGCCGGCTACAAGTGCCACCATGACCGTCAACATGAGTTGTGACATACTATCGCCGGCAACCCAGGTCCCGCCAAACACAGCCACAATGAGCCCCAACCATGCAAACCCGGTCACGGTAATCCACCCAAGGAGGTATGGTCTCGCAATTGATTCAGTTTGAATCCGGGGAATTTGTTGTGACGACGCGCGGATGCGCGTGCGATTCCGACGAACTGCATTCATGGCATAGGTTCTCCCATGGCATGTATGGGCACATGATGCCTTAAATTGTACCTTATAATCACCATATCCGGTATACCGATATACGGTATACCGAAGGTCTAGTCAACATTGCGTGCATGTGGTTCAATACAAAGGAGTAGCATATGCCACCATTAAAAATCGGCATCGTTGGGACGGGAAGTGTTTCACAGCGCGGTATTCTCCCGCATTTGAGTCTTGCCGATGTCAAAGAAAAGGTCATAATCAGCGCCGTATGTGACCCTGCCCCGGGTCGCGCTGCAGCTGCCGCCGCCAAGTACGGTGTACCAGCATTCTATACCGACTACACCACATTCCTCGCAGATGCAGACATCGACATGATTACCCTTGCAACACCGATTGGGTTGCACTATGCCCAAGGGAAAGCGGCGATTTTGGCCGGCAAGCACGTCCACTTCAACAAAAGTATGACCACAACTGCAGCTGAAGCTAGTGAGTTAATCGAGTTGGCCGCAGCGCGTGGCCTCAAACTCGTTGCATCTCCAGGTGAGATGAATCGCCCGCATAATCAGGCCATCAAAAAAATGCTAGCCGACGGCGTAATTGGCGATTTATGCTGGGCGGTGTGTGGGGCATCATTCGGGCGCTACCATGAAAACGAAGAATACCGCACTGGCAACGACCCACTTACCAATGTCGATCCATCGTGGTACTACCGCAAACCAGGTGGCGGGCCGTTATACGACATGACGGTCTATGCACTCCACGGATTAACGGGTATTCTGGGTTCAGCCAAACGAGTCACCGCCATGTCAGGCGTGCGTTTGCCGTTCCGCGAGTTCAAAGGTGAGATGGTTGCCTGTGATGCCGACGACAACACATTGATTTTGATTGATTTCGGCAACAATGTCTTTGCAATGGCATACGGTACGCCGGCCGGCAGTATCAGCGAGGGCTTTAGCGGCAGTTATTTCGGTACCAAAGGGCAAATCGTCGGACTCAAGCTCAATGGTCAGCCATTCGATTACCCACGGAGTGACGAGGCAGATCGTCATCCACATGGGCGCTGGGCAGGCAATCAGTGGATTTTGCCGCATGTGAGTGAAGCGCACCGTGAGATTGACGAACATCATGTTTTTGCTGATATCATGCAACTCGTCGATTGGGTACGCGATGGCGTACCGGCAGTCGGTACGGCTGAGCATGCACGACACGTCATCGAAATCATTGAGGCGGGACTACGCGCTGCTGAAACGGGGCAGACACAAGAATTACACACGCGTTTTTAGCAAACCTAGCCAACAGCGTGTGATGTGTATACATCACACGCTGTTGAAGATTAGAATCTTGCATTTGAAACAAATTTCTCTTGTTGCACCCAAGTTAGTTGTGATAAAATAAACAAAGACGTATTGAGCGTGATGTATACGTGTGTCTTGTTCACGATTTTCGGCATATTTGTGGACTTTTCATGCACTATGCATCTAACTCATATGCCGGATGCGTATGAGAGGCACAGGGCATCATCAACGCAGCGGGAGTTGTGCGTCTTTGGGCGTGCACAAGAATGTATGCAGATGATGTCAGAATCAGACTGTAGAAAGGTACCAAATGGCTCAGGTATTTAATCGGCGAGCAAACACCATCGCCAGGTTGAGTATCTTCGTTGGTGTCCCGGTAGTACTGTTACTGCTCGTATCAGTATGGTGGTACTACACGCGATCCGACTGGGTACGCGACGTCGGGCCGGCACATGCGGTGGTGCAACCCGGTGGCGGGTTCAGTCACCAACTTCACGTCGGTGGTCTCAAGATGGACTGTCGGTATTGTCACAACTCGGTAGAAGTATCGTCGAGTGCCAATATTCCATCAACCGAGACGTGTATGGGTTGTCACTCACAAGTGTTGCACGAAAGTCCGAAGCTCGAATTCGTACGTAACAGTTACGTCAACGACGAGCCAATTCAATGGAACAAGGTACACGATTTGCCGAAGTTTGTGTACTTCAACCACAGCATCCACGTTGCTAAGGGTGTTGGGTGTTCATCATGTCACGGCAACATCGCCACCATGCCTGTGGTGTACAAGACGCAGGCGCTCTACATGAGCTGGTGTTTGGATTGTCACCGTGCACCTGAGCAGTTCCTCCGACCGCAGTCAGAGATTTTCAACACCGCATGGCAACCACCGGCGGATCAAATTGAGCAGGGTCTCAAGTTGAAGGAAGAGTACGGCATTCGTGACTCGTTGCAGCTTACCAACTGTTCGATCTGTCACCGATAGAGCGAGACAAAGTAGACCATGAGCAAAGAAACACACGACATTCAGCAGAACAGTGGGCGTAGCTACTGGCGCAGTCTCGACGATTTGGTACAGTCGTCAGAGTTTCAAGAGCGTCTTGCACGCGAGTTCCCACAGGAAGCAGCTGAGTTGCGCGATCCAGTCAGCCGACGTTCGTTCCTCAAGTTGATGGGTGCCTCAATGGCATTGTCAAGCTTGGCCGGATGTCAGTTCGCCATCAAGCAACCCCAAGAGAAGATCGTCCCGTACGTACGACAACCGGAGCAAGTCATCCCGGGGCGTGCGTTGTATTTCGCCACCAGCATGGCAGTGCACGGGTACGGTATTGGTTTGTTGGCTGAGAGTCATGAGGGGCGCCCAACCAAGGTTGAGGGCAACCCAGACCACCCAGCCAGCAATGGTTCGAGCGACGCTTGGATTCAGGCCTCAGTCTTGACCATGTACGATCCTGACCGTTCACAGCAAATCATCAAGGATGGTCAACCATCAACCTGGGCTGATGCAAGTGCGGCGTTAGCCAGTGCAGCTGCAGCCGCCGGTAGTGGCATTCGTATTATCAGTGAACCCAACACCTCGCCCACCCTGGCCGCGTTGGTGGCCTCGTTGCCGGCAGGTAGTACGTGGTACCAGTATGATCCACTCAATGCAGACAACACAAGCACCGGCACGATGAATGCCGTTGGTGGAGTCAACACCGTTTATGCCTTTGACAAGGCAGACGTGGTTGTAGCGCTCGACAGCGACTTCACCACTACCGGTCCAACCGCATTGCGCTACGCTCGTGATTTCGCCAGCAAGCGCCGCGCCCACAGTGCCAAGCCCAAGATGAACCGCCTCTACATGGCTGAGCCAACGCCAACCTCAACGGGTACTTTGGCTGACCATCGTTTGGCCGTCAAGGCAAGTGCAGTTGGTGCATTGACCCAAGCTATTGCTGCAGCCGTAGGCGTAGCCGGTGTCACCGCGCCGAGCTTGAGCGAGAGCGAAAGCAAGTGGGTTGCCACCGCCGTCAAGGATTTGCAGGCCAATGCAGGCAAATCAGCCGTCATCGCTGGCGAGACCCAGCCAGCAGTCGTACATTCACTCGTACATGCCATCAACGCCGCCCTCAACAATGTGGGCAGCACGGTCAGCTACATCGACCCAGTTGGTAGCATGAACACCGGCATCAATTCATTGGCCGCCTTGGTCAACGAAATTAACGCCGGCGCCGTGAGTATGTTGGTCATTGCTGACACAAATATTGTCTACAACGCACCAGCCGACCTCAATATTGTTGACGCCATCAAGAAGGTACCAACTGTTGTCCACTTTGGGCTTTACCAAGATGAGACGGCTGAGTTGGCGCAGTGGCACATTAATGCAGCACATTACCTCGAGAGCTGGGGCGACTTACGCGCCTTTGACGGAACGGTATCAGTACAACAACCATTGATTGCACCACTGTATGATGGCAAGACCTTGATCGACGTGGTAGCCGCTATGACCGGCAATACCGCATCAACTCACGATCTGGTCAAGAATTTTTGGAAGGGTGTGACCGGCACCGACGGGTATGCATTTGACAAAAACTGGCAAATTGCGTTGCACGACGGCATTGTGCCAAACACGGCCGCCGCAGCCACCACCCCAACCTTAGCCACCAGCTTCACTGCACCAGCTGCCACTAGCGAAGGACTCGAAATCGTATTCCGCGCTGATCCATCACTACGTGACGGCTCAGTTGCCAACAACGGTTGGTTGCAAGAGGTGCCCAAGCCCGTCACCAAGATGACGTGGGACAATACGGCACAACTCAGCCCCAAGACTGCCGAAAAGCTTGGCCTCAAGCGTGGCGACATCGTTAAGTTGACCTTCGAGGGTCGCTCAGTCGATGCACCAGTCTTCGTGGTACCAGGGCAGTCGGAGGAGACCGTCGTGGTGCACTTGGGCTTTGGCCGGAGCAAGGCTGGGCGCGTCGGTAACGGCGTCGGCTTCAACGCCTATGCAATCCGTCCAAGCACAAGCTTGTGGCATGGCGCTGGCGTCGAGATTGCCAAGGTCGGCGAGGATTACAAGCTGGCCAGCACACAGATGCACACCGACCTCGAGGGTCGCGATTACGATATTTATCGTGCCAAGACGCTCGACGAGCTCATCAACCCACACAAAGAAGAGCACCACCACCACGAGATTATTTCACTCTTCCCAGAGTGGGATTATTCGAAGGGGTATCAATGGGGCATGTCAATCGACCTGAACGTCTGTAACGGCTGTAACGCATGTGTCGTTGCCTGTCAGGCTGAGAATAACATTCCAGTCGTCGGCAAAGAGCAGGTGTGGATGGGTCGTGAGATGCATTGGATTCGCATTGACACGTATTTCTCCGGTGATGCAGAGCATCCTGAGATTTATCAGCAGCCAGTGGCCTGTATGCAGTGTGAGCATGCCCCATGTGAGATTGTCTGCCCAGTCGCCGCCACCGTGCACGACTCAGAGGGTCTCAACAACATGGTGTACAACCGCTGTGTCGGTACCAAGTACTGCTCAAACAACTGTCCATACAAAGTGCGTCGCTTCAACTTCTTCCAATACAGCGACATGGAGACGCCATCACTCAAGTTGCAACGCAACCCAGACGTGACGGTTCGTACCCGTGGTGTGATGGAGAAGTGTAACTACTGTCAGCAGCGTATCAATGAGGCCCGCATTGATGCCCGCACCCAAGGTCGCGAGATCAAGGACGGCGAAGTTGTGACTGCTTGTCAGCAGGCATGTCCAACCCAGGCAATCGTATTCGGCAACATCAATGATCCGTCATCGAAGGTTGTCCAGCTCAAAGCGCTCGAGAAGACCAACTACACGATGCTTGACCCACTTAACACCAAGCCACGCACGAGTTACTTGGCCAAGCTGACCAACCCCAATCCCGAGCTCGGCGGCACACACGGAGAAGCATGATGCAAACATCGCAAAAGCTCAACCAACCCGTCGTTGAAACACACGACGAACTGCTGGCACCGGGGCAGACGTATGCTTCAGTCAGCGCCAAAATCGGCGATATCGTGCTATACCCAGTGCTCAAGACCCCTTGGGGGTGGATTGGTGGCATCGCGGTAGCCGGTCTCTTGCTGATGCTGTATCTTTACTCATTAGCCACGTTGTTTACCGTCGGTATCGGTATTTGGGGTATCAACGTTCCAGTGGCCTGGGGCTTTGACATCATCAACTTCGTGTGGTGGATCGGTATCGGTCACGCCGGTACATTAATCTCAGCCATCTTGTTGTTGTTCCGCCAGGACTGGCGTACCTCGATTAACCGCGCGGCCGAGGCTATGACCATCTTCGCCGTTGCGTGTGCTGGTATTTACCCACTAGTGCACACGGGGCGTCCATGGTTGGACTACTGGTTCTTGCCGTATCCGAGCACGCTCGGCATGTGGCCACAGTTCCGTAGCCCACTCGAGTGGGACGTATTCGCCATCTCGACCTACGCCACGGTATCCGTGTTGTTCTGGTTCGTTGGTTTGATTCCCGACTTGGCCACGTTGCGCGATCGTGCCAAGCACCCAATCGCCAAGTTCTTCTACGGGGCGTTGTCACTCGGGTGGCGCGGCGCCGCCAAGCACTGGCAGCGCTACGAAGTTGCATCATTAATTTTGGCTGGTCTGTCAACGCCACTTGTGTTGTCAGTGCACTCAATCATCTCGTTCGACTTCGCCGTATCACAGTTGCCCGGCTGGCACGTCTCCGTGTTCCCACCATACTTTGTGGCTGGCGCGGTGTACTGTGGTTTCGCCATGGTGATCTTGTTGATGATTCCGATCCGAAAGCTATTCGGCTTGGAGGGTCTCATCACGATGAAGCACTTCGATGTCATGAGCAAAGTGATGTTGGCCTCAGGGTTAATCGTGACGTACGGCTACTTCGGCGAGATTTTCTACGCCTGGTATTCGGCGAGCATTTACGAGTACTTCTTGATTGTCAACCGCACCGTCGGTCCATACGCATGGTCATACTGGGCGTTGATTATTTTCAACGTGTTGATTCCGCAGCTGTTGTGGTTCAAGCGCTTCCGCACCAATTTGGCAGTGTTGTTGTTCGTTTCAGTGGCAATCAACATCGGCATGTGGTTTGAGCGTTGGGTCATCATCGTACTCAGCTTGCACCGTGACTTTTTGCCATCATCGTGGGATGTGTACAACCCATCGTTCTACGACTGGGCCACGTTCATCGGTTCGTTCGGTCTGTTCTTCGTACTGTTCTTCTTGTTCATTCGTGTGCTGCCGATGATTACCATCTTCGAAGTACGCGATTTGGTGCACAAGACGGCACACAAAGCACACGACCAAAAGGGGCACTAGCACGCAGGTGCGTAGCGGTTGGGTGAGCAAATCATCCAACGGTCAATGAGAGGTTTGCATGTTCAAACGCAAGTCAGAAGCGGCCACTGCCGCACCCGCCGCACCAGCCACGTATGGCATCATGGCGGAATTTAGCGACACGGATGAGATTATCCACGCCGCTGAGAAGATTCGCGAGGCAGGATTCACCAAGGTTGAGGCATACACGCCCATCCCGGTGCACGGTCTCGACGAAGCACTCGGGCACAAGCCATCACGCTTGCCGTGGCTCGTCCTCGCCGGTGGTTTGACTGGTTCGTCAGGGCTATTTGCCTTCATGAGCTGGGTGAACCTTGTCGATTACCCGATGAACATCGGCGGTCGTCCATTGTTTAGCTGGCCAGCCTTCATTCCAATTACGTTTGAGGGTATGGTGCTGTTCTCAGCGTTTGCAGCTGTGTTCGGCTTAATCTTTATTTGTGGTCTCCCAATGCCATATCACCCGGTCTTCAATGCACCCGGTTTCGAGCGTGCATCTGTTGATGGGTTCTTCTTGTGCATCGAGGCCAATGATCCGCAGTACAACGCTGCCAACGCAAAGAGCCTGTTGCAGGGACTCGGTGCCAAAGCAGTGCACGAGTTCAGTGAGTGAGGGGCACATGCAACGTAAGGTAGCTTCACTCCGACGCACCAGCATTCGCGTCATCCTGCTCGGCATGTTGGCCTTGGCCTTTTCGGCGTGTCACCTCGACATGTACGATCAGCCCAAGTACAAGCCGCTTCAGGCTAGTGATTTCTTTGCTGATGGTGCATCGGCCCGACGCTTGGTTGATGGCACGGTATCGCGCGACGGTCTCAAGATCGACGAGCGCACCACCGGTCGCGCAGGCGGCGACCCAGCAGGCGAGTACATCAGCATCGAACAAACCGGTGTCGAGCTCGGCGAGGCGCTTGTCGCCCGTGGCCAAGCCCGTTACAAGATTTACTGTGCCTCATGTCACGGCGAAAAAGGCAACGGCAGGGGCATCGCAGCCGGTCCAATCAGCAAGGGGCCATTGGGGTTGATAGTCCCTGGCTTGTTCTACGTGGACGAGCTGAAGGGTGAGCAAGTCCGTGGTGAGTCGTTCACGTTGGCTGACGCTCCAGACGGCTACTTTTTCAAGGTGATTAGCCAAGGCGTAGCCAATCCAAACTACGACCCCAACAAGCCACCAACACCAGATAACCCGCGCTACACGATGAACCCATACAACCATCGCATCCAAAATGTGAATGATCGTTGGGCCATCATTGCCTACATCCGCGAGATGCAGAAGAATCCACCCGAGAAGTAAGTGTGAGCGCGTCGCAGAAGATCGCTCTTCTGCGACGCCAACGGTAAGGATATAACCGTGGTAGAACAGACTGAAAAACTTAACTCCACCCTGAGTAATATTCAGCGGTTGGCAGGTATCGTTGGCGGTGGAGCCCTCGTAATCACCTTTGCGGGTATCGCTCTGAGCTCAACGAGTCAGGTACTGCAATCGTACCTGTTTGCATTCCTATTCTTCTTTGGCCTCTCGGCTGGCAGCATGTTCTTGTTGAACTTGCAAGCAGTCACCAGCGGTGTGTGGGGTCTCATCATCCGCCGCTTCGTTGAGGCAAGTGCCATGATTATCCCCTGGATGGGCATTTTGTTCATTCCCGTGGCGATCGGCATCTTCTTGCAACTCGAGGACCTCTATCCGTGGTCAAACCCAGCCGTGGTTGCCGCCGATTATGTCATCGAGCGCAAAGCCCCGTACCTCAACATTCCGTTCTTCTTGGCACGCACCGTCTTCTACTTCGCCGTGTGGGGCTGGTTGGTCTACCGCATGCGCAAGTTCTCCATCGCCCAAGAAAACGCCCCGATGAGCGAGACGATGACCTGGCGCGACAAGATGGCCCAAACCGGTGGCCCTGGCGTGCTCGCCCACGTAATGTTGTGGACGATGGCCGCCACCGACTGGGGTATGTCACTCGAACCACTCTGGTCATCATCGATGTACCCAGTGGCCTGGATGGCTGGTCAGATTTTGACCAACTTCGCCCTCTGGATTATCGTGTTGTGGTTGCTCACCAAGAACAACTTGCTCGGCTATGACGTGCCTGTTGACCGCTTGCACGACTTGGGCAAATTCACCTTCGCTTTCACCGTGTTGTGGACCTACCTCAACTTCTCACAGTACTTGATCATCTGGTCCGGTAACGTGGCTGAGTTCACGCCGTGGTTCCACTATCGCACGTTGGGTGGCTGGCAGTACCTGGCCATCGCCTTGGTGTTTGGCCACTTCTTCTTGCCGTTCTTCTTGTTGCTTTCACGCCACACCAAGCGCAACTTCGGCGTTGTGGCACGCATCGCCATGTACTTAGTTGCCATCGAACTGGTCTATGTGTTCTGGTTGATCAACCCAGCCTTCAATCACGACGGCTTTAGCATCCACTGGACCCACTTGACCGCGTTTGTGGGCGTCGGCGGCGCATGGATCTACATGTTCACCCGGCACTTGCTGCAATTACCAATCATGCCCAAGCACGACCACCGCATCCCCGAGCTCGAAGCACAGCTCAAGGGTAAGCATGGTCATGGGCATGCATCGCATGCACCAGCAAACCACTAAGCCATCACCCCACGCACCCCTGGTTACAGTCATGACTGTAACCAGGGGTGTTTTTTGTGTCTCTACACGATTCATAAGCCTACGCTCATCTGTCGTTCATCAACTGAGACGATACTAGTCTCATACAAGATGAGTTACGGCTCATCCCTCAGCGCCGAATCCTCTGAATCCCCTTCATCCTCATATACCTCATCCCCTAGCTGGCCACACGGCGATAACCAGCTAGGGGCTCTTCTTTTGATGTGCAATACACTCATCGTCGTCAACACCACACGCATACTATTTGTCTGCTTGCGGTCCTTTTTTTCTGCAGAAAGTGCGCACGCACACGATCTACCGCCATCAATCGTCGCCGCAGACAGTAGCATCCCATCGCCGTACATCCATTGAAACAATCACTACAATTGTGCATTGCAACCACATATCGTCAGTGCGGAGTGCTATGAGCGGAGATATACTGCACTGAATCAAAAACGTACAAAAATGAGACAAATTATTGTGTAGTAAACAGACAACGATATACTGAATTAGTGATTCTGATGCCCCAAATCATCCACCACAAATTATCCCCGTACCACTACACATCAGCTACATATTCGCTTTACACCCCCAAAAGGGGCTTGTGTAGTACAGAGAAGTTGCTACACTGTGGGCACGACTCAGAACTACATCAACGCACATTGCCACCGAACAGTGCAGCCTAGGAGCACTCCTCTCGGTTCACCACCGCCATACCGTCAATGTCGACGGGTTTGCAAAAGGATCGTTATGGAAAGTCTGTTTTACGGGGCATTTGCGGTCATCAATGTGATTATCACCATCAGCCTAATCCGCCTCGCCATCACCCAAAAGAGTCTCGGCTTAGGGTTTGCTGCCATGGCCGGATTCGGCTTGGCCTACGACAACGCTATCATCGGCAGCGGGGCTTTTTTCGGCGCAGGCGACACCCTGATGCAACTCAACATGGCACGCTATCTCATCCATGCCATCACCACGCCACTCCTCATTCTCACCGGGTTGGTCCTCGCCCGCAACGCGAGTGTAGGCTGGAGCTGGCGCCGTAGCATCGCCATCATCGCCGGGTTGACCGTCATCGGGTTTATCGCCTACGACAGCATGACCTATCTGAGCAACGGGTATGTACTGGCCAACGAGGGCATCCTCCGGTATGTGCTCGACGCCGACCATAGTGGGCCACAATTGGCCC
>CAYXXK010000041.1:0-26323 GCA_964469045.1 uncultured Klebsiella sp.
CACGATCTGGGAAGACCGTGAACGGTCGTTCAATCTCTATTACTCCATCATACCCGATAATTCGTGCTTGTTGGTAAAATCCGCCCAAAAAGCTTACATTTATCTGGGTTTGACACTGATGTTGATAGCCAAATATCCCCGATGCCAGCACATCAACGTCGTTTCCGCCCCGAATGCCCAGCGCATGCACCGTTGTCGGTGTGGCCTGCGTCACAAGTTGGGCGAGGTTGACACCATAACACCCGATGTCATAAATGGCCCCACCACCGACCGACTCCACCATGCGAATATCATGCGGATTATCTTGACGATACCCGAAGTTGACGTGTTCTTGGCGCACTTCGCCGATATCACCAGCAGCAATCGCAGCCAACACCTGCGCCGCTTCTGGATGAAAGCGATACATCATCGCCTCCATCGCAACCACACCTGCCTGCTCGGCAGCCTGGGTAATCGCCGCAACCTCGGACGCACTGCACGCCATCGGCTTCTCAATAAGTACATGCTTGCCGGCAGCAATGGCCGCAAGCGCCACAGATGCATGCAAGTGATTGGGCAGGGCAATATAGACGGCATCAATTGTGCCATCCTGCCAGACCCCATCAAGCACATCGTAGACGCACGACGCGCCAAGTGCGTCAGCCAGCTCTTGGGCGGCGTCGCGTCTACGTGCATACACCGCCCGAATATCAACAGACGCAGCCTGTTGCATGGCCATGCCGACCTTGCGGGCGATGCGACCAGCGCCGATTACGGCCCACCGCAGCATGATTACTCTGCTCCTAAGGCGCGAGCTACCGCCAAATCATGACCATAGGCGGCTACATAGCGCGTATAGAATAGGGCCGGCGTGTATTGATGTTCTTGACATCCATGATGTTCAATGGCATATGCACCAGCTAGCGAAGCAATCTTGCCACAACTCTCTGCAGAGAGACCCTGTGAAAGACCATATACAAACCCAGCCAAATACGCGTCGCCAGCCCCAGTCGGATCGCGCACCTCATCAACCGGTGCAACATCAATCTCAGTGACCACACGGCTTCCAAAGCGTGCATCTGAGATGAGTGATCCCTTCTCGCCACGCGTTAGTACCGTCAATGGCACGCTGTCAATTAACTCTTGCTCGCTTTTGCCAGTCATCTGTGACATCATGGCAAACTCATAATCGTTGCCAATCAGAGCATACGCGCCATCCAGCCCATCAAGAATCTGTTCGGCAGTCAATCGTGGCGTCTGCTTGCCTGGATCGAACAAGAACGGCACACCCATCTGCCGACACTCGCCGACATAGCGCGCCATCGCATCAGGATCGGTTGGTGAGATAATTACCAAATCGTCGGAGGTTAAGCCATAGCCGAGCAACGACAAATCGCGCGATCGCGCCATGGCGCCCGTATAAAACGCCACGAGTTGATTGTTTGATTGATCGGTATTAATAAAGCACGAGGCCGTGAATTCACCGACCACCTCATGAATCCCCGATGCATCAATCCCTTGGTTGCTCATCCACTGACGATACTCGCCAAAATCTTGCCCAGCAGCAGCGACTACAAGCGGTTGTTGCCCCAACAACGCCAACGAATAGGCGATGTTGCCGGCCACCCCTCCGCGCATACGCTTCATCGAGTCAACCAAAAAACTGACTGACAACATGTGCACACGATCTGGCAAGATATGGTCCTTGAAGTAGCCGGGGAAATTCATGATGTAGTCGTATGCCAACGACCCTGTTACTACTACGCGCATTTACCTACTCCTTATCGCTGTATCTGCTCCAAATAATGACGCAATTGAGCTGCAACCTGACACGTAACCTGCATTGCATGCGTGGCATTCGCCACGTTGGTTTGTCCAAATGATGTCACGGGCATCACCACAAGTTGATTTATCAATACCTGAGGATCAATGCCTGCACGCATTAATTGCTCCACCAAGGTGACAACAAGATGCATAACCGTGGCCACATCATCAAGCTGCTCATTGACAGCCACACACCCCAAACCCAACGCACCACCCCGTGCGAAAAACTGTGTTACGTGCTGATGCGCCTTTGTTAGAGCGCCCGCCCCCATACTTTCACGCACATTCATGACCAACAGGTCCACCGGCAACTGCAATAAATCGCCGATTTCGTGCGTTGTCCCTACAATCAAACCACGACAAACATCGGGTGTAGGGATGATTGACAACACGCGCGCCAACCCCCACAACATATCGTCACGATCTATCTCCATAAATGGCGAATGCATCACATCAAGAAAAGGCTCTTCAATGCACATCAATACGGGGCGCTGCCACGCTTGAAGTTGAGCCACTTGCCAACGCAACCGCTGACAAAGATGAATGACAATTCCCTCAAACAAGGTTGCATCATTGATAATAGGCGTTTGGGTTTCATCAGTTAACTGCGCAGCCAACGAAATCGGTCCGAGAAGTTGCCCCTTGACACCTTGCTCAGGCGCACACGCCTGCACAAACTGTCCAAACGTCAACAATCCCTCCGCCTCGCGTGTCCGCAACGGCTGTTGATGTGGCCGACGCTCCAAAAAATCGAGTGCCAAGCGCGTCAGCTGTGTCTCGCTCTCACGACGATGCACCACCACGACACGTTGCTTTTCATCGACCACTACACCGGGGAAGCCATAACTAGATTGCACAACACTTCGCTCCCAAAAGCTTCGTTGTGGTAACTGCGGCCACGACACCCACGGTGTCGGACATTCGCGCAAGAATTGCCAGGCATCTTCGGTATTGGTATGCGGTAATGACCCAAAAAAGAGCGGTGCAACCACAACAACTATCCTACTTTTGCATCAAATCAGCCAATGCGGTTGAATACGGCGCCACAATCACGCCTCGTTCACAGATAATTCCACTAATCAAGTGCGCAGGCGTCACGTCAAACGCCGGATGTGCAGCGACAACTCCTTCAGGAGCAATCCGCCGACCACCAATCATTGTCACTTCGTCAGACGAGCGCTCTTCGATGGGGATCATGCTACCGTCACTAATACGCATATCAATCGTTGATGTCGGCGCAGCCACATACATCGGGATGCCATGTGCATGTGCAAGCACCGCCAAACCGTACGTACCAATCTTGTTGGCAACATCCCCATTGGCAGCGATTCGGTCCGCACCAACAATAACACAATCAACCAATCCTTGCCCCATAAAATACGCCGCCATGTTGTCAGTAATCAACGTCAACGGTACGCCAGCACGATGCAACTCAAACGCCGTCAAACGCGCCCCTTGCAAATACGGCCGCGTCTCATCGACATAGACATGCACCTGGCGACCGAGTTCGTGTGCTCGATAGATGGGGCCGAGCGCCGTACCGTATCCGGCAGTTGCAAGGCCACCTGCATTACAATGCGTCAAAACGCGTCCACGCGCAGGAATCAACGGCTCACCGTGACGGCCAATCGCCTGACACATGGCCAAATCCTCATCGAAAATTGCCTGTGCCTCAACTTGCATAGCCACCCGAAACGCATCAATAGGCAAATGCTGCTGCGCCACTGCGTATTCATACATGCGTCGCGTCGCCCAAAACAAATTCACTGCCGTAGGACGTGATGCATCAAGTTGTGTGCGTGCGGTCGCCAACGCCGGCAACAGCTCGTGACTGTGCTGCGCAGGTTCATGCGTCGCCACCAATGCCATGCCGTACGCAGCAGTACAACCAATGGCTGGTGCCCCGCGCACCTGCATCGAACGAATCGACTCGGCCACGTCAGCGACCGTTGTATAGCGATTGACCACCTCTTGTTGCGGGAGCAGGCGCTGATCGAGCACAAGCACAGCCCCGTCAGCCCATGCCACCGATTGCAGTTGGGTCATGACTCTTAACCTTTGCATATCAAACATCTGACATACCGATAATGAAGTATATCACAACCACTTTGATGCACATATGCCGTATAATAGCCTTGGTTATCCGCATATCCACAAAGGAGCACTCCAATGACAGTCACCACCATCACGTGTGCTATGGTTCTGGTAGCGGAGCACGTCGCCGCCTAATAGCAACCCCCTACCAATCCATTCGTACACTCCCTGATGCAGTCGGGCCATTTTTTGTGGCCACGACTCGGTTGTTGTTGCATTTTTACACAGGAGTGTTTTCGTTATGTCGTTTTTGCAATCGTCAAGCATGCGTCTTGCTATTCGTGCAAGTCGTTGGCTTTGGCTCGTGCTAGTGCTGGCCGGGGGCACCGCCATCCTGACGGTCATTCAACCATTTGTCGTCCAACGCATCATTGATGCAGCGTTGACGCAACACGCACTCGTCCCCCACGTGGTGGCGTATCTGGCGCTGGCTATCTGCATCCCCATCCTGCAATGGATCATCACCAGTCTGGCCAGCCACAGTTCCTGGAGTGCGACCAACGCCTTGCGTCACGCCACTGCGACCGCCATCTTTGCCCAACCACTCGAGTTCTTTCGCAGTCACGGGATTGGCGAATTAAGCGAACGCATCGATGCAGATAGCGGTCAACTGCACGGTATTTTCGGCGAAGCTAGTGCCCGATTTGTCAGTACAATCTTTCTCATTATTAGCGTTGGCATCACTACCTGGCTGATTTCTCCCATGGTATTTGCCGTCATGATGCTCTATCTCACCATCGGAATTGTCATTATTGGCTGGAGTCAGCGCAATAATCATTACGACTGGGAGGCCGAGCGCGTTGCCGATGCCGCCCTCTATGACACGATTGAAGAAAGCTTCGCCAGTGTGACTGACATGCGTGCAGTTGGTGCAGAATCTCGCCTGCACCAGCGTTTGACCCCGCGTATCGCCACACTCCTCCATGCCCATCGCACAGCTCGCCTGCGCAGTCAAATCGCCCAACTCACCTCGACAGTCATCAATGCAGTCGGCTGGGTGCTAGCAATTGGCATCGGCATCTGGCGCTACCAGAGTGACAATGGCACGGTTGGCGAAGCCGTGGCGCTCCTCGGGTATGTGACGCTGTTGACCAAGCCCATCGAAGAGATTCGCGGTATCGTCCAAGAGTACCAACAAGCACGAGGGGTACTCAGTCGTATCGACGAGCTCATGCAACCATCCCCCATCACCGACGGCACCCACGCGCTACCATCCGGGCCGTTGTCGGTGCGCCTCGACCACGTGAGTTACCGCTACCCGAGTAGCCCCGACTGGGTCATCCGTAACCTATCGCTGACCATCCCCGCCGGCACCCATGTGGCCATCATCGGGCGCACGGGCAGCGGCAAAACGACGCTAGGGCGCTTGGTAAGTCGCATCGAACGCCCCCAACAAGGGCGCATCACGCTCAACGATATCCCGATTGATGCAGTCAGTGAATCTGTGCTACGCCAGGCTGTTGGCGTCATCAGCCAAGAGACTGATATATTTAATGCCACACTCCGCGACAATATTACCTGCTTTGCGCCGGGCTACACCGACACATCCATCAGCGAGGCACTCACAGCCTGTGGGCTTGGCGACTGGCTCGTATCACTCCCCGAGGGACTCGACACGCCCATCGGCGACGGCGAACGAACCTTATCACCCGGCGAGCAACAACTGCTCGCCGTCGCCCGTATAGCCGTCCGACAGCCGGGGCTGATTGTGCTCGACGAAGCCAGTGCACATGTTGACCCGGCCAACGAGCAACGCATCGCCGTCGCTCTCACAAGCCTGACAAGTCAGCGCACTACCATCACGATTGCCCACCGGCTCAACACGGTCTATGCTGCCGATCTTGTCATCATCATGGCCGATGGGGTCATCATCGAGTCTGGAGCGCCACAGCAGCTTGCCGCCACTCCAGGCAGTCATTTTGCCACCCTATTGGCAACCAATCTTGCGGAGGTGTTATGAGCATCCCAACTCCTCTCTTTACCCGTGCCATGATGGCCATGTCGCCCGGCGTCTTGGCGGTGTATACGATTGGGCGCATCGCTAACGTACTCTTGCCGTTTGGCATTATCTTGGTTGAGCGCATCGTGTTTAATCAGCTCGGGCTGGCGAGCACAACCTGGAGCCTGTGGCTCATCATCACTGCTTATCTGGCACTGATGGTAGCGCGCATGGGAAGCATCATGGCCGAGGCCTGGGGCGACGTGACGTTCCGCTATCGCCTCAAAGGGTTGTTGCACCACAATGCGCTCCAACAAGCGCTTGAGCGCCCCGGGGCCGAGCCACTGCCGGTATCAGCGCTCGAGGCGATTAATCGCCTACGCGATGACGTCGACGAGGTGGCCGACTTTCCGTTGTGGATCCCCGAAGTCATTGCGACAGTCGGCACCGGCATCGTGGCCTTTGTGGTGATGAGTAGTATTGACATGACGCTTAGCCTCATGAGTGTCGTCCCACTCGTACTCCTCGGCGTCGCGTCGTACTTGATTTGGCCGCACTACCTCAAATACCGCTATAACGCTGGCATGTGCGAGGATCGCTTTACGAGCCTACTCGGAAGTGTGATCGCCGGCGCTCAGACCATCAAGTTGGCCAATAGCAGTACCTCTGCGCTCGAAAGACTCAATATCATTAGTCGTGAGCGCCAACGCGTCAACGTGCGCGGGCACATCTTGTATCACGCCCAAAGTACACTCGTGTCACTCGGGGTTGGCATCTGTGGGGCAGCTATCTTTTGGTACGGCGGAACAGCTCTCAGTGCAGGTACCATACAACTTGGTGACCTGCTATTACTGGTCAGTAGTCTTGGCATCATCGCCTGGGTGCCCAACGTAGTAGCAACTTTTATCGGCGATTATGCGCAACAAAAGGTCTCTATCGATCGCTTGACTGAGTTCATGCCCGGCAATCCAAACGGTCTCATCCGTCCCTATCGCTGGTGGCTACCCGAGCGCGCGCACGCCCAGTCGCCTGCGCTGCCACCACTCACCACCCTGACGCTCCACAACGTCAGCTATACCTATCCGAGCAGTGGTGGTGGCATCAGCAACGTCAATCTCACCATCCCACGTGGCAGCATGACCGTTATTACCGGCGCGGTTGGCAGTGGCAAGAGCACGCTCTTGCACCTTATCAGTGGCCTGCTTGCGCCACAATCTGGGCAGATCACCTGGAACGACCAGCCCGTCAGCGCCATCGGCGCTCCACACGTGCTGGCCACCAGTCAAATCCCCTTCTTGCTCAGCGATACGCTGCGTGAGAACATCACCCTCGGCGCAGATGATACTGCGCTCGATCAGGTGCTGACTGCCAGCGCCCTAACACCCGATATCGCCCAACTCCCTGATGGGCTCAACACCATCGTAGGACCGCGTGGCGTCCGCTTGTCAGGTGGGCAACGCCAACGCGTAGCCCTCGCACGCATGTTGTTGCGCAAGGCCGACATCCTCGTACTCGACGATATTTCGAGTGCCGTCGATGTCACCACCGAGGCACATCTGTGGCAGGCATTACGTCAACACAGTACCGGTACCTTGGTGGCGAGCTCGCACCGGCGAGCCTTGCTCCAGCAAGCCGACCACATCATCGTGGTGGCTAACGGCACCATCGTCGCCAGTGGACGATACGATGACGTGGCCCATCATCTGACGCATCTCGACGGCTAATACGCACAAGCCCTGGCGTAGGAGTACCTACGCCAGGGCTCATCAGGTGCTACAAATTTAGACGCCCATCATCACCAACAACATTGTGACTGTAACTAGACTCAATACCGTCGAGGCCACCACGCTCCCAGTCACAAACTGTGGGCGTGCATTAAAATCCGTGGCATAGCGCACCATGTTGAACGCCGTCGGCATACTGGCCTGCAACATCACTATTTTGGTCGTAAGTGGATCAAGTTCAAGAAACAGTGTCACACCATACGCAATCAAGGGTGAGATAACTAAGCGGGTGAACACGCCAATGCTGGTTACCTTCACATCCTCAACCGCAGTGTTTTGGGCCAACTGCATGCCGAGGAGCAACAACAAGAGCGGTGGGGTCAATTGCGCAATCACATCCACCACACTCAGAAGTGACCCAACAATATTAGGTGAATAGATGTCAAAGCCCATCCAACGCAATGTCAATCCCATCAATGCGGCATAGATGGGAGGCATGCGCCATACCTGACGCAACACACGTCGCCAATCACTCTGCCCTACCCGTGCCACGCCTATCATCAATATCTGTACGAGGATTGCTTGAACAATAAAATACACCATCGCACGTTCGAAGCCCTCATATCCAAAGGCAATTCGCGATGCTGGTAAGCCGTAGTTCCCGGTATTCATAAACATCGTGACCATGAGCAACGCAGCAGTTGTATGTGCATCATACTGCTGCCATCGCGTAAGTAGATAGGTAATCACACCGATGGCGATACATACGATGACCGACACCAAAGAGATACGCGCTACTTCATTGCCGGTTATTTGAATCTTGATCATCGTAATGAACACAAGTGCAGGATTCAACACATAGGTGCTCACCATACTGAACCAACGTATATCAATCGGGAGATATCGTTTTAACAAGAAACCGCCGCCCATGACCATCAGGATGGGATACAACACCTCAATAAACGCATATATCATAGGACATACCTTTTCGGTACATGCAAATAATGAATATCAACCATAAAGACGTTTGGTCCTATACGAGCGTGCCTCAGCAGATGTAGATTTAAATGCCCATCACCGTCAGCAACACCGTCAATGTCACCAGACTTAACACCGTCGAGACCACCACGCTCCCTGCCACAAACTGTGGCCGCGCATCGAACTCGAGCGAGTAGAGCACCATGTTGACTGCAGTCGGCATACTGGCCTGCAAAATCACGACTTTGGTAGCGAGTGGGTCAAGATTGAGCAACCATGCCGCACACAATGCAAGCACGGGCGATGCCAACAAGCGGATACCAACTCCGATGCTCGTCAATTTGACATCCTCGATTGCAGTATTTTGTGCTAACTGCATGCCGAGCAGCATCAACAAAAACGGCAATGTGGCCTGCGCCAACAAATCCACACCGTTGAGCATGGCTCCCACCACATTAGGGGATCCCACCTCAACACCCATCCAACGTAACGTCAATGCGGACAAGACGGCATAGATGGGCGGCATTTTGAAGATCTGACGCAAACCACTCTTCCAATCGCTTTGACCCGCTTGCGCAATCGCAATCGTCAGCGTCTGCGCCATAATCGCCTGCGCAATAAAAAAGAGCAACGCCCGCTCGAGTCCGGCCGGTCCAAAAGCAAAATTTGCCGTCGGCAAGCCATAGTTGCCCGAATTCATGAACATTGTCACCAACAACAACGCCGAGGTACTTTTGGCATCTTGACGCAAAAAGCGCGCAATCACTAGTGCAATCAGCCCCGACCCAAGACAGGCCACCACCGATACGAGTGAGATGCGCAATACATCGTTACCAGGAATATTGATTTTGATGATATTAATAAAAATCAGCGCCGGACTCAGCGCATACATGCTCAATCGATTAAGCGAGCGCGTATCAATCGGCAAAAATCGCTTGAGTGTATACCCAATGCTCACCACCACCACAATCGGCAACAACACATCGATAAACGCATTGATGAGCATCAGCATCCCTATGTTCGTATAGACGCACAACCATGCGTCTCATCAAGATTCCGATAGATATATCCCTGTGAGCCGCATAGTCATGCGTCTACCAGACGGCCCCAAAAATCATCTCGTCAACCAAGCGCTCAACCGGCGCATGGTCATCATACAACACGACCGGCCCACGGTCGCTCACCAAAAACGGGAATCCCGAGGCATTGGCCATCACTGTGCGCAACGCAGGATCTTCGACATACTGATAATTTGCCGCAAAATTCGCAGCTCCGTCAGCAATGAACTCGCTTGAGCCAATCAGCATCCAATTACCAAACGACGCTGTTTCCACAATAAACACGCTGGGAAAAACTTCAAGCATCGTCGTAGCTAACGTCTGCGCTAAGCGAATATCGCCGTCTGCTCCAAGTCCGGCATTCAGCACAACAACGCCTTTTTTGTTGAGTCGGTCATGCACTTCACGAAAGAACTCAACCGTCGTCAGATGGAACGGAATATACGGCTGGTGATAGGCATCAATTGCAATCACATCGTATGTGTTCGAGGTCGTGGCCAACCACGTGCGTCCATCGGCCACATGCACGCGGTACCGAGGATTCCCCCCAGCCACGGCGCTATCATTCATGCCAAAATACTGGCGCGCAACCGCCACAATCTCACCATCAATCTCGACCGCATCAACCTCGGCATCAGCACCATGCGTCGCCAAAAACTGGGCCGCCCCAGTCCCTGCCGCCGCCCCAATCATCGCCATTGATTTGATGTCACTCGGACGGCGGTCGGCGACCACATACGGGGCCACCCCAAAGTAATCCCACGGGCCACCACCTGTTAACAAATCACGACTATCGCCACTGGTCAGATAGCGCTGATTAAAGCTCGAGTGCACCGCCATCCCCTCGTTGAGCAACAACAAGGTCTGATTGCCAAACTCGGGGTGCTCACGCGTTGCCACCTGAATCACGTTATTGGCCGACTCACGCGTATCAATCACCGTGCAGTTGACACACCCCGCCGCCAAACTCGGTGGACCGGCAATCATGCGCCATAATAGCAATACCACCACAAGCGCCAACCAAGCCAAACGCACCCAGCGTCGAGAAACCCAAGCTGCCAGCACCATCAAGCCAGCTGCAATAATCAACAGCGACTGCGTCGAACCAAACTGTGGCACCAACCACAAGGCCGTGGCAAATGTGCCCGCCAACGACCCAACCGTGGCGAACGCCGATAACCGACCCAACACCTGACCGACTTGCGCTGGCTCAGTAGTCAACAACGCCACACGATTGGCAAACGGCGACACAGCCGCCAACAAAATCACCGGCGTGGCAAAGAGAATCAAAGCAATGACTAGCGCACCTAAAAACCCACCAACAGCCACGCTTTGGAGCGCTACACGGGCACCCGAGATGACTGGCGGGGCAATCGGCGCAATCAACGCCGTGGCAATCGCCGCATACAAAATCAAGCGCGCCATAAAGTCAACATCAGTGGCCGCATAGCGATCAGCCCAACGGCCACCAAGATGATAGCCAATTGCGAGGTAGAGCAACGTCATGCCGATGACCGCCGCCCAAATCGGCTGTGATGTACCAAACGCCGGTGCTAACATGCGTGGCGCCACCATTTCGACGGCCAGTGTTCCAGCACCAGCGAGTGTTACCGTGGTCAGCAGTCGCGAGATGCTCGGCGCCGCCATCATTGGCCCACCGCAGAGCGCACCAACATCTCAAGCACTTGCAACAACAACATGGCGATGATTGGCGTAAAGTCAAACATGCCGCCGGCCGGAATAATACTGCGCAACGGCGCCAAAATCGGCTCGGTAATTTCATTAAGAATCTGCGTAATACGCATATTGCCACCTTGATCGACCCACGACAACAGCACGCGGCCAATAATTGCGTACGACAATACGTTCAACAACAGAATTAAAAATCCTACAAAGAAATCCATGTCCTATCCCTCCATCTGTAGTGCAGATCAGCACATACCACTATTGCGTCTATTGTACCGAGATGAAATGAGCAGATACTCATGCAATTGCATGATTTACCCGTGCAAACGAATCTTGACCGCAGCCGCATGCGCATACAATCCCTCGGCCTCGGCCAAGCGGGCGGCTGCTGGGCCAATCCGCGCTAGCGCCTGCCCATTAAGCCCCACCACCGAGATGATTTTGCGGCGGTCACCCACGATCCCCGCCCCCGCAAGCCGCGCTGTCCTCACCGACGGCATAATATGCGACGGCCCCGCAATATAATCACCGAGCACCTCAAACGACTGCTCACCGATGAACACCCCACCGGCATTACGCACCCAGCCCAGATAATCCCAAGCCTGCTCGATCAACAAACACAGGTGCTCAGGCGCATAGGCATTACTCACCGCAAACGCCGTCTTGAGCGAGTCAACCACCACGATTCCGCTTCGCAACGCAAGCGTCTCCGCTGCCCCGCTATTATCTGGCAAAAGCGCCAACTGCCGGGCTAATTCATCTTTGACACGATCTGCCAATTGGCGCTCTGTAGTCACCAAAATCGCCGCTGCCTGCACGTGCTCAGCCTGCGCCAACAAATCAGCCGCCACATAGGCCGGGTTGGCGTGCCCATCAGCAATCACCAACGTCTCGGTCGGCCCCGGCAGGCTCTCAATCCCTACAGCGCCATAGACCATCCGCTTGGCCAGCACCACAAACAAATTACCCGGTCCGGCGATTTTGTCGACCTGGGCAATCTGTTCGGTCCCAAACGCCATCGCCGCAATCGCCTGAGCTCCGCCGACACGGTAAACCCGATCGACGCCCGCCACATGCGCCGCCGCCAAGACAATCTCAGCGACCTCGCCCGTGGATCGTTGTGGCGGCGAGCATACCACAATCTCGTCGACGCCAGCCACCCGTGCCGGAATCGCCGACATCAACAGCGTCGACGGCAACGGCGCTGCACCACCCGGCACATAAATCCCCACCCGCTCAAGCGGCACCACCAGTTGCCCGAGCGTACCCTCGCTCGTCACATCCATCCACGATTGATGGTGTTGCTTGCTATGAAAGCGCCGAATCTGCTCAGCAGCCAATTGCAACGCCGCCTGCACATCGGCCGGTTGTGCCTGCCACGCCGCCTCGATGCGCTCGGCAGGCACTTGCCATACATCAGGAATGCTCCCGTCGAGGCGCAAACTCCACTCTTTGAGTGCTACATCACCGCGGGCACGGACATCGTTGACAATCCGCTCAACCACTTGGGCCGGCGTCAAACGCTCACCAACCCGCTGGGCGATGCCGTCGAGCAAGGCCGGAGTAACCTCGACCTCATCAAATGGCACGCGCTTGAGCACACTCGCTTGGGCACTGGCCAAATCAGTAAATATCGGGATAGGCATAGGAGTTACTCGATTTCTTTCATGACCTGGGCAAACGTCTCACTCATCGCCCCAAAGTAGTACTGCGCTGGCGTCACCGTAATCGCATCGCCTCCGAGGGCGCGCAAGTGGCGTACCACCGCAAGCACCCGATCCTGGGGGATGACCAACGTCACCATGAACAGCGTCCCAGCATTACCGGGGCGCGGCCATACCGGCGCAATCGTCGGACCTTGGGCGCCGGCCAACTCGGGGCGCGCCACAATCCGCTGACCGACATCCTCGACCGAGGTACCAGCAATATTGGCCGTCACCTGAACCACACCGCGTGCCCGTCGGCGCGCCTCGACCATCTCGAGAATCGTCTGCACCGTGCTGGCCACCTCGGGCGATTGGCGTAGGGCCTTTTTTGAACTAATCAGACAGGCCTGCGACTTGAGAATCGGCCCACCAACAATTTTGAGCTGATTGTCGCGCAACGTCGTGCCCGTCTCGGTGATATCGGCGATGATATCAGCATAACCCAAACCAGGCGCCGCCTCGGTCGCGCCCTGTGAATCGATAATTCGAAACGAGTTAATCCCATGGCTTTGGCAGAACTGCCGAATCAACGCTGCATACTTGGTGGCAATCCGCAGGGTGCGCCCCGACGCATGCAACTCAGCAGCCAAATCGGCCAAATCGCGCCACGAACGCACATCAATCCAGGCTTCAGGCACTGCGAGGACCAGCTCGCACCGCCCATAGCCCAAATCATCGTGGATGACGATTAGGTCGTCACGGTCGCCACGCAACTCCTCGACCAAATCGAGACCGCTAACGCCGATTTCAATCTCTCCGTCGGCGACCTTCTCGATGATATCGGCCGGCCGATGCAACAAGACCTCGACGCCTGGCAAGGCCGAGATGGCCGCCGTATAGCGTCGGGGATTGGGGCGGACAATGCGCAACCCGCAGCTCTCAAAGAAGCTGAGCGTCCCGTCATATAAACTCCCTTTTGAGGGGATGGCAAAACGTAGCGCCATGTGACCTACTCCTCTTTGGCGGTTCGTTGCCGCCACCAGTCATTGAGTGCCTGCTCCCACGAGGTCCGCAAAAAGGCCTCGGCGTAGCCGTTATAGCCGGCAATACGTCGCTCGTACAATTCACGCACAAACACCATCCCATCCGCCTGTTGCACCCGCGCCACCCACGTTGCAATCCCCTGCACCGCATCATCAAGCAACTTTTGGCCATCGGCAGCCGTCGCCAAGCGCGGATCCTCGCCGAGCACCGCATAGTCACGTGGATGCAGTGGCGCCGGCCCGAGCCGATCGAGACGCACCAAGTCGGGACGCAACGCCAGCGTCTGCGCCGTCTCCCAGCGCCCCGCATGATCGAGGTAATCCTCGCTCAATACGGCCGCCGGTGGCAACGTCAATACGACGAGCCCATGGCGGTCATGGGCGGCCAAGGCGGCCTTCATCAGCTCGATTTCGTGCCCTTGGGCATAATGCCCACTAATCAGCACCACCAGGCGGAATCCTGCGTTGGCCAGACTGGCAAACATATCATCAAGCACCGCCAGCATCGTGCTGGTCTGTAGTGCCAGCGAAAACGGATGCGGCAAGGTCGTCATCGGCCACCAGGTCATCGGCAAGAGCACGCCGCCCGTGGTTTGCACGAGCTGATCGGCCACATACTGCGCGGCAATCCCATCCATGCCCAACGGCAAATGCGGGCCGTGCCATTCGAGCGCGCCCCACGGCAACACCGCCACCGGAGTCGTCGCCAAAATCGTCGCCAGCGTATCAGGATGGAGCTCGGTATAGTGGCCCCAATGTGGTGTGGTCATGCTGATGTCTCCTGCTGTGAGCGTAAACGCAATAGGGCATACAACGTCTGATTCACTGGCGTAGCCACGCCGAGCGCCCGCCCTTTGGCGACAACTGCGCCATTGAGTGACTCAACCTCGGTCGGGCGCCCGTTGGCTACATCGCGCGCCATTGACGATCGGGCGGTGGCCGGCATACTGCGTGCCATCGCCAAGGCACTGGCAACCGGGTCAACTTCAAAATACACGCCGTCAGCCTCAGCCACTTGACGCGCTTCGGTCAAGGCAGCAGTCAAGACTGCAACTACCTCGTCGTCGGCCATCATCGGCCCGAGTGGCGCCTGCGTCAGTGTGGTAACGGCGCTCATGGCCGCCACAAAAATCGCCTTGCTCCAGACCGCTGCCCGCCCATCAGCCACGAGCGTCGACTGCATGCCGGCATCGGTAAGGGCGTGATTCAGCGCCTGTGCTATCGGCGAAATCGGATGTGGTGCGAGCGGGCCATAGGTGATGCGCACCGGCTCAATGCCACTGCGAATCACGCCAGGCGCCTCGACACTCAATTCACAATAAATTAATCCAGCCAGCGTCTGCGCTGCCCCGTACATGGTGGCCACCTGTTGGTAGGCGGCGATGCCGTTTTGCATCGTCAGAATAACCGTGCGCGGCCCTATCATCGGCAGGGCTTGCCCCAATAACTCGTCGAGGTGGTAGTTTTTGCTGGCTGTGATAATCACATCACACACACCGACCTGCGCCGGTGTATCGGTTACAAAGACCGGGTGCGCCACCCAGGCATCTTGTTGGGTTGGTTGCACCTGTATGCCGTGTTGCCGCAACGCATCGGCATGTGCCCCACGGGCAATCAACGCCACCGGATGGCCCGATTTGGCGAGACGGGCGCCGAGATAGGCACCGACGCCACCCGCTCCAAGAATCGCAAATTTCATCGTTGACCCCCGCAGCGCGCCACCAATTCATCAACCGTCAATGACTCCGATTGACGCTGATCGCGCCATTGCACCGTGCGCGCCGCGACATCGGCTGCATGTACCACAACCACTTGCTGGTCGCGGCGCTGTGCATCGCGCACTTGTTGACTCAGTGGGCGCTCGCGCAATTCACACGTCGCCACCACACCACTGGCACGCAGGGTTTGGGCAACGTCGAGGGCATAAGGGTAGACCGCCGCATCCTCCCAGGCCACTACCACGGCGGGCATAGTCGGTGCCACCGTCTCAGCCGGGGCTGCGAGCACGACGCGCTCAAGCCCATATGAGAACCCGACGGCCGGTGTGCTTTGTTTGCCACCCAAAGCCCCCACTAACTCGTCATAGCGCCCGCCGCCACAGAGTTGTAGCCCGCGCAAATCATCAATCTCGAACATCATGCCGGTGTAGTAATGCAAGCCGCGGCCAATGCCAAAATCAAGCGTGACACGCTGCACATCAACGCCGTGGAGTGGCAACAAATCAATCAATGCCTGCACTTCTGCCAACCCCGGATCGGGCAGTTGGTAGCGCGCAATCAAGCCGGTCACGTCAGCCAACGCTTGTGCGGGTGCACCACGAATCACACTCAGCTCGGCCAAGAAGGCAATCGCGCGCTCAACCGTCGGGCGCTGATCGTGAGTGCGCAAGGTGCGCACCAAGCGGCGGACAATCTCTTCGGGCGGGCGCGTGCCGAACTGCAAGTTGACACCAATCGAGCGCAAGGTGTGGAGTAACAAATCTTCGGCTTGCGCATCATCAAGTCCGGCAAGAACCGTGGTATCAAACCCTTGTTGCTCGCCCTCAATCTCGCTCATCAAGGCATCACGCACCGCATCGACGCCACGGTTACGCATGCGCTCAAGGCTCCAGGTCAACACGCTCCGCGTGCGCTCGCTGACGCCGAGCGAACCCAACAAAGCCCGGATGATCCCGATATGTCCAATACTGATGTGGTACTCACGAATACCGACCGCATGCAGGCCAGCACAGGCCACGCCGAGCACCTCAGCATCGGCACGGGGGGCCGGTGCGCCAATCATTTCACCGCCGATTTGGGTGAATTGGCGCCACGTGCCACGCTGTGGGCGTTCGTACCGGAAGACAGGTCCGGTATAGCGCAAACGCAACGGCAGCGGTTGATCGCCGAGTTTGCTGATATAGGCACGAAGTACCGAAGCAGTCCACTCGGGACGCAACGCCAGATCACGACCGTTGAACGAAAATTCATAAATCTTGCCGGCCAGCTCCTCACCGAGTTTGCGCACATACAAATCACGATGCTCAAGCAGTGGCAAATCGAGCGCCTGATAACCGTGGGTGCTCAATACATGGTTGATTTGATGGGCTATATGCTGTTGCCGGGCAAAATCATCGGGCAACACATCGCGCATTCCACGTACCGCATCAACTAGGTTATCCACCGGTGTACCTCTTTTGTTGCAAAAACAAATGCTTCATTTCTATTTTACTCGAATATGATTGTGTGCTATCATGCACAACGCACATCATGCACGCAGTTCTATTTGCCTGTCATCACAGAACGTGCTATACTAACCTGCATTGTGTGCAATAGCACGTATAGTTTCGTGACTACTTAAAGGAGCGACGGCATCATGTCGCAGCAGATTATCGACGCCATTGAGCAGCGTCAACTCAAGGCCGACGTGCCAGATTTTCGCGAGGGCGACACGGTGCGCGTTGGTGTACGCGTGGTTGAAGGTAACCGCGAGCGCGTGCAGGACTTCGAGGGTGTAGTAATTCGCAAGCGTGCAGGTGGCATCAACGCCAACTTCACCGTACGTCGCATGGCGTCACACGGTGTTGGCGTCGAGCGTACCTTCTTGTTGAACGCCCCCCGCGTCGACTCAATTACCGTGGTTCGCCGTGGTAAGGTTCGCCGCTCACGTCTCTTCTACCTGCGTGGCTTGACCGGCAAGGCAGCCCGCATCAAAGAGCGCCGCTAACCATCCGATGCACGCCTGGGCACTGCGCTTCTATCGCTGGTTGCTTGAGCGTTTGTATCATCAATTTGCCCCGTTATACGACACAGTGGCTACGCTTGTATCGCGTGGCCACTGGTTTGTTTGGGGCGAACACCTTGTTCCTTTTTGTACCAGCTCCGGCCCCGTCCTCGAGCTCGGCTGTGGCACTGGGCACCTCCAAGCGAGCCTAGCCCGCCACGGCATCTGGAGTATCGGTCTCGATCGCTCGCCCGCCATGCTGGCCCAAGCACGGCGCCGGGCATCGCGACTCCTGCGTGCTGACAGCCGGGCAATCCCATGTGCTAATCAGTCGTTTGCCAGCGTCGTGGCGGTCTTTCCGGCCCCATATATCGCTGATCCTGCCACCCTCGACGAGGTGGCACGCGTCTTGCGCCCCGACGGTCAGCTCATCATCTTGCTCGCTGCTGGACACATGCAGCTGACTGCTCATCCGTTGTGGCAACACCTCGCCCAGCGCAGGTGGCAGCTCGAGGCCCCAGCACTCAGCGCCAATGGCACCCCATTGCAACTTATTGTGGCCAGAGCACCGCACCATGCCACCCACACTTGATTACGAACAACAATTCATCGCCCAAGGCTACCATCTAATTGCCGGCATCGACGAGGTCGGGCGTGGCTGTTGGGCGGGGCCCGTCGTAGCGGCTGCCGTTGTGCTCAGCGATGTGGTCTACCACATGCCGTCGGTGCTGGCCGGGCTCAACGACTCAAAGCAACTTACTGCGAGCCAACGCCTTGCCCTGGTCGATACTATTCAGCGGGTGGCATTGGGGATTGGCGTCGGCATGGTCAGTGCGCACGATATCGACGCGGTGGGTATTTTGGCGGCCACGCGCTACGCCATGCAACAGGCGGTCATGCAGTTGCCCCTGATTCCACAGGCGCTGGTCATCGACGCGGTGGCATTCCCACACTGGCCAATCCCGCAGCAATCCATCATCAAAGGCGACGAGCAGAGTCTTTCTATTGCTGCAGCCTCCGTCATCGCCAAAGTACGCCGTGACCAGATGCTTATCACCCTCGATCGTGCCTACCCCGCCTATGGATTTGCCCAGCACAAAGGCTACGGCACGGCCCAACACCAACTTGCATTACGTCAACACGGTATGATTGACCAGCACCGCAAGAGCTTTCGGCCGATGGTCGATATGACCACCTCTTAAACCACACCACACTCCCCATCGGCCCTACAACTATCCATCTCGCGAGCCCATCTGTCATGCGGTAATTTTGTCGTTATGTACGCCGATCAGGCGAAGCTTTCGCCAAAAACTGCCGCGTACAAGGCATGGCGACACACTCGCACGCCGCACGCATCCCACACGACGCACGATTGGGAGGTCCGTCCAACGTCATCACATCACACACATCCCTCGTGCTCCGTCGCAATCAGGTGGTGCTAGGGAGTCTACACGCCGGTAGCACCTCCCCCAATCCGTCATTGCATGGCCTGCCACACCATATCCTTCAGTCACATCAAGTAGATTACGCAGGCCGTGCAATCTACGCGCCGGCATGCAGTGACATGGTGGGGCGAGATGGCCGTGCAATCTCCTTGCCGAAAGGCAGTGACGCCTCAGAAGAGGTATATGCAGAATTGGTGACTTTTGGTATAGTTATGTGGGTAGTAGTATTGACAAAATTAAAGGAAAGCAATGGGATTTCACGGTCGTCAAGATGAGCTTGCGCTGTTGCGCCAATACTGGGATTCATGCACACAACGCAAGTCCCCGAGCATCGTCACGCTCCTCGGCGAGAGTGGTATCGGCAAGACCCGTCTCGTGCGTGAATTCTTTCAGCGCCTTGTCAATGACCCTCAGTGGAATCCTCCTGAGCATGATTTTTGGCCGACCGACGCCACCAGCGTTGCCATCTTGGCGACCGACCCACTTGCATCAGAGCATGTCGCATCTGGACCACCGCAGTTTTTGTGGCTTGGGCTCGACTGCACCCACATCCCGCTTGATAATCTGCTCGAACAAATCGAAGCCCAACGGCAACTATACTTGCGCTTTCAGGCACCACTCAAACGCCTCGGTCAAGGGATGCGTCAATCCATCGATCCGCAGCGTTGGACGTCGTTTTATAATCAGCACCTCGCCTCGGTCGTTCATACGGTATTGTCACCCGTCGCCAAGAGCGACGATGAAGCAACACCAGAAACATTTGCCCAGCAAGTCGTCATGAGTAATGTGGCACAGCAGATTGTGGCGGTAAGCCCCCTGCCTGTGTTCATCTTTCTTGATAACGTCGATCGTCTCAGTCAGGCAAGTCAGCAGGCCATCGCGCACTTTGTACGGACTGCACTCAAACAAGACTGGCCGATAATGCTTGTGGCCACGCACCACAATGAGGGATGGGCTGATCTGCCCGACGATTACATCTGGAAAGAGACTTTGTGGTTCGAGGTATCACCAGCCAAAGAGGTCGATGCATTTGCCTACCTCGCTGAGCACTTTAGTGGATTAACTGTTGATCATATTGAATACATTTTGCAGAACGCCAACGGCAATTTCCGTATTTTGCACGAATATATCAATGAACTCCGTGGCAATCCAAGTTATTTCGTAAACAACGATTTTGGTCAGACATTAAGCATAACCGGTAATGAACGCTTACGTACGTGGCAATCGCCGCATCAGCGTATTTTGGCTCAACGCCATCGTGACGAACAAGCAGGTGTTGAGCAGTTGCTCCAACATATTGGGCATCTCAATCTCGATTTATCGTTTTTGCTAACCGTCGTGATGCGTCAAAACCCCAAACCACTCTTGCGCTTGCTCGATGAAGCCCTTGAGTTATGGCTTAGCGAAGCCTTTGACGCACAAGGTGAGCTTCAAAGTTCAGGCAACAATACGTTGGCTGATTTGCCAGTCACCCACCAACAAATGCTGACGACACTCGGACATTTGCGACTGCCTATCAACGGACGGTCGTGGTTGCAGGCAACAGTCATGGCGTGTATCAGTTATAGCAAACAACAACAATGGTCGCACCTGACACAATATGCGAGCACACTCGATAGCGTCGATTGGCGTCAACACGCCGGCATCACCATTGGCTGGCAGACACTCGAGCAACTTGCGGCCTACCTTCAACAAGCAGGCAGCTACACCATGGCCAACCTGCTCTACGATACAATTGCCGATCATGAACAACCGACTGCCGAACTCGTCGACAAAATCGACGTCAATGAGCGCTACGCCAAAACTCTGCGCACCATGGTGCAGAACACTCAACCTCAAAAAAACGCAACGCGTACCCTTGAACTGCTCGAGCGAAGCCTCGAGCCATTGCGTAGTTTGGCACGTACGCGCATCAGTGTCGACGATTTGCGTAATGTGACGCAAACGCTTCTCCAAATCGGCCAAATCTATGAAAAACGTGGATTACCACAGGTAGCAGCCGTGGCCGAACCATACTTTGGTGAGATGCTGATGCATCAGCGCAACCGGCTCAAACCAGAGAATCGGGCCAATGCCGATACCATGTACGCCGATGCGATTACCATCAGCCAAGAGGCCCAAAGATACGCCAATCAGCTGGTTGAGACGCTACAAACCACGCCCAACACACATCAGCTCGTGGGGGCTCTTGGCCAACTGAGTCGCCTGCAACGCGGTGCCAACCAGATTAGCGACGCCCTCAACACCACCCAAGAATGGCTGTTGTGGCACCGCCAAATGAGCTCGGGGGCGATTACGCCGACCAGCCGGCGCACGCAGATTGGCATTCTCATTCAGCTCGCCGAATTACACCTTGTCAGCAACAACGTGAGCGAAGCAATTGCGACGCTGACCGAGGCCATGGGCATGTCACAAAGCCTGCGTGGCCCGGGTGAGACACCAGCTGATATACTCCAACGTAGCATGATTGTGAGTGGCCATAGCCGATGCGCACTCCTCAGTGGCGATCGCAATCGGGCGCTCGAAGTGGCAATAGAGCTACTCAACATGCGCCGCACGCTGGCCAATCAAGCGCCATCGATGGTGCACCTGCGCCATCTACTGAGCGCCATGCACATGACTGGGCAATTGCTTGGGCAGCTCAACTATCACAACGAGGCGCGCAACTTGGCTAAGGAGGCTCAGCACATCGCAGGTCAAGCCTTTCGGACGGTTGCACCGGCCAAAGTGCGCTACGATATTGCGGTGTTGCGCAATTGGAGTCAATTCGTCGGGTAGTCACAACGCATCAACCGGCTAATTCTCGTACAATGGTTGAGAGTTCTGGTTGATACGATTGAGGACACCGCATGACGAACGCATTTGATGCACTAGAATACGTGCGCCAACTCCGCACGCTTGGCCCCGAAATGCCCTTCCCCCTGGCCCAACACATCATTGCCACCGGCGCAGACGCCGTGGCTCCTCTCGTCACTCTCGCCATCGACACCGAGCTCTTAATCGGTGCCGAGCCGCGTTGTTATGCGCCCATCCACGCCTTGCGCTTGCTCGGCGAGATCGGCTCACTCGACGCCATCGCACCGCTGATTCACGCCCCCATCCCGGCAGCGCCCAACCAAACCATCGAAAAGCGCACCGCCATCTGGGACGGCGAATTGCCCCAAATCATCGCCCGCATCGGCGCCGCCGCTTACGAACCACTCGTCACCCTACTCGACGACGAGCATACCAGCAACATCGGCCATCATCGTGCCGCTATCGCCCTCGCGTATTTGAGCGTCGCTCAGCCCGAGTTGACCGACCAGATTGTCACCACGCTCGAGGGCCGTTTGACCAGCGCCGATACCGATCGCAACGCGTCAGTGGCTCTCGCACTAGCCAACATGGGTGTCGACCGCAGTTATGCGGTAGTCATGCAAGCCTACAAAGATGGGCATCTGGCCAAAGACGCGGTGCAACCTGGGCCATTGCGTCAGCTCTTGCTCAGCAAAAGCAACGCCCGCTTGCGCTGTGTCACTCACCCGCTCGACGAGCGCTACGCCCACCATCCACTGACACCAACGAACTAATCCCCGCCAGGAGGTGGCAATGATTGCGATTATTCTCAACGAATCGTGGGAGGCGGCACTCTTCGAGGCCGCCTTCGCCGGCGAGGCGCTGACGCTCTATCCGGCCGGCACGCCGGCAAATGCCATTGACCCAGACACCACCGTGCTGAGTGTGTTCATTCACACGCCAATCAGCGCCGCCGACATGCAACGCTTGCCCAATCTGCGCCTGATCGCTATTCGGGCCACCGGCTACGACCATGTCGATGTGGTGGCGGCGGCGGCGTGCGGCGTGACCGTCTGCAACGTGCCGGCCTACGGCGAGCGCACCGTCGCCGAATACGCTATGGCGTTGATGTTGGCCTGTACGCGCCTGATTATCCCCAGCACGTTGCGCCTCAAACAGGAGTGGAGCAAGGATTTACACGACCTGCGCGGTGTCGATTTGTACGGCAAGACAATTGGGATTGTCGGCACTGGACTGATTGGGCGCAACTTCGGGCGGATGACCACCGGCTTCAAGATGCAGATTATCGCCCACGATCTCGCCCCTCACCACGAATGGGCCGAGGAGGTGGGGGCGCAGTATGTGCCGCTCAACGATGTGTATGCGCAGGCCGACATCATCTCGTTCCACACCCCGCTCTTGCCCAGTACACATCACCTGTTCAACATGCAGAGTCTGCAATTGATCAAGCCAGGTGTCATCATCGTCAACACCTCACGCGGAGCGCTTGTCGAAAACGCCGCCCTCTTGACTGGCCTCGATCAAGGGCTGATTCGGGCGGCGGGACTCGATGTCATCGAACACGAGGCCATGATTGGCAGCGGCGCCGACACCCCCGAAACGGCGCTGATGCATCAGCTCCTCGATCACCCACGCGTCATCGCCAGCGCCCACAATGCGTTTAATAGCGCCGAGGCCCTCGAACGCATTATCACCACCACGATTGATACCATTCGCCAGGTGCAGGCCGGCATGGCGCCGCAATACGTGGTGATGGCCCGGTAAAGATATCAGACACACATGATGTAGCAGACCCGCCACAGCCGAGGCTGTGGCGATTTGTGTTAGGCACTCAATCATTAAACAGCATACGGAATGTCTCGCTGTGGTCTTTCATTGGCTACGTGCGTGCATACACATATTGATATAATGAATGCATTCCAAAGACAGCTCGTGTATCAACCAGGTTGTTATTTCACACCATAGTCGTGTCTCACCATTACACAACACGCCCATGGCATGAGTCGCATGGGTGCAAAGGAGCAGTTCATGAGTCAATCACTATCGCAAAAAAAGATAGTAATAGTAACCGCCACAATCAGTGTCATACTCACGCTCCTGCTCAACAATTTCATCATGACTGCCGGGGTTGATCTGCGTGCGGCCAACGATAATAGCGCGCACACACGCGTTGAGGCACTGTTATTCGAAGAATTGCCATCAGCGCGTGCCAGCACTGGCACACAACCGCGTTCCATAGAAACAGCTGTTGAATCAGCCTCGCTCGCCTTGACGACGGCAAATCTCCCAGTCATGAGTTATTATGATGGTACCAACGGCGACCTCAAACTTGCAATATGTAATGATGCGGCCTGTACCAGTCCGACCATCTCCACACTCGATAGCACTGGAGATGTTGGGAGGTCCACCTCGATTGCCTTAACCTCGAGTGATATACCGGTCATCAGTTATTACGATGTAACCAACCAAGACCTCAAACTGGCGGTGTGTAACGATACGGCCTGCACCACTCCCACCATATCCACACTCGATAGCACTGGGTATGTTGGGTGGTACACCTCGATTGCCTTAACCTCGAGTGATATACCGGTCATCAGTTATTTCGATGTCACCAACGGCGACCTCAAACTGGCGGTATGCAACGATACTACCTGCTCCACTCCCACCATATCCACCCTCGATAGCACTGAGTATGTTGGGTGGTTTACCTCGATTGCCTTGACCTCGAGTGATCTACCAGTCATCAGTTATCACGATTATACCAACAGCGACCTCAAACTGGCGGTATGCAACGATACCGCCTGCTCCACTCCCACCATCTCGACACTCGATAGCACTGGATATGTTGGGTGGTCAACCTCGATTGCATTAACCTCGAGCAATATACCGACCATCAGTTATCTCGATGTCACCAACGGCGACCTCAAACTGGCGATGTGTAATGATACCGCCTGCACCACTCCCACCCTCTCCACGCCCGATAGCACCGGGACCGTTGGCCAGTACACCTCGATTGCATTGACGTCAAGCAACGTACCGGTCATAAGTTATCTCGATGATGCCAACCAAGATTTCAAACTAGCAGTGTGTAACAACACTACCTGCACCAGCCCCGCTATCTCGACGCTCAGTGGCGCTGGTCGCAACGTTGGGCAATACAGCTCAATCGCCTTGACCTCGAGTAATGTGCCCGTCGTCAGTTATTATGATGCAACCAACGGTGACCTCAAACTGGCGGTGTGCAACGATACAGCCTGCGCCAACCCTACTATCTCAACCCTTGATAACACCGGGAATGTGGGCCAGTACAACTCGCTCGCATTAACATCGAGCAATCTGCCCGTCATCAGTTATTTCGATGCCACCAACCAAGATCTCAAACTTGCAGTATGTAACAATACAGCCTGTACCAGTCCCACCATCTCCACCCTCGATAGCACCGGAGCTGTTGGTCAGTACACCTCGATTGCCTTGACGTCGAGTAATGTACCCATCATCAGTTATTACTTTGAAAGAGACGTCGAACTCAAACTCGCAGTGTGCAATAATGCAGCCTGCACCAGCCCGACCATCTCCATCATCGATATCGCTGGACAAGGCGGGCTGTACACCTCACTTGCTTTAACGTCAGGTGGAGTGCCAGCCATCAGTTATTACGATAACGGCAATGGTGACCTCAAACTGGCGGTATGCAACGATACTGCCTGCACCAGCCCGACCATCTCTACCCTCGATAGCACTGGGAATATTGGGTGGTACACCTCGATTGCCTTAACCTCGAATGATACACCGGTCATCAGTTACTACGCTGTCTCCAACGAATACGTTATCTACAACCAAGACCTCAAACTCGCAGTATGTAACGATGCCACCTGTACAAGTCCTACCATCTCAATCCTCGATAGCACCGGAGATGTCGGACAGTACTCCTCGATTGCCCTGACCTCAAGCGATATACCGGTCATCAGTTATTACGATGCCACCAACAGCGACCTCAAACTCGCGGTATGTAACAATATCGCCTGCACCAGTCCCTCTATCGCGACCATCGATACCACCGGGGATGTTGGACAGTACAACGCACTTGCCTCGTTGTCTGATGATATGTCAGTCATAAGTTATTTCGATGCAACCAACGGAAACCTTAAGATGCTCTTACGTGGAAATACAATTGTTGATTTTGGGCAACCAAATTCCTTTGCCAAGTCATCACCGACCAACAACGCAACAGTAACCAGCACCTCGGCCAACTTGACATGGGGTGCCGTGAGTACCGCGACGAGTTATGCCTACTGCATCGCCACCTCAACAGCTGCCTGTACCACTTGGGTCAACGTCGGCACCAATACCTCGGTAACCGTGACAGGCCTGAGCCATAACACCACCTACTACTGGCAAGTACGGGTCAG
>CAYXXK010000042.1:0-24607 GCA_964469045.1 uncultured Klebsiella sp.
GGGTGAAAAGAACCAGGCCATGGCGGCAAAAGAGAAGTAATAGGCGCGCAGCCCGAGTGCTATGTGCAGTCCGCGCCAACATTGTTGTAGGTAAGCCCCAAAGCGCCACCGGAAGGATGAGTTGAATCACGGTTTGAATCAAATCCACCGTTCCATATCCATCTACTCCGATAGCGCCAACATACAACGGTGTTAACCCCAACGCTACAAGAGGGCCGATGAGCGCTGCCATGCTATAAATCGTCGTGGTTGCTAGCAAACGCCGCATAGATTCAAACGCTTTCTTACACATTGACATCGAGTTACGAGTACAATAGCAGAGAATCTTACCAAAGGAGTAGTGTGTGCGTTATCGTCTCTTGGCGCTTGATCTCGATGGCACCGTCGTCAATCATGATTTAACGATTCGCCCGCGCGTGCGTCACGCCATCGCCGCAGCCCAGCAAGCAGGTATCATTGTAACGCTCGCTACAGGGCGCATGTTTGGTGCTGCCATGCCCTTTGCGACCACGCTCAACATTACCGCTCCACTCATTTGCTACCAAGGCGCTGTTATTCAAAATGCAAATGATGGAATTATTCGGTTTGCGGCAACCATGCCAGGGGAGGCGACAGCCGAAGCCGTACAGTATTTACTTGACCAGCATATTTTTGTGGTTGCCTACATCAATGAAGTGTTGTATATCGCCGAGCGACGTGCCGAACTAGACCTCTACCTCAGCTACCACCCCGAAGGTGCCGAAGTGCGCGTCAGCGACAACTTGCCCGATGTCGTCCGCCAAAACCCAGCCACCAAAGTATTATTTGTTGCCGAACCCGAGGTCGTGGGGCCGACACTGAGCGCGCTCAAACAACGCGTGGGCGATCGCTTGGTAACCACACGCTCACATCAACTGTTCGGCGAATTAACGGCACTTGGTGTGAATAAGGGCGTTGCACTCGCTGAACTCGCAAATCAACTCGATATTCCACGGAGTGCAATTGTGGCAATCGGCGACCAAGCCAATGACATCGAAATGGTCCAGTGGGCAGGTCTCGGGCTTGCAATGGGTAACGCCATCCCTGAGCTCAAAGCCGTGGCCCAATACCAGCTCCCAAGTATCGACGAAGATGGCGTCGCAATAGCCATCGAGCAATACCTTCTATAGCTTAATCACACCAAAACCCCTAGGGATATACCCTAGGGGTTTTGGTTGCGACGACGCACGCAATCTTCTATAATTAAAGACTAGCGTGAGCGGTACATGGTGCGCAAGCACTTGGTGCAAACGCTGACTTGGACCTGTAGGCCACCCTCGAGCGTCAACGTGGTGCGCTGAACATTAGCCTTGAAGGTTCGGTTGGTGCGTGGGGCACGGCGGAACCAGCCACCGGTTGCTTGGTGACGGATGTTGCGACCGAACGTGACGCCCTTATCGCAGATTTGGCACTTCGCCATGATAACTCCTCCTCAGGAGACGGCTTGCCGACACAATTATCGTGTGACACACTAATGAAGGATAATACCATACATACCCATCCGATGCAAACGCAAGAAACTGAAGTCGGTCAAATTTGGTTGAGTACACCGGTCATCGCCAAATTTGTCATCATGCAACTCCGCACGCTTCCGATCGTCGTAGCGGTAGGAGTTCAACCAATTGTAGTAACACATCCTGATGCATGGAAACACATTATCGTCCATCGGATAGATGCTCTTGAAGTTCCTGTCGTCATCGTTGATACTGTACCATTAGCATCAAGCGTGACAGAGATTACCACGGCACTCACGCATCGACTTCGTGCATGGTGCGATATTGATGTTGCCGTTGTGGTAGCCGTAGTGCGCGTTGCACCGACACCCATATAAACCGACACAGACAAGGGGAGATTACTGTGGCTCGTATCAAAATCGTCTCAGACAGCACTGCCGACATCGCCCCTGAGCTCGCCAACGAGCTCGATATTTCAATTATTCCTGCTCGCGTGCAGTTCGGTGACCAGTCGTTTCGCGCTGGGGTTGAACTCGGCAGCGAACAGTACTACCAGCTCATCTCGGATGGACGTCTCCGGCCGCGTTTTCTGCCACCACAAACCGACGACATTGATGGGCTGTTTCGTCGCTTGACCGTGCAATATGATCATATTTTCTCGGTTCATATGGCCGCACAACTCACGCCAATCTATCGTACAGTGCAACAGATTCATACACGCATTCCTGCGACTGCCGCCAAAATCCACGCCGTCGACAGTAAGTCGTTTTCGGCTGGGCTCGGCACGATTGTCACGATGGCGGCTCGTGCTGTCCAAGATGGGGCCTCGCCCAACGAAATCGAGAATTTGATTGCCGATACCATTGGACAAACGCATTTTGTTTTTTTTGTTGACACAATTGATGCGCTCGAACAAGCAGGATGTCTCGAGTATGCCAATAGTTCGCTTAGTTCACTCCAACGCATTAAGCCATTGTTGCTTCTTGATGACGGCGAAATAGTCTTGTATGAGCGCACGCGCACGCGTACCAAGGCAATCGAAGGTCTCGCTACATTCGTTGAAGATTTCCCCAAAGTACAATCAGTCACGGTACTCTATACAACAGGTCCTGAGGATGTCGAGAAGTTCCTCGAACGCATCGAGCCGGTGTTCCCCCGTGATCAAGTCGTTGCAATGCAAATGAGTCCAAGCAGTGCTGCCATGCTCGGACCTGGTGCCATGGGAGTTGCCGTCTACGAGGGCATCCTCTAGCGTAATCGCAGGAGAAGCACAATGCGTCGTCAGGCAATCATCGATCTTGGCCGTGGCTTACGCGCCGAACGTGAATGCGACTACCAGAATACCGCACACCTCGACGGACTCGATGCGTTTGTCGACGACTGGTTGTGCACCTACCCATATTTGGTCGATGATGGCGAGCTTAAGCCAATCATCGCCAAACTACGCGGTTACTATGCATTCGATCATGCAATGCGGTGTAACCGTGTTGATACCGCAATTACCATACTTCGCATATTGTACAAAGCGTATGATAATGTGCCAGCCGAAGCTACACCAATCCCAACGCACGCACCTGAGCGTATTGAGACGATGACCCTTGATGCATCTTCACGCTCAGAACAATCGCGAGTAACACCCACACCGACCAAGCGCACACCCGAGCAGAGCGAATACGACAATGCGTCAGCCGATGTCACGTCAACCTCTATGCAGACACCAGTACGTGCCATGCAGGGAGCGGTGATTCCTGATGCACCGGCATCCAAAACACCGCCCAAACGAGCACCCAAGCGCAACGAAAAAGCCACCAGTGATGGGCCAATTACCCTCAACTCACCGCTCAAAGTTGTGCCGGGGATTACGCCGTCGTTAGCCCAAGCGTTTAGTCGGCTCGGCGTCAAGACGATTCGCGACATGTTGTATCATTACCCGTTCCGCTATGACGACTTTAGCAAACGGACCACCATTGGCGAGTTGCGCCTAGGCGAGATCGCCACCGTCATCGCTTCTGTCACTGAGGTCAAAGCATTTACGATGCGCAACGGGAGCACAGGCGTCAATGTACAACTCGAGGATGAGACCGGCATTCTGAAGTTGGTATTTTTCGGGCAGCGCTGGCTATTACGTCAACTACAACCCGAGATGAGTATTATGGTCAGCGGCAAGGTCGAATTATTCGGTGGCATTCGCCAAATGAGTAGCCCCGATTGGCAACCATACCAACCGCTGAGTGCCGAAGATCTCATTCACGTCGGCCGACTCGTGCCCGTGCACCCCTTGACCAAAGGGCTTGCCGAACGAAACGCCCGCACAACTATCAAGCAGATTGTTGACACGTATGCCGACCAACTAGCCGATCCACTGCCAAATCGGGTGCGACAGCGGGCAGGACTCATCGATTTGGTCAGTGCGATCAAGCAAATCCACTTCCCACAGACCAATGACGATATCATCGCCGCCAAAACGCGCCTCGGCTTTGATGAGTTTCTTACGATTCAACTTGGGGTACTCCAGCGTCGTGTCAGTTGGCAAAGCGAGCCAGGCTATGCCATGCCATACAACGATGAGGCACATGCATCATTGATTGCGGTGTTGCCGTTTGCACTGACCAATGCGCAAAATCGGGCCTTGGGTGAGATTTTTGCGGATATCGCCTCAACGATCCCCATGGCACGATTACTCCAAGGCGACGTCGGCAGTGGTAAAACAGCCGTTGCCGCCGCTGCTGCGCTCCAAGCCATTGCCAACGGCTATCAAGCCGCAATTATGGCCCCTACTGAAATTTTGGCCGAGCAACACTATCGCGGCTTGAGTAAGCTGCTCAGCAGCATCAACGTGCGCCGGAGCAACGAATGGCAAGAGAGTCTCGGCGATGATCGGCGCTCGCGCTTAGCTGAGATTCAACTGTTGCTCGGCATGGATCCCAACCAAAGCGACGGCGTACGCATTGCGCTGCTCACCGGCAGTCTGAGTACCAAAGAACGTCGCCGCGTGCTCGAAGGCGTGGCGCGTGGTGAAGTAGACTTGGTGATTGGCACACACGCCTTGATTAGTGAAGGCGTGCAGTATCTCAAGTTGGGCTTAGTGGTGATTGATGAACAACACCGCTTTGGGGTTGAACAACGCCAGCGTCTCAAAGATAAGGGGCATAACCCACACATGCTAGTGATGACGGCTACGCCAATCCCACGCACGCTGACAATGACCATCTACAGCGACCTCGATACGTCGGTGCTTGACGAGTTGCCCCCCGGACGTCAAGATATTGCCACCAAACGCATTACTAATGCCGAGCGATCCAAGGCCTACAACCACATCCGCAAGCAAATCGCCGCTGGGCGCCAGGCATTTGTGGTTTGCCCACTCGTTGAGGAAAGCGACAAATCTGATTTGCCCTCTGCCGAGGAGATGTACGAAAAGCTCCAAAGCGAGGTGTTCTCCGATTTGCGCGTCAGTTTGATTCACGGCAAGATGAGTGCCAAAGAAAAAGACGCAATCATGGTGGCGTTCCGCAACCACGAGGCCGATATTTTGGTGGCAACCGCAGTCATCGAAGTCGGCATCGACATCCCCAACGCCAGCACAATTATGATCGAGGGAGCTGACCGGTTTGGTTTGGCGCAACTCCACCAGTTCCGTGGGCGTGTCGGACGCGGCGCACACAAGAGCTATTGTATTTTGGTGAGCGATAGCGACTCAGAGACCACAACCAAGCGCCTAGAGGCAATGGTAGCAACGCGGGATGGATTTATTCTTGCCGAGAAAGATCTAGAAATTCGCGGGCCGGGCGAGTTTTTTGGTACACGCCAAAGCGGCACACCCGATCTCAAAATCGCTCAGCTCACAGACACACGCCTGTTACAGGCAGCACAACTCGAAGCCCGCACGCTATTGCGCGAGGATCCGCAGCTCACGCATATTGAGCATGCGTTGCTCCGAGCGCAGGTCGATGATTTCTTGGCGCGGGCGGTTGAAGCAAACTAATATTGTGTGTGATTGGAGCAACTGATGCCGATGCTTTCGTTTGATACAGATGCTGGGCACTTTCATGTGCGCACCATTGCAGTGTGCCTGCGCAATGACTGCGTGTTGATTCACCAGACACCTGGGCATGCCATGTGGTCGTTGCCTGGCGGTCGCGTTGACATCGGCGAAAGCAGCACAGTAGCGCTCGTGCGCGAAATGGCCGAAGAACTGCACAGTCGCGTGGAGATTCAGCGGCTCATGACCACACTTGAGTTAGTTGATCGTGATTTTCATGGACAGGTATTCCACGAGATAGGTCTCTATTATGCGGTAGATTTGCTCGATGTTGCCTGGCAAGCCGAACGCTTTCGTGGGCCAGAATTATGTAATCCAGCTGACTTTTGGTGGTGCCCACTTACACAACTTCGTGATGTGTCATTAGTACCAGCAGCCATCAAACGCATGGTATTACACCCTAATGCTGACTATCGCCACGTGCACGCCACCCACCAGCACTACACCGAAATCACCCACACCATCATCAATACCCAATTGTCAAAGTAGAACATTTGTGTTATTCTTCTTACAACATGATGACAATGCGCATCAAAGGAACGACGGATGAGCGTAGCACGCGACACACAGCAACGACAATCGAGCGACTCCTCTGGTCTCAGTAACTACCAACTGGGGCGTGCGGTGCGTATCGATGATTTGGCAGTCTACTACACTGCCCAACGTGCCAACGTCAACCATGCCCTCACTGTTGCTATTTTGCGGCGCAATGATCCGCTTTCGTTAGCACGCTTTCGGCTGGCAGCCAAGCTTGGCACGCATGTCAGTCATCCTGGATTGCTCCCGGTACTTGCCACTGGTCGCGACCCAAATTACGGCGACTACATGGTTACACCCGACCCTGGCGGGCAAGCACTTGATGCCATTCTGCACCAAGGTGCACTCGACCCAGTCCATATCGTGCAGTTATTTAGCCAATTAGCCACTGTCATCGATGCATTACATGATCAGCACATCATTCATCGTGACCTCCAGCCAGCATATATTCTCGTTGCTGACGACTTAAGCATTCAGCTCACCGGTTTAGGGTTTGCTGCGTGCGATATGAGCCGTGAGCTTACCGGGTTTGATGACCGCGATCTCAACAACCCTTATTACCCGGGTAGCATGCATCTTGGCATGGCAACCGCCACGAACAACGACGATTTGTATGCGCTTGGCATGTTGCTCTATCATATGGTCCGTGGTGGGCCTATTCCTAGTACGCCACTTGAGAGTCTCGCCACAATCAATCCCGACTATGCGGTATTTGACCGGGTCATTCGGCGTTTGATGGGGACCGGTGGCGGGCAACGCTTCACAAGTGCAACTCAGGCACTTGAATCATTACGACACGGCAGTGGGAGTCCAATCGTCGAGAAGCATCTGATTGCCGATCGAAACGACGAGACATGGGATTCAATTGCCGAGTGGTTAGAGAATCCACTCGAAGTGTTATTAGCACATGAGCTTGATGCGGACTATCTGAATCGGAGTCGCACCCGCGCTGATACCTTACATCATATTGATGCAATTCGGCGTTTACTTGAGCGCTGGGCACGCCAAGGTCCATTTCGCCGTAGCACAATTGGGCAACTCATTCAACCGACCCAAATCCTCAGTTCCAATTTTTACTTGTACGAGTTACGCGTCCACTACGAAAAGCGTAGTGAGCCACACGTCAGTCGCAAAATACACCGCTCGGGGCACGCCATCCCACCACAGGCACACGTCACCAATGTATGGGATGTCGAAATCAACGCACCTGATCGCTTTGTTGATGTCCCAACGGCCAATGTACGCATCCCTGGCACGCAACAAATCGTACGCTGTGAGGAGTGCGGTGGATCCGGCAAATTACTGTGTGGTGAGTGTAATGGTCGTGGCACGGTTGACCGCAAACAACGCATCCGTAATAGTGACGGGAGCATTGAGCAAGTCGTCCAAAACGAAACCTGCAAAAGTTGCCGAGGTTACGGCAAAGTCGGTTGTACCGTGTGTGAGAGCATCGGCAACATGCTCGAAGAGCAATACTTTCAATGGACCCGCTACGGCAAACGTTTTTTTAATGAAGATGACACAACGGGGCTACATTTGCGCACGCTCGAAAGTCATGCCCAAGTTGTCTTCAGCGAACCAATTGACTTAAGCGATCCACGTTGGCGACAAGTGGCCCCTTTACGTGAAATGATGACCGAAGCAACGCGTGAAGAAGGAGACTTGGTCCACGCCATCGATGCCGAACTGATTATCAAAGCCACTCCAGTGACGGAGGTCGATTATGTGCTCAACAACAATCGACGCACACTCACGGTCGTAGGCTTTCAGAACATCCTACGTGGTGATATGCAGCTCTATGATATTGAGCGGATTATTCTCTACGCCACCGTTGCCGTTTTGGTCATCGCTGTCGCGGTAATGCTGATTGTGGCACTCTAACATGAGTACACGTCTCTCCGCCAAAAACATGCGCTGGCAATTTGTGCCAGCGCCAGCGGCAGATACCGTGCACGAGTTAGCACGTGCGACTCGTATTCGCCCTTGGCTCGCTCAGATTCTTGCCGGCCGAGGCTTAAACGAGCCACACCAAATCACTGCATTTTTGCAACATCATGACGATGCACATGATCCATTTTTGATGCATGATATGCAACGCGCAGCTGAACGCCTCATCCAGGCAATTGATTCCCATGAGCAAATTGCCGTCTATGGGGATTTTGATGCTGACGGCATTACGGCGACGAGTTTGATGTGCGACGCCTTACGTCAACTCGGTGCCCATGTTGCTCCGTACATCCCACATCGCACCAGCGAGGGGTATGGGCTGAATATCGCTGCCATCGACCGCCTTGTTGATAGTGGAGTTCAACTCTTATTAACCGTCGATTGTGGGATTAGCAATGCGCCTGAAATTGCCCATGCGCAATCACGCGGCATCGATGTCGTCGTCACCGATCATCATACGCCACCCGACGAACTACCACGCGCCTATGCTGTCGTCAACCCTAATCAAGCACACTGTACCTACCCTGACAAAGGTCTTGTGGGTGTCGGCGTGGCTTACAAACTCGTTGAGGCTATGGGACGCCTCGGCAAAGCACTATCACGCAATGCCATGGACGACTTACTCGACCTCGTTGCACTCGGTACCATTGCGGACCTCGGTCCATTACTCGGAGAGAATCGTTCTTTGGTACATCGTGGACTTCAGTGCATGCGCTACAGCCAACGCCCCGGGATTCAAGCGCTGATTCGGAGCGCTGGTGTCGACCCACGCACATTAAACGCCGAGGATGTTGGATTTAAACTTGCCCCACGGATTAACGCAGCCGGACGACTAGCAGACGCCGAACCTGCCTATGAGCTCCTACTCGCCGAAGATATTTTTGTGGCAAGTCAACGCGCCCAATTATTGACTGATCTTAATCAAACTCGGCAACAACAAACACGCGAACTCCAAGAGCGCCTAGCCCACGACATTCAACAGCATAACTATCATCACGACTTGATTATCGTGCATGCAGATCCTGATGCCCATGCAGGGCTCGTTGGCCTTGTTGCAGCCCGTATTGCAGACCAATTTGCGCGCCCAAGCGTCATCATCGAAGAGAGCATGCCGGTGTCGCGCGGGTCTGCACGTTCGGGTGGCATGATAAACATGATTGAGGCTTTACGTGAGTGTGGTGCCACGTTTGTCAAAGTAGGTGGCCACGCTGCTGCTGCAGGGTTTACCATTGCCCACGACCAAATTCCCATCTTGCGCCAACGCCTCAACATATATGCCGCAGCCCAACACATCGAAGTGGGCATGCGATCGTTGACAATTGATTGTGAGTTAGCTCCAATTGAGCTTGACATGGCAATCCTCAATGATATTGCGCTGCTCGAGCCCTGTGGGCAACGGAATCCACACCCCAACATCTTGACACGAGATTGCCACGTCATCTCAGCGCGCACAATTGGTAGTGAACAACAACACTTACAACTAAAGCTCGAAGTTGCCGGCCAAAGCGTTACCGCAGTAGCATGGGGCGAGGGCACATGGGCGCCTCATTTCCAACGCATTACACAGATAGATATTGTCTATCAACCACAACTCAACGAATGGAACGGCAAGCGTGAACTTCGCCTCAATATCCGTGATTTTCGCTCTGCACGCGGCCCAAACGCTGACCCACAACCAATTCACCACACATAATTATGCAATGACGCATCGAAAGGATCGACGATGAGTACACCACCAGTACGAATTGGGTTTGTTGGTGTCGGCAATATGGGTCAAGCAGCCCATCTGCGAAACTTTGTCATGGTACCAAATTGCGAAGTCGTAGCACTCGCTGATATTCGTACTGCACACGCATCGACTGTTGCCAACAAGTGGAACATTGCCCATGTCTATGCAACACACCAACAGATGATGGCCAATCATCCCGATATTGATGCACTCGTGGCAATTCAACCATTTACACGCCACGGTACGCTTATCCCCCAACTATTGGCATACGGCAAACCCGTGCTTACCGAAAAGCCAATAGCAGGATCAATTACACAAGGTGAAGCCATAGTTGCCGCAATGCATCACCACCACACTTGGATGATGGTGGGCTATCATAAGCGGTCCGACCCTGCCACGATATATGCCAAAGCCGAAATCGACCGACTCATACAGAGTGGCGAACTCGGCAAAATGACGTATATCCGCATTCTGATGCCGGCTGGCGATTGGATTGCCAATGGATTCAACCAAAATGTATGGAGCGCAGATTCCACAGATACTCTCCCTCACGACCCGTCTGCTAGCGACATGGATGCCACCACTAATGCAGCGTACTGGGAATTCGTGAACTACTATATTCATCAAGTGAATTTGATGCGCCATTTACTCGGCACAGACTGGCATGTCACCTACGCAGCTCCTTCTGGGCATCTCCTTGTTGGAACAAGCACGAGTGGTATCACTTGCAGTATCGAGATGAGTCCCTACCGTACTACCGTCGATTGGCAAGAGAGTGCGCTGGTCTGTTTTGAACGTGGTTGGGTCAAGCTCGAATTACCAGCCCCACTCGCATTTAATCGGCCCGGGCGCGTTGAGATGATGCACGACGCAGGTAACGGTACACCTCCGACAATTACCACACCACAGCTCCCGTGGGTACACGCCATGTGGAATCAAGCACAACACTTTGTTGATGCAGTAGCAGGACACAAACCACCAGTCTGTACGGCCGAAGATGCCCTTGCCGATATCATCCTCGCCCGCGAGTACATCCGACTCTATCTCAACAAATAATCGGTCACGGAGGCACGTTATGCCGCTCAAATGGCAAAAAGTATGGATATCAGACGAGCGCTACGAATCTGCAGCGGTGTGTGATGTTGATGGTGATGGCCATCTCGATATCATCAGCGGTGCATATTGGTATCAAGGGCCTGATTTCCGCCACAAACACTTCATCGGCGAAATACCTCAACACGGCGAATACTATGACGACTTCTCTACCGTCTTGCTCGACATTAATGGAGACGGCCGACTCGACTACATTACCGGTGGCTGGTGGGGCAACAGCCTGCGCTGGCGCGAACAACCTGTTGACCCCACCCAACCATGGCCCGAACATCTCTTATGGGCAAACACCGGCAACGTCGAAACGACGCGTGGCTGGGATATTGACGGCGATGGCATCATTGAAATACTTCCAAACACGCCGCCAAATCCAACCGTCAGCTACTACAAATTACGTACTGATTCCCACGGTCGTGGCATGGGCACATTTGACCAAATCCCCATCTATACCTTCGCCGAAGGCGCTCAAGGGCATGGTCTGGGTTGTGGCGATATCGCCGGCAACGGTCGAATGGATATTGTGCTCTGCCACGGTTGGCTCGAAGCACCCGCAGACCCAGTCAATGGACAGTGGGTATGGCACCCCGAATTCATCAATCCACCGTGGGGTACAACCGCTAGTATCCCCATGCTTGTCGTCGATGTGGATGGCGACGGCAAAAACGAACTCATCACGGGGCATGCCCATGGCTACGGCTTGTGGTGGAGTAAGCGCAACACGGATGGCACCTGGCACCACCACCCAATTGACCTCGATAATGCTCAGTACCATGATTTGCACTGGGTCGACATTGATGGCGATGGTCACCATGAATTAGTCACCGGCAAACGACACCGCGCACACAATGGAAATGATCCCGGTGAGTGGGATGATGTGGGCATCTACTACTTCAAATGGAGTGGCGAAAGCTTTATCAAACAAGTCGTCACGTATGGCCCAATTGGCATCAGCAAAGGATGCGGTATTCATTTTGTGGTGGCTGATATCCACCAACGCGGACGACTTGATATTATTGCACCTGGCAAAGACGGTTTGTGTATCTTTTTTAATCAAGGACTCGGCACATCATAACGCGGTATCGAGCGCATCCCACCGCAGACAAAAACGTGAGTATGCTATACTATCGACATCTACTATAACCTGTCATAATTGCGATTGAGGAGTGACGGCATGGCCAAAAGCAGATCACGGCAAACCAGTGCGAATGGGCGCAAAGCCCAACGCAAGAGTGCCATCACGCTGCGCCCAGAGCATCAACGCGAACTCTTTGCGTTGGTACTCATTGGAATCGCCGGTATGACAATTATCTTCTACCTAACCGGGAGCACCGGCACACTCGGTGCTGGTTGGACCCAAATGATGGAGGTTGGACTTGGCTGGGGTGCACTGATTGTGCCGCTCGTCATTGGTATGCTTGGGATTGCCCTTTTTCAAAGTGGACACCGCAATCAAACACCGCTCCAACCAACACAAGTCATTGGCACGGTATTGGTCATGATCGCCATGCTGATTGTCCTCGAATTCGGTATCACACCACGTCTGAGCTTCGATGACCAAATCGGATCAGGTGGTGGAAGTGTCGGTTATGTCTTATTAACGCTCCTTAGTAACGCCATCGGGCGCCCGGCTACCTTTGCCCTTAGTACCTTGATTGGACTCGCAGGCATCATGCTTGCCTTTGACATCACCCTCGTCCAAATCATGGCAAGTCTGCGCCATGCGTTCATCGTCACATGGTTGACTATACGTGGCGACCAAAGTCGCGTGCAGCCCAAACGTATACCCAAACAGCAAACCTTTGTCGAGGACACCGGTACCAGCGAGGCGATTATCACGCCGATTGCCGAGCGTCGCACCAAAGCCCAATACCGCGAAGAACAAGCTCCAGTCGTGCCCGCTACACCTGCGACAGCCAAGGCCGCAACCAAACCCAAGACACCCAAAGAGACGACCAAGGCACGCAAAGCCGAGAAGGCCCAAGAAGAGGCCGAGCACATGGAGCTGCTTGACAGCATGCTCCAAGGCAATCAGTCACCACGTCCACCCGTACCCATTAATACAAAGCCGGTCAGTACCGGTCAAGCGGTACAAACCGCCCTCGATGGCTTTGAGGGTGGCACCGCCTATCGCGCCTGGCCGATGCCACCGACAGACTTTTTGCGCTATTCAATCGAGGCCACCATCAGCGACGAAGAGCACCGGACCAAGTCGCGATTGATCGAAGAGACATTGGCCAGCTTCAAAGTCGAGGCCCGCGTCGTCAATATCAACGTCGGTCCTGCAGTGACCCAATACGAGCTCCAGCCGGCCGTCGGCGTCAAGGTCAACAAAATCACCACCCTCGACAAAGACCTCGCACTAGCGCTGGCAGCGCCATCCATCCGTATTGAAGCGCCGATCCCAGGCAAATCAGTAGTCGGTATCGAAATCCCCAACTCGAGCATCTCGTCAGTTGCCATGCGCGACATCATTGAGAGCGACGACTTTATCCGCTCCAAGGCCAAGCTCAAACTCCCACTCGGCAAAGATGTCTCCGGTGCGGCTGTCGTGGCCGGCATGGAGCGTATGCCCCACTTGCTCGTTGCCGGTAGTACAGGTAGCGGTAAATCAGTTGCTATCAATACCTTCATTTGTGCATTGCTGATGCGCCATACCCCTGATGACCTCAAGTTCATCATGGTTGACCCCAAACGTGTCGAGTTGGTCGGCTACAACGGCATCCCGCACTTGCTCTCGCCCGTCGTCACCGAGGTCGAGCGCGTCGTGCCGACGCTCAAATGGGCTGTCCGTGAGATGGAGCGACGCTACAAACTCTTCGCCAAAGTCGGCGTGCGCAATCTCGACAGCTACCGTGGCATGGCCCGCGAACAAACCGACCTCGAGACGATGCCTTACATCGTAATCATCATCGACGAGTTGGCCGACCTGATGATGATGGCGCCCGACGATGTCGAGACGCTCATCTGTCGCTTGGCCCAAATGGCCCGCGCAACCGGTATCCATCTCATCATCGCCACGCAGCGTCCATCGGTTGATGTGGTGACCGGCCTAATCAAAGCCAATTTCCCCTCACGCATGGCGTTTGCGGTCACCTCCCAAATCGACTCGCGCGTCATCCTCGATCAACCCGGCGCCGAGCAACTGCTCGGGCGCGGTGACATGCTCTTCACGGCGGCTGATTCCCCCCGCACGATTCGTGTGCAAGGGACATACTTGACCGACGACGAAGTCGAGAAGATTGTGCGCTTCTGGCGCACCGCCCAACCACCTGATGAGCCAACCGAAGATGGCAAACCAGCCGACAAACCGCGCACTTCAACTAGTATGCCAGTGGTGGCATCGACTGGCCACACCAACACCGAGCTCAACCCAGAGTTGGCCAAAGTCGAGCGCTTGCCCGTCTATCCGCGCGAGCCTGTACCCCACGCCGATGAGCCAGTGCGCGAATCAATTGATGACAACGATGACGTTGATGGCATGCAACCTATCGCCGAATACCTGAGTAGTAGCGAGCAAGATGCACTACTACCCGAGGCCATCCGTCTGGTGCAACAGCACAAACGCGCCTCGGCCTCACTGTTACAACGCCGCCTGCGCATCGGCTATAGCAAGGCTTCGCAGTTGATTGAGATGCTCGAACAACAAGGGATTGTCGGGCCGGCCGACGAAGGGCGCTCACGCGAGGTACTCATCGGCGACCAACGTCGCCCCGAATAACGCATTGAAACACGAAAAACCGGCCAACCGTATGTTACGGTTGGCCGGTTTGCATATGGTAGTACCTACGAAATATCAACATCGCATCCAAATGCTTTGCGGAACAAGCCAGCGGCGCGATTGGCATCCCATACCTCAAGTGCAGTATCGCCGGCGGCAATCGTCATAATCTTGACAATGGGACCCAGCTCAACGGTGACATCTTGCACCACTTGGCTTTTGCGCCGCTCTAAAAATTCGGCCAAACGCAAAATCGCCGACATTTTGGCTACCAATGCATCATCACCAGGTGATAGCACTTGCTTGAGCGACTCGGTAGAGACATCGCCTTTTCGATGATATCGTACTAACAGCGCAATAATAGCAACTTCACGATGACTGAATCCTTGCATAGTACTATTCAAAATCAAATATGCACCATGCTTATGATGGTCGTAGTAATTCACCGCATTACCGATATCGTGCAAAATCGCCGCATGCCCCAGCAACTCGCGCACATCTGCACCATAGCCGTGCAACGGGTGCATTTGGTCGAACATCGACAATGCCAAATCGCGCACTTTGGCTGAATGAATCGCCTCATAATGATACATACGCGCCAAATTATAGACACTAAATGCGCGAATATCGGGAATCAACGGCGAACGACCATGGGTGAAATGCTCGAAGAAAACGCCCTCACGCAGCCCTTGGCCACTAATCATAATCTGACTAAACTTACCACGACGCATCACCTCAGCCAAGATTGAAGCTCCCGCCAAAATCAAATCGGCTCGGTCGCGACTCAAACCAGGCAGATCTTCGCGTTGTTTGAGTGTCAACCCGCGAAAGGTTTCAATCAGCTCAAATATGCGCTCTGCTTTCAAGATATGCCCATGGACTCGGTCAATCGGATGATTGCGCATTTTTTGGTCGATTTCTGCCAACGCACGAATCGTCCCACCAATCCCGGCTAATGTACCACCAAAGCCATTCAACCACGGCACATCATCAAATTGTGCGCTAATGGCTTTTTGGAGTTCACGAAAATCACGGGTACTAATCGGATCACTCTTCACAAATCGATCGGTAAGCCGCACGGCGCCAATTGGACGACTAATCGTCTGCCCCATCTGTCGACGATGCGATTGACTCACCTGCGTGCTACCGCCACCGATGTCAATCACACATCCATCATGGACATCGAGCGTATTGATTGCCCCCAAAAAGCCGTAATAGGCCTCTTCTTGGGCTGAGAGCACACGAAAGTCAAGCCCTGCCTCGTCTTTGACTCGTTGCAAAAACTCTACGCGATTGGTCGCTTCACGTACAGCACTTGTAGCGACTGGCACAATCCGATCAACACCAATACCACGACACATTTGATGAAATAACCGCATGGTCTTGATTGCACGATTCATCGGCACAAGTTGCAAATTACCATCACTACCAATACCGTGTGCTAGACGTACTGCCTCACGGATTTCGTCAATGAGCTTGTATGTTTGATGTGGCACGTACCCTACCACAATCATACGAGTCGTATTTGAACCCAAATCAATTACTGCAATTCGTTCCTGCATATCCCGCCTCGTGTTCTTCTGCACATACCATTGTACGGCATGCACGACATACTGTCACGGCAACACCATGCGTTAATTGACGCATCGAAATCAGCATGCTATTCTACCAATCGTAGTACAACATTTCATTGCCAGACGAGGGAGCATCCATGATTGATGATTTTGGGCCATCCGGCACGCCACCGATGGTGGGTGAGCGGCTCAATGTCACTGAATGGCTCACATACCTTGCCTCATATCAATTTGGGCCTGTCATGCCTACCAAAGTGGTCTTGCACCACACGTGGCGCCCTACTGTCGCTCAATGGCAAGGTGCCACCAGCATGAAAGGCATGCAACGCTATTTTGCGGGCATGGGCTGGACAGCTGCGCCGCATTTGTTCGCCGCACCAGACGGTATTTGGCTTTTTACGCCGTTGCGCGAGTTAGGTGTGCATGCCGGCACCGGCAATGGCAGTTTCACCAAAGGGTGGTACACCATCGGCCTCGAAATGGTCGGCGACTACGACAACGAACGCCCGAGTGGTCCCGTATGGGAGCACACACTAGCCATTCTCGGTGGCATGTCACTTCGGCTTGGGATTAGACCTTCTCAACTGATAGCCTTTCACCGCGACTATAGTAGCAAAACCTGCCCCGGCAAAGCCGTCACCCCTGACTGGGTTATTGGCCAAGTCGAAGAGTGGCTGACACGCAATACACGACTGCCAGCCATCAAACCAGGTGCAATCGGGCAGCCAAGTCCCACCATCCAAAAACTACACGACGTCTTGGTACAAGCAGCATGGCGACGCTTTGGCGATGGCTTTAGTCCTGCATCACATATGCATCTCAAAGCGCTTGACATGCGTCTCGGAGCCCCACTCGGACGCGAGCGTAATATTACCTTCGAAGATCGCTCGTACCTGTTTATCCCTTTTTCCCTCGATTCTCTTTTTAAAGGGCCAGGATGGGATAACGCTGGGAGCATGTGGCAGACAATCGGGTCGGCAGTGCCTGCCGAAAAAAGCTTTGAGCGCTTGCTCCTCGACGAAACAGTACGCGTCGGCGGCACCGGGTTCCGCACCGATAACCCGTTCCATCTTTATATGTTTGCCAACCGCGATGTGGGACCACCGCTACGGCCAGCAAGCATGGTCGAAATCAACAACCTAATGTACGTCTATCAAATCTTTGCCGGCGAAACACTCTACGTGCAAAGCAACGACCCCACCAACGTCGATTGGCGCAAACTATCACGACTCAGTTATCTCGGCGGCCGCATTGACGAGCCAGCAGTGTCAATCCGTGATGGTCTTTTGGGCGAGACGTATCGCCAAATGGAATCACAATATCACACCAGCTGGCAGTTCCATCAGCTCGCCCGTGCCTGGGCCATCGGCACGCCAATTGGGTTATCACAAAACACATACATCGATGGCACACAGTATATGTATCAGGTCTACGCCCACGACGTCTTATTCGTCAAAGTTCCCGAATGGCAAAAAGTGCACCGCCTCAGTACCTTACAGGCCAGCGCTCGCCGCCGCAACCCCATAGGATCCCTATGAGCAACGATCTTCGCAGTGTATACGAACGCGCCGGTGGCGATGAGCCATTCCGCAAGCTGGTCGACATTTTCTACCGAAATGTGATGGCCGACCCACGCATTAACCACATGTTCCCCGCTGATCTCGAGCCCGGCAAAAAGTGGCAGTTCTTGTTTATCACGCAATATTTCGGCGGCCCAACCCGCTACATCGAAGAACGTGGGCATCCACGCTTACGCATGCGCCATATGCCGTTCGCAATTGGCACCAGCGAGCGCAATGCCTGGGCCGAGGCTATGCTCGCTGCCATCAACGAAGTCGGCTTCGATCCCGAAATCGCCGAGATTATGCGCAACTACTTCACTAGCACAGCCACTTTTATGATGAATCGGAGCGACAGCGATATCCCACTCGGCGGATGATCGTCGCCGTTACACACAAAACGAGGTGAGAGCACTGGTGCTCCCACCTCGTCTGTATCTGCAACAACGTTACTTCATGTTGGCGATGACAGCATCAGCGAACTCTGAGGTCTTGACCTCGGTTGCGCCGTCCATCAAACGCGCAAAGTCGTACGTCACAACCTTCGAGCCAATCGTCTCTTCGATGGCCGCAATAATCATATCGGCAGCCTCAGTCCAGCCCATGTGGCGCAACATCATGTCACCGCTCAGCACCACGCTACAAGGATTCACCTTGTCGAGATTGGCATACTTGGGGGCGGTGCCGTGCGTCGCCTCGAAGATGGCATGGCCAGTCACGTAGTTGATGTTGCCACCAGGGGCAATACCGATACCACCGACTTGGGCGGCCAAAGCGTCGCTCAAGTAGTCGCCGTTCAGGTTGAGGGTAGCAATCACATCGAAGTCCTCGGGGCGGGTCAACACCTGTTGCAAGGCGATGTCGGCGATGGCATCCTTGACCAAGATCTTACCGCTGGCCAAGGCAGCCTTCTGCTCGGCATTAGCCGCAGCCTCGCCGCTGGCCTTCTTGGTGCGCTCATACTGGGCCCAGGTGTACACCTTATCGCCAAAGGCCTGCTCGGCCAATTCGTAGCCCCAATCCAAGAATGCACCCTCGGTGAACTTCATGATGTTGCCCTTGTGCACCAAGGTCACGCTCTTGCGCTTGTGCAAAATGGCGTATTCGATGGCCGAGAAGATAAGACGCTGTGAGCCAGTCTTACTCACCGGCTTGATGCCGATACCGACCTCGACCACATCGTTGTCGTTGCCGACCTGCTTGTTGAACGACCCGGTCTTCTCGCTCGTACCGAAGCGAATCTTGGCGAAGTCCTTGGGGAAATTCTCCGCAAAGAACGCCAACACCTTGGCGGCCTCGTCAGAACCAGCCACGTACTCGATGCCGGCGTAGATGTCCTCGGTGTTCTCACGGAAGATGACCATGTCCACCTTCTCGGGGGCCTTGACCGGCGAAGGCACACCGGTGAACCAACGCACCGGGCGCAAACAGACGTACAAGTCGAGCATCTGGCGCAACGCCACATTCAAACTGCGAATACCCTTGCCGATCGGCGTGGTCAATGGCCCCTTGATGCCGACGAGGTAGTGATTGAAGGCCTCGACGGTGGCGTCTGGCAACCAATTGCCCGTCTCGTTGAAGGCCTTCTCACCGGCCAATACTTCGAGCCACTCGATGCTGCGCTGACCGTTGTAGGCCTTGGCGACGGCTGCATCGAAAATACGCACGCTGGCGTGCCAAATATCGGGGCCAGTGCCGTCACCAATCACAAACGGGATGACTGGATTATTGGGCACCTGAAGCTTCCCATCGCGAATGGTGATCGCCTCACCACGAGTTGCACGGTACTGGGTAACATTGCTCATCGTACTCTTGCCTCTTCGTATTGAAATAGATTGGCTGGACGTGTACGCAGCCAAACGGGTCACTGATTTGAATGTGCGCCATTATAGCACGATTGTGCCGTATCGATGTAACAGCCACGAGCATCCGTTCAATTTGACACAATCGCCAAACAACTTATAATAACGCCGAGGAAAAAATCTCTGCAGTCTTGTTTTGTCTAATCGAGGATATGCCATGCTCGATGCGTATGTGCCAATATTGGCCATGTTTGGGATCGCGGCGTTTATCGCCGTTTTCGTCATCACCCTCTCGCGTTTCCTTGGCCCCCAAAAGCCAACCGTCCGCAAACTCGCTCCATATGAGTCAGGCATGGAGCCGATCGGCGATGCGATGAGCCGCTTCCCCATCAAGTTCAACTTGGTGGCCATGAGCTTCATCCTCTTCGACATCGAGGTCATCTTCTTCTTCCCATATGCCTTGGTCTACCGCGATTTGGGCGTCCCTGGCTTGTACGCCATGGGTATCTTCTTGTTGGTCCTCTTGGTCGGTCTCATTTACGAATGGAAAAACGGAGCACTCACATGGGATTAGAGACCAAAGCCGGCGACATGGGCGTAGTCACCACGTCGCTCGAAACAGTCGTCAATTGGGGTCGCACCAATGCGATGTGGCCCTTGCTCTTCGGTTTGGCCTGCTGTGCCATCGAGATGATGGGTGCCCAAGGCGCCAACTACGACTTGTCACGCTTCGGCATGGAGATTAACCGTGCCTCGCCACGCCAAGCCGACCTCATCATCGTGGCCGGCCGCGTCTCGCGCAAGATGGCTCCGGTCATCCGCCGCTTGTACGACCAGATGTCAGAGCCCAAGTGGGTGATTGCCATGGGTGACTGTGCCTCATGTGGCGGCGTATTCAACAACTACGCCATCGTGCAAGGCGTCGACGAGGTAATCCCGGTTGATGTCTACGTCGCCGGCTGCCCACCACGCCCCGAGGCCTTGATCGATGGCATTGTCCAACTCCACAAAAAAGTCGAACGTATGAAGCTTGATGGCACGTTGCGCGATCGCACGCCCATTCATGTATAGGCGAGGGGAAGTTTCGCAATGGAGAATGCAACCGTCCTAGCGCGCTTACAAGAGCGCTTTGCTGACAAACTGGGCACCATCGGTGAAACACGCAGTGGTGAAATCACCATTGGCGTCCCCCGCGAACTCATCGTCGAGGTTACCACCTTTTTGCGCGATGACAGCGAGTTGGCCTACAACTTCCTCGAGAACCTGTGTGCCGTCGACTATCTCGGTCGTACGCCACGCTTCGAGGTTGTCTACCACCTGCTCTCTTTCAAAAACCGCCACCGCGTCTGCCTCAAAGTCGGCGTACCCACTGACAACATCCATGTACCAACCTTGACTAGCGTATGGCAGACGGCTAACTACCAAGAGCGCGAGGCCTTCGACATGTTCGGCATCATCTTCGATGGTCACCCGAACCTCGAGCGTATCTTGATGCCCGATGACTGGAACGGTCATCCACAGCGCAAAGATGTGCCCCTCGGCTACGAAGAGGTGGCGTTCAACATCAACGACGACCAGATTTATGCCCGCAAGCCCTTTGCCAAAGAGTAAAGGGGAGGGAGTTATATGACGACGATTGACCATTCATTATCAGTACCATCACCCAAAAGCATCACGGCGCCAGCCCTTGCCGGCAAGACCGAGACGATGGTACTCAACATGGGTCCCCACCACCCCAGCACCCACGGTGTGTTGCGTTTGGTGGTCGAGCTTGACGGCGAAACGGTCGTCAACGTGGCTCCTGACCTCGGCTTTTTGCATACCGGCATCGAAAAGAACATGGAGTACAAGACCTACCAGCAAGCGGTGGTCATGACCGATCGTACCGACTACCTCGCACCGCTCTCAAACAACTTGAGCTACGTGCTGGCTGTCGAAAAGTTGCTCGCTTGTGAAATCCCCGAGCGTGCCACCACGGCTCGCGTCTTGTTGGTCGAACTCCAACGCATCTCGAGCCACTTGGTCTGGTTGGGCACTCACGCCCTCGACTTGGCGGCCATGAGCGTCTTCTTGTACGGCTTCCGCGAACGCGAGCAAATTCTCGACATCTTCGAGATGGTCTCGGGTGCCCGCATGATGACCAGCTACTTCCGCGTGGGTGGCTTGGCCTACGACCTGCCCAGCAACTTTTTGCCGACCGTCAAAGCGTTGCTCGACATCATGCCAGCCCGCATCGACGAGTACGAGGCGCTCCTCACCAACAATGTCATCTGGCAAGAGCGCACCATGGGTATTGGCGCCATCGACACCGCTGCCGCCATCCAGTACGGCCTAACCGGCCCCGGCTTGCGCGCCACGGGCGTCTCGTGGGACCTGCGCAAAGACATGCCGTACTGTGGCTACGAGACCTACAAGTTCAACGTGCCGGTCGCCAAAAACGGCGATATCTACGACCGCTACTTGGTGCGTGTGGCCGAAATGCGCGAGAGCGTCAAGATTGCCACCCAAGCCTGGCAGCGCCTCAAAGACATGGGGCCTGGTGCATATGTCACCAGCGACCGCAAAGTGGCACCACCACCCAAGACTGAAATCACGCATAGCATGGAGTCGCTCATCCACCACTTCAAGTTGTGGACCGAGGGCTTCAAGCCACCCCGTGGCGAGGCCTTGGCAGCCATCGAATCACCCCGTGGTGAGTTGGCGACCTACATCGTCAGCGATGGTAGCCCCAAGCCATACCGCGTGCACCTGCGCACACCGTCGTTCATCAACCTGCAGTCGCTACCCCACATGGCCAAAGGCCAGTTGGTCGCCGACCTGGTTGCCTTGATTGCCTCAATGGATCCCGTGTTGGGAGAAGTAGATCGCTAAGCGGGTACCCGCTATTTGAGTAGGACAACCGTATGTCACTCCGTCAACAACATGGTGCTGAGATTGATGCCATCTTGGCCCGCTACCCACAAAAGCGCAGCGCGATTTTGGCGCTTCTCTACATCGCTCAAGACACCTATGGGCGCTTGACCGACGAGGCCATCCGCGAGGTCGCCCAAATCATTGACGTGCCACCGACCGATGTCTTCGAGGTTGTGGGCTTTTACACCCTGCTCTACGACGACAAAGTCGGCAAGATGGTGTTGCAGGTCTGTGACGACGTGCCATGCGCTTTCTGCGGTGGCGAGGACTTGGTGCGCAACCTCGAGAGCAAGTTGGGCATCCACTGCGACCAAACCACGCCGGATGGGCTCTTCACGCTCCAACGCGTCAAGTGTTTGGCCGCCTGTGACAAAGCCCCGATGCTCCAGGCCAACCTCGATTACTACGGCAACCTCGACACCCCCGAGAAGGTTGACGACCTGTTGACCCAGTTGCGCGCGCGCATCGCCAACAACGATCGCATCAGCATTTCGGGTCGTCAGGCCGATTTGTAGCACACGTCGACGACACTTCTTTACCAAAATCGAGAGAGACGCAGTGTTGCTGCGTCTCTCTCGATTTGTCACCCCCACACGTAGCGTACCAAACAAACGTCACTACACACCCTCAAATATCATGAGCATATATGACAACATATATGCTGTCATGGTCCAAAACGTGGCTGGAGCGCTTGGCCGTTCTGCCACGCCTGCAAAAACATGTATGGGTTCATCTCACCGCGCCGCACCTGCCAATCCTCGGGGTAGGTTGGCCGCGAAATCCCAAAGTGCACATGCGGATCAGTGCCCTTGGCATTGCCCGAATCGCCCGTCAACCCCAAGGCTTGCCCCGCCTGCACACGCACACCCGGCGCAATTCCCTCGGCAATCGCACTTAGGTGCGATCCGTAGTAGCGCACGCCGTCATCGCCAATAATCGCCACCGCCAGGCCGCTTTTGAGGGCCGGATCGGTCGATTGGTATGTCCATGCATCCTCGTATGCCACAAACTCAACCACCCCATCTGTCACGGCCACAAACGTGCTGCCAATTGGGCACATGATGTCGTTGGCCGGGTAGTCGTGGTGGTAATTTACGTAGCTGACTGGCGCATCCTGCACCGGGAACACATAGCGGAACGTCGTCTCGGCCACGGCGGTCGCCTCGACCATCATTTGCGTCACTGCGCCGACTGCGGTCGTGGGCACCAGCGTGGCCGTCGGGATGGTAGTGGCTGTCGGCTCAGGTGTCGCACTCGGTTGCACCGTAGCACTCGGCACCCGCGTGGCACTCGGCTCAGGCGTGACACTCGCCGTCGGCGGGACTGACGTCGCCGTGGCCACATCGGCGATGGGCTGCACCTGTTGCCCACACCCGACCAAACAAATCACAATTATGACAAGCAAACTCAATCTATACATGTTGCGCCCCTTTATGCACCGACGATTCCCCATATACCTAGCCCAGCAATTACCACGCCGGCCATACCACGCATGATGCGCTGCACCAGTGGTCGTTGCAACCAACTGCCGGCCCAGCCGGCCAGACTACCAATCACGCCATAAATAATCAACGTCAAGCCGGCGTAGATAACTCCCAACACCACGAATTGTGGTGCAATGGCCTGCGCTGGCTCCATAAATTGCGGCAAAAAGCTGACAAACAAGACCAGTGTTTTGGTGTTGGTAATACTCGAAAGCACGCCCTGCACAAACGGCGTCTGTACGCGCGCGGTAGTCGTCGCCACACCCCTACTCGTCTGCCCAAACAGCTGCCGGTAGAGCATGGTACCACCGAGCCACACGAGATACAGACCACCGGCGAGTTGGATCCACCTCAGTGCGGCCGGCCATTGTTGCATCACCACGGCACCGCCGGTGGCCGCCAGTGTGGTGTGGAGCAGGACGCCACAGGCCAACCCGAGGGCGGCCCAGCGCCCGGCTGCGGCGCCGTGGCTACTGGCGAGCGCCAGCATCATCACCATGTTGGTGCCCGGCGCAAGGATGAGCAGTGTAGTTGAAACAATGTACAGTGTCAGCATGAATCCTAGTATACGCCTCATCGGGCGCAGGTGTGTATATGCGGGCGCCTACATTGTACCCTCTGCGACCCAGCGCCTCTGCGTGTGGACACCGGACGGATACGGGCGCCCTGTCGGACGCCCCTACATCGTACCCTCTGCGTGTGGACACCGGACGGATACGG
>CAYXXK010000042.1:24707-25867 GCA_964469045.1 uncultured Klebsiella sp.
CCTGTCGGACGCCCCTACATCGTACCCTCTGCGTGTGGACACCGGACGGATACGGACGCCCTGTCGGACGCCCCTACGGTTATCACCCTACAATACATATGTCACCAGCTCATCAGGCAATCAAGCGTGCTACTCGGGTACAATGAGGGCAATTCTGCATATGGTGAGGTAAAAACCCATGGCACAGGTGATTTCGATTCACGACAAAGCACGCATTCGCGAGTTCGCCCTGCGGCAACCGTTGCGCTATATCTACGAAATCGGCGACTTGGATGATTTCTTCTGGCCCAACACGTTGTGGTACGGCTGGGAGGTCGACGGGCGCATCGAGCAGTTGGCGCTCATCTACATCCCCTTCGAAGAGCCCGTCATCCTGACGCACGCCAACCCCGATCGTAGCGATCACGATGCCTTTGTGCGGGCGTTGTTCAGACTTCTGCCGAGTGCCTTATATGCCCATGTCGATGCCGACACGGCGCAAGTGATGCGCGAGCGCTACCAGGTTGAGCCGCACGGGCATTATCACAAAATGGGGCTCGCCGACGTGCATCAGGCGTTGCGACACGACGACGGGCGAGCGCAGTTGTTGAGCGTGGCCGACGTACCCGCGTTGCATCGGCTGTACGCGGCGGCATACCCGGGCAACTGGTTCGATGAACGCATGGTCCAAACCGGATTTTATACGGGCATCTGGCAGGGGAGTGAGCTGATTGCGGCCTCGGGCATTCACGTGGTCTCGGTCAGCGAGGGCGTGGCCGCCTTGGGCAACGTCACCGCCCACCCCGACCTGCGTGGCCAGGGCCTGGCCCGCAGCAGCTGTGCGCACCTGATTCGGGCCATGCACGAGCAAGGGATCAGCCATATCGGCCTCAACGTGAGTGCCAGCAATGCGGCGGCTATTGCGCTCTACCAAAAGCTCGGCTTCACCAAGGTGGCCGAGTATGACGAGTGGTCGTTCAGGCGGGGGGAATAATTAGTTCAAATTGATTTGAATATTCAAAATGAATTTGAAGTGGTTTTGGGTGATGAAATGGTAAGAAAATGATCGCGTAAGGCTATGCCTTACGCGATCCATCCAAGTCCCAACGCCCACACGATCCATCACATCTCTGCGCGGATGGCCAACGGCACATCCGTCGGATCGCCGAAGAAGCCTTGGA
>CAYXXK010000043.1:0-25828 GCA_964469045.1 uncultured Klebsiella sp.
ATCCCGCGGACGCGATAGGCTTCGGCAGTACGGTCAACTGCCAAGAGATATGCAGCAGTGCGCAAGGTGGTGCGGCGTGACTGTGCCATCTCGTGGACGGTCTCAAAGGCATTAACCATGATGCGCTCGAGCTGGGCATTGACTTCGCGTTCAGTCCAGAAGAACTCTTGCAAGCCTTGAACCCACTCGAAGTAACTGACGGTGACACCGCCAGCATTGGCCAAAATATCGGGGATGACCAAAACGCCACGATCGAACAGGATGGCGTCAGCATCAGGGGTAGTCGGACCGTTGGCGGCCTCGATGATGATGCGAGCCTTGATGCGATCGGCGTTGCGGATGGTGATTTGGTTTTCGATGGCCGCAGGGATGAGGATGTCACACGGTAACTCGAGTAACTCGGCGTTGCTGATTTCGTCGCCACCGGGGGCGCCTGCAACTGTGCCAGTCTTTTCGTAGTGCGCTTGAAGTGCGCGCAAATCGAGTCCTTTGGGGTTGGCAACACCGCCGCCACGATCGGCGACGCCAACGATTTTGGCGCCCATGTCTTCGAGCAACATGGCCGAGGTACCACCGACATTACCATAGCCTTGGATAACGACTTTGGCACCGGCAATGCTGATGTTGGCTTGCTCACACGCTTCACGTAATACATAGACTAAGCCACGGGCTGTGGCCTCACGGCGCCCATGTGATCCACCGATGTTGATGGGTTTGCCGGTGACGACTGCAGGAGCGGTGTGGCCGATGTGCATCGAGTATGTGTCCATGATCCAAGCCATGATTTGGGCGTTGGTGCCGATGTCGGGGGCTGGGATGTCTTTGTCGGGGCCAATCATGAAGCTGATTTCGGTGGCGTAGCGTCGGGTGAGGCGCTCGACTTCACCGAGTGAGAGCTTGGCCGGATCGACGACGACTGCACCTTTGGCGCCACCATAGGGGATATTGACGACGGCACACTTCCATGACATGAGCATAGCCAAGGCGCGAACTTCGTCGATATCGGTATCTGGGTGGTAGCGGATACCGCCTTTGGCGGGGCCGCGGGTCAAATTATGTTGAATTCGATAGCCGGTGAACATTTCGACACGACCATCATCCATTTTGACGGGGAAATTGACGGTGAACTCACGGTGGGGAACGCGCAATAACTTGCGGTAGCCGTGGTCGAGATTGAGAATGTCGGCAGCGATATCGAATTGGCGCTGCGCATTACGATAGGCATTCTCGGCGTGAACGGAACTCATAAGTAACTCCTCTTTGAGCGACAGTGTCAGCACTAACACCATCGCTAGTATAGCATTGTGTGGCTAACATCGCTACTGAATCCGGCTTTTGATTTGCCCTAATACATTATAAATCGCGCGATCGAGTGTCCCTAACATGTGTGCGCTGATAGCAATGGCACTGACAGCAATGAATGCCATGATTATAGCGGGGACGCCAACGGTGCTGAGCCACCATCCGACCGCAGTGATGACAACAGTAACGCCTGCACTGTGGAGCATGGGGATGATAGGGATGGTGAGTTGGATGCGCACCAATGTAGGCCAGAGCGCTGCAATCAAGGCAATTTCGGTGATAATCGTCATTCCTGCTGCTGCATAGCCACCAAATACTGGAATGAGTGCCGTATTGCCGATGAGATTGACGAGTGTTCCTACGGCAAATGCCCACGTGATACTTCGTTGTTGTTTGGTGGCAATTAATGCGTATTGAACGACTCCAGTGGTGTATGACAGGGGGAGATACCAGATGAGGACACGCAAAAGATTGGCGGCCTCAGGGAGGTATTGCGTACCTCCGAGGAGCCAAATGAGATCGTTGGCCATGATGGTAACCGTTGCAACCCCCATCCACGCCACCCATTGCAATACAAGCATGGCACGGCGTACGAGTGGTGCTACGGTGTCAGGTTGATGCGCTGCACGTTGGGCAAGCAGTGGAAAAAGGGCACCTACGACATATGGTGGGATGATTTGGGTGAGTGAGATGACTTTGTACGCTGCGTCGTACAGCCCAAGTACCGTGTCTCCGGCGATGGCGCGTAACAATACGGCATCAAAGCGAAAAAATACGGTGAGCAAAAGACTATTTAGCAGAAGTGGAAACGCTTCGCGCCAGAGGCGTTGCATTGCCGGCCAATCCCACACTGGACCGGCCACAAACAGATACTTGCGCTGAAGCCACCACAATAACACCGCATTTAACAGCGTTGCTCCGAGGGCGACTGCGCCCATTGCAACAATGCGTGACTCGTTGTCAGTGAATGTCCATACGAGAAGTACCCCGATGATGGTGCGAACAAGACTCGTGAATACCACGACGAGGGCGGGTATCTCCATACGTTGGGCTGCCTGAAATGATGCGCTGGCGGCGGCGGCAGTCCCTGCAGGCCACAAATGGAGCAAAAGCAGGATAAGTGCAACAAAGGTGCCACTGCTGAGTGGTGGCATGATATCCTGCAACATCCACAAGCCGATAAGCGTAAGTGGTGTGACAACGGCTGCCATAATCCATCGCATAGCCAATCCGATACCAAACAAGCGCCCAGCGTGTTGTGGGTTGGCCGCAGCTTCGCGTACAGCCAAGTCATTGAGTCCCCAGTTTATGATGGTCACAAGGTACATGCTGGTAATTAACGCCACAAAACTCCAGGCACCGCTTGCGGTCGGGCCAAGCGCGCGCAAAGTGACGGCGGCAAACCCCAGATCTAAGACGCGCCCGAACAAATTAGCGGCGATAGGAATGCTACTGTTTTTGATGAAGCGTGACATCGATGACGCCTCACGATCTTGCCACCAGCGCTGCCATGCCCACATGATTACGCCCAGAATGGGAATGCTGATGACTACGGCAATGACAAACAGATTGGTATTACTCACATACAGTCCTTTTGTGTGGAATAAATACAGCTAAGGAGTCGGGATGCGCTCGATATACGTATGATTGGTGAGCGAAATGTAGATATCACCATCAATGTGTTCGTGGAGTAATTGCTCATGTCCGACACGTCGTTGGGCCATGCTTCGGCGGGCGCTATGTGTTGGACGCATGCCATCACTATAAAGCACAAACGCAACTTGTGCTTGTTGATGAAAGGATAATGGTGGCTCAATGCGCCAAGGATAAATTACACCGGTTATTGAGTGGTGTGTTGGTGTTTGTATTGGTTCAAGGCCACTATGGGCAATCAGTATTTGACCCGTACTCCATACAACCCAGAGTGAGTGTTGACCTGCTACATGAATCGTTATGCCATCTACATGCCACATATCTGTGCTTGTGGCGTATGTACAGGTGATCGTGCTGTATGATGCACAAAAAACAGAGCCATCAGCATGACTTGCAGGGAGCCAGATGATGTGACGTACGCCACGCATGACTAATGCAGTGAGACTGCCCTGCCACGCAACACCAGACTGTGTGATGATGATGGAGTCAACGGGGGTGGTATGAATTTGACGGCGATATGTACCAATAAATTCAAGGAGTTTTGGAGCGTCGTTGCCGGTGTCAATCAGCACAATCCGTCCGTGGGTGGTGCGCAAAACGACGCTGTCGCCGGTGAGCGCCGGAACGACTATTTGGGCATGTTGTTGGGCTGAGTTGGTCGCCAAGAGCGCGACAATGATAATCCCGATAACACCAAACTGCCAGAGATACTGCGTCATGCTTGCCTCCATCAGCATACGAATGTACTGAGGCAAGCATGACAGAGGTGCATGTCTGGTGCATTACCAGATTTAGCGCAGGGCAGTGACTTCGATTTCGACCTTGGCGTCACGTGGTAAGCGGGCTACCTGGACTGTTGAGCGTGCTGGTGGGTTGCTGGTGAAGTACTTGCCGTAGACTGCGTTCATGGCTGCAAAATCGTTCATATCGTGTAAGAAGACGGTGACTTTGACGACCTTCTCGAGCGAGCTGCCAGCGGCTGCCAATACAGCCTTGACATTTGAGAGTACCTGCTCGGTTTGGGCGGTAACGTCGCCATCGACCATTTGACCGGCTGGAGTCAATGGAATTTGGCCTGAGCAGTAGACCATCGTATCGGTCATGACGGCCTGTGAGTATGGCCCAATGGCTGGTGCAGCTTGGTCAGTTGACACAATCGTGCGTGACATAGTAATCCCCTTAACTTGTAGTTGAACGCTCCTTCTTTATTGTACTCTACTCTGTTTGTGTGTGGATACCTGTGTAATAAAAGCCTTGACCTCAGTGGGCGAATTCAAGAAGATGACGTGTGTGTCGGGCAAGGCGGCTAGGCGTGATTTGAGGGCTGGAATGCGCGTGGGGTAGTTCCAGATAAATCGCAAAAACTCCCACGTGAGCTGCTCTGGGCAATCGGCACCCATGTCGGGTCGGGTTTGGTTGTGATATTTGATGCGGCGCATAATCACACGATACAAACACAACCATCGTGGCATGTTGAGGACAATGACGGTATCGGCATAGGCGAGACGGATGTCGAGTGTGCCGGTGTAGTTACCGTCCATGACCCACTGTGGTTGGGTGACAATGGCCTGTTGGCGGACAATCAGCGTCTCACGATCAACGGCTTGCCAGTTTGGTTGCCAAAACAGTCGGTCGATGTGGGTGACCGGGATATTGAGGGCGTGACCAATGTGGCGCGCCAAGGTTGATTTGCCGGCACCGCCGGATCCGAGAATCATGATACGTTGCATGGGGTCGGTCTTTCTTCAAATGCAGATATGTATGATACCAAAGCAGATAGGGTATAATCGAACGAGAGTATGTGACGTATGCGTGTGTGAGAGAGGTGTGGCATGACGTTGTCCAATCGCGTGGTCGTAATTACCGGTGCATCCAGTGGATTTGGCGCGGATATTGCCCGCAAAGCAGTGGCTCAAGGCGCCAAGGTGGTTTTGGCGGCCCGCTCCACCGACAAACTGCACGCAATGGTCAGCGAACTAGGTGGTACATCGCGTGCGTTGGCGGTCACCGCTGATGTGACGAGTGATAGTGATGTTGCACATCTGGTTGCAGAAGCGCAACGGTTTGGTGAGGTCGATACGATTGTGAATAACGCTGGATTCGGCTATTTTGATGCACTCGTTGATGCCCCACTGAGCGATTTGCAACGGATGATGGATGTCAATGTATATGGCGCAGTGCGCTGTACGCGGGCGTTTTTGCCGGAGATGTTGGCGCACAAGCGCGGGCATGTGGTGATGATGGCCTCGATGGCCGGGCTGGTGGCAGCGCGCAATATGGCCTATTACAGCGCTAGCAAATTTGCCTTGGTGGCAATTGGGCGTACGTTGCAACAAGAACTCACCAACACGGGCGTGACGTGTACGATTTTGTGTCCTGGTGTGGCGCAGACTGGGTTCCAGCAACATGCACCGAACGAAAAATATCCCCGCGCTGCGGCGTTGAGCACCTGTACCAGCGATCAAGTAGCCGATGCGGTAGTGCGTTCGATTGCGCGTCGTACCCATGGTGAGGTGATCGTACCAGGCACGAGTGCGTTGTTAGCACGCTTTAGCGCTGCGTTCCCTGGTGTTTCACGAGCGATTATGAATCTGATTGGTTAGTGTGGTAGGATGTGTTGTTTGGGTGATGTGTGAGGAGAATGAGCGGGATGAAGAATCGGTTGGCGCAACGTATCCACGATGTCCCCCCATCGGGAATTCGGCGTTTTTTTGATATTGCGGCGCAAATGCACGATGTGGTGTCATTGGGTATTGGCGAGCCTGATTTTGTGACGCCCGACCATATCCGCCAAGCGGCGATTGACTCGATTACAGCCGGTAAAACGGCCTATACCTCAAACTCAGGCTTGATTGAGTTGCGCCGGGCGGTGGCTGACCACTTGCAGGCCAAATACGGCGTGCAGTATGACCCCGAAGAAGAGATCTTGATTACCGTGGGTGTCAGCGAGGCCCTCCAACAAGCGATGCTATCGCTGATTAACCCTGGCGATGAGGTGATTGTACCCGAACCGTGCTTTGTGGCCTACACCGCGTGTGTTGTCTTTGCGGGCGGCGTACCGGTGACGGTACCGACGCATGTCGAAGATGAGTTTATGGTTGATCCTAAGGCCATCGAGGCGGCGATTACGCCACGTACCAAGGCGATCTTGATTGGCTACCCCAACAATCCGACGGGTGCGGTGATTGACCAAGCGCGCATGCAGGCGATTGTTGATATTGCGCGGGCACATGAGTTGGTGTTGTTGTCTGACGAAATTTATGATCGACTCGTGTATGGCGTCGAGCACGTGTGTGCGGCATCCTGTGAGGGCGCTCGCGATTTGACCGTATTGATGGGCGGCTTCTCCAAAGCCTATGCCATGACAGGCTGGCGCTTGGGCTGGTTGGCTGCCCCGGCCGATATCTGTGGGGCGGTGCGCAAGGTGCATCAATACGGCATCATGTCGGCGCCAACTGCCGCCCAATATGCCGGTTTGGCAGCGCTTTTGCATGGCGAAGCCGATGTGCAACACATGGTCAACGAATACGATCAGCGCCGGCAGGTGTTGGTGGCCGGCTTGCGCCGGATCGGGCTACCGACGTTCGAGCCACGCGGGGCGTTTTATGTGTTCCCTGATATTCGGAGCACCGGGTTGAGCAGTGCTGATTTTTGTGAGCGGCTGTTGACCGAGGAACACGTAGCAGTCATCCCTGGTGATGTGTTCGGCCCGAGTGGGGCTGGGTTTGTGCGTTTGTGTTATGCCTCATCGATGCATAATATTGAGACGGCACTTGAGCGGATTGAGCGTTTTGTGGGGCGTATCGCCTAAAAGAGGAATGGTATGTTGTTGTCTGTGATTATGCCCTGCTATAACGAAGCAGAGTCATTGCCGCTTATCTTGGCCAAGGTGCGTGCGGTGCCCATTGCCAAAGAAATCATTGTGGTCGACGATTGCTCGTCTGATAATACGCCTGCAGTCTTGGCTACAGAGCTACTCAACGATCCCCATATGCGTGTTGTTCGGCACGAGCGCAATCAAGGCAAAGGAGCTGCGGTGCGCACGGGGATCGCCCAGGCAAGTGGCGATATTGTTATCATTCAAGATGCAGATCTTGAGTACGACCCGAACGATTACCACGAGGTGGTCGGACCGATTATGGACGGCCGTGTGAACGTGGTGTTCGGCTCGCGCTTTATGGGTCGTCATACGGGGATGTACTTTTGGAATGCATTGGGCAATAAGTTTTTGACATTCTTGACGAACTTCTTGTTTAACTGCTGGATTTCCGACATGGAGACGTGTTACAAGGCATTTCGTGCAGACATTATCAAGAATATTCCGTTAGAGAGCAACGACTTTCGGATTGAGCCGGAGATTACCGCAAAAATCCTGTTGCGCAAGCATCGGATTTATGAGGTGCCGGTCAGCTATATCGGGCGCACCTACGAAGAGGGCAAAAAGATGAAGCCATCGCAGGGATTTTGGGCGATATGGGCGCTGTTTAAGTATCGCTTTTTTGCCTAGCAACCGATGGAAATATGTCATGGCAAGGGAAGGTCACCGACCTTCCCTTTTGAATCAAAAATACAGACGGAGGAGTGCAATGATGCAGGAGTATTTTGCGAATCTGGCCAAAGTTTTAGCGCAAGTGCCCCACGACCGGAGCGACGCGATTCTTGAGGCGTTGTGGCAGACGTATCAACGTGACGGGAGCGTGATTGTGTGTGGCAACGGCGGATCGGCTGCATCGGCCTCGCATTTTGTCTGTGATTTGGGCAAGTGGACGGTGGTGCCCGGCCAACGCCGATTCCGTGCTATTGCCTTGACCGACAATAGGCCACTGGTCACCGCTTGGGGTAGCGACACAGCTTATGACCAAGTCTTTGTTGAACGGTTGCCGTTGTTCTATCGCCCGGGTGACACGCTGGTGGCAATCTCGGGGAGCGGCAATTCGCCCAATGTCCTCAACGCTGCCGCCTGGGTGCACGCCAACGGCGGGAGCGTGATTGGCATGAGCGGCTTCGGCGGTGGCAAATTGGCCGACGTCGCTGATATCGCTTTTGTGGCGCCGAGCTCATTCATGCCCGAGGTCGAGGATGTGCATATTGCCTTGTGTCATGCCTTGGCGGTCAATTTGGCCAACCGGATTCGTAGCCTATGACGTACGTACTCGGACTTGACTTTGGTGGCACCAAACTCGCCGCTGGCATCGTCGATACGAGCACCGGTCGAGTGGTGCAGTCGCTTCGCGCTGCTACGCCGGCAGGCGGGGCCGAGACGGGTTGGGCAGCGATGCGAGCGCTTGCCGATCAACTCATCAGTCAGAGTGAGCGCCCGATTGGCGCAGTGGGTGTCTCGTTTGGTGGCCCGGTTGAGGCTGATGGCCGCACCGTGCGCTTGTCGATGCATATCCCCGGTTGGGAGGGGATGCCGCTGGCCGAGCGCTGTGAGCAGGCCTTTGGCGTGCCAGGAGTAATTGCCAACGACGCTGATGCGGCTGGGCTGGCCGAATACCGTTTTGGTGCCGGTCAAGGGTGCCGCCACATGCTCTACTTGACGGTGAGCACGGGCATCGGTGGTGGTGTGATTATCAACGGAGCATTGCATCGCGGTGAGCATGCCTGGGCCGGCGAGGTCGGGCATACGATTCTCAAACCGGACGGCCCAGCCTGTGCTTGTGGCGGCAATGGCTGCCTCGAGTCGTTGGCGTCGGGGTTGTCGATTGCGCGCGAAGCGCGCGCCAATATCCCACCGAGCCTCAAGGATCGCGATTCGGCTACGATTACGGCCCGTGATGTCGCCGAGGCGGCTGCCGCTGGTGACGTGGTGGCACAGCAGATTTGGGGCACGGCCATGGAATGGCTGGGTGTGGGCATATCGTCGGCGAGCAATTTGCTCAACCCAGGGGTGATTGTCATCGGCGGTGGCTTGACTAATGCCGGTGAACAACTGTTTGGGCCGGTGCGCCGCGTGATGGCCTATCGGGCCTTGAGCAAACAGGTCGAGCTACGTCCGGCTGCGTTAGGCGACGTGATTGGCATTATGGGCGGGGCAGCGTTGTGTATGTAGGTGGTTGATTTTGGTTGATGATGGCATCGACGTCGTGTGCGGCCATGCCTTGGGTGCGCAAGATGTCAGCGAGGAACTGACTTTTGCCGGCCACGTAGGCATCAATATCATCGCCACAGGCTTGGGCAAGCTGCTGTTTGAGCGTGGTGTACGCCGTCACGGCCTGTGGATGCTGGCGCAAATAATCGCGGACGAGCAGGTGATTACGGATACTCGGGCAATCTTGGTGCCCAAGATACAGATGGTGACGAGGCAGGTGTGTCGGCGCATAAAACGCCTCGCGCCCGGCAATGCCCAAATCGCCTCGATGCACATATCCGAGGGTGGCGAGGTCTGCGATGATCACCGGGATGGCGTCTACATCGTGCACAACGATATCCATGTCAATCACCGGCTTGGCGGCCAGCCCTGTCACTGCGGTACTGCCGACGTGTTCGATAGTTACTTTGTGATGATGTAGGTGTTGTTGGATAGGCGCAGCCAGCTGGGCAAAACGTACTGGCCACTGTGGATCATACGCCATAATAACAATCGGCATGAGGGTATCTCTCCCAACTCAAACCCCGGCGCAGGCACGCCTGCGCCGGGGTTGATTGTGCGATTATGCGCCGAGTTTGGCGTTGACCACGGCCTCGAACTGGGCGACTTCGTCGGCAACTACTGCCAAACTCCCCTCCCAGAAGGCGCGTTGGGTAATGTCGATGCCCATGGTGCGGGCCAACGTGGCGGCATCGCCTTTGCCGGTGCTACTGAGCAGAGTGTCGTAGCGGTCGGTGAAGTTGGCGGCGTCGTTGCGGTAGATGGCGTACAGACCCATGCCGAAGAGTTGACCGAACATATACGGGTAGTTGTAGAACGAGCGCCCGGTGCTGTAGTAGTGCCCCTTGACGGCCCACATGTACGGGTGCAGGGTGCTCTCTTGCAAGCCATCACCGTATGTCTCACGCTGGGCCTGCGTCATCAGGTTTGATAATTCATCAGCCGAAAGCTCGCGCTGGCGCCGTTGCTCGAACAACCGTGATTCAAACAAGTAGCGGCTGGTGATATCGACCACGATTTGGCAGGAGCGTTGCAGTGATGACTCGAGAATCTCGAGCTTGCCGGCCTCGTCGGCCTGCTCAAGGGCTGCTGCTTGGGTCAAGGTCTCGCAGAAGATACTCGCTGTCTCGGCCAGGGTCATCGGTGTGTCGCGGTTGAGCGGCGTTTGACTGGCTAAGTTGAGGTTGTGGTAGGCGTGGCCGAGCTCGTGAGCCAGCGTCATGATGCTGCCAATTGACGGCTTGTAGTTCATCAACACGCGCGACTCCTCGCCTTGGAGTCCCATACAAAACGCACCGTCGACCTTGCCCATGCGTGGCTCGGCATCGATCCAGCCATCCGCAAATGCGCGCTCAGCAAAGGCCCCCATGCGTGGCGAATAGGCGTGGAACTGTGCTGCCACGAACTGGGTGGCCTCTTGGTAGCTCCAGCTTTGGTTGCTGGTGATGACCGGCGCAAACAGGTCGTACCACGGCAATTGCGTGCCGGCGCCGAGAAGGCGCGCTTTGGCCTGCAAATAGCGCCGGAAGATGGGGAAGCTGTCGTGGGCAGCGCCCAGCATAGCGTCGAGTGTGGCCCGATCCATGCGATTGTCGAGGAGCGAAATATCGACCGGATTAGCGAAGCCCCGGCGTGTGGCCAGCGTGTTGACCTCGCCTTTGATGGCGTTGATGGCCATGGCCAGCGGCATCGAGGTCTCTTTCCACGTGGCAAGCTCGGCTTCAAATGCCGCGCGACGTGTCTCGCTGTCACTATCGTACGCCAACGCACGAATAGCGCTCATCGGCTGGCTTTTGCCGTCAAATTGCACGCTCAGCTGTGAGGTAATGTTGCTGTGCAAGCGAGCCCAGGCGCCACCGCCGCTGACGTTGAGCTCGGTCGAGAGGGCCTCGGCCTCGGGCGACATTTGGTGCTTAGCGCGGCGGGCTGACTCTTCGAGCATGAAGCGATGTGTCTCGATGTAGCGCGATTGGCTGACCAGCGTGGCCACGTCGAGCGTGCCGGCCCAGGCGGTAAGACGCGTGCCCAGCTGGCTGAGCTTGACAAGGCGTTGGCGTAATTCACTGAGACGCGCTTGAGCCACGCTGTCGCGCGAGTTGGTGCTGACAAAGCTGTAGATGTAGGCGTTGATGGTGCGGGCCCGCTCGTAGATGTCGGCCAAGGATTGGAGCACTGCCTCAACCACATCAGCTGCTACGACTTGTGGGGTATCGTGTTTGGTGACCTGATGGCGGTCAAAAAGTGCCGTAGCCTGGTCGATCTGGGTGTCGAGGTGCTGAATGGCCTCGGTCAGGGCTGGATCGTTGATGTCAGCAAAGGGCGTGTCGGTACGCCAATGGGGCAAGGTGGTCATGAGAATTTTCTCCATAGGTTGACGAGCAAAGAACGATTCAACTATGATACGTATCATACCAAGTTCACACACCGATAGGGGAGTATTATGAGCGATGTGCCGATGTTGGTCCCACCAGTTACGCTGAACGACGGGCGCGTTGTCATTATTCGTCCCTTGCAGGCTGACGATAAAGCGCGGCTATTGGCGTTTGGCGAGGCCTTGCCCCAAGATGACTGGATGTACCTCGAGAATGATCTGCGTAGTGTCGATACCGTCGCGCGTCTTGTCAACGCCTCGGGAGCTGAGCACTGGCGACAAGTTGTAGCAGTTGATGGCGATCGTATTGCTGCGTATGCTTCGGTACGCGCCTTGACGGGGCGAGCGAGTCATGTGGCTAACGTGCAGTTGATTGTGGGTGATTCGTGGCGGCGTCTCGGACTTGGGCGGGCCATGGGAAATGTGATTTTTGCCAAGGCCCAAAAACTCCAAGCGAGTAAAGTCGTAGCTGAGATGCTCGAGGCCCAAAAAAGCGGCCAAGCCATCTTTTCACGCCTCGGATTCCGCATTGAGGGCACGCTACGTAACCACGCCCGTGATCGCCACGGTAACCGCCATAACGTGGTGGTGATGGCAACACTGTTGAATTAAAAATACGCCGGTCACTCAATACGAGTGACCGGCATCAGCTTAGATCCAGGTGTCGGTGTAGGCCTTGACGGTGGCATAGAGTGCTTTGATTTGGGCGAGCCCCTCGTCAGTCACCTCGCGCATGTTGCGATAGACTTGTTTGTCGAGCATCTGGTCTTTGTTGCCTTGGGGCCACAAGCGCCACGAGTCGTTGTCGATGACGTCGGCGACGACTAATTCGCCGGCGTTGGTACGACCGAATTCGATCTTCATGTCAACCAGTGTGACCTGCTGTGCCTGCCACGCCCGCTCTAATAGTACAAATACGTTTTGTGCGATTTCAATAATATGTTCAAGCGTTACTTTGTCAGCGATGTTTGCCTGAATTAACTCGTCCATGCTCATGAGTGGATCGTGATTGGCATCATCTTTGAAAAAGAATTCGACGACCAGCGGGTCAAAGCGATGCCCCTCGGTGAATTCGGGGTGGCGGCGTAGATACGAGCCGGTGGCATGGCGGCGGGTTACGACCTCGATGGGGATCATCTGACAGCGTTGGACAACCATCTCGGTGTCGCTGAGGCGCTCGACGAAATGGGTTGGCACCTGATTGCGCACCAGCAACGCAAAGATGTTGGCAGTAGTGGCACCGCTCAGTGCACCTTTGCCGGGGATGGTGTGGCGCCGCGCGCCGTCACCAGCGGTGATGGCATCTTTGCTGACGACGACCGCCCAATCAGGGTTGGTTGCGTACGCAAAGATTTGTTTGGTCTTGCCCTCGGCAAGGAGTGGGCCGTGTGTCATGAGTGGGCCTCGCTGGCGAGATGGGCGATGAGCTCATCCCAATGCATAAAAATTAACAGATGGCCGACTCCCGGAAAGACGCGCATGGTGGTTTGGGGCAAATACTGTCGAATCTTTTCGCCGGCACTCGGTGGCGTGATTCGGTCGGCGTCGCCGTACCAACAGGTGATTGGGTGGGTGATGGATGAGACATCGACACCCCAGTCAACGGTAATCAGCCCCAAATCCTGCAGATAGCTGTGGTAACCTTGTCTGAAACTTTCTGCCAGCATATCACGAAAAACTTGACCTTCAGGTGCTTTGGCGTAGATGTTCTCGGTGGGAGTAAATGTGTTACGCATCAGCCAGATGCCGAAGCGCCCGGCCTTGGGACCTTTGCCGATGACGACGTTGCTGACTGAGGCCACGATGTCGTTGACAAATACTGGCGTGGTATGTCCGAACGAGTGTTGTATGCGATTGAACCATGACATTTGGGCTATATCGACTTTGGTGGTTAGCCCCATGCCAGACACGACGTGCAACCGGCTGACGCGCTCAGGATGTTTGCTGGCGAGGGCCAACGCATACGGCGTACCCGCTGAAAACGGTAGTAACACGACGCGTTCGATGCCGAGCTGATCGAGTACGACGAGCGCATCATGGCGCCAACCGTCGATGGTGCGATTGGGCTGTGGGTCTGAGTAGCCGAACCCAGGCCGATCGATGATAATCATGCGTACGCCGTGTTGATGCAGAACCGTGTGTGACGGCACTTGGATGTGTGCACCTGGCAGACCGTGACACAACAAGACGGGGATGCCATCGCGCGGCCCGCTATCGCTATAGGCGATGCCTCGCCCATGTAATGTTACGCGTTCAACACTGATACTCATACGAGCGTGACTCCATTGCCTGCAACCACCTCACCGACGAGTGTGGCCTCGGGGACTGCGGCGAGTGCGGCGGTTTGGGCGTGGGCTGGCACAATTACGAGCATGCCAAGCCCCATATTGAAGGCGTGGTAGGCGTCGTGTTCGGCGACTTGACCGGCATCGACAAGGAGCTCAAAAATCGGTGGGATTGACCAACTACCACGTCGGATGACGGCTCCACACCCCTCGGGCAAGACACGGGGCAAATTGTCGTAGACGCCGCCGCCCGTGATATGAGCCATGGCCTGTACGGGCACGCCGGCCTGTTGCAGGGCGTTGTACTCGGCAATGTAGCAGCGATGTGGGGCGAGGAGTGCTTCGCCGACGCTTTGGCCGTTGAGTTGGCTTGGTCGTGCATCGTAGCCGCCGAGGAGTGGGGCGATGCGTCGGGCAAGTGAATAGCCGTTGGTGTGGAGGCCGGTCGATGGCAGGGCGATAATCGCATCGCCTGCGCTGATGGTGCGTGGTAGCATGGCGTTGCGGTCGACGACGCCGACGATGGTGCCGGCGAGATCGAAGGTGTTGTCGCGGTAGACGCCAGGCATCTCGGCGGTTTCGCCACCGAGCACGGCACATCCGACCGCCTTGCAAGCGGCCGATAGACTTTGGACAACGGTGGCGACCTGTTCGGCTTTGAGTTTGTCGACGGCGATGTAATCGAGGAAGAAGAGCGGGCGCGCGCCTTGCACGAGGATGTCGTTGATACAGTGATTGACCAAATCGGCACCGATGAAGCGATAGTCGCCGCAGGCGGCAGCCACAAGTGTTTTGGTGCCGACGCCGTCGGTTGAGGCAACGAGGATGGCGCCGTGGAGATTATCGACGGCTTTGCTTAAGTCGAAGCAACCGCCGAATGCACCAAGGCCAGCGGCAACGGCTGGTGTATAGGTGGATTGCACGGCTGCCGCCATTAATGCGACCGCGCGGTTGCCCTCAGCGATGTTCACCCCAGCACTTGCGTAATCACTCATCATACCCTCACTAGAAATGATAGCGCCGTCGCCAGAGCGCTATGCTTTGGAGAAGGCCAATGGCGGCAAAAGATGTTACGGTGAAACTGCCACCGTATGAAATAAACGGCAACGGGATACCGGTAATCGGCATGATGCTCATATTCATGCCAGCATTCACCAAAATATGACAAAGAAACATGGCTGCGATGCCAGTTGCCACGAGTCGTCCAAATGTATCGCGTGCATTTGCTGCAATATCGAGGGCCTGCCATACGAGCAAACAGAGCAAAAGAAGCATGATGAATGTGCCAATAAAGCCCAACTCCTCGCCAGTAATGGCAAAAATGAAGTCGGTGTATTGCACCGGCAAGTAGTTGCCTTGACTCATCACGCCATCAGTCCAGCCTTGACCGGTTAGGCCACCCGAGCCAATAGCAGTCAATGACTGGATGATATTCCAGGCCCCTGATTTGAGTTCGGGGTCGTACTTGATGGGGTCCAAAAAGATGAGCAGACGAGTGCGTTGGTACGGCGCTAGAATATATGTCCACCCAAAGTAGGCCACTGGTGATGCAAGCGCAACTAACGACACAAATTGTATAATGCGCATCCCAGCCGTCCAGCTCATGAAAATCCAGACGGTGGCAAAAACTAAAGATGTGCCAAAGTCCGGTTGAATGAAGACTAGGAGTAACGGTACCGCTAGCAATACCACACTGCCAATAAACGGACGCCATTCGCCGAGGCGTCGTTCTTGACTTGACCAAAACCCGGCAAGTACAACGATAAGAATGAGTTTGATTGGTTCGGAGGGTTGTACGGTGCGGAGCCCGAGGTCAATCCAACTTTGTGCACCACCACGTACATTACCGAATACGAGCACGGTCGTTAGTAAAACGATACTGATGATATACAGGGGGAATGTCCACCCTTGCAGGGCATGATAGTCGAACCACGTGAGAACTGCCATGGCGGCAAAGCCTACCAAAATATTAAAGAGGTGACGGCTAAAATACCCTTCAGTCATTGGGTCATTCAGAGTAGCGCTATAGACCATTGCCAAGCTATAGCTGAGTAGGCCAACGAGCGCAACTCCCAGTAAAAAATTATAATCACGCCATGTTGCTGCATTGTTATTTGTCATGACTGCACCAGTATCTCACTATCTTTCACATGTATTATAAAGGGCTTTGTTGTGAATGTGTATATAGAGGGTCATGCGCCACGCCATACATAAAACCCATTTCCTTGATCAACCACTTCACCACGAAGTTCACGCATCAACAACTCACCAAGAATGTCGGCACTGTGGCGATTGGTGATACGACAAATATCATCGATATGGCGTGCAGTGCTGAGGAGTTGCAAAAAACTATCGTCGGTGTGTGTTGTTGGTGCGGCATACCCGAGACTTGCGCATACATCATCTGCATGACGCACGGGTGTTGCACCTTGATGAATAAGTGCGAGGCACCCTGCACTACTCGGCGCAAAGACAGATCCGGGTACTGCCATGACTTCACGGCCTTGTTCGAGGGCTGCTTTGACGGTAATCATCGCACCACTCCGCTCACCTGCCTCAGTGACGATTGTTGCGTGCGATAGGCCGCTGATGAGGCGATTTCGTGCAGGAAAAAGCGGGGCACTGGCGCGTGTCCCGGGGTAGAATTCACTGACGAGTGCACTTTGCTCGTGGGCCAAGATACGTTCAGCCAATCCATGATTGCTTGCTGGATAAATCAAATCAACACCAGACGGCAACACAGCAATCGTTGCCCCATGGCTATCAAGCGCACTCTGATGGGCAATGGTGTCGATACCTAGGGCAAGTCCACTTACAATGCAGAGTGAGCGCTGTGCCAGATCGTTGGCGAGTCGACGAGTGACGTCGTGTCCATAACTCGTTGGGTGTCGTGTTCCTACAATCGCAACACTCGCCTGTGCAAAGGCTGATATACTTCCGCGGACAAACAACATGCTCGGGGGTACGACAATATGCTTGAGAAGAGGCGGATAGTAATCATCATAGGGAGTCAGCAGTTGAATGCCTTTGTCGTGGAGTCGTTGATATTCAGTAGCCCCATCAAAATGTTGCCGATGTTTGATCAATTCTGTGCAGAGATGGACTGGTAATCCTGCTTGATGAAGTTCTTTGAACGATGCATTGATGACAGTGTGGGGACTGCCAAAATGGTCGATAAGACGGCTGATGCGTTGTGGACCCATTCCATCAAGGGCAACCAAGGTGAGTAGTGCGACATGGTCGTGCATGAGTATCTCCTCCAACAAAAAAGCACTGCATGTTGGAGAGTCTAGTTGGTGGGCATTACCAGTGCATTACCAGAATAGTCAACAAAAACGGCGCTGACAGCATACTGCCAGCGCCGTACATCAAGATCATGCTACGGAATCCGCTTCCACTCAGCAATATTCCAGGTGGCAGGAGCAATCGGGTCAGGCATAATGCCGGTAATTTTGGCTGAGTGAATAACTGCACCAAGACGTTGGAAGAGTGGGAGAGACGGTAGTTCACGCGTAAATATTTGTTGTTGCACTACATACTGTGCGTTTTGTTCGTTGGGGTCGAGCGATGTCGCTGCCAGCTTTACGGCGTAGTCTGCATCACGCATACACCAACCAGCAAAGTTATTCCCAATCCATCCGTTGGTTTCGCTTGGGACGGCAGCACAGCTCCACAGCTGCAAACCGGCTGGGTCTGGCGTGGCAATCCAGGCGAATAACGCTAACTCAAATTGACGCAAGAAGAGGGGGCCACTCGGTGAGAACAGGTCTTCTGGCGATAGATACTGTACATCGACTTCGACGCCGATGGCTTTCATGTCTGCGGCAAAGCGTTGGGCAATTTCTTCACGGATAGTGCTTCCCGTGGTTGTTGAAAGTTGCAATGTGAGCGTAAGACCCTGGCGTGATGCGCGTACGCCACTTTCGGTCATCAAATATCCCGCTTCATCTAGAAGTTGATTGGCGACGGCCGGGTCAAAATCATAGATTGTTAATTCACTTGGGTTTGCGGCACCACGCTGATCGGGGAGGACCCAGCTATCAAGCTTGGGTGATCGGCCATTAAACAGGATATCAGCAAGTGCTTGTCGATTAAATCCATGAGCGATGGCACGTCGCACGCGGATATCTTGGAGTACTTGGACATCAAGATTGAAATCAATATGCTCCCAGACAGGGCTTCGGTAGTATTCGACAGGGAGACCTGCACGGGCATCTTGGTCAATGAAGGCATATTGGTCGACGGCGATGCGATCAGTGATGGCTACATCAAGGTTGCCGTTTTGGAGATTCGCACGAATCATATCGACACCCGACATGGAGGTCAAAACGACTTGATTTGTACTCGGAATCGTGCCGAAGTAATGTGGATTGCGCACAAAACGGATTTCATTGCTTGTGCGTGTATCGAGCATGTATGGTCCGTAGCCGATGGGTTTTTTTGCATAGCTCGATTCGCGGATGTCGGTTGGTGGTACATCTTCGAGGAGGTGACGAGGGAGAGGTAACCAGTAACTGAGCACAAATGTAGACCCAATCAGGTCGGGTTGTAAAATAGCTTTGGTGGTATAGTCGTCGACTTGTTCGTAGTTGGCAGTACGGTCAAGCAACAGCCGGGCTTCTTCACCGAGTGGCGCTTGTTGGCGAGCGATTTGATAGGCAAAAAGTGAATCAGCAGCGGTTACTGGGACGCCATCCGACCAGGTGAGGTTTTTGTTCCAACGATACGTGATGGATAGTTGTTGGACATCGGTAATCACATCGGTGACGGTCGTTGTGATATTTCCGGCGGCATCAAGGTAGACTGACACATCGTTGATTTGGACATCGCCGTTGTCGAGTGTTGGTACTCGCTCGAGGATACCGTTGTTGGTATATTCGTAGTTTTTTTGCAAAATCGGTGATGGGAACAGGAGTTCAAGCGCTGGTCCATTAATGCGGCGCAGGGCGCTATCAGCCGGATACGGAAATAAATCATTGGGCATATCGGTCAATCCGATGGCCCAGATATCATTGCGCTCTGCAAGTGCCTCAGCTACCGATTCATTGGTGGGCACCACAAGCGGGACAGATGTTTCGACGGGATTATTCAGACCAACCGGTGTGCGATCACGTACACCACCTTCAATCTGACAGCTTGTCAGCACGATAATCGCGCTAAAGAATATAGCGAACCATTTGTGACCAAACACCTTCATGATTTGTTGTTCTCCCGTTGGTGTGACTGGGTATTGTGTTGGACCCACATATCGCGGGTCAAGCGCATCTCAAAGAATTCGATCCAGATGCTCTCGCGTTCGACGCGTGCATACTGTTTGAGATGGGCATATGGAGCTGAGTCAAACAGTCGCATATCAACACCATGATAGGCGTTGCGCCAGTCACTTTCTACATAGACAAAACCAAGACTTCGGTAGGATCGTACAGCGCGCTCGTTGATTGCAGCAACGTCGAGTACCATGGTTTGAAAACCCAACTCACCGAAGAAATAATCCAAAAACGCCTGCATGGCTTCGGTGCCAAGCCCACGACCGACATACGATGCGGAGAACGTAATACCGAGTCGCGCTTGTTTGAGCGTATTATCGATGTCGCGGAGCGAGATGCGCCCCATCAAATCACCAGACCGACTATCGACCGCCCAGTGGCGCCGTGCGGCAATCATATCATTGAACCAGCCGGTCGAAAAGGGCGACACAGCGCGCTGCAGATTCCAGATGGCCTCAAACGGGTCATGATAGGGTGGCCAGCGGTAACTGCGCTCATCGTCGTAACGGTTCCATGAGCGGATAACCGTACGCGGCGTATAGATGCTCATACTGCGCCCGCACCTGATGTCAACAACCGTATAAGTTCGGGAACACTCTCACTCGCACGATCATTGATGTGATAATCGGCGGTCACGGCAAACATCGATGCATCACGACTGATGGTGACGATGGTTGCACCCGATCGACGGGCCATAAACGGAAACTGTGCTACTGGGTCAGCCGTGCTTAGCTCTCCCACAAATAAAATAGCATCGCACTGCTCAACAGCACTGCGCGCACGCATGACGTGCGTTCGAGCAAACCCCTCGCCGAGCAACACAACATCTGGGCGGAACAAACTGCCACAGCGCGGACATCGTGGTGGCACAGAGCCTTCTTCGTCCCAATCACCGAGATGCCCGTTTTCAACACAACGGACACGTTGCACACATCCGTTGAGTTCGATGACGTCACGAGACCCTGCTTGCCAGTGTAGGCCATCAATGGCAAGGCTTACCAACAAAAACTCCGGCACGTGCTGTTCGAGATCGACCAAGGCATGATGAGCTGGGTTTGGTTGCGCTGAGTCCATTTGACGCCGGCGAAAATCATACCATTGCCAGACAGTTTTGGGTGAACGTGCAAATGCTTGTGGTGTTGCCAAATCACGCACATCGTACGAAGCCCATTCGCCAACCATTGCTTGGCGGAACGATGCAACGCCGCTTTCGGCAGATAACCCACCTCCGGTGACAACGACCATCCGCTGAGATTGTTGAAGTTTCGCCAACACTGCTGCTGGTATGTTCATGAACGCCTGCTTACCTGGTCTCGGGGGAATGCCCCGGATGTGCTATTAGGGAGATGTGACAACGAGTCGTTGTTGTTGTGCCCAACCTTCAACAACACCTTGCTCGCTTTGATACCGAATATGAAGCCATGCTTGGCCATCGGCACTTTGTGGCCCATCGAGCCATTCGACTTGACTGCCAACGGCTACTTGACCAACTACTTGACTTCCGCTCGTTGGATCACTGTAGATATCAAGCATACCTTCGCCGCTGACTGTCAAAAACTGCTGCGCTTGATTACTTTGGAAAAGCTGCTCTAACCACGGTGGCATAACAATTGAGTCAAGCGAGAATTGTGTGAATGGCGCACTAATCTCTGCAACAATCGCTTGTGTGTCAATCGGTCCAGTGGTACGTTCGATGGTTGGCCATGCAAACCATACGCCACCTGCAACCCCCACTACCGCCAGCGCCGTGATAACGACCGTAAGCAGCTGTTTGTGCCACGGCGTGCGTATCGTCGTGGTCTCCCCACCATAAAAATCAATAGACGCATCATCGTTATCGTTGTTGAGTGGTTTTGAAAGCCGGCCACTCTCGACCAACAAAAAACGCCTGGTCTGTTCGATGAGGATAAGCAATTCTTCGAAATCCTTGACCCGGTAATCGGGATTCCGTACGGTACAACGCATAATTAATTCGTCAACCTGCGGTGGACATGTGTTACCCAATATTGTGGCAACTGGTGGGATATCAGTGCTACTGATTTGTTGGAGCACTTCTTCGGGTGTGTTGCCTGTGAACGGTCGAGCGCCAATTAACATTTCATAGAGCAACACGCCAATCGCAAAAATGGCACTTTGTACGCTCTCGTTGTCAGTGTCCTTGCGCTCGGGCGCACGGTAACTTGCGATATCCATCAATACGTCCGAAGGGGATAACTGCCAGTTTTCGATCCACTTGACGTGCCCTTCACTGACTACCACAAAATCGTTACTACTAATTGGTGGATGTGGGATATTCGATTGATAGCAGGCGTTGACGGCCGCCACGATATGTTTGATATATGTCAGTGACTCTTGAGGGGTGAATGGCGCACGGGTACGGAGTGTGCGACCAGTGATAAATTCGGTGATAAAAAACGGTCGATCTTCGATGTTGCCACTATCGTAGACCTCTGGTAAGGCGCTATGCACGTTGCGCGCACGAAGCTCTGAATCGCTGATGAAGCGATCACGAATCCCGCGTTGCTCTGCCAAATGACTGCGCATCAGGTTGAGCAAAACGGGGCGATTGAGCTTGTCGTCATAGGCGCGATAGACGGTAGCAATTCGCGTTGCTCCGAGTCGCTCGTCGACCCGATAGCGCCCGTGAATGCGCGGCTGTGTGCTCATGCCCGCTCTTCCTTACATTTCATTTGCGTGAAAACGCATTGATACCGCTGATAATTATACCACTATGCTGTGTAATACGTGAAATCCTCGGCCAAAACTGTCGATTTGTCATCGTGCGGTCATGCGTTTGGGGCGCGCCATGTAATGACGAGGGTGAGGGGCGCCATATCGGACGCCCATACGGTGGGGCTGGGAGATGTGTCGGCGTGTGAAAGATGTACTGCACCGCGTGCCCACCTTTCGGCAGCAAAAACGAAAAATCGTATAATACAAGTAGCGACCAACAATCGCCCCTCTGCCTCACCTCGTGCCAACCACCATCAGATTGAGAGGTATCCCTATGTTCCGTACAATTGAAGACGTGCGTACCCAGCTCACGACCCAACAATATATCGCCAGCGACACCATCGCCACGACGCTTTTTTTGGCGAGCAAGCTCGAAAAGCCCATCCTCGCTGAGGGGCCGGCCGGTACGGGCAAGACCGAGTTGGCCAAAGCCTGTGCCGGGGCACTTGGCCGTGAGTTGATTCGCTTGCAGTGCTACGAAGGCATCGACGAGGCGCGTGCCTTGTACGAGTGGGAGTACGCCAAGCAACTGCTCTACACGCAGTTGTTGCGTGAGCGCGTCGGCGACATCGTCAGTGGTGCGCAGACGTTAGCTGGGGCCGCCGATGCAATTGCCAAAGAAGAGAACGTCTTTTTTTCGGATCGCTTTTTGTTGGCGCGCCCCTTGCTCAAGGCCATCACCAGCCCCAAGCCGGTGGTGTTGCTAATCGACGAAATCGACCGTGCTGATGCCGAGTTTGAAGCGTTTTTGCTCGAGTTGCTCAGCGACTTTCAGGTGAGTATCCCCGAGCTGGGCACCATCAAAGCCGTACACCGGCCGATTGTGATTCTGACCAGCAACGACACGCGTGAGTTGAGCGAGGCGCTCAAACGCCGCTGTCTCTTTTTGTATGTAGGCTACCCTGATGCTGAGGCTGAGTTGGCCGTGGTCAACCTCAAAGTGCCGGGCGTGCCGCCCAAGTTGGCTAGTCAAGTGGTCGAGATGGTGCAACGCCTGCGTCAGCTCGATTTGCGTAAAGTGCCCAGCATGTCAGAGACGATCGATTGGGCCAAAGCGCTGGTCGAACTCAACGTGCGGCATCTCGACCGGAGCAACATCGACACCACGTTGAATGTGCTGCTTAAGTACGAGAGCGATATTCAGAAAGCGCGCCGCATCATGGAGCGTGAAGGAGACCAAGAGAGCCGTGGGGCGCGCGACGATGACCGGTCACGTGGTGGTGATGAGCGCCGCGACCGCCGTGACCGAGACCGCGATCGTCGTCGTTGAAATGAGGTACCCCCATGGATGAACGATTAATCGCATTTATTCGCGCCTTGCGTGGCCGCGATGTGCGTATCTCGCTTGCCGAAAGCATCGACGCCCTGCGGGCCATTGAGGCTGCCGGCATCGACGACAAAGCGGTGGTGCAGGCGGCGCTCAAAAGCAGTCTGATTAAAGAGGCCAGCGATTTGGCCACATTTGACGAGATGTTCCCGCAGTTCTTCGGCCTTGATGCGCCGCCGCCGATGCAACAGCCGGGCGGTGGGCTCGACGACGATGCGGCGCAACAGATGCAGCAGATGCTCCAAGAGTTGCTCGACATGCTCGACGAGCTGAGCGAAGAGGACCTGAAGCGCCTGATTGAGGCGATGATGGGTGACGGTATGACGCGCTCGGAGCTGCGGCAGATGATGGAGCGGCGCAACGCCATGCCCGACATGAGCGAGGGCTTGCCGATGGCCTGGGGCATGCGCATGGCGATGGAGGGGCTCGATGTACCGCAGGCCAATCAGCTGTTGCAACAGATGCTCGACAAGCTGGCGCAGATGGGCTTTGACCCCAACCAAATCAAGCAGATGGAGCGCGAAATCCGCGAGAATCGGGCCACGCTGGGCCAACAAGTCGCCGAGATTTTGCAGGCAGAGCAGGGATCGGGGCGCGATGACGAGGAGCGGCAACGCAACCGCGATGAGCTGCTGGATCGGCCATTCGATCAGTTTAGTTTCGACGACGTGCCCAACTTTCGTCGTGAGGTGACCAAACTCGCGGCGCGGTTGCGCTCGCAGGCCTCGTTGCGCATGCGCCGGGCCCAACACGGCAACCCGGATATCAGGCGCACGGTGCGGGCCAACTTGCGCTACCAGGGTGTGCCGATGGAGTTGCGCTTTCGACGGCGCGATTTGCGCCCCAAGTTGACGGTGATTTGTGACGTGTCGGGGTCAATGCGAGCGGCGGCGGCGTTTATGCTGTTGTTGGTGTATGCCTTGCAGGATCAAATCAAGCGCACGCGGCCGTTTGTCTATTACCGGACGATTGCCGACATTACGCGCGACTTTCAGGAGTTGCGGCCCGAGGCGGCGATTCGGGTCATCCCTGATCGGATTCAAGGTGGGCCATACCAGACGAGTCTAGGCAGCTGTTTGACGACCTTTTTGCAGGATCATCGCGGGGCGGTTGACCGCAACACGACGGTGATATTCATGGGGGATGGTGATGATCATCGGGGCATCCCACGCGTCGAGGACTTTCAGGAGTTGCGCCGGCGGGCCCACAAGGTGCTGTGGTTCAACCCCGAGCCGCAGTGGCGCTGGTACCGCGAGGACAACTACATGCAACTGATTGCGCCGCAGTGCGACGGGGTGCATGTGGTCAGCAATTTGCGCGAATTAGGTGTGGCCGTCGATCAATTGTGGCGGTAGGTGTGGATGATGGTAGCGGCGCATGGCCATGCGCCGCTACCATCACGGGTGGATGTGTTCGTGTTACGGGGCGGTCTTAAATTGCCAGAAGGTAGTTGATGCCAGCGTGGTGCCGGCGCCGTTTTTGGCGCGCACCTGCCAATAGTAGGTTTTGTTTTTGGTGAGGCCAGTGACGGTGACGGTACGAGCGGTACCGGTGCTCTTCCATGTAGTGCATGTGGCCGTTGTGAGCGCAATACAGTACTCGTAGCTGGTAGCGCGGGTGCTGGCCGCCCACGAGAGTGCGACGCTGGTCTTTTGGTTGGTGGCGTTATTGGCCGGAGCTGACTTCGCAAAGGTAACAGGGGCGAGTACTACGGTAAAGCGCCACGGTGTGTCGCTGTTTGCCACGGTCGACCCTGCGGCATTGGTGGCACGCACCTGCCAATAGTAGGTGGTGTTGTGGGCAAGGCCGGTGACGGTGGCGGTGCGTGCGCTGCCGGTACTTGTCCAGGTCGTGCATGCTACTGCCGATGTCGCAAGACAATATGCATAACTCGTCGCGCCGGTACTCGCCGCCCACGTCAGCGTGACACTCGCTGGTTGATTTGTGGCTGCATTTGCTGGTGTCGATTTTGCAAAGGCATATGGGAGCTCTGTCGGGGTAAACGACCACACGGTGTTGTTGCTTGCATAGGTAGTGCCGGCGGCATTGGTGGCGCGTACCTGCCAGTAATATGTAGTGCCGTATACGAGATCATTGATGGTGGCTTGATTTCCGGCGTCAACATTTATCCATGACGTACAGTCGGCTTCGGTTGTGGCAAGGCAGTATTCATATGCAAACGAGTTCGGTACTGACTGCCACGTCAAATCAGTGCTGGTGGTGCTGATCGTTGCGCCATTGGCCGGCGATGTTTTGACTACCGAATCGGGTGCACCGGTATCAACGACGACCGTATCAAAGTAGAGTTTGACTTGTTGATTGGTGCCGTCATAGTAGGCAACGATGGGTAAGTCGGTGGATGAAAGAGCCACTGAGCTTAAGAGCCCGACACTCCCATCATCGTCAATGGTGCGGATTGAAGGGGTTGTGCAAGTGGCATCGCTACACATTGCCAACTTAAGATTGGTGTTGGTGGTGTCGTAGTAGCTGATGACGGGGAATTCGTCATCCGTCAGGGCAATGGAAGAGGATTCGCCAACATTGTCGGTGGTATCGACGGTGGTCACCGTCGCACTGCTACAATCGGTGGTGCTACAGTTGATGACACGTAGCTCTTCGTTATTACCATCGTAATAACTCACAACGGGATAATCATCGCTTGTGAGTGCCAGTGATGTAGAGCGTGATGCCCCAAGAGTATCACTTACCGTTTGAATGACTGGTGTGGTACAGGTGAGTGTGGTACAGGTGGCGATTTTGACGACTCTGTTATCGAGATCGATATAGCTCATCACCGGC
>CAYXXK010000044.1:0-24170 GCA_964469045.1 uncultured Klebsiella sp.
TACACGATGGACCAGAACCTGCAGGACAATGTGCACAGCGACTTGCGTCGTGCCCGCGCTGCTGCCATGAACATGGTGCCAACCACCACCGGTGCCGCCCAAGCAGTGTCATTGGTCATCCCAGAGCTCAAGGGCAAGTTCACCGGCTTCGCCGTACGCGTGCCAACTTCAACCGTCTCAATGGTTGACTTCGTCGTCGAGCTCGAGAAGGGCACGTCAGTCGAAGAAATCAACAAGGCCTTCATTGCTGCCTCAGAGAGCGAAGAGCTCGAAGGCATCTTGGCCGTGACGCACGAGCAATTGGTTTCGACCGACTTCCTCGGCGACCCAGCCTCAAGCACTGTTGATTTGCCATTGACCATCGGTCTTGGCGACAACCTGTTCAAGGTTATCTCATGGTACGACAACGAGTTCGGTTACTCGAACCGCGTCGCCGACTTGACCGCTTACATCGGCGATCATTTCAACGACTAATTTCGTCACCGGTACACACAAATGCGGGGAGCGGCAAGCCGCTCCCCGCATTCTTTATGGTCAATTACGCCCGCGACCACACCGCCGCAATCCCTTGCCCACCACCAATACACAACGATGTCACCGCATACTGTTGTTGCGTACGCTGCAACTCATAAATCGCCTTAATCGACACAATTGCACCAGATGCACCGAGGGGATGTCCGAGTGAAATCCCGCTGCCATTCGGATTGACCTTGGTTGGGTCAAGCCCCAGCTCTTGCATCACAGCAGCTGCTTGAGCGGCAAAGGCCTCATTGACCTCGTACACGGCTACATCGTCACGCCGAATCCCCGTCTTGGCCAAGACTTTTTGAATGGCCGGCACCGGCCCAATGCCCATATACGCCGGATCAACACCTGCATGGCTATAGCCAACTAAATGCGCCAAAATCGGCAACCCGCGCGCTTTAGCGACCTGCTCCTCCATCAAAACCAATGCCGCTGCGCCGTCATTAATCGACGACGAATTGCCGGCCGTCACACTCCCCTTTGCATCAAAAATCGGACGCAGCTTGGTCAGCCCAGCCAGTGTACTCTCGCCTCGGACTCCTTCATCGACCATAAACGGCATCGTACCACCTTTGACTGGGATATCAATCGGCACAATTTGGCTGGCAAAATGCCCCGACTCGATTGCTGCAGCCGCCCGCAATTGACTGTTAAGTGCCAATTGGTCTTGCATCTCACGCGTAATGCCGTAGCGTGTGGCGACGCGCTCTGCTGTCATACCCATGGCACAGCCATCGAAAGGATCCGTAACTGCACCAGTCATTGCATCAAGCACCACGCCATCTTGCATGCGCTGGCCCCAACGCATTGTGGGCAGCCAATACGGCGCACGACTCATCGACTCGACACCGCCAGCCACGGCAACGTCGACATCACCAAGCAAAATCGCTTGTGCGGCACTGATAATTGCCTGCAGACCACTACCACAGACACGATTCAATGATAGCGCCGGCGTCTCAATCGACAACCCAGCATGAATCGTGATAGCACGTGCCAAGTACATGTCACGCATGTCGGTATGGATGACGTTACCGATAAACACGTGTCCAACGGAACCTGGCTCGATGGTGGCTCGTGCCACAGCGGACTTGACAACCGCTGCGCCTAAATCAACCGTCGATATATCTTTGAGACTGCCACCAAACTTACCGATGGCAGAGCGGGCTGCACCTACCACTACTACCCGTCGCGTCGTCATATACCACCCCACTCCAGCCGAATACACCCCTACTATACCCCAAAAAAACAGGCGTGAGGCAGATACTGCCTCACGCCGCACAAACCGCTTATGTGTGGGTTCGATTATTCTCCCTTGAACTCGCCAGCGAGGAAGCGACGGGCGGTTTCGGCCAAAATCGCCGCGCCCAACGGCATTGCCGTCTCATCAATGGCAAAGACCGGTGTGTGGTGGGCGCGCTTCATGTCACCGACCGCCGCCCCGAGCATCAACATGGTGCCAGGTGCCTTTTGTTGCATATACGCAAAATCCTCAGCACCCATGCCGGCCTTGTTGCGATCGATGTTATCACCACCAATGTACTCGGTGACGACCTGCTCCATCCAACCTGTGACGGTCGGGTCGTTGTATCCGGGTGGATAGCCGCGCTCGAACTCGATTGTGTAATCACCACCGAAGTGACGGCTCAATGCAATCGAGGCTTCGACCTCGCGAATCAACTGCTCGCGCACATCGGGATCATAACTGCGCAACGTACCCTCGAGATACACCTCGGCAGGGATGACGTTCGAGACAGTACCACCACGTACAACACCCAAGCTCACTACGGCTGGATGCATTGGGTTGACTTTGCGTGACACAATTGAGTGCAACGACGACATGATGGGGATAAGCATCCACAATGGATCGGTACCCTGGTGTGGTGCCGCACCATGACCGCCAGTCCCACGCACCCACGCCTTAAAGCTGTCGACGGCTGCAGTGATATGACCCTTCTTAAGACCCACTTGGCCAACCGGCGTCATTGAATCGACGTGCAACGCAATCATATGATCGACACCGTCAAGGGCCCCGTCATCCATCATCATTGGCGCACCACTCTGGTGTCGACCATTGGTGGCCTCTTCGGCCGGTTGGAAGATAAAGCGCACGTTGCCGCGCAAATTACCCTTAGCAAACTCTTGTTTGAGCAAATGTGCGACACCCAGCAAAATCGCCGTGTGTGAATCGTGCCCACAGGCGTGCATCTTGCCCGCAGTGGTCGAGCTGAAGTCGACGCCGCTATCCTCAATAATCGGCAAGGCGTCCATGTCAGCGCGGATACCAATCGTAGGACCATCACCGGTGCCGATTGAGCCGACCACACCAGTGATGCCGACGTTGGTGCGCACGTCGATGCCACCGATTTCACGCAAAGTATCAGCTACCAGTGCTGATGTACGCACCTCTTCAAAGGCCAATTCAGGATGCTGGTGGATTTCACGGCGCAAGCGTGACATTTCGCCACTCAGCTGTTTGGCACGTTCTAACATTGACATTGCAACTCTTCCTTTCGTATGACTACTTCGTCAAATAACGGCGCACAGTCTCGGCCAAAATCGCCGCCCCAATTGGCATTGAACGCTCATCAATGTCAAAGACCGGCGTGTGGTGTGGACGACTCATGTCACCAACCGCAGCGCCCAACATCATCATCGAACCTGGTGCAATTTGTTGCATATAGGCGAAGTCCTCACCGCCCATGCCCACCGTATGACGGTCAATCACGTCGGCACCCAAAAAGTCGCTGGCCACATCATCCATCCACTGCGTTACTGTGGCGTCGTTGATGCCTGCCGGGTAACCACGCTTGAGCTCGAGCTCGTAGCTGCCACCCAAGGCCGTCGCCAACGCAAAGGCGCGCTCGACCTCCTCAAAGAGTTGATCGCGCACATCAGGATCAAAGCTACGCAACGTGCCGCCAATCAAAATCTCGTGCGGAATCACGTTAAACGCTGCCCCACCTTGGAGCATACCAATGCTACACACGGCTGGCTTCATCGGGTTAATCTTGCGTGACACAATTGCATTCAGCGCTTGAATCACCGAGGCGGTCATCGCCACCGGGTCACCACCGACGTGAGGGTAGGCACCGTGACCACCGGCTGCGCGCACCCAACCTTTGAAACCGTCCGAGGCCGCCGTAATCGGGCCGCGTGGCAACATAATCTGCCCCAACGGCAAATCGGAGGCGACGTGCAAGGCAATCACATGATCGATGCCCTGCATGGCGCCATCTTTGATCATTTCGGGGGCGCCACTGACACCATCACCACCGACCTCTTCGGCCGGCTGGAACAAGAAGCGCACGTTGCCCTTGAGCTTGCCCGAGGCAAACTCCTGCTTGAGCAGATGCGCAACACCGAGCAAAATCGCCGTGTGGGCATCGTGGCCACAGGCATGCATCGTACCAGCCGTTTGCGACCCATATGCCAACCCGGTGGCTTCGAGAATCGGCAAGGCATCCATGTCTGCACGAATACCGATGGTTGGACCATCGCCCGTGCCTAAATCGCCGACCACGCCCGTTTTGCCGACTTGGGTGCGAATGCTAATCCCACCAATCTCACGCAAGGTGTCAGCGACCAATGCCGCCGTCTTGACCTCTTGAAAGCCCAGTTCGGGATGCTGGTGAATCTCACGGCGCAACCGTGACATCTCATCGGCTAATCCTTGGGCACGCTCCATCATCGACATCACTATCCTCCTTATACCCCGTGCCACGTCACTGTGGGTCACGGTTATCTGGTACCACTGTTAGGCGTTGCGCAAATAGCGCCGCACCGTCTCGGCCAAAATCGCCGCACCGATTGGCATGGCGCGCTCATCGATATCAAACACCGGCGTGTGATGTGGTCGATTCATGTCACCTACTGCGGCGCCCAAATTAAACATCGCGCCCGGCACCGTGTGTTGCATATAGGCAAAATCCTCGCCGGCCATGCCCACCGTCTGCCGATCGACGTTTTGGCTCCCCACAAAGTCACTCGCCACGTCATCTAACCATTGTGCCACAGTTGGGTCATTATAGCCTGCCGGATATCCGCGTTGGAGCTCAAGCCGATAATCACCACCCATGGCCTTTGCCAGTGCAAAGGCTTTCTCGACCTCGACAAACAACTGCTCACGAATCTCGGGATTAAAGCTCCGCAATGTGCCAGCCAACTCGACCTCGGCCGGGATTACATTGAACGCCGCGCCACCACGAATCATCCCCAAACTACACACCGCCGGATACATCGGGTCGAGCTTGCGCGACACAATTGCGTTCAGCGCCTGTACCACCGAGGCCGCAATCGCAATCGGGTCACCGCCCAAGTGTGGGTAGGCGCCGTGACCGCCAGTGGCCGTCACCACCCCAAAGAAGCCATCTGCCGCTGCCGAATTTGGTCCACGCACCATGCCGATTTGACCGACCGGCGTGCGCGACGAGACATGCAAGGCGATAACATGATCGACACCCTCGAGCGCACCGTCTTTCATCATCAACGGCGCACCGCTCACCCCGTCACCGCCGAGCTCCTCGGCCGGCTGGAAGAGAAAGCGCACGCGCCCTTTGAGTGCCCCACTCGCAAACTCCTGCTTGAGCAGGTGTGCCACCCCCAGCAAAATCGCCGTGTGCGCATCATGGCCACAGGCGTGCATGTTGCCGCTCGTCTGCGAGGCAAACTCCAGCCCGGTTGATTCGGTCAATGGCAAGGCGTCCATGTCAGCGCGAATCGCAATCGTCGGGCCATCACCGAGCCCCAAATCGCCGACCACGCCGGTTTTGCCGACCTGGGTGCGAATATCAATCCCGCCGATTTCACGCAATGTGTCGGCCACCAAGGCCGCTGTGCGCACCTCTTGGAAGGCGAGTTCAGGATATTTGTGAATTTCACGGCGCAAGCGTGACATCTCGCCCGCCAGACCTTGTGCTTTGTCCATCATTGACATCGACATGCTCCTATTCGTGCTGACGCAAATACCGTCGTACCGTCTCAGCCAAAATCGCTGCGCCGATCGGCATGCAGCGCTCATCAATATCAAACACTGGCGTATGGTGTGGCCGATTCATGTCACCAACCGAGGCCCCGAGCATCAACATGGCGCCCGGTACTTGTTGTTGCATATACGCAAAATCCTCACCCGCCATGCCCACCGTGTGCCGGTCAATCGCCTCAGCCCCCAAAAAGTCACTCGCCACATCATCCATCCACTGCGCCACAGTCGCATCGTTGATGCCCGGTGGATAGCCACGCTGCAACTCGAGGGTATAATCGCCACCCATGGCCTTGGCCAGCGCAAAGGCCTTCTCGACCTCGGCAAACAACTGCTCACGTATCGCCGGGTCAAAGCTGCGCAATGTGCCAGCGAGTTCAACCTCAGCCGGAATCACATTAAACGCCGCGCCACCGCGCACCACACCCAGACTACATACCGCCGGGTACATCGGATCGATTTTGCGCGACACAATAGCATTCAGCGCCTGAATCACCGAGGCTGCAATCGCAATCGGGTCACCACCCAAATGCGGGTAGGCGCCGTGGCCACCGGTGGATTTGACGATTCCGCGGAAGCCATCGCCCGCCGCCGTCACCGGCCCACGCACCATTCCTGCCCGCCCAAGTGGCATCTCGGAGACCACGTGCAAGGCGATTGCATGATCAACATCCTCGAGTGCACCGTCTTTCATCATCAACGGCGCACCGCTCACGCCATCACCACCGAGCTCTTCAGCCGGCTGAAAGAGAAAGCGCACGCGCCCCTTGAGTTGACCGCTGGCAAACTCCTGCTTGAGCAGGTGTGCCACCCCCAGCAAAATCGCCGTATGCGCATCGTGGCCACAGGCGTGCATCTTGCCAGCCATGGTCGACGCATGATCAAGCCCGGTTGCTTCGTGGAGTGGCAAAGCGTCCATATCGGCACGGATTGCAATGGTCGGGCCATCGCCAAATCCTAAATCGCCGACGACGCCGGTCTTACCGACCTGAGTACGAATCTCAATCCCGCCGATTTCGCGAAGCGTCTCGGCCACCAAAGCCGCCGTGCGCACCTCTTCAAACGCAAGTTCGGGATGTTTGTGAATCTCACGGCGCAGGCGCGACATCTCGTCGGCCAAGCCATGGGCACGGTCTAGCATTGACATGATAGTGGTCCTTTCGCGTCAGAGGTTCATGTGTCGCTCACAGTAATCACGTATTCTTGAGTCATTTCATCGTGCGCACTACGCATCTGCAACTGCACCCGATAGCGGCCAGGCATATCAGGTTGTAGTCGGAGCTCATCGACGCGCATCGCCATGACATCGGCCGGTAGCGTGCGCGTATGCCGCACCTTGACGAGTTCGCGGTCATCAGGGGCTACTACGCGAATCTCCATGGTGACCGTCACATCGTGGTGTGCGTCATTGACTACCATGACAGGAATGTCGATAGGGGTTCCGCGTGCGAGCGTTTCGCTTTCTACTACACAGAAAAGATACTGCGGTCTAAACGCCAGCTGCATCGCATAATATGACTGTTTGGGCACGCGCCAGTAATCAACAATCGACCATGACACGGCCGGATTAGCGTCATGGAACATAAACGGCACAACCCCACCAGTTGGTCGATATTTGCGCAGACGCAGGCGATCAATGTAGTGCCGGTTAATGTGGCTTTGGTACTGTTGTGTCATATCGATTAGTTGATGCAAATTGCTAGTATTGCGCCAGTCCATCCAATACGCCAAAATATCGGGTTGGAATGAGTGTTGGCGTTGTAATTTGGCCCAATCAATCGCCCTGATATCGGCATCCATGAAGCGCACAGCGCTTTCATGATTCGGGAAGCTTTGAGCGCCGAACTCGGTCACAAATCGGGAATTAGCCGGAAATTGTTTAATCAACTGCTGCCAGGTCGCCAGTTTGCCGTAGATCATGTACCAGCCGTAATAGAAGTGTGTATCAGTACCTTTGTGCCACAATGGAACGGCATATTCGCCCGATGAACGCACACTCGGGCGTGAAGTATCGATGGTAGCGACCTCGTGTTGTAGGGCCGTATCAAGCACGTCACGATTCCAATTCCACACAAAGACAGACCAATACGTGCGTAGCTTTGTCAATAGGCGTTCATCACTGGTACTTGCTACATGTACGGCTTCGTTGTGCATACACCAAATCACCACCGACGGATGATTATGCAGGAGCTGAACCATCTCACGCACTTGCTGTTTGGCTGGCTCGAGCACATCGCGACAGTAGATCCACTGGAGTGGAAAGTCTTGCCAAATCAGCATTCCTTGAGCGTCGGCTTCGGCATACAAATAGGGATGTCCGACATGTGCATGTACACGCAGTACATTCATATGACACTCACGTGCAAGTCGAATGTCGTCAGCACACCGAGCTCGTGTGGTTGTGGCGATGCGCGTATCGGTCGGTGGATAGTTATTGCCTTTCATAAAAAAGCGTTTGCCATTGAGGTAAGGAATCCAGTTTTTCATTTCAAAGGTGCGTATACCAAAATCAAACGATATTTCGTCACTTGCTTCACCATCAACCACAATAGTCGCGGTGACTCGATACAAAGAAGGATGTCCTAGGTCATGACTCCACCAGCGTTGTGGATCGGGAATGGTCAGCAAACCACTTGCTTCGTGTTGGCCAGCAGCCAGCGCCACATGCGTGGTCATCGTATGGACTTTACCGGCAAAATTCCGTGGTGCAAAGTGCCAATGCACCTGTGCACGACATGCGGTGAGCGCATCGGTATGCAATCGAAAGCGCAACTCTGCCTGCTCATCAGTCGCATATTGCGTAGTCAACATGAGGTGTGTGATGTGTACTGCGCCTGTTTCGAGCAACTCAACCGGCAACCATACGCCACCTGGATTCGTTGTGCTATCGAGGCTATCCCAGTGCGAGAAAACACCAGTGATCAAGCGTTTGTTTACTTTGTCATGTTCTTCAGGACACGAGACCTCAAGAGTCAGTGTGTTATGAGTCGTAAGCAACGCAGTGACATCGGTCGTATGCGGCGTAAAATAGCCCTCAAAACGACCTACGTCATGGGTATTAAGCCATGCACGACAATAGTAGAACACGCCGTTAAGACGAATAAAATAACGACGATTGGGTTGTACTGATGCCTCAAACGTCGTTTGGTAGACCATACGACCAACGTATTGGCGCAACAGCGGTTCTGATTGCCAATGCTGCGGAATCGTACAGGCAAGCCAGCGTTCATCTGCAACGCCCGTATACGCACCCTTATTAAAATGGGGAACGGGAGTCATGCGCCAGTGTTGAGTTAGTTGAGTGGTTTGACGCGTCATACACAACCCTTTGCGCAGGCACGCGCGCATCGATACAAGCGAGTAGTGGTTGTATGCATTTAACTCTATTGTACAACTGATACAGAGGTATGTGCAGTGCGATTTGTGCCATCTGCGTATGAGTGCCTCAGACGACGTCTACTATTTGACAGTCATGCATATGTATGACACAATAATCACATTGTCACAGGTCATTTTTGTGCGCACTGCGAGCGATATCTCCGCTCATTTATGTGGCATGTGTACACGATACTGCCCTGCTTGGCGCCTTTCTGTGTGCGTCACACGACGGCACAATTTGTCGGTGTGAAAAGAGAAGTCCATGACCACAGTGCGACCAGTCTATCCATTTAGTGCGATTGTCGGCCAAGACCGACTCAAGCGGGCGCTGATTCTTAACGCAATCAACCCACGTATCGGTGGAGTTTTGATTCGTGGTGAGAAGGGCACAGCAAAATCAACGGCTGTCCGCGGCTTGGCGCGCATTCTTCCCCACATTCGTGTGGTGGCTGACTGCCCATACGGTTGTCCTCCTGAACAACCGTCAGCGATGTGCCCTTCATGTCGTGCGCGCTACGAGACTAACCCCGAGTTGCCGGTTGCTGAGCGTGCCACGCGTTTGGTGGATTTGCCGGTCGCAGCTTCGGAGGACCGTGTTGTCGGTTCGCTCGACCTCGAGCATGCACTCACCGAGGGGCATCGCCGTTACGAGCCAGGCTTGCTCGCACAAGCAAATCGTGGTCTTTTATATGTTGACGAAATCAACCTACTCGATGATCACTTGGTCGACATTTTGCTCGATGCAGCAGCCATGGGCGTCAATACCGTCGAGCGTGAAGGCATCAGCGTCTCACACCCAGCCCGATTCATTTTGGTTGGCACAATGAACCCAGAAGAGGGTGAATTGCGCCCACAACTGCTTGACCGTTTCGGTCTTGTCGTTGAAATCGGCGGCATCCACGATGTCGATGGTCGTGTTGAGGTTGTGTCACGGCGTATGCGGTATGACGTCGACCCTGATACATTCGTTGGCGAGTGGCGACCTGTTGAGAGCGACCTCGCCGAGAAGATTGTCCGAGCCCGTGCGTTGTTGCCATTGGTCGAAATTGCCCGGCGAGACATGGCAGCTGTGGCGACATTGTCGCTCGAGTTGGGCGTCGACGGTCACCGTGCCGACTTGGCCATTCTTGAGACGGCCCGCACGCATGCAGCGTGGGCTGGTCGCACCAAGCTGGCCGCTGAGGATATTCGTGTGGCAGCCGAGCTTGCGCTCCCACACCGTATGCGGCGACAGCCCTTTACCGAGGTCAAGCTCGATGAGGCGCGTGTCGGCGAGATTCTCGACCGAGTTCAATCAGCCGAGGGTGATGAGTCAGCACAGGCAACGGCTGACGGAGTAAAAAAAAAGAACCCCTGAACAGTGACGACGACAGCACCACCAGCGAAGGCCAAGAAGAGAGCGAGGGTGGTGCTGGGGCAACTGCGAGCGCAGGAGCCTCTGATCAGGGGTCGCAGGCAAATAGTGAGCAGGGTGGTGGTGACAAGGCCTTCAAAGCTTCTGAGATGTTCAAACCGAAACGTCTCGAAGGGCAGCGCGATCGTCAAGAACGTCGCTCGCCTGGTCGCCGTAGTCGTACCCGTACCACGCGCAAGCAAGGTCGGTATGTCACGAGTCGCCCTGCACACAAGGTGAATGATTTGGCGCTCGATGCAACGTTGCGGTATGCGGCTCACCTGCAGCCCAAACGCCGGGCAGATGCCTTGGCCGAGGGTAAGCCAGCCCGGCCCGTCATGCTCAAGCGAAGTGACTTGCGTCAAAAAGTGCGTGTGCGCAAAACGCGCAATGCCGTCTGTTTTGTGGTGGATGCCAGTTGGTCGATGGCGGCTGACGAACGCATGCGTGCCACCAAGGATGCGGTGTTGTCACTCTTGCGCGATGCCTATCAGCGCCGTGACCGAGTGGGATTGGTTTCGTTTCAACGCGACTACGCCACACTCTTGTTGCCGCTCACCAACAGCGTCGAAATGGCGCAAAAGATGCTCCAGACCATGCCGACCGGAGGGCGCACCCCGCTTTCCCGTGGCTTGATGATGGGATATGAGGTACTCAAACGCGCATGGCGCCAGGATCCCGAGGTAGTGCCTTTGATGGTGCTCTTGACGGACGGCCAAGCAAACGTCTCGATGACAGATCTGCCACCCCAGGTCGAGAGCTACTCGATTGCCGACTTCATTGCGGCAGACCAGATTCGCTCCGTGGTCATTGATACAGAGCATCCCGTGTTTGAGCGTGGCTTGGCTCGCCAACTTGCGCATCACCTCAAGGGCAATTATTACCGACTCGATGATCTTCGTGAGGGTGGGTTAGTCGATCTCGTGCGGTCCGAGCTCAATCGCAAATAATTGAGTTCGTCAGACAACTGTTACGGTTTTAGGAGGATGTGAGAAAATGACCGAGCAAGATACTCAGCTCACGGCGCAAACAGCCGCCAGCGAGAGTGCCAGCACCTCATCAGCAGACACCAGTGCTACGGCACCTGCAACTGAGACACCGGCGAAGGCAAAGCGCGAGGCCCGCAACAATCAGGCCTTTCTTGAGCTTAAGCCTGGCCAAGAGCTGACCGGTAAGGTGAAGTCGTTGACGCCTTATGGTGCGTTTATTAATATCAACGTCGGCCGCGATGGCCTTGTGCACATCTCAGAGCTGGCCAACGCCCGCGTTGAGAAGGTCGAGGATGTTGTCCAGGTCGGCCAAGATGTCACTGTTCGCGTGCTCGAGGTAGATCATACCAAGGGTCGCATCAGCTTGACCATGCGTACCGAGCCGCGCCCAGCGCGTGCAGAGCGCACCGAACGCCGTCGCCCAGAGGTCAACACCGATGCAATCGCCGCCCTCAAAGCAGGCGACATCGTTGAAGGTGTCATTAAAAGCATCAAACCAATTGGTGCCTTTGTGGATATCGGCGTTGGCAAAGACGGTCTCGTGCATATCTCAGAGTTATCAGAGACGCGCATTGAGAAAGTCGAAGATGCCGTCCAAATCGGTCAAGGATACTCGTTCAAAATCCTCGAGGTCGATGTCGCTAATGGCCGAATTAGCTTGAGCTTGCGCAAAGCACAGAGCAAAAGTATCAATGCCGACTTGAGCGTTGGTCAAGTGTTGAGTGGCAAGGTAAGTGGACATGCACCGTTCGGTGTCTTTGTCAATATCGGTGTCGGTCGCGATGGTCTTGTACATACCTCAGAGATTCCGGGTGGCCAAAAGCCAGCCGAGGGTACAGAGCTTCAAGTGCGCGTCATTAGTGTTGATGCAGGCAATAACCGCATCAGCTTGAGCGCATACCTCGAGCCACGCCCCGAAGGTGAAGAGCGCCCAGCCCGTGCTGAGCGTCCAGCTCGTGCACCGCGTGCCGAAGGTGAAGAGCGCCCAGCCCGCCGCGAACGCCGCGAAGGCGGCAACCGCAAGCCCGAGAGCTACACATCATCGTCATTTGGCGAAGAGAGCGTCGATGGCAATGCAACCATTGAGGATCTTTTGTCACGCTTTGGTGGTGCACGCCGTGAAAAGCGCACTCGTGATAACGATGCACAGTACGAAGACGGTCGCAAGGGCGTGTTGCCCCGTGATGTTATCCGTCGTACTTTGAACATCAGCGACGACGAATAGTCCACCTGCGTCGACGGGTGCGTGTTTGCCGAGCAAATGCCCCCGTCGACGCTATTTGACATGCATATAGCCACAACGGTATAATGCGTAAATGTCTGTGTCGTGTCATCGACAATACACGATAAATATGATCGCCAGAACACTGGCTGATGGAGAGGTTAGACCATGCCCAAACGAACGTGGCAACCAAAACGCATCCCACGCCGACGCAAGCACGGCTTCTTGGAGCGTATGAAGACCAAGGACGGGCGCAACGTGTTGAAGCGCCGTCGTTTGACGGGCCGCTGGCGTTTAACCGTCAGCAGCGAGCGTCGCGCTGTACAGCGCACCCAGCGCTAGTTTGTACCGAGAGCGGGCCGACCGTTGAAACGGCAGTATCGTCTGCGTCGACCGACACACTTCATACGAGTGCGTCGTAATGGGGTTCACCACGACGGTGCGATGCTGTCCATCAGCGTCGCGCCCGCTCGTCAACGTATAAGCAGGTGCGGTATTGTTGTCGCACGACGCCTTGGTGGTGCGGTTACCCGCAACCGCATAAAACGTCGTATCCGCGAGGCATTACGAATCAATTATGCGGCTATCAAACCACACTGTGACATCGTAGTAATTGCACGGTCGCGTACGTTGGCCACACTCCCGTTTGAACGTATCGTAGAAGTCCTTACCACACTCCTTCAACGTGCACATGCGTGGCAACACGATTCTAATCCGCAACCACACAACTAAAGGTTATACATTATGGCGCTATGGACATCGCTAGTTACATTTCTTGAGAATGTCCTATTGACATTCTATGCGTGGACCGGGAGTGCAGGGCTCGCAGTTATCGTATTTACTATCATCGCCCGCATATTTTTGCTCCCGCTCACCATTCGCCAACTTCAATCAAGTCGCAAAATGCAAGCGCTACAACCTGCCTTGCAGGAGCTTCAACGCAAACACGGAAAAGATCCGCAGAAGCTTCAAGCGGAAACAATGCGTCTCTACCGTGAGAACAACGCCAACCCAGTATCAGGATGTTTACCTATTTTCATTCAGTTACCGTTGTTCTTAGGCATTTATCAAGCGGTGTTCCATTTGACAAGTGTGTCACCAGCAGAGCATGCCGCAGCCGGCATGATTACTGTGTTGCAACAAGCGAACTTGGCGACGGACCTTTCGGCAGCAGTGCTCAACCAGCCACGTCTATCGGGTGGCTTTTTGTGGTTACCCGATCTTGGTCAAACAGATCCACTCTACATTCTGCCAATTCTCTCAATCATCTTTCAATTCATTGTGCAGTTGATGTCAACTCCTCGAGTGCAGGATCCTCAACAAAAGGCCATGATGCGTACCTTGATGTTCATGCCGTTGTTGTTCGGTTATATCGGCTTCACATTCCCATCGGGTGCCGTGTTGTACTGGGTCGTTGGTAGCATTTTGTCGATGATTCAGCAATATGTTATCTCCGGGTGGGGGTCACTCGCCAACTACCTGACGTTCTTGCCAACGAATGCAGGCTTTTTCCCGCCACCTGTGGTGGTAGGTGTCAGTGAGCACGAAGCGAGTTTGGCGCATGCAGAGCCAGCGAAGCATGTTGATTTCTGGGACGTCTTGCGCCCATTAACAGACAAAGACGAAGAGAAGCGTCCATCGTAGTTTCATCGCCACATGTGCGAGGAGATGCCCATGAAGAAGCAGAAGCAGTCAATTGAAATAAGCGCACAAACCGTGGCCGAAGCGGTTGACTTGGCCCTTGCTCAGTTGGGTCGTGACCGCGACGAAGTTTCGATTGAAATACTCATTGCTGGCAACGCCGAGGAAGAAGCCCTCGTGCGTGTGACTGTTGTTGATGATGAACCTACCGAACAACTAAGTGAAGATGACATCGTCAAACACGCCCGAAACATCCTAGAAGAGATCCTTGAGCGTATGGATATTGAGGGATTTGTCACGGCCGTGCGCACATCATCTCCTGCACAGGACGGTGGCGTCGAAGAGACCATTACCTTGCATGTTGAGGGCGCCGACGAAGAGGCCATGGGTCTCTTGATTGGCCGCCGCGGTGATACGCTCCGCTCACTGCAATTCATGGTCAACCTCATCGCCGGCCGCAGTAGCCGACGCTGGCCACAAATCGTCGTCGATGTCGGTAATTACCGACAACGTCGCCAAGAGATGCTCGAAAGCATGGCCAAACGCATGGCTGAACGCGTCCGTCAAACTGGTCGCCCACATCCCTTTGAACCGATGTCTGGTGCAGATCGACGCTCTATTCACTTGGCGCTCCGTGATGACCCGACTGTGTACACCGAGAGTGAGGGCGAAGGCGAGAATCGCAAGATTGTCATCTTCCCCGCCCCAAAAGCTTGATGCCCATTGCTGAATGCGTACCCTTGCGGTCAGTGGCACAAGCTACTGACCGCACTTTTATTTGGATTAGGTGGTAGCCCATGAACCCGAATTATCTCATCCTTGGCCACATTACCAGCGATTTGCTCCCGGACGGTAGTTATATTCCCGGTGGTACCTCGCTGTATGCAGCCCGCACCGCCCAACGCCTTGGCCACCATCCTGCCATCGTTTCAGCTCAGGCCACACTCCCACACGACTGGCCAAATGACGTGCCAGTTGCAAGTGTCAGCCACAGCTACGCTCCTATTTTCGAAAACCGCTACACGCCACATGGACGCGTCCAACTCCTACACGGCGATGCACAACCGCTAACTATCAACGACGTGCCACCTCAATGGCGCGGCGCACCGATCGTGCATTTGGGACCGATTTTGGCAGAGACGCCGCTGACTATCGTCGACTCATTCCCCAATGCATTGATTGGCATGACACCCCAAGGGATGATGCGTCGATGGCAGAATGTCTTCCCTAGTCAGATTGAATATTTACCGTTTAATCCACCAGCCAGCTTTCTGCAACGTGTCAACATCTTGGTCATGAGTATCGAAGATGTCAAAGGCGACCGTAGCGTGGCTGAGTCATACGCCCAATACTGCCGAATTGTGGCTCTCACGCACGGCGCCAATGGGGCAGACTTGTACCTCGATGGCAAACTCCACCACATCCCAGCATACCCAGCGGTCGAACGCGATCCCACTGGCGCAGGTGATGTCTTTGCGGCTGCCTTGTTTGTGCGCTACTATGAAACACACGACCCGATTGATGCAGCCTACTTTGCGGCTGTAGTCGCAGCAGCGAGTGTCGAAGGACTCGGTATTTCTGCAATTCCCGATCGTACAACCATTGAGCAACGTTTGCAACAACATCTCGCCTAACAGCGTCTTTATACACGTTATGCACAACGAGAGGTTACAAACACCTCTCGTTGTGGTATTATTGTCTTCTTAAAGATATATGGTGTGGAGCAAAAAATGGGCACCGAACGCAAGGCACTTTCAGGCAAAACAATTGCGGATAATCGCAATGCCTTTCATGAATACTTTATTGAACAACGCTATACCGCCGGCATTGCCTTGACAGGGAGCGAAGTCAAATCAATCCGCGCAGGGCGATGTCAGCTCCGTGGCAGCTACGTACGCATCGAGGGCGGCGAAGCCTGGCTCTACGATGCCCACATCAGCCCGTACAGCCAATCAGGCACACACTTCAACCATGAGCCAACGCGCAAGCGCAAACTACTGCTCAAACGCCGCCAACTCAATGAGATTTGGGGCATGATTAGCCGCCAAGGCTATACCTTTGTACCACTGCGTATCTTCTTTGACAACCAATATGTCAAAGTCGAAGTCGGCGTTGCCAAGGGTAAGAAGCAACACGACAAACGCCACGCCATCGCCGAACGCGATGTCAAACGTGATATCGATCGCCAAATGAAACTCCGCAATCAATAACGTACACGACGACAGGGGTAGGCATTGATGCCTACCCCTTATCTGTATTGCTTTGGGGTACAATTCGGATAGCACAACTTTTTTGCAACAGAGGACATATCATGCAGATAGGAATAAGCAGCTATAGTTTTGCGCGACTGATGAAGCACGGCATGACCTATATCGAGGCGGCCAGTAGCGCCAAAGCCATGGGGTACGATGTCTTTGAGGTGCAGGCACTCAGGCTACCCGAAGGCACCGACCGCATCGCCTATGCCCAACAACTCCGGGCGCACTGCCAATCTATCGGCATTGCTATGGGGAATTACACCATCGATGCGGATTTTTTGACGGGCAGTGGCGGCGATACCGACCGTGAAATCGCCCGCGTCAAAGCCGAAATTGCCGTGGCAGTGGCCCTCGGCTCACCTGGAATGCGCCATGACGCCACGTTTGGGTTCCCAGCGCATGCGCGTCGCAAATCCTTCGCCGATGCGTTGCCTACGCTTATCCGCGCTTGCCGCGAGGTCAGCGAGTATGCAGCTACCCACGGCGTCAAAACCATGGTCGAAAACCACGGCTTTTTGGTACAGGATGCTGACCGTCTTGAGCAACTTGTGTGTGGTGTGGCCCATGACAACTTCGGGTTGCTCATCGACATGGGCAACTTCTTATGTGCAGATGAATCACCGGCCGTGGCCTTCGGCAAACTGGCACCATACGCATTCCACATGCACGCCAAGGACTTTTATGTGCGCGACGGAGCCCTACCCAATCCCGGCAAAGGCTGGTTCACCTCGCGCGCCGGACACTACCTCGCTGGCACCATCGTTGGATTTGGCGTCGTCCCAGTCACTCAGTGTCTGACCATCATGAAAAAATCCGGCTACACCGGCACCGTCTCACTCGAGTTCGAAGGGCTCGAAGAGAACCAATGGGCGCTTGAGGTCGGTTACGAGAACCTCGCCCGTGCTGTGGCACAGGCATAAGCAGGAGCACACATGGATTCATTGCGACCCTTTGGCGCTGTGCCATCACCGCGACAACAAGCATGGCATAATCTCGAGTTCTACGGTTTTCTGCACTTTACAGTCAATACCTTCACGGACCGCGAGTGGGGACTCGGCAACGAAACACCCGACATGTTTAACCCGACGGCGTTCGATGCCCATCAAATCGTCGAAAGCGCCAAGCTCGGAGGCATGCAAGGACTCATTCTCACCGCCAAACACCACGACGGCTTTTGCTTGTGGCCGTCGCGCTATACCACACACTCAGTGGCATCGAGTCCCTGGCGCAATGGCCAAGGCGATGTCGTCGGCGAATTAGCACATGCCTGTGCCGCTGCTGGACTCAAGTTCGGCATCTACCTATCGCCATGGGATCGCAATCACGCCGAATACGGTCGCCCGGCCTACCCGACCTACTACCGCAATCAACTACGCGAGCTGCTCAGCAACTACGGGCCACTCTTTGAGGTGTGGTTTGATGGCGCCAACGGCGGTGACGGTTATTACGGCGGCGCCAACGAGGTGCGCAAAATCGACGCCAAAACCTACTACGAGTGGGATGAGACGCTCGCCATTGTGCGTGAGCTCCAGCCCGATGCCGTCATCTTCAGTGACGCCGGTCCCGATGTGCGCTGGGTCGGCAACGAACGCGGCATTGCCGGCGACCCGTGTTGGTCGACTATCGACACTACTGGTCTCTACCCGGGGTTGGCCGAACCAGCCTATCTCAATACGGGTGAGCGTCATGGCCCGCAATGGCTCCCAGCCGAGTGTGACGTCTCAATCCGTCCGGGCTGGTTTTATCACCAACACGAAGATAATCAGGTGCGCACGCCCGAGAACCTGCTGGATCTCTACTTCGCCTCGGTCGGTCGTGGTGCCAATTTGCTTGTCAATTTGCCGGTTGATCCACGTGGATTAGTCCACGAGCTCGACCGGGCAGCACTCATCGCATTCCACAACCAACGTCAACGCCTATTTGCTACAGATCTGGCCCAGACTGCGACCGTGCGGGTCTCGTCGTGCTATCGTCCCGATGACGGTGCACACACACTCACTGACGCCAATCCGGCCACTTACTGGGCACCAGCCCTTGATGACCACACACCAACCGTCGGTGTACATTTTGCCCGCCCAACAGCCATCAATGTCATCGACATCCGCGAGTATCTGCCGCTCGGTCAGCGCATCGATGAAGTCGTCGTCGAGATTGAGACGCCGAGTGGCTGGCAATCGATTGCCACCGTGCAGTCAATCGGCAATCGACGCCTCGTGCGCTACCCCACCCCCAACGTCACCGCCGTACGCCTGCGCATCACGCAATCGAGCGCCACACCCGCACTCAGTGCATTTGGCGTCTACTAAGCACATATGAAACGCCCCGGTGGCAGTGGCCACCGGGGCGTTTTGCGTTGTCCAGATTATTCGGTTTTGACCGATTGCAGCAAGAGCTCGGCCACATCTTGGCGGGCGACTTTTTCGTCGACGCCAGTATTCTTGGCGGCATCCTCAAACATCACCATACAGTATGGGCAGGCAACGGCAATGGTATCGGGGTTCTCGGTGCGCAATTGCTCAAGTCGGATGACGTTGGTCTTCTTGTCGCCCCAGCCCTCAAGCCAGGCGTTACCGCCGCCACCACCACAACACATGGCGCGCTGTCGATTGTACTCGGGTGCCTCGACTAACTCGATACCGGGGATTGATTGGAGCAGCTCGCGTGGCGAGTCAACAATGTCGTTGTAGCGACCGATATAGCACGGATCGTGGTAGGCCACCTTTTGATTGACCTCGTTGACCGGCGTCAACTTCTGCTCACGCACCAATTGAGCCAGATAATCGGTGTGGTGCACCACTTGGTAGTCGATGCCGGCGCGGCCACCGAACTGCACGTATTCGTTCTGATGTGAGTTGTAGCAGTGGGCGCAGGTCGTTACCAATGTCTTGAATTTGTACTGGCCGAGCGTCTGCACGTTGGTCTCGGCTTGTTGCTTAAACAACAGTTCCTCACCCATGCGCCGGGCCGGATCGCCGGTACAGCACTCTTCGCCGCCGAGAATGGCGAAGTCGACATCGGCCTGCTTGAGCAATTGTGCCATGGCGCGAGCGGTTTTTTTGGAGCGATCGTCGTAGCTCGGTGCACATCCCACCCAGAAGAGCACATCGGCTTCGCCCTTGTCTGACATGGTGGGGATATCAAGGCCCGAGGCCCAGTTGGCGCGCTCGCGCTGCGGCAGGCGCCACGGGTTGTTGGCACGCTCAATGCCGTCGAGGACGCGTTTGACGCCGCTCGGCACTTCGCTTTGAATCATGGTCAAGTTCCGGCGGAAGTCGACGACGAGGTCGACGTGATCAATCATCGCCGGGCACTCCTCGACACAGGCGCCACAGGTGGTACAGCTCCACAGCTCGTTTTCGTCATAAAAGCCTTGTTCGAGCAGGCTGATAGCATCAAATGCGCCACGACCACTCGTCTCAGCTTCGGCAGTCTTGACGGAGCCGTCTTTCATTGTGACGGCATGACCGCGCTGCAAATCGGCCATCTTGGTAATCAAAAACTTGGGTGACAAATTGGAGCCCGAGGCGTGGGCTGGGCAGACCGACTGACAACGGCCACAGCTCATACAGGCATCAAGATCGAGACGTTGCTTCCAGGTCAAATCGTTAATCGTGGCAACACCGAGCTTGGGCTCGTCTTTTTCGATTTCGGCATCAAAATCAGCAATCGGCGCAAGGGCACCGCGTGGTCGTGTGCGTTTGAAGAACGAGTTGAGCGGCGTATAGACCAAATGGCGCAAGCCGGTATAGGGGATTGCCGCCAAAAACGCCATCGACACCACGGTGTGACTGACCCACAAGATCAAATGCAGACCAAGGCCGATTTCGCTCCCGCTGCCGAGGCCGATGGCACGCATCACGACGGCCAACCCATAGCCGACAAACGACTGAATTGCCCACGACTGCTCAAAGACGGCAACACCGGCAATCTCTTGATTGGCGAGACGCAAGCCCTCGATGAAGTAACCACTGATACCCACAAAAATAAGCGACAACAGGGCTTCACGATCGTATTGACGCTCATGCAAACGCTCTTCGCGCTTGTGGTAACGGCGCCAGTAGGCCCAGATCAATCCACCCACAAATGCGAGACCAACGGCATCGAGAATTGTTTCGTAGGCGCGATAAAAGTCACCGACGAGGATTTTGCCGGCGTCTGCACCAAACAGCGGAATCGTAAAATCCTCTTCGACTGCAATGACATCGGTCCCGATGAAGAGCCCCAGAAAGCCGAAGAAAATCAGGGCGTGCATCATACCAGGCTTGCGATCTTGGAGTGTTTTCTTTTGACCGAGCGTTTGCACGACAAACTCAGTAGTTCTATCGCCAAGCGCATCAAGTCGCGCGTCAGGGCGACCTTTGCGCCATGTAGCAACATCACGCACAATCCCATAAAAGAGCACTAGCATTGCTGCCAGCGCCGTCACGTATACGGTCAGGCTCCCAAGCACCTCACCGACATTCCAATAAATCTGTCGAATTGCTTCAGTCATTGCGCACTCCATTGCCACGCCACGCAGTTTGTGTAGGGGTATCGTAGCATGGAGCACGCATAAGCGTCAACAAAACACCCCGCCAGCCCTGATGCCGACGGGGTACAACGCGCACACACGTATTGTGTGTTAGGCAATCTTGAACATATATTCATCGGATTGACGAAGAACACGCTGACGCGCACGCTCATATGCGACGTAATCTTTTTTGTGCAGTTGATAAAATTCGTCCATGACTCGTTGCGGTAATTTGGCAATCGAATCTGTATCTTTGAATTTTGTTTTGCGCGATTGCAAAATCTCAATCCCATCAAACTCCGGGTACATGCGTCCAAGCAGCTTCATGCTTTGACTAAATTCCTCTACGACTCCTACAAAATCAAAATCATCAATGTCCAATCCACGCGTAAAGCGCAACTGAAAATCAACAAAGTTCGGATGGAGCAAAAATTGTTCGAGCGTCCATTGCTCAGTATAAAACTTCAACCAGTTCGGGTTTTGTGGTTGATTGATTTGATGCCAATAGTAATAGTGCGATACGGCCCGGTCGAATGGGTTGCGCATAAATGTCATGTAGCGATACCCATCACGCTTGGTATACGATCCATCCGCACACTTATCCATGTATTGCGTCACTGGAATATGCCCAATTACATACTTATGTGGCCACACTTGTTGGCGCAAATTATCAATAGCTTTATTTTTTGCACCTTGCCACCAACTCTCCGGTGGCGGCTGATGCCCGTATTCCGGTAATACGTTGCGCTCTCCAAAACGTTGCGTTATTGCATGCAACAATGATGTTCCTGCAGTCTTGGGAATGTGTACAAAAATGTACCGCATATGCGCCTCACAATATTACAACTCGTTAACAAATATTAACCTACCCACCGTAGATCATCAATGATTATTGACACGATAACGAGTTTATTTAGTCAAATTTATGGTTGACCTGCCATGCCATGACATATACAAAATATACTACACAATATCGTACTACACAACACAATTTATACAAATAAGCAACATTACACGGCATCATATCGGCGGTATACTAGACACACCGCATTCAACACGGTATGAGGCACAAATACATCACCAAGGAGGGTGAACGTATGCAGTACACCGACAAAATCACTATTGTCACCGGCGGCAGCAAAGGTATCGGCGAGGGATGCGTGCGCGTCTTTGCGGATGCGGGGGCAACCGTCGTTTTTTGTGCGCGCAACGAAACCGAGGGCAAGGCACTCGAGGCCGAACTCAACGCCAAGCGCCCGGGCAGCACCTGGTTCATCAAGTGCGATGTCTCGAAGGTTGACGAGATCGAGTCCATGATCAACGCCGTCGTCGCCAAGTACGGGCGGATAGATTGTTTGATCAACAACGCTGGTTGGCACCCACCGACACGCACAATCGACCAATTCTCGATCCAAGACTTCCGCGATTTGCTTGAGCTCAACCTCGTCAGCATCTTTGCTGCCTGCAAATTCGCCTTGCCCCACATCCGCAAGGTACAAGGCAACATCATCAATATGTCAAGTTTGGTGGGCACCATCGCCCAACCCTATGCCACAACCTATGTGGCCACCAAAGGTGCGATTACCGCATTCACCAAAGCACTGGCCATCGACGAGGCTAGCTACGACGTGCGCGTCAACTGTGTCTCACCTGGCAACATCTTCACCCCGCTCTGGCAGGCCGGCATTGATGCGTCAGATGACCCCGTCCAGACGCGCCAGCACGGTGACAACGCCCAATTAATGGGGCGCATGGGCACAATCGAAGAGGCCGGCAAGTTGTGTTTATTCATCGCCGCCGAGGCTACCTTCACCACTGGCGTCGATCACTACCTCTCGGGCGGCGCCGAGCTTTCGTACGGCCGCAAAACCCGCAAAGGCGAGATGGGACCGTCGTGGTAATCATTCGGTAAATCGTTGTTGGTGCCAGGGCATGCCCTGGCACCAACCCAAGGATGCATCATGACCCTGCCATTTACCATTCACGATATCCGAGTGACCGTCGTCGCCATCGAAGGGCGGTCGGTATGTGGGCTGCAAATCGGCGATTATTTTGAGGTGGTCAACAGCAGCCAGGTGCAAATCCCGCCTGGCAAGCACTTTTGTTTGTACGCCATGGCCGCCATCATGCCGCTGATACCGGCCAAGCAACGATTGTTGGCGGCCAACGACTGGCTCGAGCGTGACACGTTGATTGCCTGTCCAGACCCCGAAGAGCGCCTGATTATGCAAATCGAACGCATTCGCCAGCACACCATGGACAGCACCGAGTTGACCTAGCCGTTGGAGCCCAAAGGAGTTCGTGTGCCTGAGATTAGCATTGCCTTTCAAACCAACAAACGCGCCAGCGACTATATCGCGCTAGCCAAACACGTCAACCAATACGCCTTCGACCGCGTCAGCGTCTACTGCGATGCGCCCTATCACCCCAGCTACGGGCCACTCATCTTGATGGCGCCCCACATCACCCGGGCGCGGCTGGGCAGTGCGGCCGTCTCGCCGGCCCGCATGGCACCGATTGACATGGCCGCCGACGCCGCCCTGCTCGACGATATAGCGCCAGCCGGGTCGTATTTGGGCATCTCGCGCGGAGCCTGGCTGGCCGATCATGGCATCAGCGAGCCACGCCAACCGATTCAGGCGATTCGTGAAAGCATTGAAATCATCAAATTACTCTGGAGTGGCCAATCCGCCGCCTACCACGGCAAGGTCTACCAAATCGCCGACCATGTCAAGGCCGGGTACCCGCTGCCTAGCCGACCTATCCCGATCATGGTCGGCTCGTGGGGCGCCAAATTGTGTGCCGTGGCCGGTGAACTCGCCGACGAGGTCAAAATCGGCGGATCGGCCAACCCCGACGTCATCCCCTTCATCCGCGACTACATCGGCGCCGGCGAGGATGTGGCCAAGCGCCCGCGGGGCACGGTGCAGGTGGCCATCGGCGCCGTCACGGTCATTGACAGCGACCGGGCAGCCGCCCGGCAGGCCGCCCGCCAATCGGCGGTACTCTACCTGCCGGTGGTAGCGCCGCTCGACCCGAGTGTGCAGGTCGAGCCCGAGTTGATTGCGCGCCTGCAACAGCACGCCGAAGCCAACGATTTTGTGGGCGGCGCGCGCCTCATCTCAGACGAGCTGCTCGACAAGTTCGCTTTCAGCGGCGACGCCGGCGACTTAATTCGCCAGTGCGAAGCCCTGTACGCCGCCGGCGCCGATCGCATCGAACTGGGCACGCCCCACGGCCTGCACGCCGCCGGCACCGGTATCGACTTGATTGGCC
>CAYXXK010000045.1:0-24168 GCA_964469045.1 uncultured Klebsiella sp.
ACTTTTCACTTTTCACTTAAAAAACCGCGCAGGCAGAGAAATCAGACTTTCAATGACTAGATACCATCGCGATACACGACACGCCCCTCAATCATCGTAAGCCGAGACTTAATGTGCTGTAACTGATGAGCATCACAGGCAAATGGATCATCAGTTAAGACGGCCAAATCGGCATACATCCCAGGCATCAAGGTGCCTTGACGTGAGTGGCTGCTTGCGCAGTATGCTGCGCCAACCGTAAAGCCACGCAGAGCGCTCAATCGGCTAATGGCCTGCTCAGGGAACCAGCCTGCAGCAGGAGTTCCATCGAGTTTGCGACGTACTACTGCACCATAGATGCTCAACCATGGATTAAGTGATTCAACTGGTGCATCTGAGCCAAGGGCCAACACAGCATCGGTCTCTTCGAGGGCACGCCAGGCATAACTCGTTGCACAGCGTTTGCCCCACAAGCGATCGGCCGTATCAAGATCACCAATCATGTGAACGGGTTGCATTGAGGCGACAACATTCATCGCAGCAAAACGGGGAATGTCGTTGGGGTCGAGCAACTGACAATGTTCGATACGATTGGGTAATGCCAGAACGCGGGTTGCGGTATCAAACAGCGTTTCGCCGGGTTGTTGTAATTCACTCAAGGCCAACTCGATGGCATCAAGCACTTTGCGATTTGCGCCATCGCCGATGCAGTGCACCGAAATACCGATACCGGCATGATTGGCTTTGCGTACGTACTCGTTGATTTCGGCAACGGTCAGAGTGGGCAGACCATAGTTGTTGCCGCCTTCAAACGGGGCCAGCATATCAGCAGTTTCGGAGCCGAGGGTGCCATCAACAAAAAACTTGAACTGCCCGAGGCGCAACCAGTCATCGCCAAGGCCACTGCGAATGCCAAACTCAAGGGCATGTTCGAATCCAGTTGGATCGAACGTCATCAACACACGACCGGGCATCTCGCCGATTTCGCGCAGACGTTGCAACAAGCGCAGGTGCAACGCACCGTCGTTGCGCATTGCCGTGAGGCCATGCATGCCGACGAGGCCGTAGCGGTACCCTTCAGCGAATGTAGCACGAATTGCCTCAAGGCGATCATCGTCTGTTAATGCCGGCACGTGACAGCGAATCATAGCATCGATGGCGTTTTCTTTGAAGATACCAGTAGGGTTGCCTTGCTCATCACGATCAAAGCTACCGCCATCAGGGGCAACAGAGTCTTTGGTCACACCAGCGATACGCAGAGCGGTACGATTCACCCAAACCGAGTGGCCATCTTTGCGTGACATGATGACAGGGCGCCCGGGGGCTACCTGCTCCAAATCATCGGCAGTTGGCCAACGCCCGCCCCACAAGGTGTGATCCCAGCCAAACCCTTGAAGCCAGCCATCACCTGGTGTTTGCGCATGTGCAGATGCAATCTTGGCCAGCACCATCTCAAAATCCGCAATACCATCGAGCGCAACCTGACGGAGCGTCAGGCCGTGTGAAATGATGTGCACATGTGCGTCTGTCAAGCCTGGAATCACCGCATGCCCTTGTAAATCAAGGGTATAATCGGCTTGCCCTAGCACAGCATCAACCTCAGCACGCGTACCGGCAGCACACACGACGCCATCGCGAATCCCGAGTGCATCAACGCGTGGCAAACTGGGGTCGAGTGTGTAAATCGAACCATTCGTCACTACCATAGTGGTCATATTCGTATCCCTTCTGTGACATTGCGGCAACACAATTATATATCACTCTGTTTGCTATGAAATAACAAAGCGCGGAGTGGGTATTCCCAACTCCGCGCCATCCCCAAACACACTAACGTGGCGGATTTTTGCGCATATGTGGTGGCACAGACAAATCAACATCGTCATTTGGGATGCGATCTGTCGAAGAATCGTTGCGACGACGTCCATCCAAAGGCGACCGACCTCCCAGTAACGAACCAATCCCTGCGCGCAAACCACCACCAGATTGCTCTGAAACGGTCGGATTGCTCCCAGTAATTTGGCGATTCCCTGCAGGTGGTTGAGTCGGTGGTGTTGATGAAGAAAATGAGCGCACACCGCGACTCTCGTTACCCCCTTGCAACCCACGTATTTCGTTACCCTGTGCTGACGGTACATCATTGCCTGAATACGCCGGACGCATTGGATGCAACACTTTGGGACGCATCACCGTAATTCCCGTGGCCAACAAAGTGATTTTCACTTGGTCCGGTGGAAAATTAGGATCAACAGTCGTACCCCATATTATTTTGGCATCTTCATCAACTGTAGACTCAATCATGCCAGCCGCTTCAGCCACCTCTTGCATACGCAAATCTTCACCGCAGGCTATATTGAGCAAAACGCGCTTAGCACCGCGAATTTCCATGTCAAGTAATGGCGACGACATAGCCGAATCAATTGCCTGTTGGATGCGATTTTCACCGGAGCCAACGCCAATTGACATCAACGCTTCGCCAGAGTTCTCAAGTACCGTCCGAACATCAGCAAAGTCCACATTAACAATACCTGGTTTGGTAATTAAGTCTGCAACACCTTGAATACCTTGCCGAAGCACACTGTCAGCAATTTGAAACCCTTGAAGCATTGAGACGCCACGCCGGGCATATGCCTCAATTAAGCGATCATTGGGCACTACAACCAGTGCATCCACATACTTGCGCAAATGCTCAATGCCAAGCTCTGCTTGCTTAATGCGCTTCGGTCCTTCAAACTTAAATGGTTTGGTAACAACCGCGACCGTCAGTACATGGAGATCCTGCGCAATCTGGGCCACAATGGGTGCTGCACCTGTCCCTGTACCACCACCCATACCAGCCGTAATAAAGACCATATCGGCGCCCTTGATGATTTCGTACAACTCTTCGCTGGTCTCTTCAGCTGCTTTAGTGCCAACACCAGGCTCTCCACCCGCACCCATACCACGAGTCAAGCGCTCACCGATACAGATACGCTGTGACGCCTTCGAGTTGCGTAGGACTTGCAAGTCAGTGTTGACCGCCACAAATTCGACGTCTTGTAAACCGTCTTCAACCATGCGATCAATAGCATTTGAGCCACCACCACCAACGCCGATAACTTTGATAACCGCACGAACATTGCGCGAATGATAATTTGTCACTGGCGGTGTCCTTTCTGTGTGTCATATCCAAACGTGGAACGATAGTGCGTAGAATCAACAGACGAAACATCGACCAAACCAACGGTTGGTCGTGTTCCGTCTCTTAACCGACACACATCATGTGAATGCAGGATTAGTTGCCGGAACGATCTTTGTCAATGCGCGAACGCACGAACGTCGGCAAGTCAACGTCTTTGGCACTTGGCAAATTGCGCAACGGCTGCGATGTTCGACTCGTACGACTGCTCGATGTCACCAGCGGTTGTGACGGTTGACGCGTCGGTGCTGGAGTCGGGTTCGCAGGGGGCGAGGCTGGACGATTGTCACGTGGTTGAAAATCTAGCGGATTAAATGATGCACGCTGATCTCGCATTGGTTCAGGGGCGGGCGCCGGTGTCGGTGCATTACCCGAAAGTGCAGGGCGACGACCATCATAAAAACGCGTATCATCACGAGTTGGTTGCTTTGCTACTTGAGGCGCAGGTGCTGCAGACTTTTGCTCATCTTCAAAACCCGTTGCAATCAATGTCACCTTGACTTGTCCACGTGGGAAGTTCGGATCGATTAAGAGACCCCAAATAATGTTTGCATCGGGTGCCACCGACTCCTCAATAATAGTGGCAGATTCTTGCACCTCACAAAGCGTCAAATCTTCACCACCGGTGAGATTCATCAAGACACTGCGAGCACCAGTGATTGTCACCTCAAGCAACGGCGATTCAATTGCTTCCTTGACCGCATCAACTAATCGGTTTTCGCCGTTTCCTATACCAATCGACATCAATGCAGATCCTGAACGTTGCATAACCGAACGCACATCAGCAAAATCAACATTGATCAATCCAGCAAGGTTAATCATGTCAGCAATACCTTGAATGCCTTGACGGAGTACGCTGTCGGCAATTTGGAACGCCTGTTGGAGCGTGGCCGTCTTGTGACTTGCGGTCAGTAGGCGCTGATTAGGCACCACCACCAATGTGTCAACATATGGACGCAATCGCTCAATCCCTCGCTCTGCCTGCTTGCGACGCTCCCGACCCTCAAAATCAAATGGCCTTGTGACAACTGCAACAGTCAAAATACCAAGCTCATTGGCCAAACGAGCAATGACAGGTGCTGCACCAGTACCCGTACCACCACCCATACCTGCAGTGACAAATACCATATCGGCACCACGCAATGCCTCGATGAGGTCTGATGATGATTCCTCGGCGGCTTTCTCGCCAACCATAGGATCATTACCTGCACCGAGCCCCTTAGTGAGCTTGTCACCAATGCGGATACGTGTAGGCGCTACCGACTTCTGTAAGGCCTGTGCGTCCGTGTTTACAGTAATAAAATCAACATTCTGCACACCGTCGGCAATCATGCGATCTACCGCATTTGAACCGCCGCCGCCGACGCCGATGACACGGATGACTGCGACTCGCTCGTTGATTTCCATTGGGTTGTTTGGCATCGAAACCTCCATCGCAGTGGATCTATCTATATCTCGTGCACCTCGGTACACCGCGCTGAGTCACAGATACGACCGAATACACTACTTTGCAATCATTTTGTAATTATACGCTTCATTATACTACACAAGTTTTATTTTTTGTATAGAATACACCGCTTTTTCTGACATGTTTTTTACACGATATGTGCACTAATCCTCATCCATCATAAATCTCCATCTTCAAATGACCGGTTTCAATGATAGATATGATTATTACTACAAATATTAGTATATTTAGTTACCTCATAATTTTGCGATTTTCCACACAAAACAAGAGCACTACGCACCCTAAAGCAGACGAAGATTCGCCTATACATGCATATTTTATGTTTTACACATTATCACTTCAAAAAAACAATATACCCCAATGTAGATTAGTCACTAATGATACAAATTCAATGAATTATGCACCAATTTGGCAAACGATACAATTCATTAGCGACCAGTCACCTGTATATCAGCGCAACGCCACAAATAGTTATGTAAATTATTCAAAAAATATAAAGTGGAGTATTGAGCTATGGCAAGAACTCACGCAACCACAACTTAAAGCGTTCATAAATTTCAACCCAGCGACTATCCTCGTCAGCGGTGCGTGGATCAATCCGCCCATGGTTGTAGCCCCAACGAATCAGACCAAGCGCAGTGGCGTATGTGGGAGCACGCAAGTCATGGCCATGGACATCAGGCACCGTAGCGATACGCACTGGAGCGCTCAAGCGATCATAAAACAACCGATCAATGCCTTTGAGTTGGGACCCGCCACCAGTCAACACAACCCCGGCTGCGTATGCACCATCATAGACACTTCGGTCGACTTCACGAATCATAAAATCAATGAGTTCATCACTCCGTGCCTGAATACACTCATTAAACTGCAGTCGACTAATTGTCATACGCTCGCCGGGTCGCACTCCTTCAACCTCAATAAGATCATTATGTCGATACGGATCTGCCATAGCTTCACCGTACAGGCGTTTGTTGGTTTCGGCAGAATGCGGATTAAGTTGAAAGGTGATACTAATATCATTTGTAATGGTTTGTCCACCAATTGGAATCATGGCGGTATGCCATACATTACCACGAGCAAAAAACGCTAACCCAGTGGTACCACTACCGATGTCAACCAATATCACGCCATTACGCCGCTCATCTTCACTGAGTACCCCTTCTGCAGCTGCAATTGATTGCAACACAATGTCATCAATCTCAATATTATTTTGCCGCACGATTTTGAGGAGATTTTCAATCGCATTTGAATCACACACCACGACATGGATAGCCACTTCAAGACGCATGCCGGTCATACCGATAGGATCATGTACCTCAACACCATCAAGTACATATCGATACGGCATCACATGGAGCTGTTCGAGGGATGTTGGCATAGGCTCAGCTTGGGCGGTCTCAACTGCACGCAAAATATCTTCACGCGACACCGAACCATACGATCCCGGGCCAGCATTCATAGATGGACGTGCAATTGCAACCGCACCATCACGTACATACGAACGAATATGTCTGCCAGTAATCGACACAAAAGCCGACTCCATACGATAGCCAGCCATCTGTTCTGCTTTGGCAACGCTGGCATGTAAGGCACGAGCAGCTTCTTCAAGATTGACGACCATGCCACGCTCAAGTCCCTTTGCAGGCACATCGCCATACCCTAACACCGTAATGGAGTTATCGGTGTCTATCTGGGCGATGACGGTGACAATTTTGGTCGTCCCGATATCGATGGCGGCAATATTACGTGCTGGCATGTTTCATCCTCACCTAATTATGGTTGTATCGTTGTTGTATCGCTTATTGGCATAGTTGTGGGTGCCAAAAACATCACCGGAATATCGACACGATAATATGGCGTCAGTGGGCGCAAATCAGCAAAGGCAAACTCTGCATTCGACTTGTTGAGTGTTGCAAGCAGTGCAATTTTTTCATCAAGTCGGTCACGCGTCCCAAACAACACTAATTGATTGGTTGTGGTACGAATACTCAACCCACGCTGATCATGCCAACGAATTTGTGACACGGGGACGCCAGCATCTGCTGGCACGCGCAAATAGACATCACGGGCTAACGACAACACTTCGCTATCCACGGTATCGCCTGCAGTCAGTGCAATATCGCGTTCATCATAGATGACTAAGGTATCCGTAAGGATGACTGCCGTATCAATCCCAAGCACATTACCTTCGGCGTCCACGATCAAATACCACTCGCCATTTTTCCAGCGAATCTCGCTTTGTTGCTCTTGTAATACGACGCGTCCCGTATCAGGGAGTTGCACATGGACATTAGCACTAATCACATATGGATTTGTACGCAATCGTGCTTCGATGGCATCGCCTTCAACCTGCCAAATTGGCAAATCGACGACATCAGCGATTTCGCTAACGCGTTGCGTACTCATCGTTGTGGCACCTTCAACTACGACATTGCGGACGGTATATGCATCCGACCATGTCATCGTCACGGCAAAGTACAGCACCAAGATAACCAAGGCCATGCTCAGCACACGTCCACTCACAATAAACGCACGCAACCGCAGGCGCACGCCGGGACGCACCTGCGTCGATCGGCGCACACCCGATGATGGAGTTTGTTCATATGGGCGGCGACGCGAACTCACACCCTCTACCCTTTCGCACGCGGGCCACGTTCGATGGCCAACGCAACCAAACGATCAACCAATTCAGGATAGCTAATACCGCTTGCTTGCCACATCTTGGCATACATGCTCATCGGCGTAAATCCTGGCATGGTATTGATTTCACTTAGATAAAAAACGTCGTTTTCTTGATCAAAAAGGAAATCGACACGTGCCAAACCGGAGCCATCTATCGCCTGAAAAGCCTGCAAAGCCAGCTGTTGCACTGTAAAGATTTGTGCATCAGTTAGTTGGGCAGGCACGACGATTTGCGTCGCATCGTTGAGATATTTAGCATTATAATCATACCACTCATTCGCAGGGATGATTTCACCAGGCAAACTAGCTTCTGGGGTATCATTCCCGATGACACTAACCTCGATTTCTCGCGCTGTAACGCCTTGTTCGACTACGATACGTCTGTCATACTGGGCTGCAAGTTGCAACGCATCCAACAAATCTGTACGTTGTTTGACCTTGCTGATGCCCACGCTACTGCCCATATTAGCTGGTTTTACAAACATCGGATAGCGCAAGCTCTTTTCGAGCTCATTAATGATGTGTTCAGGTGTGTGTTGCACTTGGTTCGCCCGCACGAAAACCCAAGGCACAACCGGGATACCGGCAGCACGAAAAGCAGCCTTGGACATTGCTTTGTCCATGCCCACTGCGGACGCCAACACACCACAACCAACATATGGCATACCAGCCAAATCAAGCATTCCTTGAATGGTGCCGTCTTCGCCAAATGGGCCATGGAGCACGGGAAAGACCACATCAAGCGCATGAATAAACTGTCGCACGTGTTGTTGCCCACGGAGCATCAACGACGGTGAGCCGGTGATTTCCGCAGGGTGTACGGGCTCTTGCACATGATGACCACCGCCAGGAAGCAAATGGCGATCGGATATTGCTTCGAGTGTCGCAAGTACATCACCGCCCGCCAACCACTGCCCATCTTTACGGATGCCAATCGGCACGACTTCGTATCGTTGTGGATCAAGCCCGGCCATCACTGCTCGAGCCGAAACAAGCGACACCTCGTGTTCACCTGATTGCCCGCCAAATATGACTCCAATGCGAATTCGTTGCATCGTTCCCCAACTCCTTGTGGTCACTTCTATTGACCACCTACCACGCTTCACCCAACAACTGCACCTCGGGCTCAAGAACCACTCCAGATGCACGATATACAACCGATTGCACATGCGCAACAATCGTCCGAATATCGGCACTTGTAGCTCCGCCTCGATTCACAATGTAATTCGCATGCTTTTCGGCAACAACTGCACCACCGTATGCATATCCCTTGAGTCCTGCAGCTTCGATGATACGGCCAGCTGAGTCATTTGGTGGGTTTTTGAACACACTCCCACACGATGAACCTTGCGGAGTTTTGCTCCGGCGTAACACGGCAGTTTGCGCCATTTGGGCACTTAGACGAGCCGGATCATCACGCACAAGCTGCACAGTAGCTGCCAACACAATCGGCCCGATATCACCCACATGCATGCCATCACGCATAGCGGGGGCATTCTGTCGTTTAATTGCACTGGTGCGGTAGGCAAACCCCAAATCTTCAGGCGTTCGCATATCGATCTGGCCATCATGCCATAGTTGGACAGCGGTAATACTCTGCGCCATATCACCACCGTAACACCCTGCATTACCATATACGGCGCCACCAAATGTTCCTGGCAGTCCTTCGGCCCATGTCAACCCGGCCCAACCAGCGTTACTGAGTTGTCGCACACTTCCTGCCATGGGCGCTCCAGCTCCGATGACAATCTGCGCGTAATCCGCATTGGACTCGATATGCATCGATTGGTCACGCATACGAATCACCACTCCTGGCAAACCGCTATCACTGATGAGTATGTTGCTCCCACCACCCAAAATCCACACCGGGAGATGGTGTTGATCAGCAAACGCAATTGCTTGTAATACCCCTGCCGGCGAGCGCACACTCGCGAGATAGCGAGCTGGCCCGCCGATACGCCAAGCAGTTAATGGTGCCAAATCAGCATATTCTGTCATCGTAAGATCAGTCTGTACCATTACACGTACGACTCCAACAACGCCAACACGCCTGGACCGACCTTGGTGCCGTCTCCAGCACTCATCGTAATTAATACGTCGCCAGTCTGGAGCATCGGTGCAAGATTGGCAATCGTGTGGCGCACATCTCCCGTAGCTATTGCATTTGGATGGGTAATCATCCCTGCGAACCAAGCAGCATCTATGCCGGGCACTGCAGATTCACGCGCTGCGTATATTTCACCAACAACAACTATATCTGCGTCATGGAATGCATCGCGCCATGCATCAGCAAACATTTGGGTCCGGCTATACGTATGTGGCTGGACATAGGCGACTATCCGGCGTTGTGGATAATGACGTCGTGCCGCAGCCAGCACCGCTTTCACTTCCGTTGGGTGATGTGCATAATCATCAATAACCAATACACCGTTCACTATGCCCTTCTGCTCAAAGCGACGACGTGCTCCTACAAAATCAGCAATTGCATCGGCTGCATGCCGAGGATCTGCACCTGCAAGTATTGCAGCAGCATAAGCGGCAACACTATTTGCGATGTTATGCATTCCAACGAGCTGTATTGACAATGGGCGAAAGAGGCGCATAGCAAACGATCGACGATCATAATGCCAGAGTTGGAAATGCTGGAATTGCCCTTCCACGTGAATAGCACTTGCCGACCAATCAAGTGGGACGCGAGCACATGCAACCGGATTCGTCGCTAACTCTGCATCAATACCATACCAACGCACATGTGGACGATCGATGTGCGTGCGCACGCCAATATCATCGCCTGACAACAACACACGTTCAGCGTTGGGCACTTGACTCACAAATTGTCGAAACGCATCGGCATATGCATCTATCGTCGGATAAATATCAACGTGATCAAGCTCTAGTGTGGTAATCACTGCAATATCAGGCGTTAACGCTAAAAATGTACGATCATACTCGTCGGCTTCGATAACCAATGGCGCATCTGGGTTGCCCCATGTGGCACTCCGTGGCAAATCGGGAATTTCTGCACCAAGCAAATACCCAGGCTCAAGCCCCGAGCGCACCAATGCCAGTGCAATCATGGCACTCGTCGTTGTCTTGCCATGCGTGCCTGCGACTGCCACGATCCGTCGTTGTGCGGACCATTCACGCCACAAATCATGGCGACGCAGACACGGAATGCCACGCACCTGCGCGGCATCTAACTCTGGATGCGGGGCGCGTACGGCAGACGTGGCAATCAGTGCATCAGCTGCGGGCATTGTTGTTGCGTCATGGCCAAGTTGAATGGCGACACCGCGCACCTCAAGTGCTTCCCACGCGGCACTTCGATTGGCATCACTGCCGCTCACGGTGTGGCCTTGATCAAGAAGCACATGTGCAATCGCACTCATGCCTGCGCCGCCAATCCCGACGATATGGTAGTGCATTTATGCCCTCCGTGAAATACGTAATAAGAGTCGCGCCATCTCTTCTGCTGCATGGGGTCGTGCCAGCACGGCCATGGCTGATTGCATCTTCGTTCGAGCTGGAGTATCAGAAATGAGATGCAGTACAGCCGGCCATAACTCATCAGCTAGATAATCATCACTGACTTTGAGCGCAGCTCCATGGCGCACTAGGTAATCGGCGTTTTCGTCTTGATGGACGTAAGGATACGGCACGAGCACTGCTGGCAATTGTGCTGCTGGTAGTTCGCCAATTACTGAGGCTCCGCTCCGGCAAATAGTAAGGTCTGCAGCGGCTAGTGCAGCCGTCATTGTAATGACACCATCAGCCGCCAAGTAGGGATACAGATGATACCGCGCTTGTAGTGCATGCGGGAGGTCTTGTTTGTGGCGCAACAGCTCATCTTCATCACCTTCACGGCCACACACATGTAAGACATGGGCCTTGGTCAGTAATGTCGGCAATAGTGTGGACACTGCGCGGTTGATACTTCGAGCGCCTCGACTCCCGCCGTATACAAGCACTAGTGGTGTATCATGGTCTACATTTAGCTTTTGGCGGACTGTTACGCCCGCATCTGGCATAATCGAGGTACGCACAGGATAGCCCGCAACCGCAAGTTGGCTGCGTTGTCCATTCCATGAATGCGACTCAACGGCGGTTAGGTGTAGGTATGACGCTGCATCAGCGACACTACCAAGCGTTACAGTAGCAATTCGTGACAAAAGGCGTACCGCTAATCCTGGAACTACATCTGGAAGATAGATTGCACGGGGTACGCCTAGTATCCATGCGGCGACAAATAACGGCACACACACATACCCACCAGTCCCAAACACTGCAGCTGGACGTTCACGGCGTAACAATAGCATTGCTTGGATAACACCACGTAGCAGGCGCATAATGTTGTGCATTAATGCCAGTGGACTCCGTCCACGTACTGCGGCAGCATCAATTGCCCGAAACGGCACAGCACTTTCGCGGCGTACCAAATCGCCTTCCATACCATCAGGGCTCCCGACATACATGACGCGCGCATTAGCGACGCGGTCGAGCGCGCCGGCGATTGCCAACGAGGGGTACACGTGACCACCAGTCCCCCCGCCCGAGACCAGAAACAAAGGTTTTGAATGCGTTGAATTGCTCACTGACACGCCTCGCCATGCTGATTTGATCGTGCTCGATCAAGGTGTACTTCGAAATGTTGAGCAAAATCCCTACCGCTACCATGCTCATCATCAGCGATGAACCACCATAACTCAAAAACGGCAAGGTGATACCCGTAAACGGCACCAACGTGGTAACCACGGCTAGATTAATAATAGCCTGAAACACCAACCAAATAGTCAGACCAATTGCCAATAACGCACCGAATGTGTTGGGCGCTGAACGGGCAATACGAAACCCGCGATAGGCTAAAAAGGCAAAACACCCCACAACAAATAGTGTGCCGATAAGCCCAAACTCTTCACCGATTATTGCTAGAATCGTGTCGGTGAACGATTGCGGTAACCATAAGTATTTTTGTCGTGACTGTCCAAGCCCCGTGCCAAATATACCACCCGACGCCAACGCATACAACGCATGAAGTGGCTGAAATCCCGAGCTACTATAGTACGCAAATGGATCAAGCCACGCATTAATACGCTCAAGTCGATATGATGCCAATGTAATTGAAAAAACAAACATGACCATGCCCAACACGGCTACACCCAACAAATGCAAAATATTTGCACCAGCAATGAAATAAATCAGCGCCGACATGGTGACAATCACCATCGTTGAGCCTAGGTCACGCCCAACCATGACTAATGCCGTAATGACACCCAAAATTGCACCAAACGGCAACATACCAGTCGTGAGATTGGTAAGTCGCCCGCTTCTTCGAGACAACCAACTCGCCAAATAGACAATCAATGATAACTTTGCAAACTCTGATGGCTGAAAGCTAAAGAAGCCCAGACGAATCCAGCTCCGCGAGTTATTGACTTCAGTAATCTCACGAGGCAAAACAAACCCAGTCAAAAACAGTAACACAATCGCACTAGCTAACATGTGTAACGCATATCGACGCCAAACACGATAATCGATGCGTTGTGCAATTAACATCCCGATGGACCCAACTATGGCCGCAAAAAATTGACGAAACATATAATAGTAACCGTTATCGTGGTTAACAAACCCCTCAACAAATGAGGAGCTGTACACCATAACTAAGCCAAACGGCACCATCAAACCAATGCAAATCAGCAGTTGATAATCGGGTTGGTGCTTGATGCGGTCACCATGGCTCGTTGACAAACTCCCAGTTGTATCGCTGGTACTCATGCATGCCCCCCCTGCGGCTCAGCCCAAATCGACTGCCGGGATAACCGTTGCTACCACACCAAACAACACGACAAACAGCGCCACAACGCCGTACCAGGCCCATGACGGAATCCGCCGGACTGGGAGCATTTCGCCGTCAGCGACCCAAACAAGTTGCATGCGTGGCATCAAGCAAAACCCCATAATAAGACCACCCACAAACCCACCAATATGCGCCATATTGTCAATATTCGGCGCATTCAATCCAATACCGATGTTGATAATCGCCATGAATAGTATGTTGGCGATATATTGCCGGGCGTCTCCACCAAAGACCTTGCGATTCAACAAAAAGAAGACTAGTGATGCGCCCACCAATGCGAACACCGCTCCGGATGCACCGACTGATGGGTTGGCAGTAAATACGTACGACGCTACTCCACCAGCAAATCCACCAACAAAGTAGATGAACAGAAAGCGTTGCGATCCGGTCATACGCTCCACATCTGAGCCAATTGAGCTAATCGCTAATGTATTAAATACCAGATGCAACACACCGCCATGCAGAAACATCATCGTCAAAAATCGATAATACTGGTCAGCTGCAGCAATCGCAATATTATCTTTTGCCCCCAAAATCAACAAAATATCGCTGACTGGCATCGATTTGTACCGGATTCCAACCCAATCAAGAATGGCTGGGATGAGATAGACCACGATATTGAGTGTCATGATAATACGCACCGCCGGCGTACTATCTTGCCAAAAACGTTGTAACCCGCTTGTCAACGGTGACGCACTCATCATGCCTCCTCTGCGCATATCTGTGCCACAATGCGGCGAAATTCATCGCCACGGTGGAATTCATTGCGGAACATCCCAAAACTCGCACAGCCTGGTGACAAAAGAATCGTTGCAGGATGCAGGTTAATCGCATGTGCATGACGAATCGCCGCCTCGAATGTATCAAACACACCCTCGATGCGATCGCCGAGTCCGGCTTCGCGCAATGCATGTGCGAGGCGTTCGGTCGCCGTCCCCTGTAATAGCACAATCTTCGCAACGGAATGGTTTGCAACGCGTGCGAGCTCATCAAATGCAAGTTTTTTGTCGGCACCGCCAGCAATCCAAATAATGGGTTGCGGCATGCTTTCTAATGCAACAACTGCCGCATCCGGCATAGTGGCCGCAGTATCATTCACAAAGGTGTGCCCAGCATGCGTCGCAACTCGCTCTTGCCGATGCGCAACCCCCGTAAACGTTCGCAACGCTTCGGAGATCAGTGCAATTGGCATACCACATCGCAACGCAATTGCCACCGCCATAGCTACATTTGCACGGTGATGACGACCTTGAAGTTGCAAATCGTGCTGATACGCCACAACAACCTCGCCAACGTCTTGTGCGGTTACGAGTGCATCTCCACACCACCAGACGGCACCAGGCGCTGGGCATCGTAGTTGCTCGGGACTACTCCAACACACATACCCTGGCATTGATTGCGCCAGCCGTTGCAAAACAGGATCAGTATCGAGTAACACGATAGTGTCTGTGCTTTTTTGATGCGTGCCTATTGCGGATTTTGCGGCAATATACGGCTCCATCGTGCCATAGCGATCAAGATGGTCAGGGTGAATATTCGTGATGGCCGCCAGTTTTGGACTCAACCCAGCCGCATCAAGCCCCTCAAGTACAAACGAAGATAATTCGAGTACCACCAATGTGTCCGGCTGAATCGAAGCTAATTGCGCCAATGCTGAAATACGCATATTACCGGCTAGCACCGTATCACTACGCCAATGGCGCAAGAGATGAGCAGTCAGCGTAGCCGTCGTGGTTTTGCCTTTGGTACCGGTAATTCCAATGATTGGAGCCGGACATTGGCGAAAGAACAGCGTCATCTCCATTTCAACAGCTGCACCAGCCGCACGCGCCATAGCTACATACGGAGATGTAGCAGGTACTGCAGGGTTTTGCACCACGATATCGCATGTCAAAAAATCCACATCACGATGCTCACCAAGCACAAACGTAATCGGCAAATCCGCTAATGCATCAATGGATTCACGGAGTAGCTCAGGGGTGCGCAAGTCAGTCACTGTCACAATCGCACCTTGTTCGGCACAATAGCGCGCAACACCAAGGCCGCCTCCATGCACACCGAGGCCCATGACTGTGACTTTTTTGCCGCATAAATCCATGTCACCCTCGTCGATAACTTACTCTTGCACTGTCTGTGTCACAGCGTGTGAAGGCGTAACCTCTTGTTGTACAAACTGCGGTTGATCAAAGGTTAGGGCGAGTGAGATACCCAACAATGATGCAATCATGGTAATCATGACAAAACGCTGTGTAATTTGGGTTTCACTCCACCCCGTCAATTCAAAATGATGGTGGAGTGGCGCCATACGAAACAAGCGCTTGGGAGTGCCTGTCAAGCGCCGAGTCAACTTAAAATAGGCTTTTTGGAACGCTGATGATAACGTCTCGCCGACAAAAACAACGCCAATTATCGGCAACAAGAGCCATTGCTGCGACTGCAATGCAATCACAGCCAGCACAGCACCAAGCGCCATAGATCCGAGATCACCCATAAACACTTGCGCTGGATGTGCGTTATACCACAAGAACGCCACACATGCGCCAACCAGCGTAAAACTTAACGTCATCAAATTCGTAAACTCACCATTGAGGAAGGCAATCACACCATATGCACCAAAGGCAATCGCCAAGTTCCATCCTGCAAGGCCATCTAACCCATCAGTAATATTCACCGCATTGCTGGTTGCCACAATAATAAATGCAGCCACCGGGAAGAACCAGAACCCAATGTCGTATGTCCCAACAAATGGAATGCGCACTAAACCGGAGTGCGCAAGTCCATATGGTTGTGGCAAATACAGCACCAAACTAATCAACAACGCAAGCAAAATCTGGAAGGTGAGCTTTACTCCCTCAGTAAAGCCATACTGTTCTTTTGCGGATTTTTCGAGCGACAAATAATCGTCAACCGCCCCCAAAATACCGTAGAGCACCATAGTCGCAAGTGGTAGGAGCATTGACCAACGATCGACCAAATTAAAGGCGATAGTCAAGACAATCACGGGCACGATAATCATGACGCCGCCCATTGTTAATGTGCCCATTTTGACCAAATGTGACTCTGGACCATCGACACGAATGCGTTTGGCGATTTTGCGCTGACGGAGAAACGGCAATAAAAAATACCCAAAAATCAACGTCACCACGAATGCTCCTGCTGCAAGCAGTAAGGCACGCGACATATCTTGTACGAGTAATGCACGGAGTGTCTCTTGCACAATAGACCCCTTACCTCTGCATGTGTCACCCAACACAGACGTGTTGGCCCCCGACACATCTAACGACTACGGTTGCATCGCAAATGCAACTCCTACAAATGCACACGCCATGGCAATAATCACAAATCGCTGCGTGATTTGCGGGTTGCTCCAACCACTTATCCGCAAATGATGATGCAACGGTGCCATTTTGAATAGACGCACTGGCGTACCCGTCCGCCATCGTGTCCACTTAAAGTAAACCACTTGAACAAACGAAGATACCCCTTCAACCACAAACACAGCCCCAATTAGCGGGAGCAGAATCCACTGTTGCGATTGTAAGGCAATCATCGCCAAAATACCGCCAAGTGCCATCGACCCTAGGTCACCCATGATGACTGGCGCTGGATGCGCATTAAACCACAAATACCCGGCACATGCACCCACCAAGGTAAAGCTTAACGCCATTAGGTTGGTAAAATGGCCGTTCACGAACGCGATTACCCCATAGGCAGCAAACGCCACTAATAATGTCCAACCAGACAAACCATCGATGCCATCTGTAATATTAACCGAATTTACAGTCGTCCATATAATAATTGCCCCAATTGGCACAAAGTAAACGCCAAGATCAACAAATCCCAACAACGGCACCCATGTCATTCCTGCGTGTGCAAGCCCGTATGGTTGTGGCAAGTACAATACCGCGCTTGCCACCAATGCAATTCCCATTTGGGCAACACCTTTGGCTTTTTCGGTGAGTCCATACTGCGTTGCAGGCACTGACATCAACGAGTAGTAATCATCAATGGCGCCCAACACGGCATAACTCACCATGACTGCAAGTGGCAATACAATAGACCAGCGATCAACAACGTTAAAGATGACAGTAATAACAAATACAGGAACCACAATCATGATTCCACCCATCGTCAACTGTCGAATACCTCTGACTTGTTCGATGGTATCAGTGCGCTGGCGTTTGAGTAGACTGAGATAACGCAATCCACTAAGCCACAACCGCCCAGTCAACAATACAAGGATTGCCGACCCCACTGCTAGCACTAGGGCGCGTGATACATCATGTATGAGCAACGTGTGCAAAAAGTCACGCATCATCGCCTCCGTAGAGATGTACTCCGTTACTCGGCATCTGCACGCATGGCAGCGACGATATCTTCCATTTGCATCGCACGCGACCCTTTAATTAATACACAATCGCCCGTGAGAACCAGCTGTTGCACCAGCGGAATTGCATGGAGCGCATCCTCGGCAAAGTAGACGTGCTCCATCCCAAGGCGTCGCGCTTCATCACCAATCCATGCACCACGACTACCCACCGCAATCAGTACATCTGCCGTTGCGTATGCTTGGCGCCCAATGGTGCGGTGAGCATCTTCTTCGATATGGCCAAGTTCACGCATATCGCCGAGGACCGCCACACGTCGCGCAGTTACGGTCGCAAGTAGTGCAAGTGCTGCCTGCATTGATGTGGGCGCAGCGTTATATGTGTCATCAATAAGTTGTGTCTGGCGTATACCCGGATAAATAACAAAACGAACCTGCGCAATATCATACGTAATCGCTGCTTTTACTACATCAAATGGGATACCAACCACCTCAGCCACGGCAATAGCAGCCAACAAATTACGCACTTGATGCAGTCCTGGTGAAGCGAGATGAATGTGCCCATCGTAAGTCGCACTCTGCACGCGGAAGCGCGTACCTGCTAAGCCGAGTTGCTCAATATCGCTCGCACGGACATCAGCGTCTTCAGCCAAGCCATACCGTAGCACTCGCGCCGATGTCAACGTTGCCATGGCTGCCACTAGTGGATCATCTGCATTCAGAATCACCACACCATCGGCAGTTATTGACTGGACTAACTCTGATTTCGCGGCGGCAATTGCCTCAATGCTCCCCATGCGTTCGAGATGTGAAGGGCCAACAGTCGTTACAACACCAATTGTTGGTTTGGCAATACTCGCCAATAGGGCGATTTCGCCAGCAGTATACATGCCCATCTCAAACACTGCAGCGTGATGTGATGCGTCAAGGCCAAGCGTGACGAGTGGCAACGTTGATTCGCTGTTATAGCTGCGTGGCGTTTTATGGGTAGGAAGATAGCGTGCTACTATGCCGGCTATCATCTCTTTGGTCGACGTTTTGCCGACACTTCCGGTCACACCTATGACCCATGGGATCGAATATTGTTGGCGATGCCATGTTGCCCAGCGTTGTAATGCGTGCAACGGCTGATCAACCGCAACTAACAGCATACCATTAGGTGCTTCTGGAAGTTGATATGGCGCGTATACGACACTCCATCCGTGTTGATGTGCCAAGTCTTCTGCCCGATGTTGGTCAACGAGAGCCACACTTGCACCACGAGTGGCAGCAACAGACACATAGTCGTGCCCATCAACCCGTGCACCAACGAGTGCCACAAACACGCCGGTTGGTTGTACAAGTCGAGAATCAATTGCAACGTCGGTTATGACCTGCGTAGCCCACGCATGTGGGATATGAGGCTCAACCCGAGACTCTGGAGGCTGTACGCCCCACAACAAATCACGAAGTGAGAGATGCATCATTCACCACCTATTACGCCTGGACGTTGCCCTTCGCCAACAAGTGCATTGTTGGGCGCAATCCGGTCATAGCGCATTAACTCCGCCACAATTCGCCGATACACTGGTAATGCAGTCCGTACGCCCCAAAAATCATCTTGTGGACGATCAATTTTGACGAGTACGGCATAGCGTGGCACTTCAATAGGCGCCATACCTACCACTGATCCAATCGTCTGGTTTTCGTAACCACCATAGCCGTCCGGAATCGACGAGGTACCCGTTTTTGCGCCAACAGTAAACCCCGGTACGAGCCAGTTCGTATCAGGTTGGCGAGCATTGACATAGTGATTCGCTGAACGCTGAAGCATGGCACGAACGCGCTTTGCCACATCTGGCGAAATCGGTCTCCCCTGCTCACGCGGCTCTGTCACGACACAATTGCCTTCGATGTCGCATGTTTGTTGGACAACATATGGGCGCATCATGACACCGTTATTGGCCACCGTCGCTGCCATACGGACGATTTGTAGTGGCGTGGTGCTGATGCCTTGACCAAATGAATTCGTATTGAGATTAATGGGCGTGTAGTTCTCACTACCTGGCTTCCAGAACAATCCCGGTGACTCGCCAGGCAACTCAACACCGGTCAAGCGCCCAAAGCCAAATCCATCGACCGCGCGATAAAATTCGGTCTCACCCATCATTTCTGCAAACAAAATAGCACCGATGTTACTCGAATAATAAAGCACATCGGCGGGAGTAATCATGCCGTTTCCGTTTGAGTCGAAGTTGGCCAAATTGTAGTCGTACCGTCGAATCACGCCATTATCTTCGACTTTCACATTCTCATCGAACGCATTGACTTGCAGGCCGGCTGCTACGGTGACAATCTTGAATGTCGAACCTGGCTCATAAACGCCAGCCACCGCTGGATTAATGTTATAAACCTCAGGTTCAACTTTGCTGTAATCATTTGGATCGAAGTTGGGGAAGCTAGCCATGCCAAGAATAGCCCCCGTCTTGACATCCATCACAATCGCCGACCCACCTGATGCGCCGTGACGGACAACGGCTGACCCAAGCTCATTCTCTACGAGGTGTTGAATGAATGGGTCAATTGTCAGCGTCAATTCATTCCCTTGTTCTGGTTGAATACGCTCGTACGGACGCGCCCATATCGGGTTTTGGTTGATATCGACTTCTGCGGTAATGACGCCATTGGTGCCACGTAGCGTTGTATCAAATGAAGCCTCAACACCCGCAATCCCAACTCCATTGAGGTTGGTGGCCCCTATGACATGTGCCGCAAACGATCCTTGCGGATAAAAACGCCGTGGCTCGTACACGAGGTACAAGCTCCGTTCTTCGAGGATTTCAATTTTCTCGGCCATCTCAGGAGTCAACCAGCGCTTGAGTGAGACCCACTCACGCCGTGTATCAATGAGCTTCGCAAGCACCTGCTCAGAGGGAATATCAAGAATGGCACCGAGCGTCACCGCCAGTCGAGCAGATTCATCAGGTGGCACTTGCTTGGGAACAACATATAAGCTTTGACGCTCGACATCAAGCGCCAACACGTTGCCGAGACGATCTTTGATAACCCCGCGACTCGCTGGCAACTCGATGACTCGATTGATTTCGGCACTCGCTCGCTTGGCATATCCTTGCCGATCAAGAATCTGCACATCAGCTAACTGGACCACCACACGCCCCAATAACAGCAACGTCAACACAAATACTGCAACTAACCGCCATGGATGCGCCAATACGGTGCGTGGAGCCTCTTCAGCGAGTGCAGATCGCGCATCGTTGTGGGTACTCATGGAGTTTGCTCCATTCGTTGCGATACCACGATTTGCCCTTTTTCGTTGCGTAATACCATGTAATAAACTTCAGTATCTTGGACGGGAATCATCCCTGATTCATTTGCATATTTGGTGATTCGCTCAATTGACTGCGCATCGGCAATCTGCAGTAACATCGACTTGTACTCGCGCTCAAGTTTGGTCTGCTCATTTAACAATTTGTCGATTTCGTGACCGGTCTGCGCAACACGTACGGTCTGCCCAATTGTAGCAATCCCGAGTATCGCCAGAAATATTGCCGCTACGATGTACCCGCGGCTTGCACCCATCTGTACGTATCGACCCAACTCCCAACGCTGTCGACGTACCTGTTGCAGCGGAAACAAATGTCGTAATGGGATGGCCATATACTAACCTCGTAGTTCTTATCTGCTACTGCCAACCATGTGATGCTGAAACAATGTTACGACAACTTGTAGTATACCTAATTTGGTATATGTTGTCTACGTTCGATTACGCGTAACCGGGCGCTGCGACTGCGCGGGTTCGTGCGTTGCTCGACATCACTTGCTTCAAGCGGTTTGGGGGTTAGTATCTCAAAATCGGCACGGTCATTTTGCAGTGCAGCTGCACGGAATGCATGTTTGACGATGCGATCTTCGAGCGAATGGAAGCTAATGATTGCAAGACGTCCCCCCGGCGCAAGCAATCCCAAGGCTTCCGGAATAACTTCTGTCAAGCCATCAAGCTCGCGATTCACTGCGATGCGCAACGCCTGAAACGTGCGTGTTGCCGGATGAATGCGCCCATGTCGCCCGCCTAGGGCTCGAGTCACAAGATCGGCTAACTCGAGCGTACGCATAATCGGTTGTTTACGACGATATTCGCCAATAAACCGTGCAATACGCCGTGAGCCACGCTCTTCACCATACAAGAAAATTACATCCGCAAGGCGCTTTTCGTCGAGCGTATTCACCAGATCAGCAGCGGTTGTCGGCCCTTCTGGATCGAGACGCATATCGAGCGGAGCATCGTGTTGAAACGAAAACCCGCGCTCAGGTGTATCAAGCTGATATGATGAAACACCGAGATCAAGCAAGATACCATCGACATCCGGCCAGCCTCGTTGCCCAACGAATCGTGCCATATCACGATAGTTGCCTCGGGCGAAGTGGGCTCGGGCACCGAACGGCGCTAGTCGAACCTGTGCAGTTGCTAACGCTACAGGGTCAAGATCAATGCCGAGCACTTCGTTTTGATCGCTCGCCATCAATATTCCCTCAGCGTGTCCTGCACCACCGAGTGTACCATCTACAAACCTAGCCCCTAAAGCTGGTCGCAAATGATGTAGGACTTCCTCGCGCATGACTGATACATGATGAAAGGTGCTCATGAGTGCTCGTGACTAGAATTTCAAAGTGGTTAACTGAGCCACAAGTTGATCGGTCTCGTTGTCCATCGCTGCCACAGTCTCCTGCCAGCGTGCGGGCGACCAGATTTCAAAATACTTGTTGACCCCGACAATCACGACATCGTCACCTTCAATGTTTGCATAGTCGCGCAAGTTCTGTGGGAGCAAAATGCGCCCCTGCTTGTCAAGCGTAAATTCAGCGGCTGCCGAAAACAACAAGCGCTGCAGGTTGCGTGAATGAAGCTCGCCAGGCGGCAAATCGCTGACTTGGTCAGCCAACTTTTGCCAAGAATCCATGGCCAACCCCATGACACAGTGGTCGTACCCGCGCGTAATAACAAGCCCCTCTTTTAACAACGTACGAAACCGCGCTGGTATTGCCAGCCGGCCCTTGTCATCTAGATTATGCTCGTATTCGCCGAGAAACATCGCGGCTCCTTGCCAGTGTGATAACACTCTTTTGTATGTGTTATCCCCACTTTTCCCCACTTAGCCCCACTTGTATTCAAATTATATGCAGAAAAAGGAAAAGACGCAAGTAGGGAAACCATTGTGCATTGATGTTTTTTGGGGCAAAGCATGCTACGATATGACCATAAATCATCAAAATCGCCACCCATTGGGCTATCTAAAGGAGTGTTATGAGTGAATTAACCCATCTTAATGAACATGGCGAGGCGCACATGGTCGATGTTGGTGCCAAACCCGACCAAAAACGGCGCGCCACTGCCTACGGACATATATCGCTGACTACACACACCTTGAGCCTGATTACCAGCGGTGGGATTCCCAAAGGCGACGTGCTTGCAGTAGCGCGCATCGCCGGTATTATGGCCGCCAAAAAGACAGCCGATCTCATCCCGCTGTGCCACCCACTCGCACTTACCGCAGTGGAATTGACACTCACTCCAGATGCTCGTGGCATTGCCATCGAGGCCACAGTGGCAACCACCGGCAAAACGGGTGTTGAGATGGAGGCACTTACGGCAGTTAGTGTAGCGGCTCTGACAATTTATGACATGTGTAAAGCCGTCGATAAACAGATGAACATCAGTGCAATTCATCTTATCGAAAAAACAAAAAATCCCGTGTAATACCAACGCCCCCGTATGGATTGACCATACGGGGGCGCCTCATTCATATCCGTCGCTTATGGAACCGACGTCTGCCCAGACGTGTTACTGCCCCACGCAACCACAACCCCGTCACTGCGCAACGCCAACGAATGATTGCTCCCCGCTGCGATAGCAATAATGTCAACGGCCGTTGGCGGGACTGTTGTTTGCCCTGATGTATTATTCCCCCACGCAACCACGCCCCCATCACTGCGCAACGCCAACGAATGATTACTCCCCGCTGCGATAGCAATGATGTCAACGGCTGTTGGCGGAATGCTCCCTAACCCAAAACTACTATTGCCCCATGTCTCAATACTACCGTCACTGCGCAATACCAACGAGTGATTGCCACCAGCTGCTACGGCAACTCCATCATTTACCCATGTGGGTACTGTCGCTTGCCCGTACGTGTCGTCACCCCACCCTACAACCCTCCCATCGCTTAGTACCGCAAGTGCATGCATCGATCCCGCAGATATCGCAACCGCAGGGTGAGACAATGAAGGAATGGAGGTTTGACCTGTTGTATTTATTCCCCATGCATTAATACTGCCATCACCTAATAATGCTAGTGAAAAATCTCTCCCAGTTGAAATTTGTATCACATTAGTGAAAGTAGGAATATTTAATTGGCCACTGTTATTCCTACCCCACCCAATCACCGTACCATCATCAAGGAGACCGAGTGAATGATATTGAGCAGCAGCAACAGCAACAATCGGTCGTGATGTACTAGGGGCATCGCGTTGACCATACGTATTCCCGCCCCAGCCAACCACCCCCGTCTCTCGGATATGCAATGAATGCGCTAATCCTGCAGCTAAGCGAAATGAATGCGCCGTGGGTGTTGCGGTCGCTGTGGGCGTTGCGGTCGCTGTGGGCGTTGCGGTCGCTGTGGGCG
>CAYXXK010000046.1:0-12591 GCA_964469045.1 uncultured Klebsiella sp.
GGTGCTGGATGATGCGGGACACGCTGAATCATACGCCGCTCGCCTCGTAATTGAGGGTATGGGGACCATCTCGCCGCTCTCGCTCCAACGATTCGGTGGGCGCCCGTTTGCTGGTGTCTGCCCCACGGTGGGCACGGTGGCTGAGGGGTTTGTGAGTGGTGATGCACCTGATGAACATAATCCCAAACTTGGCGACATCTTGCTGACCATCGACGATGCGCAACGTACGCAACAATACATGTGGGAGGGGTTCCCTGGCCGCGGTGATGAGCTGACCATCTACCTCTTCTACTACGATACGCTCAAACCCGGTGTGCCAGTCAATGCACGCCCCACCCCCACGTTACTCGAGTTATTTGAGGATTATTTCACCCATCTCGAAAGCTACAAACGCAGTGACGGTGCCGTGCACCACCACAAACCCGTGTACGGTTACATCCCGGCGCGTCACTCATTGCGGCGTCTCGAAGCGCCGTTGTTGCCTGGCGTCGTGCCCATTGGTGATGCCGCCGCCCAGCAGTCGCCGCTGACATTTTGTGGGTTTGGTTCACATGTGCGCAACCTCGGTCGCACCACCATGCTCTTGCACGAGGCCTTGATGCTCGGTATTGACAATCCTGCCGGTTTGCGTCATGTGACGCCCTATCAAATCAACGTGTCGCTTAACTGGGTCTTTAGTCGTTTTATGCAACCGTGGGGCGATGCTGACGACGATGTTAATCGGCTCCAGCATCACTTCATGGCGATTTTGCAACGTGAGGGCACTGATTTCGCTACCCGGTTCTTCCGCGATGAAATGCGTTGGCGTGATTATCACAAAATGGTACTCGGCATGTTTTTTGCCTATCGCCCGATTGTCGGGATTGCCTTTCGGGTGCTCAAACGTGCCGGCATTCTACAGTGGATCGCCGACTACTTGCGCTTTTGTTGGGCGGCGCTGGTTGCCGCCAAAGGGCGTATGATTCGACGCTGGTTTGGCCAGCATACACTCGCACGCATTGCTGCCGATTTGCCCCCACGTGCGCGCTTGGCGTTGCTTGCCACGCTCGAGGAATGGCGGGTGATGACGTGGGATCGCGAGTAGCGGTGTCTCATGATGAACCCCCGAGTGCATTGCGCACTCGGGGGATTTTTGGTTTCTCAATGATGTGTTGTTGGCCGAGGATTTCTCAAAGATGCTTTCATCGATGGCATGATTTCTCAATCAATACGCTACGCATTTGAGTCAGTATCGTCAGGCGTATTTGTGCTATCTGCACGTTTTTGACGGGCCAACCGATTGCTATAGAATTCGTACTCTTTGGTATTCCCCGTTTGGAATGCACGTCGGGTACGCGCTTCGAGATTATCGCCAGTTATGCTTGAACCCTTGCGCATCGAGGTTGAGTACTCCATGTACATCTTGTAGTCGTCTTCTTCCCATGGGCGATTGAGTTCGGTCATCAGCTCGTCGTAGACTCCAAAGCGGTTGAACAACGGATGTGCCTGCGCATGCTGTTGCACAATCAGTAGTGCATCTTTGTAATGCCGTCGATGGACGTTCATCACCTTTTGTTGTAGCGCTGCCACATCAATATCTGCAGCCTCTCGCTCAATCGCATCGTTAATCCGTGTGCTTGGTTCAGCCACAATCTCCCAGACGCAGGTATGTGACTGTGCGAGCGGTTGATCGTGTTGGTCGATGCCATCGACGTTCATCTGCATCGTGCCGGTGCCGTAGGCTTGTGGTGCTAAGCCCTTGACATGTAGAAAAATGTCGCGTTGCTCATTGCTCATCAACGAACCAAAGTTGAAGATGATGCGGTTGCCCTCGCGCGTATGTGGTCGATCGCCTACAATGCTTACCGCATAACCGACAGGTGTCTCAATCTGCATCGTTGTCTTGCGCACGGCCGCCGTAAAGAGCTCGGATAACTCTTGACTAAAACACTCTTCGATGTGGCGGGTCTCTGAGATGTAGTGGTTATTACCTTCACCATGGCTTGCTAAAGCTCCCATCAACATCTCGTTGTAGCCGTTACCAATGCCGAATGTGGTGGTGCTGATCCCTTGCTGGTGGTATTCGGCAGCGGTTTTGCCCAACACGACCTCGTCAGTAATACCTGCGTTTGCATGTCCATCACTCAAAAGAAACACGCGCCCCACGAGTCCTTTGGTGCTGATGCGCAACTGACGCTCAACACAGGCACTCCAGCCAGCGTGCAGATCGGTGCCGCCGCGTGACCTTACCTGTGCGATGCGCTGAATCAACAATTGCTTGTTGGCAGCGTTCATGGGCATCACATCAGCGAGTACATCGACTTGCGTATCAAAAATCACTACCGTACAGTAATCGTTTGCCTGTAATTTTTCAACTACTTGTACTGCGGCGGCTTTGGCGTGATTCATCGGGATTGTCCCCATCGAACCGCTCCGGTCAATCACAAGCCCGATGTTCAATGGCAAGCGCTGCTGTGTGTTCGATACTGCTTGTGGAGCTGTAACGCTGATTTTGGCGATTAATTCGATACCCTGTGAACCAACTGGCGAACGACTGATTTGACTGTTTAACAACATTGTCTTTTGATGTCCTTTCTTTAACACCGAAACGTTACAGTGATAATTATATATGGAATAATTAAAATTGTCAAATCAACGTTTTACTGTTAATTATATGACAAGATGCTGATAATTGACGCCTCTTACTGACGTCGTCGTAGCCATTCTTCAAGCATATCGATGAGTTGTTTGATTTCCATGATTTCACTCATCGGAGCATGTTCAGCAACGAGCCGATTGTATTGTGCATGCAGTACGGCTAAGTCTTTGGTAGAGAAGCGGCTCGCAAGGCTTTTGGAGTGAAAACTACGTTTCCGTGTCATGTCATCACGGAGCTGACTCATCTCCATTGCGAGACTTGCATAGAGATCAAACTGTGCATAAATGATGCTCCGCTGGTGCATCTCGAGCACAAATTCGCGTGCCCGTTGATAATTACGCATCACATTCAGTCGTGACGCTTCGGCACGTACCCACGCTAAGTCAATAAGGGCCGCTTCGTGCTCGATACGGTGATCGGCAGGGAGCTGCCGGACTGCCGCATCATGATGCACATGAATGGTGTAAGACGCATGTGCAGACATGTCACTTCCATCCACACTCCCATGTAGTTGTACCTGTGCCTCAACAACCCCCGTTGCGTGATTGACCGATGGGCTGAGGCGCACATAGACTGTACGCTGCTCTTGTGCGATCAAGGCTCCGAGTGGCATGACCAGTTGACCCTTTTCAATCCGATGCGGTGGATGACCGACGATTTCGGCGCTAAATCCATGCGGTACATCAATGCGCAACTCGGTTTGTTGCATGACGACACCAAACATCTCAGCAAGTTCATGTTGAAAGTACCCATCGATGTCGCTTGATTGTGTCATGAAATGGTGATTGCCGAGGCCGTGCTGTGCTAATAGCTCGAGTAACTCCTCGTTGTAATGCAATCCTAGTCCGTATGTGCTTAAGTTGATTCCTTCTTGTGTATAAAGCGTTGCGAGTGCAGCAAGTTTGTCTGCCTCACGAATACCTTGGTTGGCCTGCCCATCAGTCAGTAATAACACACGATTCACATACAGACCGCTAGTGAGTTGGGTGCGTAATCGATCGACTGCCATCTGCCAACCATCCGACAAATTTGTGCTGCCACCACTGCGGATATGCGTGAGTGCTGCCTCGATAATCTGACGCTGAGCGCTGGTGACTGGCAGGCTGTCTGAAATCAACGCCGCACGATGGTCAAATGCCACGATGGTGCATCGATCACTGGCAGTCAAGCGATTGACAATACGTGTTGTCGCCTCCACGGCGTCGCGTAGTTTTTGTCCCGCCATTGACCCGCTGCGGTCAATGACGATGCCGATGTTGAGTGGTGGACGTGTGCGCTCTGCGTGTACCAATGCAGGCGCATGAATCTGGACGCGCAGCATTGTGTCGTGACCGCGCCCGCGCGCATCAGGTAGATTGTGAATCGTCGGACGACTAACCGTGGCGGTGATTTTTGGCATGTGGCATAATCCTTTTTTTGATGGCCTGCTGGCCGACAATCATCTGTCAACGCTTTGAATATGTATGCTGACACGTGTAATTTAACAGTTGTTGTGTTATTTGTCAAGTTGTATGAATTACAAAAAAACCACAAATATGCATTAATTTTCGTTTTTTACACACATATGTGCATATTGACAATGTAATTGTTACGTGATATACTCGCAAATAACGAAATACCGAAACAATCAGCGTTTCGTTTGTTGTGCGGTATAGGTCTCACAGGAGGTGCACGAATCGTACAACGACCCATCACATTGGTCGTTCGCCAAGTTGTGTGACATAACAAATCAAAGGAGCAGTATCCATGCAATTACACGTAACAGACGTAATGAATCGTATTGAGATAGCCCGTCAAGCCTTGACGCATGCGCGAGATGAAATGTTGCACGCGATTCATGACGATGCCGCGAGTGGTCACCAGGATGCACTTGTACTTCGTATTCAAGAGCAACTTGATGAGGCAATCGCCCTGATGCACACTGGGCATGAGCATTTGCAGGTGTGGCAACGGATAGATGCACATCGGCGTGTACAACGTGACCTTGATAGCTACCAAGGGAGTGACTCAGAAGAGACGGCACAATATGTGCACTCCCGTCCTGATCAAAACAACTCGTATAGGAGCACGTGGGCCTCACCCATCGCATATGATGCGTCAGCCGATGACGAAGACCCGTACTATGGCATATTCGGTGACGGTGAAGCGTGGCCATCATATGGTGGCACGCACGATGACGATGACGATGACAACAATTACATTGATATCTACGAAGACATAGAAAGCGACAGTTTTTTAGAGATGCTTCTCAAACCTCATACAGCTGCAGTGCAAATTATCTTGGGTGATGAGCGTGCTTCAGATGCGTTTGATACATCTGACATGTCGTGGGCAGATCAACCACTGCACGAAGAAGAATATCGGCAGTTGTTCGGCTTGCCGTTAACACCGAATGGCGACTGGCACTATGATATTTTTGGTCAGTGGCATGTGGGGCGCTATCAGCCTCCAGCGATTGATGACCCCGATTACAATACGCCATCTGCACGGTAAAATCTATGCGATTGCGCATGCGTGTATCAATGAAAGGCATAAAAAACGCCCCACTGTATCACACAGTGGGGCGAACCAATGGTGATGTGCTTATGGTTTTCGTCGTAGAATGGCTCCGATGCGCCGTAACTCGCCAGTGTCAATGCGACGATCATCACGGAAGTGAATCTCAATGCCATCATCGATGACATATCGATGCCAGCGCACCTCAGTGTCGTTGGTCGTTGCTGGTGCATATCCGGCACTACCGGTAACTACGCGATCGACATGGTGTGATGCAACGACTTCGTTCGCCACCTCGTTGGCCACAATCTCCTCAACGGGTTGAGGCGCACTTTTGATGACATCGTGTAGCTCGGCATCATCCATGCCTGCAAGGCGTGCTCGAATGACGCGCAACGGCAAAAAACTAGCCTTTAGTCGCGCAGCTGCCAACAGTTGCAACAAATGGCGCTCCGTGTAGCGAGGTGTGCGCACACGATCGACTGGCGCATCAATTAACCCCTCGTCTGTGTAGTAGCGAATAGTTCGCTGTGTCACTCCAGCTCGCTCAGCAAGCTGTCGAATGGTCATTAGTTCTTGGTTCATAACACCACTTCAGTCAAAAATTCTGCACAAGTTATGAGCATAGTACCACCCACTACTTACTACGTCAACCATTCTATGCTCATGGATTGCTCAAAATACCATGATATCCACCAAATAGTGCATAATGCGTTGGCAAACAATTAATTCACAAACGATTAGCTACGGCGCACAACTGGTCGTGCATCATGGAACTGTATAACCACCACTGCATCATCGACATCAATATCACCATCAGCGAGCGCCGCCCACTCTACACCATCAATGCGGATGCGAATATGCGCCCCTTCGCTTGTGGCAATGCAAATGCCTGATTTACCGATGAGCTGTTGTTGCATCTCATTGAGCGTATGTTCATTGTGACGCATACGTGCATATAAACGAGATCCTCCAACAGCAGATGCAACAGTGGCAATGGCAAAAATCAAGAACGCCCATACGCCTAATCCAGGAAACACAAAGGTAAATCCAGCGGTGACGAGCGCTGCTATCCCAATCCACAACGCATATACGCCGGGTACAAACGGTTCAATCGTCAACAGAACGATACCGATTGTACCCCATACGAATCCGTTGTTCATACCCTACTTCTTTCCATCCGTCTGCTTCATAATCTCTGTGAGTGCACCAAGTGCGCCACTCAGATTACTAATCTCGGTTGGTACAACGACCAGACGCGCTGATGGTGACTCACCCATTTTTTGTAACGCATCGACATAGCGTTGTGCTACAAAGTACTGAAGCGCTGCGTCCGGTTTGCCGACTTGATCGACGAGTAGACGCGTTGATTCGGCCTCTGCACCTGCCAAGCGCTCGCGTGCTTCGGCCTCGAGTCGAGCTGCAGCTAATTTGCCTTCGGCCTCGAGAATCGCCGATTGTTTCATACCTTCGGCACGGAGAATCTCTGACTGGCGCACACCTTCGGCTTCGAGAATCTTGGCACGTTTCTCGCGATCCGCAGTTAATTGCAACGCCATCGCTCGCGTAATGTCTTCTGGTGGCAAGACATCTTTGATCTCAACACGCGTGACTTTGGTACCCCAAGTCTGGGTGGCTTGATCAAGAGCTGATAGCAGACGACTGTTGATTTCATCACGTTTTGATAAAACTTCGTCAAGCTCCATACTACCAAGAGCAGTACGCAGATTTGTCAATGCCAAGTTAATGATTGACGCCTGCAAATTAAAGACTTGATAGGCAGCGAGACTTGAATCATACACCTGATAAAATAGCACTCCATCTACACGTACAGTTGCATTGTCGCGTGTGATGACGACCTGTGAAGGGATATCGAGCACTTGCTCTTGGACATTAATACGTCGACCAATACGATCCACAAACGGCACGATAAAGTTCAAACCTGGCTTGATGACCATGCGGAATCGCCCAAAGCGCTCAACAGTCCATTCGTTTCCTTGTGGCACAATCTTAATACCCGTAAAAACGACTGCACCTGCCAAAAATACCAATAGCACTAGACAAAAAAAGAGAAATCCGTCCATGTTTCTTCCTTTCTTTAATACACAGGGTAGACGCTCCGTAACGTGCGATTGTTGCACGGCGATGCGCTACCCCGCCTACCAAACCATGAGTCGTTTACCCCATCTGTGCGATGAATGTAACTATTGGACGGTCAAATCACACACGAATTGATGGAGCAGCCGGTTGCCACTCCATTGTGCGTTATTGTCCATGACCGGCGCATCATATCGTACAAATGTGGGCCGAACAAATCCTTGACCATAGAGCGATTGCTGCAAGAAGGCACGGAGCTGATTCCACGCTTTAAGCTGATTGCCGCCTTGTGCAATTCCTTCAACACTGGTCACAAATGCGTGCGGTTCACCCTCATAAATTGTAATTTCGTGAGGGATGCCTGCTTCTTTGAGTCCCACCTCAAAACCCTGTACCTCACTCAGCGGAATCATGGTATCTGCGCCACCAAAAATGCCAAGTACTGGCCCTTGAAGGTTCTTCAGGAGTGCTGGATCTTGAATGACCGACCCATAAAAAACAACCGTGGCCTTGATGGCTGGTGTGTTGACACCATAGCGAATCGATGTGCCGCCTCCAAAACAAAATCCCATTATTGCAATGCGGTCAGCATCGGCATCTGGTTGGCTTTGGATCCAGCGAATCACTGCATCCAAATCACCATCAACCTGATCGGTTGGTGTGCTGACAACCTGCCATATGGCACTTGGAATCCATGCAGTGGTATTACCCCGAAACACATCTGGGGCAACCACTATATATCCGTCTTGTGCGAGGGCATCAGCTTTGCCGACGATTTCTGATTTCAATCCCCACCATTCATGAATCATGATAACTACTGGGTATGGCCCATCACCGTCTGGGCGTGCGACATATGCGCGCACTGCTGGATCATTGCCATTACTGATAACTGTGTTTGTTAATGTGTCGAGCCGGTTGACGCCAATTCCACGATCTACAATCACTGATGCGATTAATACAACGATCGCACCAATAACAAATCCTATAATCCATTTGATGAGAGTGAATATGCGTTTAGCCATATATGTTCCTTTAAATTTATGCAATAATGCGCACGTATATCTGTGTATACTATAGCGAAAATCACGTGTTGCGTGCAAGACTGTATTTATGGAATCACACGAATCACTGTGATGTCAACTATTTGGGGTTGAGTTTCTACCAAAAACGCCCGAATGATATCCGTATCGTTTGCTATTTCTATAGTCACAGATTGTGCATTTTCGTCGCGAATGATTGGCTTAAACCCTTGTGCTTCCCAATGCGTGCGGAGCGCATCACGCAGAACGATAAGTGAGCCGTTGCTACTGAATACCAACGCGCCGCCCATTGCAGACGAGGTGCCCAACGCAGCAGGGAATGAGATGTCATCAAATGCTTGTGTTTCACAGTGACGTGTTGGGGCTACAATCGTAACCGGGTATGCGTCAACCATATATTTCCATGTCATGGTGGCGGTAATGACATCACCACTCGGCAATAGCACCTTACCTTGACCGCGTCCATCCATCTGGGTAACTGCGTTTTGGGCATTGATGCGTGCGTGCGCCGTAAAGGTTGTCCATGCGGCGCCACCATGGGTACTCGACCAGATAGTATCGTTTTGACGGAATCCTTGGAGCGGCCCGAGCACGTCACGTATCGATACTGGAGGGAGCCCACTTGCATCGCGAGTGCATGGTCCGTCTACGATACGTCGGATATTTTGGTCGGTAATAAACACCATCTGATTATCGACATTTCGTAGCCATATCGGTGCCGTGTCACCAGTCGCTACAATGTGGAGCATCTGTTGTTGGCCATCATTCAGCGATGTCAGTGTTAACGTGCCATCTCGGCGCATAGCATTCTGGTCACGTGCATCGATGAGTTCGAGCGCGAGCGTGATGCGTTGACGATGCGCCGCATCGTTGAGTAGTACTGTGTGTGAAGGGGGCTCGGCGGCACATCCCGTCATACAACACATCAGCCACACGCATATCAGCATGCGCCATCTATAGTTCGTCATTGGTCAACCATTTGGCCATAAAAATATTATTGTCGATAGTGAACCCGATTTTTTCATAAAACGGTACGACCTGTTGGTTAGCTTGCCGCACCAGCAGATTGACCTTTTCACAACCTTGTGCTTTGAGTCGCATGGTGACTGCCTGTATGAGTCGATGCCCGTAGCCTTTTCCTTGAGCATCAGGATGAATGGCTAAGTGATTGATCCAACCACGTCGCCCGTCATCGCTTCCGAGGAGCGTTCCAATAATTCGTCCATCAACAGCACATAATGCCCACGCCAAATGACCAGATAGCGCTAAATGTCTACGTAACCCTTGTTCACTGTCTGTGGGACTGATTTGTAAGGCGGCGGCGCGCCACAATGCCATCATCTCAGACAAGTCATCGAGATAGATTGGGCGCAAATATGTGCCATCGCTGAAACGTTCGATAGTACGTGCCGGCTCGTAGACGCCCACAATCTGTAACCACGTAGGCGCATCTGATGGATTGCGGCGTAGCTCCATGCCGATACGACGCATGACTGTTTGTGAAGCGATGTTGTCATACTCAGTTGTCGCAATAATTCGCCGGAGACCAAGCTGGGTACAGGCGTAGTCGCGTAATAGTATGGCCGCTGCAGTTGCAATTCCTTGGTTGCGCCATTCAGGGAGTACATGCCAGAACATGCCGACCTCGGCGTGTGTCGTACCGTCATCATGGCCACCGATGCCGACCTTGCCGAACTGATCGAGACACGGGACGAGACCAATTGCACCAACGACGATGCCACTATCATTACGTACAATCGCCCGCTCGCCGTAGGGGGGTTGAGCGAGCTGTGCGAGCTGGCGCTCGTTGGCGATGTTCCAGGCAAGCCAGGCATGTGCTCGGGATTCTGGCATATTCATGATGTGCATCACTGCAGCGGCATCACCGGGCTCAAATGGTCTGATACTGACGCGGGTATCGCTTAGGACTGGCATACGACGCATAGGTTATCCAATCATAATCTGCACGACCTGCCCGAGCGCCTGTAACCCAGGATGATCAACCGTGCTGGGGTGCTCAGCCATCTCCTGCACAAAACATGCGCAGATATACTGTTGACCTGCTGGGCTCGTTACAATCGCGCAATCGTTGCGCAAATCATCGTCAGATCCGGTTTTGCCGGCGTAGGCCCAGCCTGCAGGTAACCCACGTGGGAACCCGACGCGATCCTGTTGTTTGGCAAGTGTCTCTTGCAAAAAACGGCTCGTCTCGATGTTGCCAATCTGCCCAGTGGCAATCTGCGTCACCACATGTACCACATCGCGGGCAGTAGTGACGCCGAGCCCCCATGGCAAGCACTCCGGCGTGTTCGGTGCAAACACCTTGCGATTGAGGCGTGTGTTCCGCATGCCAAGTTCTTGAATACGCTGATTTATCTGGTCGATTCCTAGCAAATCAATCAGCATATTGGTGGCTGTATTGTCAGAAATAACCGTCATAAGTACAGCCACGTCGCGCAAGGTAGGCTGGAGACCATCGTCCATGGCCTTGAGGATCCCCATGCCCGGGCTGCGAGAGCCGGTTAGGGGCAGACGTTGGTCCCAGCTGAGCTGGCCTGATTCAACGAGCAGAGCGGTGTGGATCAAGATGGGGAGTTTGATGATACTAGCAGTTTTGACGGGGCGGTCGGCGTGATAGGCAACAGCAGGCTCGTCATTGAGGGGCTGCCACAACACCGAGATCTGGGCGTGGAACTGGCCCTCGAGACTCCGGATGGTGGGCATAGGTGCATCCTTTGGGTAGAACAGTGGGGCGCATGGCTATGCGCCCCACTGTGATTGTACTTAGTACGAACGCGCAAAAACAACCATCTTGTTGGCAGGTTTACCGGTATAGACACAAGTACCAGTGCCACCGGGCTGGTCGAGAGGGATACAGCGGATCGTGGCGCGCGTCTCTTCTTTAATGCGCTTCTCATCGTCGCTATCACCAGCCCACCAGCAGTAGGCGAAGCCGGTTTCGATGGCTTCTTTGAGCTCAGCGTAGGTTGATACGGTTCGCGTATGAGACTCTTTGAACGCCACTGCGCGTTGGTACAACGCAGCTTGAATCTCTTCGAGCAGGGCTACGATGCGCTCGGTGAGGCCTTCTTGTGGCACAAAACTCTTGCCCTCGCGGCCTGGAATATCGCGGCGTGCCATGGCGACAGAACCCTTCTCGACGTCTTTGGGGCCGACCTCGATGCGCACCGGCACACCCTTGACCTCCCACTCATTGAACTTAAAGCCTGGTGAGAGGTGGTCGCGCGTGTCAATCTTGAAGCGAATTTTGCCCTTCCACCCCGCAGTAATGCGGGCCACCGCCTCCATGACGACGGCTTTTTCGGCATCGTTCTTATAAATCGGCACAACCACCGTTTGAATGGGGGCGAGGCGTGGTGGAATCACCAATCCGTCGTCGTCGCTGTGCGCCATAATCAAGGCCCCAATCAAGCGCGTGCTGACGCCCCAACTGCTGGTCCAGGCGGTCTGGACAGTGTTGCTCTGGTCGGTGAACTGAATCTCAAAAGCTTTGGCGAAATTCTGACCGAGATTGTGCGACGTACCGGCCTGCAAGGCACGACCATCTTGCATCATGGCCTCGATACAGTACGTGCGCAACGCTCCGGGGAACTTTTCACTGTCGGTTTTGAGGCCGCGGAAGACCGGGAGCGCCATTTCTTTCTCAACAAAGTCAGCATAGACGTCATTGAGAATCATCAACGTCTCTTCTTCGGCCTCTTGCTCGGTGGCGTGCACTGTGTGACCCTCTTGCCAGAGGAACTCAGCTGTGCGCAAAAACGGCCGCGTGCGCATCTCCCAACGCATCACGTTGGCCCACTGATTGATGAGAATCGGCAAGTCGCGGTACGAGCGTACCCACTTTGCATAAAAGTAGCCGATGATCGTCTCTGATGTCGGGCGAATCACATATGGCTCGGTGAGCTCCTCGCCACTCGCATGCGTGACTTCGGCAACCTCAGGCGCAAAGCCCTCGACGTGCTCGGCTTCTTTCATCAAGAAGCTTTTGGGGATGAGCAACGGGAAGTAGGCATTGACGTGCCCGGTCTCTTTGATGCGGGCATCGAGCCCTGATTGAATGCCCTCCCAAATGGCGTATCCGGTCGGTTTAAAGACGATACAGCCACGCACGACCTCGGCGTAATCTGCCAAATCGGCCTCGCGGACAATATCGAGATACCACTGTGAATAATCCTTAGAACGGGCGGTAATGCCATCTTTGGCCATGGAATGACGCTCCCATCTCATATCAAAAACATGCTGGTATTGTATCACGCCAACGCTCCACATGGCACATCGGGCGTAAGGGCGTCCGAGAGG
>CAYXXK010000046.1:12691-24128 GCA_964469045.1 uncultured Klebsiella sp.
CCGACTACTACGTCGTCAACCCCGGCCTGCACCACTGTCGCCAATGTATCGAGGGCGATCCCACCATCAACCTGTATTTGGGCAGATAAGCCGTGTTGGTCAATAAATGCACGTACCTCGGCGATTTTTTTGGTGGATTGTGGGATGTACTTTTGGCCGCCGAACCCGGGATTGACTGTCATCAGAAGCACCGTGTCAATCTGGTCAATGATTTCGTAGATGCTACTCAGCGACGTGGCTGGATTAACGGCAACGCCGACATGTGCACCAGCAGCTTTGATGAGCTGGATGGTGCGATGCAGGTGGGGCGAGGCTTCGACGTGGACACTGATTTGATTTGCGCCGGCTCGGGCGAAGCTTTCGACATAGCGCTCTGGCTCGACAATCATCAAGTGACAATCTAAATAGGCATCGGGCCCTAAGTGCGACCGCAAGGCACTCACCATTGGCATGCCCATGGTGATGTTGGGGACAAATCGGCCATCCATCACGTCGATATGCAATCGGTCGCCACCATGTGCTAATGCAGCGGTGGCATCGTGACCCATCGTGGCAAAGTTCGCTGCCAAGAGTGAGGGACTCAAACGAATTGGCCGGCGGGTCGGAGCTGCATATAACATAGATACATCCTTGTCATAATCGCACAAACGAGTGGTGTTGGCGGTATTATCGCACTAAATAGTAGTCGTGCATAGCAACACCCCCATGTCGCATCAGCGCATGGGGGTGTTGCTGTTGATGGTGACGAATGGACTATTCGGCCTTCTTGACGGCATGGCCGCCGAAGCCCTTGCGCAATGCGGCCAATACTTTGGCAGCATATGAATGTGGGCGACGTGAATGGAATCGTTCGAACAACGACAAGGTGATGACGGGGGCCGGTACATCGAGATCGATGGCAGCTTGGATTGTCCAGCGACCCTCGCCGCTATCCTCAACGTAACCCTTGAGTTGGCTGAGCTCGGGGTCTTGCTTGAAGGCGTCTTCGGCCAATTCGAGCAACCATGAGCGCACGACACTACCGTTATTCCAGACCTTTGAGATGGCGTGCATATCGAGGTTGAAGTCCTTGCGGGCCTGCATAATCTCGAAGCCCTCAGCATACGCTTGCATCATGCCATACTCGACACCGTTGTGTACCATCTTGACGAAGTGACCGCTCCCGACCGGTCCACAGTGCAAATAGCCGTCAACCGGGGCTAAATCGACAAACGCTTGCTCGAGGCGCTTGACGACCTCGGTCTCACCGCCAACCATCAAACAAAAGCCCTTCTCGAGGCCCCAAATACCGCCTGATGTGCCTTGATCGATGTAATTGATACCATGGGTCTTGAGGATGGGGGCACGACGAATATCGTCGTTGAAGTTTGAGTTGCCACTGTCGATGATGGTATCGCCGGGGCTCAAGAGTGGTACCAGGCTATTAATCATTTGCTCGGTGGTCTCACCAGCTGGCAACATGACCCAGATGGCGCGTGGAGCCGGCAGTGCGGCAACCAATGCGGGCAAATCGTATGCTCCGACAGCACCGTCTTTTTCGAGTTCTTGGATGGGGCCGTGACTGCGGTTGTTGACAACGACGCGATGCCCGTGGCGTAACCAGCGTCGAGCCATGCCAGCGCCCATGCGGCCAAGACCAATGATTCCGATGTCCATGTGCAACTCCTTTGTCGGCAAACGCCACACAAATAAAGAACCGGACATCGAGTGCATCGATGCCCGGTTGACTTACGGAATGGAGCGGGAGACGAGATTCGAACTCGCGACCTAAACCTTGGCAAGGTTTCGCTCTACCAACTGAGCCACTCCCGCATGCCGTTGAATCTAATATACCACGCAGAAATCATGTTTGCAAATCGAATTTGGCACTTTTTTGAAATTCGTCGCAAACTCCATAAAACCCTCGGTAGGAGCACCGTCACTACCGAGGGCTTTCGACGATTAGCGCTGGCCAAGGGCTTGTTGCAACCCAGCAATCAACGTAGCTTTGTCAGCAGCTGAGAGCTTGGCCTGTGGATGTGTCAGCAAGTAGTACGCCGGTGGCATCTCGCCCTCTTGAATAGTCTCGATGGCTTCTTGCGCCATCTCACCGCGCTCTTCAGGCTCTTCGTTTGCCATCATTCCAGCAACATCCGAAAAGTTCAGCTCGCTACGACCTTCGTTAACGTGGTCGACGACAATCCACGACACAGGGGCGATATAGCTATACCACGGCCATGTATTATCGTTGGTGTGACAGTCATAACAGGCAATTTGGGCGATGCGCTCGGCTGCAGGATCGGCAAATACGACTTTGTCGACAACAGGAGGATTGGTGCGCGTAATTGGGATCATCTGGAGCATCGCAAATACAATAATTGCACCCGCCATAATTCGTCGCCACATGTCGTTTCTCCTTGGTCTGTTTCTGGGTATGTCAATACGCTAGTAGTATTGAACATGGTGAGTGTACTGCCAACTTGCTGAGATTTGGATGAGAGAGGCAACAAAATAAATGATAGAATAGAAGTACATTCAAAGAATCGATGATGTGTATGAGTGCATTTTTAGTACCTGACAGCATAATCACTGGGACCTTGTCCGAATACCGTATTTTGTCGATGGTTGGACGTGGCGGCATGGGTGCGGTTTACCGTGTGATGCGCATGGTTGATCATACGATTTGGGCACTCAAGGAGATGCGCCCAACCGAGGATATGCGCCCAGTCGAAGATTCTGATCAGCGTCGCTTCTTCTTACAAGAAGCAGAGCTGTTGCGAGCGCTCTCACACCCTAATTTACCTGCGGTCTCCGAAATATTTGTGCATGATGGGCGCCCATGTATCATCATGGAGTTTGTGGCTGGCCAGACACTCGACGAACGCATCCGTGTTGCCAATGCGCCACTTGCTGCTGCACAAGTGAGTAGTGTATGTATCCAAGTTGCACGCGTGTTGCATTATCTGCATACGCGTACCCCACCGATTATTTATCGTGACATCAAACCATCCAATATCATGCTACGTGCGGATAGACTCATCAAACTTATTGACTTTGGTGTAGCACGCACGTACAAACGCAGTCAAGCCAAGGACACTGTTGCCATGGGGTCAGCCGGGTATGCGCCACCCGAGCAATACGGCAAAGGCCAAACTGATGCTCGGTCTGATGTCTATGGTCTTGGTGCAACGCTCTTACATTTGTTGACCAATATGACGCCTGTCCCGCTCCATCAGCCGACTGCAGGATCAATTCGTCGATTGAACGCAACAGTATCGCCGGAGCTTGAGGCTGTTATTATCAAGTCAATGGAGCATGATCCAGACAAACGCTACAAAACGGCTGAAGCCATGGCCGATGCTCTGATTGCTTGTCTCAGTGAGCCGTATGTTGACCCAACTATCGGTATTACCCCACCAGCGGTTATCCCAGCTGGTCACACCGATGGGGTGGTTACCTGTGCGACATGTGGGCATGCCAATCGCGGTGATTCACGCTTCTGTATTAGTTGTGGCATGCCACTAGGCGACCTCAAGCCACGTTCGGTATTAATGATTGTGGCATCGCCACGTGGTTCACATCGTGTACGCCTCAATAAGTTCCCTGCACGTATTGGTCGGCGTGACCCAGCCCAACGCTTGTACCCTGAGATCGACCTTGCTGATTACGATCGTGGCGTTGCGTCGCGCAGTCATGCGATTATTGTCGAACAAGACGGCGAGCATATGCTCGAAGATTTGGGGTCAATGAACGGTACTATGCTCAATATGCAACCGGTACCTGCACATCAACCACAGCGTTTGCGCCCAGGTGACCGTATCCGCATTGGCGAAGTCGAAATTGAATTCCGTTGGGAGTAGGTGTTTATGCAACCTCGCGTACTTATTTTGCGGGCCGCTGGGATCAATCGTGACGCAGATGCCGCACGCGCCGTGACCATGGCTGGTGGCCATCCAGAGCTCGTGCATATTGGTCGCTTGACAGAGGGCGCAGTGTCTCTCCAAGATTATGCCATGCTCATCGTGCCTGGTGGGTTTTCATATGGAGATCATCTTGGTGCTGGTGCGATGCTTGCTACCGATTTGGTGCACCGACTTGGTGATTCGATTCGGCGCTTTGTCGAAGATGGCCGGGCCGTGCTCGGTATCTGCAACGGGTTCCAGGTGCTCGTCAAATCAGGTCTCCTACCTAGCGCCACGCTCGGTCAGCGGAGTGCGTCGTTGACACATAATGCATCAGGGCGATTTGAGTGCCGTTGGGTGCGTTTGCAGGCACAAACAAATAGTCATTGTGTGTTTACACGTGACATGACCGCACCTATCGAGGTGCCTGTGGCGCACGGCGAGGGTCGGTTTGTGATGCATACATCGGATGAATTATTGGCGTTGCGCAATGCTGGACAAGTAGCGTTTTGCTATATTGATGAAGACAATCAGCCAACGACTGCATACCCAGCGAATCCGAATGGATCAGCATTTGGTATTGCCGGTGTCTGTGATGCGAGCGGTCGGATCTTGGGTATGATGCCCCACCCTGAAAACGCCGTGGTGCCGTGGCAGCATCCCCGCTGGACGCGAGAACACCGCACCGAAGGCGATGGGTTGGCGCTGTTCCGCAATGGGATTGCCTGGGTAACCCACATCTAGCGGTGCTGTCGCACAATATCACTAATCATGGTCAATAGGCGACGGTCGTATTCGATGGCGCGTCCGACTCCGAACCGCTCAAGCGGCATCCCGCGAGCGGTTTGTTGTATCAATTCATGCACCAGCGGGGCGTTTTGGCTGAGTGCAAATGGTTGCAAAATCACTTCGCCGGTGTGTGTGGCTAGACGAGTGATAATCTCATCGAGTCGGAGATAGTCAATGTCAATGGGCACGGTATCGTCGTCACCGACAAACAGAGTGGACGCCGTATGTGTATGATAATTCGCTGGACTGCGTAGATAATGCGCTTCGTTGGCGCGTTGTATTACAATCTCACGCAGAATGGGATGCGCACCTATTGTATGCGTCACTGTAACACCTTGTACGAGTGTTGGGTCGAGTGTCGGTGCTCTACCGAGTGTCCATGGGATAATCAGTGGATGAGTGGCTCCATAGCGGTGTGCATCGTGGACTGCCATTGATATGCGTGGATGTTCATCACCGAATGCGCCATACCAGGCAATCTCGGGTTGTTGTGCACGCAGACGCGCTACACAGCGAAACATCGCGGCATACCCGCCGCGCGGTTGATGACGTTCGGCATAGAGGATGACGGCAAGACGTGCCACGTGTAGCCTGACTGCAATGTATTGATACCAAATCTAATTCTGTTCGTATCCTAGCACGCTTGGTGAATGAGAGCAATAGATGCGTATTTTGATTACCGGTTCGAGCGGCCAAATTGGCACGAATCTTGGATTACAACTCCAAGCTGACGGCCACGAGGTCTTTGGCGTTGACCGCCGTCCAAATACCTGGACTACCGCCATCCCAACGCTGTTGCAAGATCTTGCCATGCCGTATCATGACTTTGTGGGAGGGATTGGCGGTGCGCCCTATCCTACCCCTGATGTCGTTGTCCATTTGGCTGCCAACGCAAAGGTCCATGAGTTAGTGGCGCATCCACACCGTGCCCTTGAAAATATCACAACGCTGTTTAATGTGCTGGAGTACTGTCGCCATCAGCACGTGCCGATTATTTTTGCATCGTCTCGTGAAGTATATGGCGATATCCAACGCTATCTGACCGATGAACAAACGGCGGATTTTGCCTACACGGAGAGTCCGTATTCTGCTAGCAAAATCGCTGGCGAGTCACTTGTGTACTCATATGCACGCTGTTATGGCCTGCGTTATATCGTCTTTCGCTTTTCGAATGTATACGGGCGCTATGACAACGACATCGAGCGCATGGAGCGCGTCATTCCGCTGTTTATCCGCGAGCTTGCAGCAGGTCGTCCGGTAACCGTATTTGGGCGCGACAAAACGCTTGATTTTACCCACGTCGATGATTGTGTCGCCGGGATTATCCGCGGCGTTAAATCGTTATTTGATCACACAATCGATGCTGCCACCATTAATCTGGCGTTTGGTCAAGGTAATACGCTGGTTACCATGGCGCAGCTCGTTGCGCAGGCGTTGGGTATGGCACATCCCGATATTCGCGTTGAAGAAAGTAAGCGAGTCGGTGAGGTTACTTACTATATCGCCGATCTCCGTCGCGCTCACGAGTTACTCGGCTATGCGCCGCAGATTGACCTCGCTCGTGGGATTGTCATGGCCGTCGATTGGCAACGCCACTGGCGTACGCGAATAACACCGTAGTATCTGTCTATGCGGTGCCGCAGTTCTTAGAAAGCGTCATATCGTACAAATGACATAGCATAGATGCGTGCATATGTCGCTAAGGGTGTAGTTTTTTTGCGAGAGTATTTGCATCCGCAGTTGCTGGTAGGGATACGCATCTCAAAATTATTTCAAATTCATTTTAATATTTCAAATCAATTTGAAGTATGTTTTTTGTGGAAAGCGCTAGACTACGCAAGAGTGAAGCATGGATGTGTGCACATGTCGCTGAGGGTGTAGTCTACTTGGCTGTAAGTGTTGCGCTGCGGTAGGTGGTAAGGGCGTATGCACGCTCAGAAATTAGTTCAAATTAATTTGAATCATCAAGACTGCGCTGATATACACGACCATCTGCAGTGCGCGTAACAAAGCCTAAATCAACCATATCTCGTCGGGCAGTGGCGTAGTCATCAAATGCAACATGACGCAAGATTGCTGCATTTATTTGCGGTTCGGTCATTGGGTCACTAGAGAGTTGTTCGGCGAGGTAGCGGAGGACAACTTTGCGGTCGTTCATACGCACGGGCAGTTGATTGATGTTGCCGTGATGATTGCAATAGCGACGGACGATTTCGGGGAGGTGATGTCGAGGATCATCGCTGACATGCATGAGCGTGGCTTCGGCGTGATAGTTCATCACGGCCCGATGGGCAATGATATCGTAGACAAAGAGTTTGCCTGTTGCATCAGTTGGATAAAACAGGGGTGTCAAGCTTTTGAGGAGTGTGGTAGCGCTTGTGGTGGTTATATTAAGGTGGTTGGCCACGAGTGTGCGGCTGATAGAGCCGTGTTGATTGGCCAACGCAATACAGGCATGCAAATGTGGATGTGTAAGGAGTGTTTCGCGGCGCTGTTGTTCGTGAGTCGGCAGTGGGCGGGTACGGGCTATATGCGTAAACGATGGTATCCGTGTTGGGAGGATGGTGACGCATCCATCGAGACAGGTGGTCGTGGTAATGGTATGTACGGTCGGAGACAACAGGACAAGTGTAGGTTGGGTGATCGTGAGGTAGGTGATGAGTCGATGGTGTAAGAGATTGTCTGCCACATCATCAAGCAGATTGAGGGAATCCGATGCGAATGTCGTTGGCATTTCAAGTAGCTTCGCACAGGATGTATGCGACAGCGTTGATGTGTCAGGGACGGTGATATCGCCGCGTAGTGCAAGGAGCGGGGTTTGACGAAGTATGCGTACATGCATGGGAGACTCCATCAGGGAGGGAGTAATTCGTTACGGCGATGATGAGTGACACAGGTGTATGGTATGGGTGATTATGCACTAGGATCATCGAGTTGCAGTATATCACCAGCGAGTAAGTCTGCAACTAGGACTGTTTTGGTGGGTATTCCGGGCATTGCATAATACCCAAGGATGAGATGTACATGGGTGGGACTCGCCTCTTGTATGAGGACGACGTGCCACGTGTTTGTTTGTGCCTCGTAGTAATGCCAGTGTTGATTGAGTATGGCAAGCCCATGGGTATGTAGGAACGTACGTGCTGCGGTCTCGTCAGCGCAGGTGGTAATGTGACTCCCAAATACGGTTATAACATGCCATCCATGTTGATGGAGTTGTACGAACCCGAGGAGTTCGTGGTCATGCTGGCGGTATACAGGTATACGAGTTGTGTGCACGATAGACCCCACAAAAAAGCGCCGGAGTTCGATATCGAACCCCGGCGTAAGAGAACAGTGAAGTTACTTGACTTCGACGCCAGCGCCGGCCTCGACCAACTTGGCCTTGATCTGCTCGGCTTCTTCCTTGCTGACGCCTTCCTTGACTGGCTTTGGAGCGGCATCGACCAAATCCTTGGCTTCCTTGAGGCCGAGGCTGGTGATTTCGCGGACGACCTTAATGACGTTGATCTTGTTGGCGCCGGCATCCTTGAGGATGACGTCGAACTCGGTCTTCTCTTCAGCGGCTGGTGCAGCGGCGGCACCGGCGGCTGGCATCATGGCGCCCATCATGACAGGAGCGGCAGCAGTTACGCCCCACTTGTCTTCCATGCTCTTCTTCAACTCAACCAACTCGAGGACGTTAAGGGCCTCAATGCTCTCGATGATGCTTGCAATCTTGCTCACAGCAAACTCCTTAGTGGTGTGTCACTACGACACAAATAAATAATCCAAACGATGACTAGGCGGCCTTGTCGTCGCCACCCAATTTGTCGATACGACCTTGGACGGCATAAACAACACCGGTTGCGACACTGTTGAGGACGCCGACGATCCCTGAGACAGGTGCGTCGATGGTGCCCACAATTTGTGCGAGAATTTCTTGACGCGTTGGGACGCTGGCGACGACCTCGAGGGCCTGATCACCACCGATATACGTGTCACCAAGCATGGCGCCGCGGAAGCTGAGCTTCTTGATCTCGGCGTTGACTTCTTTGACGGCCTTGGCAACTGCTGCGGCATCAGTATATGCGAAGCAGAGTGCGGTTGGACCATACAAGGCTGGCTCAATGGCTGCAAAGCCGGTGGCTTTGGCGGCAATCAGGGCCAGGGTATTCTTGGCGATAATGAACTCGCCACCGAGTGGACGAATCTTGTTACGAACTTTGGTGATTTCCTCCACCGTGATACCGCGGTAATCGGCTACGATGACGGCCTGCATTCGTGACATCTTTTCGGTCAGTTCGGCGACTGAATCAATCTTGCGTTGTGTTGGCATGCTTTCACCCCCTTCCTTGTGTTGATTTGATATACATCAAAACGGGTTACCGCACATGAGACGCGGTAACCCGTACACAAGGCGTGTAGCTTAATGGGCTAACCTCGGTCGGTAGATGCTTGCGCACCGTTTATGCCACTAGGGCACCGACTGTCTCCGGCATGTATTCAGTTCCGTCTGATAGCAGTATACCAAACCGCAGGGCTTCATACAAATGAAACCCTGCGGTTGGTGAGACTACATGTTCTGGGCTGCGCTTGGGTCGACGGCAATGCCAGGGCCCATGGTGCTGGTGAACGTGACTGAGCGGATGAACGAGCCCTTAATCGAAGTTGGCTTGATTGACTTGACCGACTCCATCAAGGCAGCGATATTCTCGCTGATTTGTTGTTCGGTGAAGCTGACCTTGCCGACTGCAACGTGCAAGATGGCTGTCTTGTCGTTACGGAACTCGACGCGACCGCCGCGTACTTCTTTGATGGTGCGAGCAATGTCTTCACCAGCGACGACGGTACCGCTCTTGGGGTTTGGCATCAAGCCGCGAGGTCCGAGCTTACGGGCGACGCGACCAACCTTGGCCATCATATCGGTGGTAGCGATAGCAATGTCAAAGTCGAAGAAGTTTTCGCGGTCGATTTGGGTAATCAACTCATCAGCGCCGACGAAATCTGCACCGGCGTCGCGGGCGGCCTGAGCGGCATCGCCTTGTGCGAACACCAACACGCGAACTGACTTACCAGTACCGTGGGGCAGTGCGACGGTCGAACGGATATTTTGATCGGCTTGGCGCGGGTCAATGCCGAGGCGCAGGTGAACCTCGACTGAGGCGTCGAACTTGGTGAACGACGTCTCTTTAACCAAGCGGATGGCGTCGGCAGGAGCATATACTGCGTTCTGGTCGACTTTCTTCAGCGCTTCGAGATACTTCTTACCGTGTTTCTTGGCCATGTGTTCCTCCACGTGGTACAAACGGGGCGACCCCTCCCACGACTATGTAGCGAAAATTAATCCTTGATTGCGATACCCATGCTGCGAGCGGTGCCGGCGATGGTGTTCTCAGCGGCCTCGACCGAGGTAGCGTTGAGGTCTGACATCTTCTGCTCGGCCAATTGGCGGAGCTGGGCACGGGTGATTGAGCCAATTGCACCCTTGTTCGGCGTACCTGAGCCTTTGTCGACGCGGGCAGCCTTGCGCAACAAGTCTGATGCAGGTGGGGTTTTGAGGATGAAGGTGAACGAGCGGTCGCTGTAGACGGTGATTTCTACAGGGATGGTGCTACCTGCTTGGGCAGCGGTCTTCTCGTTGTATTCCTTCACAAAGGCCATGATATTGATACCATAGCTACCCAACGCTGGACCAACCGGGGGAGCTGGCGTTGCCTTACCTGCTGGCAACTGAAGTTTGATGACGCCTGATACTTTTTTAGCCACAGAACTGCTCCTTATTCGACACCTTTGGTCACCTGCAAGAAGTCGAGATCGACTCGGGTTTCACGACCAAAAAATGAAACCAACACGCGCACACGCCCACGCTCTTGATCGATTGAATCCACCACACCTTCGAAATCGGTGAATGGTCCATCGATGATTTTGACGGTTTGACCAACCTGGTAAGTGACCCGCACCTTGGGTTCGACCGTCTCCATCTGTCGTAGGATAGAACGCACTTCTTGTTCATCAAGGGGCGACGGTTTGTTGCCGTTCCCCACAAACGTTGATACACCGGGCGTATTACGCACCAAGTACCACGTATCTTCGTTCAGAATCATATGTACCAGCACATAGCCTGGATAGACTTTGCGCTGCACGGTACGACGCTGACCGTTCTTAATCTCAATTTCTTCTTCAGTTGGTACGACCACATCGCTGATGAGGTGTTGCATTTCACGCTGGGCAATCCGGTTGAGCAGATTGCGCATGACTTTGTTCTCATAGCCAGCATATGTTTGGATAACGTACCACCGCATGTTATCAGCTGACGGGGCATTCGCTGCCGAAGAAGTACTGTTCGCTTCTGACACCTGTACCTCGCTCTCTTCGTTCAGCGTCGTTATTGGGCAAACAACGATTGTAGTTCCAACAAACCCCATGAGAAAAGCGCATCGGCTGCAAACAGCACGACCGAGGCGGTGGCAGAAAGTACCAACACAACCACAGTCAAACGGGTTGCCTCTTCGCGAGTTGGCCACGTCACTTTGCGGAGCTCACTTTGTGTTTCTTTGACAAACACGCCAGCTGCGCTGTTCTTGAGCCACTCAACGAATTTATTGGGGGTGTTGTTGTTCGCAGTAGTCATAATGTATCGCTCTCTCCAGGGTCATTATTGCTCAATCATGGCCAACTGGATATGACAGATGATGACGCCGCGCAGGTTTACGCGGCGCCATCAGCGATCAACTAATCAGTGATCTTCGAAACGACACCAGCGCCGACGGTGCGGCCACCCTCGCGGA
>CAYXXK010000047.1:0-14831 GCA_964469045.1 uncultured Klebsiella sp.
AGCTGGCGCTTCTTCGTCAGCAGCCTTCTTCGTGCTCTTCTTCTTGGGAGTCTCAACTGGCGCATCACCAGTAACACCAGCGACTTCGATGATACGTGCACGAACCTTCTTGTCGAGGGCACCGTTTGCTACCGTTGTCAACAGTTGACCACGCAAGATGCTCTTCATCATGTCGTGCTGCTCAACAGGGTAAACGTTGACCATCTCTTCAATTTCGGCATCAATATCTTCGTCGCCGATGGTAATACCTTCGGCAGTGATAAACTCACGCATCACAAGATTACGCTTGAGACGTTCCTCACCTTGTGGCAACATCTGCTTGACGAACTCGTCACGATTGCGCCCCATCTGCTTGTAGACAGCCTCTGCCGTTGTGCCATAACGCACATACTCGGCCTCTTGGCTCTGCAACAAACGATCGGCCTCTTGCTCAATCATGATGTCAGAGTAGTCGAACTCAGCACCAGCAACCAACGCGTCAATAAACTCATTCACGACACGATTTTCAGCATTCTGGCGAGCATTCTTGGCAAGCTCATCGCTGGTCTTATGCTTGAGGTCAGCCAGTGAACCTTCGCTCTCTTCAAGCGTTGGCAACTCATCCCACTCAGGCAAAATACGATCTTGAATGCGACGCACGGTGACATCAAAGACCACGGCAGCACCACGAAGGCTCTCATCTGAGTAATCATCGGGCATGGTAGCATCAATGTTCTTCTGCTCACCAACTGTCATCCCAATTACCCCCTCCATCAAGCCAGGAATCAGGCGCCCTGGCTCTAGAATCAGGTCAGTGCTTGGTGCTGGTTGGTCGTCAACACGCCCGTTAATCGAAACATCGTCCTTGCGCACATCCACCTCAGCGGTGACCATATCACCCTGCTGCGCAGCACGGGACTCCTCTGGCTCACGGAGCACAACATGCTTCTCGCGGAGATCATCGAGCGCACGCTGAAGGACTTCGTCAGTAACGGCCGGCACGTTGAATGGCACCTTGATACCACTGTAGTCGGGAATCTTGGTAATGGGTTCAACTGGAACATGTACGACAAAGGTATATGGGGCTGTGACAAATTGCACATCGACCACGCTGGCCTGTGCAATTGGCTCGACACCCTCTTGCTCGAGTGCCCGGCGGAAACCGGCATTAATGATGCCGTCCGTGGCCTCTTCGACCAATGCTGGACGTCCGTAGAAACGCTCCAAAATGGCTCGTGGCGCTTTACCGGGGCGGAATCCTGGCACACGAACTTTTTGTGACAAACTGCGCGCGGCACGGTCGAGTTCTTTCTCAACCATCGTCTCTTCGAGCTCAATCGTCAACTGCATGATGCTGCGCGGCAAGCGCTCACTTGTAACCTTCACCGAAAACTCCGTACTGAAAAGCGCCGTGAGTGGCGCAACGAATTATGTATTTCTACGGCATTATAGCACGAAGCGCAACGGATGTCAGATATCGGTGGGGGATTGTATCTTTTGGGCATCTACACAAGCCGAGGATATAGACGAAACACACAGCATATTTCGCCGCATTCTCACATATAATACTCACATATCTTCGCTCTTTTTGTACAAATGGAACACCATGGCAACAACCGATATTATCCAACTCCAAGTTATCGATAGCGCTGTTGCCAAACGCGTGTTACAACGTCGAACCATTCTTGCCTATGCCGTAGAATCGCTGCAATCAACGTCAACACATGTCATCTACTTTGATACGCCAGCACAACATCTGCGCAACGCGCAACGCACCCTTTCACTCACTATCTCGCAAAAAAGCACGCAACAGCTACACTGGCATATCATCAAAGATGATGCGATACCACAATGCATCGAGTCATACGACATCGCCGAACGCCAATGGCCATCGGCAATTACACAGTGGCTTCACACGCATCAAGTTCCGTTACATCACCTGTTGCCGGTAGCACACTATATCACCAAATCAGTCCAGCGCCGCATCGTCGATGCTCATCAACATGAACTTGCTCGTGTAACGCTCAACCAAGGTATCATCTCCACGAACAGCATGCACGAAGCGTGGGACACCTTGACACTTCACCCCGTGGCACATGCGCGTTCACACGAAATCGATACAATCTTTGAACACATCTACCAACAAATACCACATCGTATTGATGCACGGACACCCTGGCAACGCATTTATGCACTATCACAACACGCCACACCTCCAGCAAGTGTTGATGACACAATCATCCAACAGGCCAGTATGCTCATGGGCATTCAACGTACTGCCGACGAAGCACTATTTGTCCCGTTACCACACCATGACACACCAACACATCGGCAGTTAGTAGCTACGCTTATGCGCATGCATCAACAAAAAGATCTCATGCGTGAGCCGTTTTGGATTGCAGCAGACACCACGACGCACGCATACCTTCAATCCCTTCTCCCGCGCACAACCCCTCCAAGCTACACAGCACTTGTGCCAATGATTGATATGATCTATGTGTCGTTTGGTGAGATATTGCGCCTCCGACTACGTGGACGATTGCGCTCACTACTTGAGCGAGAGTCGGATGTCATCAATGGATTTAGTGCCTATGACGTCCACCGAATTCGTGTCGTCTTGCGCAAAATGCGTGCGTTAATCGAATGTAGCGAAGATATTTATGACGCCGAAGTCATTGCACAGTTTCGGCGTGGCTTTCGACGCATGGCACGTTTTCTTGGCGAAATACGCGATTGTGATGCGTTGAGCGACCATGTCTTACGTATCCTTGAACTGCATCAATTGCCCCCTCAATTCGAGCGTGGTCTTGCAAACATTCGCACCAAAGCGCTTAAGCAATTTGAATCGCTGCTAACCGACGAAAAGCATCAGCGCTTCTTACAGCAGTTTGCCCAGTTCGTCACGACACCCCAAAGCGGTTCGGTATTTACCCATCAGCCAATTCCCAAAGTCTTAGCACAACGCATTCACCAGAGTGTCACAATATTGACCCATCCCAATCCCAAATCACTCATCAAAATGAACGATGATGCATTGCACGATTTGCGCATAACTGCTAAACATTTGCGCTATCTTCTCGAAGGATTTAGTGATTTGCTCTTACCTGCAGGTGATACTGCGCTCCAACGCTTGATTACGATCCAAGATCATCTCGGCACCATTCAAGACGCTGCGGTTGCACAACAATTACTTACCAGTATGCGTCTGTTACAATCTGCCGAAGGCAAACGCATCATTCAAACATTACGTCAAGAAGCACACCAACAACGATTGGCATTGCCTGAGATATGGGCCACCTGCCAAGACGATGTGTTTCGCACATCCATCGAACAATCCATCCAAGGACTGCCGCGCTAGTATTGAGGTTTTTATGATTCCACTTACCCTCAAAATGCGTAACTTTTTGAGTTATCGCGGTGAAACACCGATTTTTGACTTTCGGACGCTCCATATTGCATGTATTTCCGGCGAAAACGGCGCTGGTAAATCGTCGTTTCTTGAAGCAATTCACTGGGCTTTATGGGGCAAAGCACGCATCGATGACACCGGCGAGCTGATTAGCCGTGGCGAATCGACAATGTCCGTCGAATTGGTGTTTGAAGTCAACTCAATGGTGTATCGTGTCACCCGATCACATGCGCGAGAACGCAAAAACATCACAAAACTTGATTTGTCACAAGCATCCGATACATCGCTTAATCAGTGGATACTTTTGAATGGAAGTACGATTACCGAAACTCAACTCAAAATTACACGCGATATCGTTGGCATGAGTTATGACATCTTCCAAAACTCGGCATATTTACGTCAAGGCAAGGCCGATGCGTTTGTGCAGCTGACATCTACTGCGCGCCGCGAAGTCATCGCCGAAATCCTCGAAATCACTCGCTACGAGGCTTTCCAAAAAGAAGCTAAGCGCCGTCGTGATGAACATAGCGCAACTATCGAAACACTCCGTGGCCGAATCAATGATGATGAACGGATTACTGCCGAAATTCCACAACATACTGCACTCCTCAGCGAACACGAAGACAAACTAAACCGTGCGAAGTCGTTCAAAGTATACGCCGATGCTGTCGAATCCTATCGCCAAAAACAACACCTCATTGATACGCTAGCGCAACAACAACACGACCGCAAAACACGACTGAAACATCGCGAGTCAGAGCTTACTGCAATCATGCAAGCACTGAGCGAACGACCACAGATCGAAGCACGCTATGCAGAATACAATTCCTATCTCGCAACCGTAAAATCGCTCGAACAACGCCAGCAGTTGCTCATTCCGCTCAACACACAACGCACACATGCCGTCGAACTATTGCGGAGCGCACGAACTGACGCCGAAAAACGCATAATCCAGCTTCAAGCAAACATCAATTACCATGCAACCCTGTATCAGGAACACGCCGAAATCACTGCACTGCGCGATGCGCTCCAAGCCGAAATCAATCAGGCAGCCGACACCGCTTCGACACTCTCACAACACACTACTGATCGTGCTGCGCTTCAACAGCAACTTGATACGATTCAACAACAGATACTCACGTACCAAACAGATGAAACTGAGCTTCAACGTCTCACCCAACGTATTGATGTGCTCCAACACGATTTGGCCGACTACGAGGCAGTCCAGTCATCCATCGAGGATGCCAATGCCGCGCGTGAACGACTTAGCATACTTGAACGTATCGTAGGTGATTATCGTGCACAGGAAGCTGCACTGACCAAAGAACTCAATACAATCAAAGATCAGGCTGACAAGCTCAAAGCACGCCGTGACACCATTCAGGCCGGTGCACCGTGCCCAACCTGTCAAACAGTGATGGATGATGCCCACCTATCACACGCACATCAAACCTTCGATGAACAACTCAACGAAATGCGCACGACATATGCCGATCGCAAACAACAACGCAAAGAACTTCTACAACAGATGCACGACGCCGAACAAGAGATGCCACACCACCAGGCACTCATCCAACAACTCAAGAATTACCAACAGCGATTCGCCCGACTGGAGTCCCAAAAACAACAGGTCATCGATGCCGAACAGCAGGCGAACGTGATTCGGATGCGTCTAGAAACCACACCATTGCGTGGCCTCGAATCACAACGTGAAGCGCTACAGCACGAATTAGGACGCATTGACGCGCGTATCAATCAGCTACGCGATGCACAGACGCTCCAACACGCCCGACAACAACAACTCGCACAATACTCAGCTCAGCACGCCCGCATCACGGCACAGCTCCAACAACGTGATAGCGATATTACACAACTAGCCGAACTAGAACACTTGCTTGCTTCGAATCAGATTGGTGCAGAATACCAAGGTGTAATTGCGCAACTGGATTCACAGATTGTTGATATCGGTTTCGACGAAGCAGCCTTGCAACATGCACGACACACACTCGAAACCTTCGGTGACATTCATACACAATACGGCACTCTCCAAACACTCGAAGCGACACGGGCGCTTACGCTGACCAGCATTACGGATTTAACGCGCGATATCAACCAAACAGATCTTGATATCCAAGCACATCAGCAAGAGTATCAACGCACACTACGTATCATCGAAACACTCCAAGTCCAGTTCAGTGACAACGAGCGGTCACTCCCAGTCCAACAAATGCAACGACAAGCAGACGCTGCAGTATCCAACTACACAGATATGGTTGGACGTATGCGCGAACGGTTGCATGCTGCCGAGCAAGCCTTGCTCCGCCTCGAAGAGAATCGTGAGAAACTTCAAACCATCGAACAGCAATACCGTCGATTTGATACGCTAGCAAGTGCATTCTCGAGCAAAGGTATTCAAGCCATGTTAATCAATGAATACGCCTTGCCAGCACTCGAACACGAAGCCAATCGACTGTTAGGTCGTATGACGGACAATCAACTCTATCTCTCATTCAAAACACACCACCTCACGAAGCAAGGCAATCAACAAGAAGTCCTTGAAATAGAAGTATCAGATGCTGTGGGCACGCGTCCACTCGAGGCATTTAGCGGCGGCGAGGCGTTCCGTATCAGTTTTGCATTGCGCATAGCGCTCTCTAAATTATTGGCACATCGCGCTGGCCGTCGCCTAGAAACGTTGATTATTGATGAGGGTTTTGGTACGCAAGATGCCCAAGGGCGAGAACGCCTAGTTGAAGCAATCAATAGCATCAGTGATGAATTTCGCACTATTTTGGTTATTACCCATGTCAGCGAAGTCCGCGACATGTTCCCCACACAGATTCACATCCGACGCACGAGCCAAACTAGTCTATGGGAAATATCCGCATGAACACGTACGACATCCCACCGTTCATTACCATACCGACTACTGATTTTTTGATGGGCACACCTGAGTCAGATTTAAGTCGTTTGGCCAAAGCCTACGGCGGTACCCGTGAATCATACCGCGAGGAATCTCCTCAACATATTGTGCGTGTTGCATCATTTTCAATTGGTCAGACACCGATTACTGTCGCCGCGTATCAACACTTTGTCGATGCCGGCGGCAACGCGCCTGCCCAATTCGCACAACAGTACAATCATCCATCCCATCCCGTCGTCAATATCACATTTGAGATGGCACTGAGTTATTGTCAATGGGCAAGTCGTATGACGGCAACACATATACGTCTGCCAACAGAAGCCGAATGGGAATGTGCAGCACGCGGAATTGATGGTCGCCAGTATCCTTGGGGTGATATATTTGATAGTACACACGCCACAACACGTGAGTCGAGTATTGGCCTGCGTCCAGTAGGATCATATCCAACTGGAGTTAGTCCATGGGGCATCTATGACATGGCAGGCACGGTATGGGAATGGACAATGTCGATTGATTTCGCCTATCCATATAATGCCGACGATGGACGCAATGACACACAGACGCCCGGACGTCGAGTTATCCGCGGCGGTTGTTATGTCAATCCTCAAGGATATGCCCGTTGTGCATGTCGATTCCGCATGGCGCCACACATGACGAATCCATTTTTGGGATTTCGCATCGTACAAGCTTAATTCCATCCACACAATAGCCGACTCCCCCGCTATGCTGCGGGGGAGTCGGCATACAACACGCTGTTTATTGATTTGTAGTATCCGTGGGACGCGACACCTCAGAAACACCCTCAATACGTGCGGGAGGCGCAGTCAATTCGTCAGGCGTACTTTGTGCAGTATGCGTCGATATTGGCTCTCCCGTCCACGGATCATAACGCCACCCAGGATGTTGTGTGTTCGCTGCTCCAGTTTCTGGTTCTTCGGGAATCAAGAAGATCGCTGCCACATAGGCAATCGCCGCAAACCCTAGCATACCGGGGATAAGGCCAATAATCACAAAAACTATGCGCACAACAACCGTATCAAAATTAAACTGCCGAGCGATTCCACCACATACCCCACTCACCATGCGGTCAGAACGACTACGCTCGAGACGTTTGATATTACTCATTCGTTACCTCCATCACAGATTGTCGCTACAGACTCATAGACGATGATATATATTGAATAGTTGCATTTAGCGCACATAAGGTACTTGACGTGCGAGATGTATCATGCGCTCAACAAAGCGTGCAATAAACCGCTCCGTATCAAACCCTGTTACCAAACGCACATTAGGAGTTGGACGATGCATGCTCTGCCAACGCCCATTTTGTTGATTAAACCCAGTCATATCCGTATCCCGTGGTGGGTGTGTCGTATCACCAACATATGTCATCACACTCTTACCCATACTAAGCTCACTCACGTGCTCCACATCAATATGGACATCTGTTGTGTGGGCAAGTTCTGGCCAACACGTCAATGCCAACGCAACAGGATCATTGATTGCACAGCCAGCCACACCAAAACTCGCCATATGAAACTCAAGATAAAACCGTGTCGCATCCGCAATAAACTGCGAGAGTGGCGAATCAATCGCCATGATTTGGTCAATGTGTGACTGGTACAACATCACATCACGCGTAATATCCCATGGCACAAGCGTTATTGGCATCCCGCTTTGCATGACAATGTGTGCGGCATGTGGATCTACGTAAAAATTAAACTCTGCAAGTGATGTTGTATTACCATCAACACGCACCGCTCCCCCCATAATAATTACCTCACGTACCGCAGATGTAATACGTGGCTCTTTGCGGATTGCCAGTGCAATATTCGTGAGTGGCGCAACCGGAACCAGTGATACCTCACCAGGATTGGCCATGATGGTATCAATAATGAAATCCACTGCATGAATGGATGGATGAACATGCGTAGCTGCTGGGAGTGTGGCATACCCCAACCCACTTGCTCCGTGGGTTTCGGCTGCCGTAAACGCAGGACGAAGCAACGGCAAACTAACACCGGCATATACCGGTATATCGGTGCGCTTCGCCATCGATAATACCGAACGTGCATTATGCCAACCATCGAGCATTGGACAGTTTCCACCAGTCACCGTAACCCCTTGGAGTACTATCTCCGGTATACTTATTGCCAATAACATGGCAAGCGCATCATCAATACCAGGATCAGTATCGAGAATCACTGAACGTCCCATATCACCTCACTATACTGTTGCGTTTGAGCGTATTGTACTGCACAATTCTAGTTATAAAGCATACAATTTATTATTAACAAAAATAGCATTCATTAACAGTTTTACTTCAATTTAATAGCACAATATCAAAATTTCGTTGTTAATATTTAATTCGCATATCAACACACGTAATCGTTTTTTGACATACTCACTACAGTATGTCATAATTGCATATGTTAACGCTGATTACACAACGATGCCCGAGAGGAGCGGTACAACGCATGCGCGCCTATCTCGATATCGAGACGACACACGACCGTCGTATCAGCGTAATCGGTATTTATCGACAAGATCGTGGCACGATTCAACTTATTGACAGTGGAATTCGCGATGTAACGCTCTATGAGGCACTTGATGGTATCAGTACCTTAGTGACGTTTAACGGCACTGGATTTGATTTGCCTTGTATCAAGCAGGCGCTACGAGTTAACTTGCAACAAGACTTTAGTCATAGTGACCTAATGTATGTCTGTCGCAAGCACGGGTTACGTGGCGGACTAAAGCGCATTGAAATTCAAACTGGGATTGCGCGCGATACCGCAGGGGTTAGTGGTTCAGATGCACCTCGTTTGTGGCATTTGTACGAATACAACAACGATCAACGAGCGCTGGAGTTGCTACTTCACTACAATCAAGAAGATGTAATCAACTTACAACGACTCGAAGCACACTTAGGGATTGTCACACACGCCGATACGAACATACACATTCAACGTGTATTTCAATGAGTAGTAAGAATATGCCGACACCTATGCAACCAAAAATCTTAAGCCAACGATACGAACTCGAAGAAAAAATTGGCGATGGCGGCATGGCCGCCGTCTATCGTGGTCGTGATTTGCGCTTAAACCGTGTCGTCGCAATAAAAATCTTACATCCACACCATGCAGCAGATTTGAATTTCCGCAAGCGTTTCATTCATGAAGCGCAATCTGCGGCAAACTTACGCCATCCGAGCATCGTCGACATTTATGATGAGGGTGAAGAAGAGCGTCAGCATTACATTGTAATGGAGTTTGTGGACGGTAGCGATCTAAAGAGCATGATTTTGCGCTACAAGCAGTTACCGGTACAGCAGGTTCTCCAAATTGCCGCTGCGATTGCAGACGGACTTGATGCGGCGCATCAACTCGGTATGGTGCATCGCGACGTCAAACCACAGAACATCTTGGTCACGCATGATGGGACAGCCAAGATAACTGACTTCGGTATTGCAAAGAGCAGTTTGTCAACCGCACAAACCGACACGGGCGTGACATTCGGCACTGCTGACTATATATCGCCAGAACAAGCTCGTGGACAGCCTGCAACTGCACAATCAGATATCTACGCATTGGGTGTCACGGTCTATGAAGCACTGACTGGTCAACTGCCATTTACGGGCGATACTGCAGTTGCAGTGGCGCTACAGCATGTTGGCTCAAAGCCGCCGCCTATTCGGCGTCACAATCCGAATGTTTCTACAGCACTCGAACAATTGGTTATGCGTGCACTCGCCAAAAATCCAGCTGAGCGCCCAACTACTGCACGTGAATTTGCGCAGCTTCTGCGTGCGCAAGAAGAATCAGAAGTCCGAGATACGGTGCATCAACCACCGCTCAGAAGCACAAATACCCCTCGCTCTGCTACATCCATATCAAGTAGTTTGCGCAATATGCCTCCGCTGCGATCACCAACCACGCCACTCCCATCACGAGACGGGCGTGAATTCGGTGGATTCATCATTTTGTTGTTATTACTCACCCTCGTCGTGGCGATTGCCTATCTGTTTGTGGTCGGGCCATTCAGTCAAATCGCATCTCCGAGCACGCTCGAGAGTGTCTCAACACCACAGCCAACACTTGCAGCCCAGCCAGACAGCAATGAAGCAGCGCCAACATCCGCCGCGATTGTGTCACTCCCGAACGGCAACGTGGTTCCCGATGTACGCAATCAGAACGAACAAAATGCGCTGTCGTTATTGCGAGCATCAGGACTTGAGGCCATTCCAGAGCCGAGTCAATTCTCAGATAGTGTGACGCGCGGGTTGATTATCAGTCAACGACCTGAGGCAGGGAGTGAGTTACCAGCTGACAAGAAGGTCTACTACGTATTGAGCATGGGGCGTAGCACGCCAAGTGTCCCTGCTGATATCGTGGGAAAGAACACCAATCAAGGTAGACAAACACTCGAGTCACTGGGATTACGGGTCATCATCATCGAAGAGACGAACGCCGATATTCCTGTCGATGCCATTATTAGCACCGATCCACCTGCAAATACACAAATCCAAGCAGGTGATACGATTCGTGTCTATAGTAGCATCGGTAACAATCGGCGCGTGCCCAATGTGAGCGGCATCAGCGAACCAGATGCCACGCGATTACTCACTGCCGCCCAAATCGCCGTTGGTACGACCGATTACCAGAATTGTGACACGCTCGGCACCCTGTGTGATACCATCCAACCCGGGTTCGTGGCAAGTACCAATCCACCAGTTGGGTCACTCATACCCATAAGCCAAGAAATCATCTTAGTTGTACGACAACCATAATCACCACTACGCTCCTTGCAACAATGCAAGGAGCGTTTTACTAGCAATCAATCACCAGACAAGGAGACGACGATGTCCAACCAACTGGCAATTGCAGGCGGTTCACCGGTACGCCCCACACCGTACCCTACTTGGCCGGTTATTGATGACGCCGACGAACAGATTGTACTTGAAGCCTTGCGGAGCGGTCGCTGGGGAGGATACCCAGAACCCGGCCCGTATAATGCACGATTTTGTGCTGATTTTGCCCGGTTCCAAGGGAGCGCACACGGTATTTTGATGGTGAATGGCACCGTGACGATGGAAGTTGCGCTCAAGGCACTTGATATCGGCTGGGGCGACGAGGTCATCGTACCTGCACTTACATTTGCTGCCACCGCCTATGCGCCAATGGCAGCCGGAGCACTCCCTGTGGTCGTTGATGTCGAACCACGCAGTTGGGGTATCGATGCTGAGGCAATAGAGGCTGCAATCACACCACGCACTCGTGCAATTATTGCCGTGCATACCGGCCAAATTGTGTGCGACATGGATGCGATTATGGCAATCGCTGCACGGCACAATTTGCACGTCATCGAAGATTGTGCACACAGTCCAGGCAAAATGTGGCGCAACAAAGGGGTAGGATGTATTGGCACATTTGGCTCATTTAGCCATCAAAGCTCCAAAATCCTAACCGCTGGTGAAGGTGGCACGTTACTCACAGACGACGAGCACCTTGCTCGGCGAGCACACTCAATTATTGACTGTGGTCGCCCGAAGGATCCTGCTGAACAAGAATACACGTTTGGTTGCAACTATCGTCTCGGTGAACTCCATGCAGCATTACTCAATAGCCAACTGGCCAAGTTTATTGCACAGATGGATGAGCGTGCCGAGAATGCACGCTACTTCATGCAACGCCTCAGTGAGGTACCAGGAGTGCGCGCGATGCATGTCGACGAGCGCATTACCCGGCTGTCGTTCTATCGATTTATTGTGGCGATAGAGCCTGAAGCATTCGCTGGTACTCCGAATAGCGTGGTCTGTGATGCACTCGATGCCGAGGGGATTGGCTGTTGGGTGGGGTACGATGCGATGAGCAAATATCCGCTCTTTCAGCCACATCTATCGCGTTTACCAGTAGCTGTACACTATGCAGATCGCCTTGATCCACGCAAATGGTCGTTCCCGGTTGCGGAGCGTGCGGCACAGCAACAACAGATCTATCTCGATGAAGGCATTTTCCGCGCTGGCAAAGACGGCATCGATGCTGCTATCGAGGCATTCCTCAAATTACAACGCCATCCAGACACATTACGCCGACTTTTCACTCAATAGATTCGCCTTCACACCGATGGTATAGGGCTAATACTAGTACACAAGATGCGCTACCAAACGATCTAGTTGGTGTTGGGGATCATCGGTGAGACCACAGTGGACCGGCGCCGCATAGATAATCGTACTGCGCGGTGCAACCAGCCAATGAAAGCGTTCGGGCTGTGGTAACGCAGCAATTGGCCCAGCATCACGATCTCCACGGGCCACCGCACTAAATAATGCTAATTGCTCGGCAATAACCGTGAGATCGCATGTAGCATCGAGCGCCTGCACACGCGAGGTGCTGAGATGGGTCGGTGCTGCCAAAAAACGTTTGGTGCGACAATACAACACGATACCCACATTTATTGATTCACCGCGCTCTAACCGCGGAGTTAGACGAATCACGGCATAATCATATGAATGGAGCGCGGGCACGTAACACCTCATCAACAAATGGTCGCGGCGCTTGCAGTCGACCCAGCAAATAATTGATTAACGCTGATTTGACCTGTTCGGGCTGACTCCAGCGCCGTCCTAATGGCCACCAAGCATCAGGTACCACTGCACAAATCGCTTCAAGGTTTTCTACCGTAATCGCTGCAGACATCTGTCTATCGATTTCGGCCACCTGTGATGCAATCGGCAACAGCACATGCTCTTTGATCGCACTAAACGGAGAACGAATCCGGTCTTCATATCCATCCCAGGCATGCATCACAAAAAGCGAAGCTCCATGGTCAATCAGGTGCAACCGTCGATGCCACCACAACATATTGGTGTTTCGCGCCGTTCGATCAATGTTGGTCACGAATGCATCAAACCAGACGATTTTTGAGGCAAGGATGGGGTCAACATGTGCGATCATGGCACCGTCAAATGGCAGTGCACCAGGCAAAAAATCACAGGCAACATTTTGCCCCGCGCTGTTTTGAATAAGTGCTTGCACCTCTCCATCGGGCTCTGAGCGCCCAAGAAGCGGGTCAATCTCGACGAAAACTAATTCGGGTACAGGGAGTCCAAGCAGTCTGGCTAACTCACCAGCAACAATCTCGGCAACAAGTGCACCGCTCCCTTGTCCGGCTCCACGAAACTTGACGACGTACATACCATCATCATCAGCTTCGACCAATCCCGGCAAGGACCCACCCTCTCGGAGCGGCATGATATACCGGGTTGCATGAACAGCACGCAATTCAATACTCACAAGTTCCCCATGAACAAATAGGCAATCGCCGCAAGAATGGCCACGCTAATGACAATTCGCAACATGCCAGAAATAATCTTCCACACAATCCAAATTGCCACAATTCCAACAGCAATTGTCACAATATCACTGAGGATCATTTCGATACCCATCATACACACCTCCGATCCACACTCACACGTATCATACCACCCTCACTCACATATCATTTGTATACACCACAGCGATCAACCCAAACGTCAATGCAGATAGGTAGTAGCGTACGTATATCACCATGACAAAGAATGCAAGACCAATTGATTGGTGGCAATTGTGATACGTATGTGATGTGCAGACATACCAATAACAATCAATGCTACAATCTATCCGGAGATGCATGATCTAGATAGTATGCGTGTCGACGAGTATGCCCACATGAGTATGGCACAGCGTGTCGGTGCACATCGTTGCGTCATCAAAGACGTTAACCGTAGAATTCACTCCGTCCCGTAGTACATGTCGTAGCTTGTACCATATCAACGCGCACTGCAACAACGCATCGATTCTTAGGAGTTCTTGTGACACAACTACCGCCTTTACGCCCGTTGGACCTCCTCGTGGTGACGAGTGGAAGACTTGCCTCAACGACTGCGTTTCGTATCGTCTACCCGCTATTGCCGTTTTTGAGCAACCGCTTTGATGTGTCGCTCCAACAAGTTGCGACACTCGTCGCACTACAAACTGCCGCCTCACTCGCATCACCAATTGGTGGCACATTAGCAGATCGTTTTGGCGAACGCAAAGTCATGTTGGGCGGCTTAAGTATCTTTATCGGTGGTGCATTACTTTGTAGCTTCACTGATGTCTTTTGGCTTTTCCAGATTGGTTATCTGCTGATTGGACTTGCCACGGCGTTTTATTTGCCTTCAGCCCAAAGCTACCTCAGCGCACGGAGTCCATACGAGCAACGTGGTCGAATGTTGGGAATCTTCGAAACTGCATGGGCAATCTCAGCAATTATTGGCGTCGCCCCATTGATGTATCTCATTGATATACAGAACAACATCAGTTGGGCATATGCTATTTTGGCAGCGGTAGGAGCATTTGGTTTTTTAAGTGTGTGGCAACTCCCAGAGCATCAACAACGCTCAAGTGACACCACTCAAGAAGCCGGCATGTCATGGGATGTTATCAAAATGCCTGCGCTGTGGGGGCTCCTCGTATTTCCCTTCTTAACACTTGGCGG
>CAYXXK010000047.1:14841-23352 GCA_964469045.1 uncultured Klebsiella sp.
GGCGGCAATGATTTGTTTTTTGTAACCCAAAGCACATGGCTCAAAGATGCGATGAACGCCAACGAAAGCATGTTGGGCAATCTGTTCATTCTGATTGGTGTTGCTGAGCTCACGGGCTCGCTAGCGGTTGTAGCGTTTTCAGATCGACTCGGCAAACGACGTTCTGTATTAGCATCGTTCACCATCACGAGCATTTGTTTGGTGCTCATGCCTATCTTTGATACAAACTGGATAAGCACGATAATTTTGTTGTTTGTCTTTTACTTCATGATTGAATACGCTATTGTCGCCACCTTTCCTTTGTTGAGTGAAGCACTCCCACAGGCACGCGGGACGATGATGGCACTCGTATCAGCAACAATCGGATTCGGGCGTATTTTTTCATCACTGAGTAGTGAATGGCTTTATCAGACGGGACAAATGACGCTCGTCACCGTAGTTGCTGCAGGTGCAAGCATGCTAGGATTGGTAGCGCTCGCACGCTCGCGGTTGACACCCAAACGCTAAACAACATTTCATCGGATTGTTGCTCTGCGTTAATACTGATTTGGCATAGTGCATATAGACATACTTATACAACAGCGAGGACGACATGCACACAATCCCAGTAGTTGGCGCCGCCATTCCAAGTCACAAACTCTCACAACACATCGAGTGGGTGCTCTCAGCTCAACGCGACCTCGAGATACAAGATGCAACGGACCCGATCTGCCTCGATGGTGATTGGCGTGAGCGGACACAACGTATCCGAAGTATGCTCGATGGGTATACAGGGCGACTCGGCATACATGGTCCATTCCAAGGGCTTGATATCGGATGTAGTGACCCTGCGGTGCAAGCGCTAGTACAACGGCGGATGTTACAAGGACTTGAGTTTGCTGGCCAAATCGGTGCAAAGCAAATGGTTATTCATAGTCCATTCATGAATTTTGGTACTGGCTTTAGCGCCATCAACCCCAAATCTTACGTACATACGGTTGATTATGCGCGCCGAACACTTGAGCCAGTCATCACGCTTGCAAGCCAAATCGGATGTACACTCGTCATCGAAACAATTCAAGATTTGAATCCACGCATCCTTCGTGAGTTCGTGCTTGCCTTCGAATCACCGTGGGTGCAGCATAGTATTGATGTTGGCCATGTGCGAATTGGCATGACGCGTGGCGGAGCAAGTATCACCGAGTGGATTCGTCAGAACGGCGACATCTTGCGGCACGTACACTTACAAGATACCGACGGCACCTACGATTGGCATCATCGGTTGGGCGTGGGTGATATAAACTTCACAGCCATCTTTGCAGAACTCCAGCTGCTTGCGCATCAGCCGCGACTCATACTTGAAATGCGCAACCACGATGACATTCCAGCCAGCTGGCAGTACTTGATCGAACGCGGGCTTGCCCGATAAGCACAAAAAACGCAGGCACTGCATCTGCAGTGCCTGCATCGTAGTGACAAACTAGCCTGTAATCAATGACGCATCGCGGTTCTTTTCGCCTTCCTCGATGAGCATAATTGGAATGCCATCTTCGACGGGGTAGCGGAAGCCGTTGCGGCGGTTGACCAACCACTCGCGACCATCAGCATCGCTCAACAACTCGATCGGGCCCTTGTCGCCTGGATCAGCCAAAATCGCCAACAAATCAGGGCTGATTGAACGCTTACCAGCAGCAGGCGTCGCAGCTGATGATGCGGGGGCATTGCTCTCTTGACGAAGCGCACGATACACCACCAAGGCAATACCGGCGACGGCGAGCAACCCTACAAGACGAAAAAATGACTTCATTACGAATCTCCTCCTTGCTTCCATGCTGTTATTGTAACGCCATCTGAGCGAAAACGTGCGGGAGTTATGGTGCGACGCAATAATCGCGGTCGGCCAATGGCCTCTGGAGACCATGGCGTAGGTGCCATCTCTGCGCCTCGCCACACCAAAAACTCGTACTGCATTGTTCCTTCGTGATAGTCAACTTGCAAAAAAGGGCACCGTTGTTGCTGACGTTTACCAGTTGCTATGTCAATAACCACATCGGTCCATGTGCCCACATTAACATATGTTTGACGCTCATTAAAAGGAACGTGTTGCGCTAGATGTGTATGACCACACACAAATAATACCGTATCGCGGTGTTGCGGTGCATGAGCAATGTTGACCATTTCGCGCAACACCGAAACATTAAATTCACGTACCTCGCGCAGCAACTGCCGGCGCGACTCACGCTCAATGTGGGCCATTAAATACGGTGGCACTGTATCACTACGGCGTTCAGCACGCCGCTCTACGACACGACGCAACGTGTCAATACCACGTTGTAATCGACGTTGATTCTCGAGATGCCGAACTGATGTCGCGGATTCAAGCAAATCCTCGCTTTTGCGATACGACAATGGCATGAGCATGCTCCGCACTGCCATTAGTACACCGCGCAGCACAAACGATACGACTTGCCAGTCGCGCAATCGCGTCAAGCCGAGCAGATGCCACAAAAACGCAGAGCTCGGCTTCACATTATCGATATATGGCGCAATTGGCAACGGAGCACGCTCTAGTGTATTAATTACGCTCTTGACCGCATAGGTACCACGTACTAACTCAAATGGTTGACTAATCCCTTCAAAACGCACGAAACTATTCCATTGTTCGAATTGATTTCCGTGTTCAATGAAGATACCGTCACCATGATACCGAATTGCAAAACGCAACCGCACATCATCACTTGTTAAATGAAGCTTGCGCCGTAATAACGATTTGGCGCTTCGATAATGAATCTCAAAATCATGGTTGCCAACCAGCATCGTTAAAAGACACCCCGGTGTGCGAATAAACTCATTCAAGGCGTGAACCACCAATGGATGTGCGTCTAGAATCGCTTCGAGTCGACGCTCTGCTGCACGTCCACTCCACTCAAAATCAGGAATATCGGGCAACTCCACTTGGAGGAACTCAAATGTATCACCAGCCAGAATTAATTCGGTGGGTTGTTTCATGACATGCGAACGCACAAAATCAGCAAACTCACGGTCTGCATTAAAATCATCGAGGCGATCACCAGCGCCGAGATGCAAATCGCTAACGATAATACGGCGTATGCCGAGAGTTGTATCAGCACCAAGGAGTTCGGGTGTGCTATCTTCGGTAGGGCGCAAGACCACCGGGCGTACCCGAGTCAACACATACCGAATCGACAATATCATCGTCGCAATTGCGCCCAAAATACTCCACCAACGTCGCAACATGCCGTTTATCCTTGGGCCTGTTTGGCCAAATCAATGAACGATGCCATCAACCCATTATCTTTGATGCCGTCACGTTCAACTCCGCTACTGACATCGACCGCCCAAGGCCGTACCTGACGAATGGCACTCACCACGTTTCGCGGTGTCAAACCACCTGCCAACACCACCGGGCGTCGCTGTGCAAGCTCGGCTGCAGCAATCCAATCCGCCTGCGCACCGGTCCCGCCGTAGGTCCCACTCACGTGCGCATCAACCAACAACGTGACGCGCGGATGGTGCGTTGCAAGCCATTCCGATTCATCCGCAGCTCCTTGGAGTCGCACTGCACGCCACACAGGCACATCTGGCAGTTGATCCACCATACTGAGAGGCTCGTTGCCATGGAGTTGAATACAATCAAGCTGACATGCATGCGTTACTTGGGCAATCGTCGAGATACTTGCATTGACGAACAAGCCGACGACTTTGGTTGCATACCCAGCGTCGCGCAACACCCGCACAAGCATGCTACCTGTATCGATGTCTACCTGTCGCTTGCTCGGCGCAAATACAAGTCCAACCATATCTGCGCCAGCTGCTGCCGCCACGAGTAAATGTTCTGGCGTGCGAATACCGCAAATTTTGACATGCATGCCTTATGCCTCCGGAGTTTGTTTGCGCCGACGTGGTTTGGGCGCTACGGATGTTGATGATTCAACAGGCGATGGAATAGGTTGGGCTAACGGAGTTGGAACAACAGCAGCGCTGGGTGTTGTCGACTTCGACTTTGTCTGCTTTTTGGCTGGTGCCGATGCTTTATCACCACGCTTTGTCGATTTAGCGGGGACACCACGCTGAGCTATGTCCGCTGGCTGCACACTGCTTGTGGGTGCAGGTACCACATCGGGTTGCTTGGATGCGTTCGATGGTAATTGTGCTGCCTGCACCGATGTCGAAGACCCATTACTACGGCGTCCGCGATTGCCCTTTGTGTGTTTGGTCGGTTCGCTTGCGTCTGGCGTTGTAGCCACTTTGACGAGTGTCGACGTCGGTAATGACAAACCGTCGTCCACATCAACCGGCGTTGGTACCATCACTGGTACAGCTATAATCTCTACGGGTACATCATGGGTAATCGCTGTTGATGTGCTATCAGCAACAGTATCATCAGCACCTACAGTTGGTGCATCAGTGATTTCTTCGGCAGGCGTTGGCACCGATTGCTTAACGTTTTTGGGCTGCGCAATACGGTAGCTCACGCGATTCCCTCGACCAATACGCTGTAATTCCCCAGCATTAATAATCGATTTCACCAGTGAGCGTAGCTCCTCATTCGTACGTGGAATCTGTTGATCGCCACCACGATTACGCGTAGAGCGCAACGCATCATAAATCTGTTGAAACGACAACGCACGTTCACTACTAGCGACAATATCACGCACCATCTGACGTTCTTCGTCACTAAACGGCACACCTGCTGCTTGGACAGGCGCATCGCTCATGATGTTTGGTGCGACAACCTCAGTAGTCGTCCCATTGTCTGCCGTTGCAATCGTATAATCATCGACTAATGGTGCCCCGCTTTCGCGGATATTATCACTCACGATGGGCAGCGTATTCGTCGATGGTGTTGACTGTGATTCACGCTTACTGTCACGATCGTTTCGCCGTCGACGGCGTGATTTGTCGTGTGCATGCGATGGTGCTGTTGCGCGTGTATCACTGACGGCTTCACGTTGTGACGGCAACGGTTCTTCTGCACGCTCGGGCGGTTTCTCGATCGGCACATTAAATGACGACAATGTGCGCGGATCTTCGCCGGGTAAGAAGATTTCATTGACGATACTATCGGTCGAAATAATTAACTTGCCACGATTCGCTGCCTCATGTACGACCTCGCGGAAGCGCTCTAGTGGACGGCCATTCGCGTCACGTACCATGCTTTCGCGGAACTCACCATTTGACAGTTCGCGCACGAGGGTTTTGAGAGAGCCTACTGACGGCACAATGCTCCGTGCGCGTGCCTCAACTACCGCCTTCGCCAACATCTCCCAAATGGCATCTTCGCTAAGCCCGGTGTGCTCTTTTTCCTTGCGGTCAGTCTTTTCAGGCTTGAGCGTATCCTGCCGTGTGGCCCGTTGTACCGTAGGCGTGGCACGATCACGTGGCGGCCGCTCAAATTCATCGATTTCACTGTAGCGGCGATTCGATGCTGATGCTGGAGCACTTGCGATTTGCTTGCCAATCAAGTGTTCATAAAAAATAAACTCGTCAGCACTTTGGGCGAGGTGGGACGAAGCCGCCCCTCCCACACCGATGATGATGACGTCTTTGCCTTGTTGGCGAATGCTATTGACCAACGGAATAAAATCACGATCGCCAGTAATTAACACAAATGTTGAAAGGCCAGGCATCGTGAAGAGCGTGCGCATCGCCTCAATACAAAGGTTCATATCGACGCTGTTTTTGATGGGGCGTCCCGTACGACCTGCATCTTTGTCGTAGTAGTAGGTCGGCACATACATCGGTTCGATGTTGTTGGCGTATAATGCGCTTGTAATACGTGGGTAGCGATACCAGTCTGCATAGGCGCGGGCCAAAATCACCCGACCGAGCTCATTGCAGCGATCCATGATGATTTCGAAGTTGGGGTTGGTGTCCAGTTTGTCACGGACACTGACGTAGATATTTTCAAAGTCAATGAAAACAGCAACGTCTTTGCGTACTTGCTCTGCCATAACGCGGTGCGAGCTCCTCTAATGAGCACACACACAGGCCAAATGCTAGGATGTGACGCACCATACTTGCACACACCACCCAAACCGCATCACGCAACAGCATTCCTGTGCCGCAGTTTGAGTCACTTCATTGTGTCGATAAATATGAAAATGCGTATTTTTTGTCTGTATAAAGCGCGTATCTGACGACACTCTACAAGCCATCATCCAAAAGCGTCTTGGCACATCGTGTGTGCACAAATAATCCATATACAACAGTAAAAACCGTTGCTATTGAGTAGTATACCATACTATGGTTTCGATAAATTATGTGTCAACAGGTAATCACACCCGAGTAGCCATACTGACACACCATCAAGTCTTAATCACATCGAAAATCATAGATTGTCGCTTATTGTTTTTCATCTTTTACATCACTACACATGTCGCCTACGGTACCGGATCATCGCCTCCTTGCGAGAACGGATGACAGCGCATCAAACGTTCTACGCCCATGGCAACTCCGCGCAAAAAGCCATACTTGGCGATTGCTTGATAGGTATATTCAGAACACGTCGGTGAATAGATGCAACTCGGTGGCTTAAGTGGCGACAAATAGTGCTGATAAAATCGCACCATTGCCAGTGCAATCGTTTTAATCATTTAGTGACTCGCTTTCTGTCCATAAGGTCCCTGCCGCACGGTCTCCCACACGAGATGGCGCAACTCAGGCACAATCAGGCGGGTCATGGCCAAGTCAACGGCCGCCGGAGACCCTGGCAAACAAAAGATCAAACTCCCGCCCCATGTGCCAGCTGTTGCCCGTGACAACATGGCAGCTGAACCCACTTGCTCGTATGACAACATGCGGAACAGCTCACCAAACCCTGGGAGCTTGCGCTCGAGCCGTGGCTCAATCGCATCAATTGTCGTATCGCGTTTGGCAATACCAGTGCCACCCGTCGTAATGATGACTTGACATCCTGACGCAACCCATTGTCCGACTTGGTCAATCACCTGTACGGATTCGTCTTTGACGATGGCATAATGAGCGATAATATGCTGCGCCGCCATAAGTAATTCTTGAGCATGTCGACCACCACTGTCATTTTCAATCGTGCGAGTATCGCTAATTGTTAAAACACCACAGCGGATACCACCAATTTGATCGGTTGCATGTTGACGATGTTGTTCGTGGCTCATTGTTGACCCTAACGCCTTAAACGAATACTTCTTTGCACATAGTACCATGATTCAATCATGCTGCGTATTGGACATACTGTTCAAGTGTCATCTATAATTCTTCATCAGTCATTTGTGGAACATTCTTACAGACACACACCTATGCAATACGCATAGAGCACGCTACGCATATCGTGCGCCAACGCACACACTGATTGATACATATACGATGGAGGCTTCATGCCACTCACATTCACCACCGAGGCACGTGACGCACATACGCGTGCCCGTGCAGGTCGGATAGTTACTGCCCACGGCGAAATCGAAACACCTGTATTCATGCCGGTCGGAACCAAAGGCACACTCAAATCACTTGCTCCCGATGAAGTCGCCGCCCACGGTGCCCAAATCATCCTCGGCAATACATATCATCTCTACTTACAGCCCGGACATGAGCTTATTGCTCGTCACGGTGGCCTGCACAAGTTCATGCGCTGGGATGGGCCGATTTTGACTGATAGCGGCGGATTCCAAGTCTTTAGTCTCAAGTACGGCGGAATCGCTGACGAGGTCAAAGGGCGTGGCTCGTACACCCCGCGCCCCGGCATGGTCAAAGTCACCGACGACTCCGTCATCTTCAAATCAACCATTGACGGCTCGCGTCACGTCTTTACACCCGAGCGTAGCATCGAAATCCAGAAGGGCATCGGCGCTGACATCATTCTCTGCTTCGACGAATTGCCCCCATTCCGGGCTGGCTATGACTATACCCGTCGCTCACTCAAACGTACCCACGCTTGGGAGGAGCGTTGTCTTACCTACCACCAAGAAACCCTACGCGGTGAGCACAATATCCCCATGCCCACCCCCGATCAATCGCTGTTCGGTATCGTGCATGGTGGCGTGTTTGCAGATTTGCGCAAAGCGAGTGCCGAGCACATCGGCACCATGGCGTTTGACGGATTGTGTATCGGCGGTTCGCTCGGCGCCAACAAAAGTCAAATCTACGAGGTCGTTGACATGACTGTGCCGCATATGCCTGATGGCAAACCGCGGCATTTGCTGGGGATTGGTGACGTCGATGATTTGTTCGAGGGCGTCGCACGCGGGATCGACATGTTCGACTGTGTCAGCCCGACACGGCTTGGACGCCACGGCGCAGCGCTCATCAAAGACGCAACGCGCAACTTCCGGCTCAATGTCAACAATGCGAGTTGTCGCGACAGCGACGAGCCGCTCGATGCGTGGTGTGACTGCGAAGTATGTCGCACCTATTCACGGGCTTATATCCATCACCTGTTCCGTGCCAAGGAGTTGCTTGGTATCCGGCTGGTGAGTCTGCACAACGTTGCTTTCTTGTTGCGTTTAATGCGTGAAATGCGACAGAGCATCATAG
>CAYXXK010000048.1:0-23208 GCA_964469045.1 uncultured Klebsiella sp.
GACACACCAACACCGAGTGATACCCCGACACCCACAAGTACGTCGTCATCGACGCGCACACCGACGATAACACTTACTCCGAGTGATACCCCGACACCGAGTGATACCCCGACACCCACAAGTACGTCGTCATCGACGCGCACACCAACGATAACACTTACTCCGAGTGATACCCCGACACCGAGTGATACCCCGACATCCACAAGTACGTCGTCATCGACGCGCACACCGACGATAACACTTACTCCGAGTAATACCCTCACACCGAGCCGCACTCTCACACCGAGCATTACACCTACCCCGAGCCGTACTTTTACGGCGACGCCAACAACCGTTGCACTAGTCCAGACGCGTATCGTAGTAGCCACTCAAACAAGTGCGGCCATCCAAATCGCAACAGCTGATAGTCAAGCAACGCGAACGGCGTTTGCGGCCAATGATGCGGCTACCGCCACGCGCGAGGTCATCAATGGTTCACCGAGTCGCACACCAAGCGGTACGGCCACAGCAACCCCTCGCAACACTGCCGAGCCCGTAACCAAAACAGTATATGCGATACGCATCCGCACGCAAACGGCAATTGCGCGCCCTACACTAACGGCACGCGCCAGCACCCAAACACAAGTGGCGAAGCTGACCCAGACAAGTGTCGCAGGGTTACTCAAAACACAAACTCAGCAAGTGCTCAACAATCAACGTACCGCTACGAGCTTGCACAAAACACAAATAACGGCAATTGACAACCTGACAAGCACAGCTGAAGTACTCAGTGGTAGCCCGTCGCGCACGCGTACCCCAACGCAAACACGATCACAGACTCGAACGGCATCGCGCACCGCAACCAAGAGTGTCACAGCCAGCAGGACGCCAACGGTAACAAGGACACGCACCGCCACAATCACGGTCACGGCATCACGAACATCGACCACGGTGCCGTTGCAAGCAAGTGCAGTCACCATTACACAGACAATCAACGATATTACACTCAACAGTGCTGAGACCGTTGTCTATGCACTCCGTAGTGGCACCCGCACTGGGAGCGTCAGCGCACAACTAACAGCGCATAACACAACCAACTTGGCTACGCTCCAGACCCTCGCACTCCCATTCCAACAGGCCCATCGTATTGAGCGAAACCTGAATAACAACACGCAATTTGTCGTGATTGGACAAATTAATTGGCAAGAAATTGGTATCCAGATATTTGACAGTCACACCGGCAGTCTCGTCGACGTCGGGTTCTGGAGTTATCCCACCACGCACACACCAACCGCAGCCCTCGTGAGTGGGCGCTACCTCTATATCGGGCTCAGCATTGATGATGCGCAACGTACACCACGCTATCAAGGGCAACTCATCGTTGTTGACATTAGCCGACCAAACAGCCCCCAAATGGTGGGGAATCCGGTGTCGCTCACAGGACCGCCCACCCAAATCATCAGCATTGATAACAGTGAGTTCCGTATTGTTGTCGCCGGCAAGGATGCACCCGCACCACGCAGTCGCGGCTATATTCAGAGCATGGTATTGCAGAATAACCAAGTTACTAATAAGTACACGGTGATAAGCACCACAAGTATCATCAATGACATAGCAAGCATAAGTTACATGAATGGCATGCAACGCATGCATCGCCTGTATGCATCATCAAACAATTATCTTTATATATTGTCCATTGACGAACGCTCGCTTAAGATTGATGTATCAGGGAGCATTCAATCATCTAGCTACAACTATTCAGCGCTGAGCATATCGCCAGGAGGATCATATATCTACACGCTTGCGCGCAACACTTCAATTGGCCTGACCGTGATGATTGGCTATGATGTGCGAGCAAAACCACGGATTAGTGGGTATATAAACACTGGTATCAACAATGCACATTCGTTAGTCAGTGGAGCACAAAAGTTACTCGTAGCCAATACCACTACGCTCCTCTCAACCAAGACATTAACGTTGTTAAGTGGTGCACGAGCTATCCCTGTTGAGCTGCGGTAGATTGCTGTTCATCTAGGCAAAATAGCCAAATAAACGACTCGCTTCATGGGCAAAGGCACCATTGCGTCGTATCAATGAATTCCGTACAATAGCACTATGCAAAACGATACTTTTTTAGCGCAATATATGTTGGATAGTGCATGGGATGAAATGTGTCGCCCAGATGGGGCTGCGCGCAATCATTATGTCGAATTAATGAATCGCATGCAGCACATCACGCCCCAAGAGCTTCAACAACGCCAGCAAGTTGCCGATGACACCTTTTTGGCTCAAGGCGTAACATTTACGGTCTATGGGCACGAGGCCGGCACCGAAAAGATCTTCCCGTTTGATTTGATTCCGCGCATCATCACCGATCGTGAATGGCGTCGTGTCGAACAAGGGTTAACCCAACGCATCACAGCGCTCAATATGTTTTTGCATGATATTTATCACGATGAGCACATTCTCAACGACGGCGTGGTGCCACGCGATTTGGTCTATAGCTGTCGTCATTATCGGCGTGAGATGCGTGGCGTCAATGTGCCACAAGGCATCTACATCAACGTCACCGGCTCCGATTTGATTCGGCTGCCAAGTGGGGAGTTTGTTGTCCTCGAAGACAACTTACGCGTCCCGAGTGGCGTGTCATATATGCTCGTCAATCGTCAGATGAGCAAACAAGTCTTCCCCCAACTCTTTGATCATTACAACGTCCAATCAGTTGAGCAATACGGGCAAATGCTCCTCGGAACACTGCGCTCACTAGCTCCACATACGAGCGAGCCGAATATCGTCTTGTTGACGCCCGGATCGTACAACTCAGCCTACTTTGAACACACCTATCTGGCGCGCCAAATGGGCATTCAATTGGTTGAGGGGCGCGACCTCGTTGTGCATAACAACACCGTGTATATGCGCACCACTAGTGGACTTCAAAAAGTCGATGTGATATATCGACGCATTGATGACGACTTCATCGATCCACTTGTCTTTCGTACTGATAGTGTTCTTGGCGTCCCCGGCTTGATGCATGCATACCGAGCAGGGAATGTCGCCATCGCCAATGCACTTGGGACTGGCGTTGCCGACGATAAAGCGCTCTACGCATATGTACCGGCCATGATTAAGTACTACAGCGGTCAAGATCCGATTATCAACAATGTCGAGACGTACCTTCTGCGAGACACAAAACAACGGCAATATGTGCTCGATAATCTTGAATCGCTCGTGGTCAAAGCTGTGGGCGAATCGGGCGGCTACGGGATGCTCATCGGCCCACAAAGCACGGCTGCCCAACGACGAGAGTTTGCTACACGCATCAGTCAAGATCCACGTGGTTATATCGCACAACCAACCCTACAACTGTCGCGTGCTCCGTGTATTATTGATGGCAAACTCGAGGCCCGACACGTAGATTTGCGGCCATATATTTTGTATGGTGATCGCGTGACCATTGTGCCTGGCGGGCTGACACGTGTCGCATTGACGCGCGGGTCGCTCGTCGTCAACTCGTCACAAGGTGGTGGCAGCAAAGATACGTGGGTGTTGTACGCCGATAAGGAGTGATGATGGCCATGCTTAGTCGCGTAGCCGACTCGCTCTACTGGATGAGTCGCTACCTCGAACGAACCGAACATACTGCGCGCTTACTTGATGTTACCCAGCATCAACTCATCGACGTAGATGCATCCGCATCTCAACAACGCTGGCATCGCCTGTGGCAAGCACTCCATTACAACGAAGCCATGGCCGGGAGTCATCAGCCAGAACCGATTGTTGAACTCTTTACGGCCGATAGTCAGTACCCAGACTCATTGGTTGCAACAGTAACGGCTGCCCGTGAAAATGCCCGCCAAGTGCGTGAGCACATTTCGTCAGAAATGTGGGAGCAAATCAATCGACTCTACCTCGATATTCGGCAACAGGTACAGGGCAATCGTTGGAAACAAGCAACGCATCGTTTTTATGGCATGGTCAAAGCTGGATCACATCTTTTCCAAGGAATTACTGACGCTACCATGATCCACGATGAAGGATGGAACTTCATTCAAATCGGCCGTGCCCTTGAGCGCGCCAATAATACGGCAAGCTTGCTCCATAGCCATCTCGGCATTTTGCGACCCACTGCGCATGACCAAGGCGCACATCACGCCGAGTGGGTTGCGCTCCTCAAGATGTGTAGCGCCTTTGAGGCCTACTGCAAAGTGCACACGCCCGAAGTAACACCGCCACGCATGATGCAGTTTGTCGTGTATGACGCGGTATTTCCTCGATCCATTCGGTTTTGTGCCGATAGCATTCATCATGCAACTGTGGCGATTGGCGCCAAACATACCCGCGGTCACGGCCAACGCGTGCAACGCGCAACTGGACAATTTCAGGCGATGCTCGAATACGGCGGTGTCGATGAGCAGCTGTCAACCCTCGCCGAAAACATATTACAAGTACAAAACGGGTGTAATCATATTGGCGCACTACTCCACGAAGTACACATTGATTACGCCATCGATAGCGCACTAAGCAACTAAAGGGCCTCCATGAAGCATCATATCTTCCACGATACCATCTTCTCTTATAACAATCCGGTACGCGAAAGTATCATGGAAGTTCGCCTCCAGCCGCGAGATGACGAACGACAGCGTTGCCACCACTTCAACTTGACGGTAACTCCGCGAACGATGATTTATTCAATCTGTGATGCACTTGGCAATAACGTTCATCACTTTGACATTACGGTGCCGCTCACGTCGCTGGTTGTTCGTGCCGAATCAACAGTTGAGGTACTGCCGTGCCCTGTGTTACCGGCCCAACTCCCAAATACGAGCTGGCAACTGCTCGATAACCTACACAATGACCCACTGCTTGACATGCTCCTGCCAAGTCAGTTTGCCCAGCCAACCACACTCCTCTCCGAGTTCATGGATCGTCATGCAATACGTCGCGGTGACGACCCACTATCCACCGTAACACAGGTATCAGCGCTGTTGTTTGATACGATTACCTATACGCCGCAGTCAACTAGTGTTGATTCACCTATTGATGTGGTATTGACCCAACAAAAAGGCGTTTGTCAGGATATTACCCACGTGATGATTGCCATCTGCCGCACACTTGGTATCCCAAGTCGTTATGTCAGTGGCTATCTATATCATCGACGCGACGACCACGATCGCTCACAGTCAGATGCCACCCATGCCTGGCTTGAGGTCTGGTTACCTGACCTTGGTTGGATCGGGATTGATCCGACCAATCGTATTTGGGCTGGCGAACGCCATATTCGCATGGCAATCGGGCGCGATTATGCTGATGTGCCGCCAACGCGCGGTGTATATCGAGGGCACGCACACGAGCATCTAGAGGTAGTCGTATCAGTAAATGATGCAAACATCCATACTCAAGCACCGCCTCCTGTACGCCCAAGTTGGCCCAGCACGACACCGGCTTCTCAACAACAACAAATGCAACAGCAATAATGCATTTTTCGGTTAATTTATTTATACATATATATTTTGAGTGCGCTTCATCGCAGTATTTCGTTACCGAATTGTTAATTAGTCTATAGATATGTCATCACAAATAATGCTATACTGTCCATGATTGTCTTAATGTAAAGTGTGAGGGAGAAGGGGTTTCAGATGCGACATAGATTCTCATGGCGAGTCATTCTAGTAGCGGTGCTACTGTTTGTATTGCCGTCTTGTGCATTTGGCACGCGCTCAACGCCAACGCAAGCCACCGGGGGTACGACATCCACCCGTGCATCATCAGCGGTAGCCTACTTGGTAGAAAACAACGCTGACGTACAAGCGTGTATCAACAATAACATTGCGCGTCTCAAAGAGATTCAAAGCAACAATGAATTAGCCTTACAGAACAGCAAAATTGAGAACAGCAATAGCCTGCTCAATCAAGCTATTTTTATGAAGAATTGGGTGACCATCTACACCATCAACATGGAGCCACTGACCATGAGTGCCCCATGTAACTTTGATGATGTGGCTGAGAGCATCGATGCGCGCGTCAGCGATGAAAACCGTGCTCAGCTAAAGGCGCTGATTGACATTACCCCAGAAATCACGCAATACCGCAACCTTGTCGCCGATTTGGCCGTGTTTGTGGCAACAGACGACGAGTTAGACGCATATCGTGCAGCGGTTGCCTCCAGTGGTGATGAGGGTGCAGGTCAAGCAGTTGATGTCAGCGCTGCGATGACCGACTTGCAAAACCAGCGCAAAGAAATCGAAGCACAGATTGCAGCTATTGAACCCCAACTCAGCAATGTCCCTGCAAACGATCCAGCATCACGCGTCGCCATCAAAGCACTCCCTCAATTGGGTAATGTCAACGCCGTGGCAACCGCAATGGCGCAGATGAACGTGCAGATGATTTCGATGAGCCGCCAATTGGAGAACGTCAACGAGCAACTGACTGCACAAAGCGGTTACATTGCGCTCCAAAGCACGGCCATTGCATTGCACAGCCAGCGCAATAGCCTGTTGCAGCAAGAAGTTGCCCTGCAAAGCACCGCTTTGGCACAATCATCCGGCGTTAGTAGCAACCAAAACGGCACGTTTGAGAATCGTGTGATGTACCATATCAGCTTCTTGTTCCCACTTAAGGTGCAAACCTTGCAAGACTATCGTACGAGTACTACCGATCGAATTACTGTACTCACCAATCTTGTTGGGAGCACAGTCGAGGCCACACCAGTAGCCGATAACTAAGCGCATACTTATACACCCCCCGGTGATGTCGTAACATCACCGGGGGGTTTGTAGTTGCAGGATCGATTTCAATATCCTCGTCTATCGCCCCATCGCCCGCACGCAGACCACAGCAGCGATAATGTCAAACACTGCCAAACCTGATTCTCCCTAGATGGAAGGTTCGACATTATCTCCATACACAAAACGCACACGATCACACAATATTGTGTATGGAGATTTTCTACCAACAGGGTGACGCTGCCCTCGTAGATCGTACAGACATCTTGCTCACGGATGCCGATTTGGTGTTCACCTCAGCATACCGCCCTAGTCACCTCAAGAGCATTGTAGCAAGCGAGATTGATACGTTATTCAGTAACCTCGTATATCACGACATCACCCTCGCGGAAGACTTCAGTAGCAATAATGTCAAAGACTGCCAAGCCTGATTCTCCATAAATGGAACGCTCGGCGTTGCCTACATATACATAGCGCACACGATATTGTGTCAGTAGATTTCCCACAGCCACGGTGTCACCGCTACTATAGATCGTACGGACATCTTGTTCACGGATGCCGATTTGGTTATTTGCCTCAGCATGACCACCACGCCACTGCCCTTGATGCCCAGGCCAACCCATAATTGTCGGCAGACCAGTCGCAGCCGATACACCACCAACCCCTAACCCTTGCATATCGTACTGCCCATCGACTGCTTCGACAATCACACTTCCTTTTGAAGCATGTTTGCGAAGCCACTGAATAGACGCAGTACCGCCATTTACATAGTCACGCGGTGTGCGGCCAGCCAGCGACCACTCCCCAGCCGCAACAATCGATTGCCCAAGTGTGGCCGCAGGATATACTGCCGACGCACCGACAAGTGGCACCATACAAATGGCAAGCACGATGCGCCATCGATTGCCGGCGTGTGCCCATAGATACCACGCGGCTATGACCGAAGTGACACCCCATAATCCCCAGATTTGATAGTAGAACTTAAAAACCGTATTCATGCGTGAACTAAACGTATCCCGGATGTACACCACATCCACAGCCAACGTCAATATGCTAGCAAGTGCCACCGCACCACACCAAATCGCCATGCTCGGCGTCATATCTGTACGTCGAAAAGCCATATGAAGCAACAACGCAGTGAGTGGTATGGCCGCAATTGTCACAAAACCGAGTATTGCACCAACCACACCTACAACCAGCGTAGCAATTAACAACCCACGCTCAAAGCGATCCTGGATCATGGATGTGATGGCTAACAACAACGGCACCAAAAAGAGCCCAAACATGATAAACAACCCGTGAAACTCGGTACGCGCTGGAGCCAAGCCAAAAAACTGCGAGAGCGTGCTGATGACTGGCGTATCGACCAGTGGTGGAGCACCACCAACAAGCGAATGAAAGGTGGTATGAAACGGCAGATATATCACATATGAAAGCCCAACAACTAATGCGACTTCTTGGGCGATGCGTTGCCACGATACACCAGCACGCACCTGTTGCCACACGACGGCCCCTAGATAGAGAAGTAAAAACGTCGGGTAATCCCAACTGTTTAATGGGTACAACAAACCAATGAGCAATGCCGGCAACACGACATCTGGCATGACACCATGGGCACGTCGGATTGCCAATCCTACTAGCAACAGCGTAAACGGCAACGACATCACATGCGGATGCATGTCGCCCAACCAATATGAGAAGAAGGGAAACTCAGTGATTGCGTATCGGCGCTCGTATTGTCCATCACCGAGTGGCAATGCATCCCATACCGCTCGCGATGGATTCCACCAATTAAATGCACTCCACATATCACGCGGGAGAATTGTTGTCATCCCATCGTAATCCCAACCTTTGAAAGGTTGCGTCAACGTAAACGGCTCACGCGCACCTAGTCCGTTTACCACCGCACGCCCGATATCGCGCGGTTCGAGGGCCAAAATTTCAGGCAAACCACTTACAACCTGCAGGAAGCCGCCAAGATTCCCCAACATAAACACCGCCAATACACCAGCCAGTGGCCATACCCACTGTTGGGCACGCGTGACACGCTGGGCTGGCGACCACGTAGTCACCACACTGTCAATGACCGTCGCCGCAGTAGCGGTCACCATACCAGCGGTGGTCGCCAGCGCCAAGTTGTATGCGGTCGCAGCATCAATGGCCGTGATACTCGCCGGCATGGCTGCCAGTAGGTAGCCTGCATAGTAGTAGTTAATCGTAAATCCGGACATCCAAGGATCAATCGGCGGAAAGCTCGGGCTATTCAACATGCTGTTGAAAAACGCATAGTCCATCGGGCGCTCTGTGCCCCACGGATCCGCATTCCGCCCACGAATATACAACACGACGAGAAATCCTACCGCAAAGAACACTTCGCTACGCACCCAGCTACGCCAGTGTTGACGAAGCCAATGTGCATCGATGCCTCCCGCCATACGCCAACCAAGATACCCTACACCAAGCGCAACGACTAGTATCCCACCGCCATTAAACGGTAATACGCCGATCATCGCCACGGTCCATACGATGACACCCACCAGTGCAAACCCCAAAGGGCGCGCAAAGCCAATCATCGCATGTGGCATTGTACCAAACAGGTATTTGCTCCATGGAACGCCGACGAGCACAAAGATACCGATGACAATCCAGTGCAACAGCACTTCGTTCATATGATGACTCCTCAGCGATCCAAACGATCTAGTGCATCTTGGACATCTTTGCGGAAGATGGCATCATCTGATGTGTTTTCGAGATATGCCCGGTAGTCGAGACGTGCCGCATCAACCTCACCCAAGGTCTCATAAATCTTCCCGCGCGTGAAATAGAAATCGTAGAAATCAGGATATTCGACAATCGCCTTATCCGAAGCCTCCAATGCTTCTTCGAACATCCCCATCATCATGTATCCACTCAACAGTTTGTTGATGTTCCCTGGATTATTATTCACGGCAATTGCAGCTTTGTATGCTGCGACCGCCCGATCACTGAGTCGAGCTTCAGCAGAAATATCACCAAGCATATGCAAAACCATGATATCGTTTGGCACTAACTTCGATGTCTTTAATAACACATCAGATGCATCAATCGAATTGCCAACACGTCGATACGCATCAACAAGTTGCATCATCACGGTCACATTCGCAGGATCCTCTTCATATGCTTTCAGCAATGTTGCCGTATCGACATATTCGGGCTCAGGCTCTGGCTCTGATGGCGCAGATACCGATTGCTCACTCCGACTGCCATCGACACTGTCAAGGGGTGGAATCGAGACAATCTGTGGCGATACACGATAAATAGTCGTTGCACCTGATTGGAACACTTGCCGTACATCGGGCATCTCGCCAATCACATCCACACCTTCTTCGCCGTACGCAGCACGTTCAATCGGACCAACAATGACGTATGCAACACGATAGCGTGACAACAGTTGACGCTTCTTGGTCAAATCAGTCGTACGATAGAACTCAATCACATCAGCATCGCGTTTCCCGACCACGTCGCCATTCCGTTGTTCGCTCTCGTGCAACGGGCTAACAACTGTCGGCAAGCCGGTGTTGGCGGCAATGCGCACACCGTAGCCCCGATAAAACTCAATACTTGAGTGCATAATCACAGGCGTGCCAGTAATGTTTTCATTCAGCCACTGAATTGCCCGATAGTCGGAGACAAAATCTATCGAGGCGTCATAGGCACTATACGAGCCTTTTTCCATGAACACCAAACCATCAAGTGTCGGCGCTTGGTCGCGTACCACTCGGTACTGCATGCGATTGGGGACACCAAATACTGGATAGACAGCACCGAGTACCAACGGCGCAATCAACACCGCCAATAGGACGTTGCCCAGTTGATACTGCCATGTGCGTATCCGTTGCCAGAGATGCGGTATCACACTTGCAAGACCAATCGTCAACAACAACCAGCTCTGAATACCGAATTTAAAGACGGTATTCATGCGGTACCAATCGCCATCTTCCATGTGATCACGCACATAAATGATTTCAACACCCAATGCAATCGCCCACGCTATCAATACCAACCACACCCCAAACCAACGCTGTTGATCGGGTTGACGACTGAGGACAAACGGCAACAGGATGACCACAACCAGTCCTAGCCATAGCCGAGGATCTGCTATCCATTGCTGCACAATCGGCATCACCGTGGCATCGAGCGTATTTAGCGCTAGGCCCACCAGCATCACGAGTACCAGTACGCCTGACACAACGATCTGCATACGTGTCTGTCGCCACGCAATCAATGCAGCACTGATTATGGTGGGCACGACGAAAATCCCCCACATGGCAAACCATGGCCACCACGGCGAAGCCGCTTTGACTAGCGCCACACCACCAATTTGTGGCACATATTGTTGGAAGAACGGCAAGTAACAAACATATGCGGTTATCGCCAAGGCCACACTCTGTAACAACGCCACTGGCACCAAACGCCAGCCCCCACGCAACAATGTGCGCCGCGCCAGCACACCGGTCATCAGCAGGATGGCTGTTGGCGCATCCCATGAGTTCGTCGTTGCTAATGTTCCCATTACCATCGCCACCAACGGCCACCACACAAACGGCAACACACCGGGTTGTAACGCTTGCCATGCCAAAGCCAGCAACAATAATGTCATCGGCATCGCAATCACATGCGCATGCAAATCACCAAAAACAAAACTCCACGTTGGGTATTCATTAATCGTATGCGGGATGACGCGGCTTGATCCAATAAACCAATCGCCCATGGCGGCCCACAACGATGTAGTATTTGGATCTTGGAGAATCTGCAGAATTTCCGCCACACCCCGTGACCATCCTACTTGGAATGCAGCTGCAGGATTCCCCAACACGGCCATCACCAATACGGCAACTACCCATGCCCAATGTCGGCGAGTGATGTGCCATGTCAAGATAGCGGTCGCACTGACAACCAATGCATACAACGTAGCCACGGTCAGGTTATAGCCGATTTCCGGGGCAATACCGGTAAAGCGCAACGGCAACGACAACAACACGTAACCGTAGTAGTAATAATTCAACGTACCATCACTAAAGAACGGCGAGTACGGGGGCATAACAGGGCTACGCAGCACCGCATTTAAGATACCAAACTCAAACGGTTTCTCACCACCCCAGAATGGATGCCACAAATCAGGATTCGCCATGCGTACCACAACCATCGTAATGAATGCGACCGTAAAGAGCACCTCAAAACCAACGATGGCTCGCCATTGTTTGCGCAGTGCCTCGAGTACGGTCTGTCGACCTGTTGCGAGATATTCACCTATGCGCTGAGTGTCAAACCAAACAAGCGGTGCCCCGGTACTAGGCAATGCACGTAATCCGATCATCATCAACGCCAGCACATTGACAAGTACCACCAACAGCGTAGCAATCACAAGGCCTGTAGTGCCGTTGTACATAAGTCGCGCACTGACCGGCAACCACAATGCGTACCCCAACAACATGAGTCCTATCAAACGGGCCCACGGCCACTGGCGGTCACCGAGCCACATCGCCGGAATCAACCCAAGCAACGCAATCAAGTACCATGCCAACAGCCAAAGCACACTAACCGCCAGATTGTTACGGATCGGATTCCAACCAGGAGCCGGTACTTCAGCGAGGTCACCTACATATACCGGTAACAACGACTGTTGTGGCATTGGTTGTGGGTCAAAGCGTGCAAGCGTGCCCGTTTTGAGTACGGCTGGCATATTGCCAGATGGTGGTACGTTGTAGATAACCGTGCCACCACGGCTGAATACTGGTGTAATCGTGCCGTCCTGAGCAAGCGTAGCAAACGCCTTCCCCACATTTTCGCCATACATAGCACGTTCCATTTGACCAACATATACGTACTCAATGCCGTATTTCTGAATTTCTGCCAGCGTCTTTGATGCATCGTCACTGGTATACCAGCGCTTCACTGCTTCTTGCCGTGCGGTCAAGACTGGTCCTACATCAGCCACGCTACGTTGTTGCGTCTCATGCCACGGCCACCCGATGAGGGTCGGCAAACCGGTGTGTGTCGCAATGCGCGCAACCCAACGATACGCCTCAGCATGAGCCTCGAGAATGATAGGCGTCCCTTTGACGTTTTCACGGAGCCAGGCTATGCCGGCAGCATCTTCTGCCAACGCAAAGTTATAGCCGTTTTCGCCCCACGAGGCATTCTCGGATTCGATATAGGCTTCGCCATCAAGTGAGAGTGGTGCCTCCTTGTTGTATCGCTCATCAATACGCACCGGCGTCGCAGTGATTGGATACACAAACGATGCTGCAACGAGCACCATGGTTACTGTGCGCCAGACGACCTGTACACCAATTGGGTAGCGCGCCATGCGTTGCCATACCCACCCTAACAACACAGCGGCACTCAATCCACCAAACACCCATACCTGCATACCAAACTTAAAGACACTATTCATACGACCAATGTCGCCCATAGCAACCAGTACCTCGGTCAGCGCCGAGATGCCAACCATTGCAAGCACCATAATCATCGTGAAGATGGTCTCTAAAGCTATGGTTGGTGCAGTGGGCTTTGCTGTTCGTTGTAGCTCATCAAAAACAGGTAACTCGAGTTGCACCGCCTGCCGTCGTCGGAGCGACGGCAACTGCCACAAATGATGACGCTGCAACACCATCAATAGCCACACGCCAATCAATACAATCATCGGTGCTTGAATCCAGAGCGCTGGCCATTCAAGTACCACACCAGCAATCAGCCCAACAACGGCAATCACACCCACTACGAGTGCAGAGCCCACAGATGACCAGCGCAGACGTATCAAAAAGAGCACGGCCGCACTCAACGCTGCATATATCCACATCCCCGAAAGCTCAATAAACAAGGCAACCGGTGTTTGTTGCCCTTTCCAGAGTTCAAAACCGGTATAGTCACTCGCAAACGCACGGGTGAATGGCCAACTTGCGAAGCGCGACACTACCAGCAACGCAACCACACTCCCCACAAACCCCCACACGTGTTGTATGCTCTGTACACGATGTTGCTGGTCACGCCATGCTATTAATGCAAGCGTTAACACACTCATACCAACGATGGTTGGATAATCCCACGTATTCGTGGCATATGCCACGCCACTCAACATGCCCAACAAACCAATTGGCACTAGGCGCATGCGCCAGCGTGGCCACCAATGTAATGGCGCACGCTTCTGCGCAATGAATGCCACCATCACGCCCAATGCGGCGACGAGCAGTGGCAGTCCAATCATGTGTGCATGGAGATCAGCAAACAAAAAGGTAAAGAAAGGAAACTCATTGATGACGCCGTCGCCAGTTTTGATTGAGACGACGCGCGTTGCATCCCAGAACGCCCATTCCATGCGACCTTTGCATTCTTCGACCATCGCATATGAGCTACCTTGATCACACTCCACATCGGCATCACCCGTCCCAGGCACATACCACAGTGCTTGTGACCAGTTGCCGGCTACCACCACAAACAACGCGGCAAGAAGCGCGGCAACCAGCTTACGACGACCATCGATTGATAGGGCTCGCAACCACCAGAGCCAACGATTGGCGTATGTCAGTGGGAATCGCCCTTGGAGCGCAAGTGCCACCCCCCAACTCGCAACTGCCGTCAACGCAAACATCGTTGGCACAGCCAAGTTATACGCTACACCCGGCTCGATACCGGTTAGATGGATAAGCACCCCTACCATCACAAAGCCGAAATAGTAGTAGTTCAACATGCCACCCGCAAACCACGGGTCATACGGTGGGAATGACGGGCTACGCACAACTGCGGTCAAAAACGCCAAATCCATCGGCTTTTCTCCACCGCGTGCGGGATGCCACAAATCGGGATTAGCTGCCCGAATCAGCACAAAGGCTGCATACGCCACCAAGAAGAGCACTTGTGTCGACAATACCAACCAACGCACTTCGCGCCACCAGCGTTGCCATGCCTGCCGGTTGCGCCACCATACGACGAGTGCAGCACCCACCCACAATGCCCCGATAAGCCCCACGCCCCACCGATTAAAACTTAATATATTGATGCTGGCCGTCAGCCAAATCAACCAGGCGACCATCACCAAACTTAACGTTTTGGCAATGGCGAATCCACGATCAGGCAATGATGCCAACCATCGTTGCAACAACACAAATCCAGCGAGACCAATCAACTCAAGTGCCAAAATCCACCACAACCATGGAACCTGTGTCGTCGTGAAGTCGCTGAATAACTCGTTCCACGACGCACTATTACGGTATGTCGGCCACTGCAAATCGGTAAAGTGCAATGCGGTCATAACCTTGCTCGCCCGCATCGTCGGCATCTTATAGACTTCGCCGAAGGCAACATCTTTGAGGATGAGGGTTTCGGCTTTGGCCAAGCTAAACTCTTTGGTCTTCTTAAATATCAATACACGCGGATGATCATAGACACTAAACGCCTCTTCTGCCCACACTGCCGTCGGTACTTCAATACCGAACAGTCGTGGCGAAGAGCGGAACTCGGCGACCAATTCAAAGCCGAGTGAACCATCAAACAGTGCTTTGTAATAATTGATTAGTGCTGGATAGCGCATCACCAACCGCCCCGCAGTGTCATACACGCGGTTACTGCTCATGATGATGTACTCAACCTTATCGATTTGCCCCAACAAGCCGATTTCGCCACCATCGGCATTGCCGTAGTATTTGTTGTACTCGTCCTCAGCATAGACTGCAAAGGCAATACCCTCGTACTGATCGGCGCTCCGCCCATCAAGGCCTAATGGCAAGCCGTCATCCCAAATCTCAGAACTAATCGCCGTCCCTGGCGGAATATTGGCATAAATCCAACGCGACGCGGCCACGCGTGTGTGGTCTTCTGTATAAATACGACTAAATGCATATCCCCACGCCACCGCTCCAACCGAGACAACCAACGCCGGCACAACTGCCATAAACGCCAAAGCACGACCAAGTGCAAGTGCACGCGGTCGATGTAACTCTGGATCGCCATGACGCCATAACCAGCTCATCACCTTTTCGAATAGTGCAACGCGTTGTGACGCAATTTGAATAACTAACCATGATGCAAAGATGATTAACACACCATAAATCGGCAAATAATAGCGCATCGTCATCAAAAACTGACCACCCTGCCACCCAAAGAAAAACGCCACCCATGCCCACGGAATGAGATGCACGAGCTGTTTGCGACGAATGAGTTGCCACCCCGCCACCACAAAGCCAAGCCATGCGGCAATGCCTAATGGTGCACCCATGCCAGCCCATATCATGTTGTTCAATGCAAATACATACCGCGGTCGGGCAGCCCACTGCTGTGTCGGTGGCCAGTCGATTTCGCCAGATGCAAAGCGTGCAATGTCGTTCATGCTCTGAATGAACCGCTCATCTGGCCGTATATCAAAATACCCCTTACCTTGAAAGAAAACATCAAGTGGGGTTGCACTATTGCCTAGATGACTCGTCAAAATCAACTGAGGTGCAGAGCCTGGCATCGTACCCGCAAACATATCAGGTCCTAAGGTGCGTGCGACAAACAACGACATCACGCCACACATCAGAATCAACACAACATCACGAGCGATTTGACGGCGATCGTGTGCCACATAGGCACGATAGAACCGGGCTCCAACTGCGACGATAACCACAAACGCAACAGTCGCCAGCGTAATGCGACTCGCAATGGCCGCCCCAATCCCGACCGCCGCACCAGCATATGCACCAAATGAGCCTTTTTCGACGATACGGACCGCATAGTAAATAGTGAGCAAAATAAAAAATGCACTCGCTGCATCAACCGTGAAGAAATGTGATTGTTGAATCAAAAACGCCGTACCAGCAGCCATGAATGCCGCAACATATGCGACTTTCTCTCCATACAAACGGCGGGCGATAAAAAAGATGACAAGAATCGACAACAAATCAAAAATCGCAGACCAGGCACGGCCTACTCGATGAATATCGCTTGTGTAATTCACACCATCAGGATTAATCAGCGTACGGAGTGCACTCGGGAAAGCAGTTGCAATCGCATATTCACCATTTGGCTTTGCATCATCTGCCGGCATTGGCAAACGATCTGGCGGCGTGATGAGCACCGCTGTCAACCGGGTTAACTCATGTGGTAACATGCCATATACAAAAAACTTGTAATTACCGTTGCGTGGATTGAGCGGCGTATTCGACGAGTCAAAGTATTGCTCAACAGAATTAGGCAACCGGATTTGTGACGCAACCTCCGTCAAAAAACGCTCATCCGGATGCAACCGAAATGACGGCTCATCCCACATAAAGAGCCCGCCAAAACGGAAGTAAGCTCCCATTGCCAAAATAAGCAACAAGAGAGCACTACGGGCAATGTATGGACGCATACGAACCAATAATTTCATTATCAATCCCTTTGTGGCTTCACACGCAATCCTACGCATATGCGCAATCACACATCGCATATCAGTAAGAATATGCACACCGCTGTTCAGAGGTTACTTTTACTAGGCTAATTATAAAGCATACGACTACCCCCTCGTGTATCGATGTACGACGAGTTCTACAGTGACGAAACACAACAATCCACCATAACGATATAGCGGTATCCGTTGTATATAAAAAGATTAAACCATGTTAATAATGTGTTATTAATGTCATAATCATAAACACTGACAGATAACTATCGCTTGTGGTATGATATGCGTGGTTTAATTAATGCGCTATCAGCGCAATTAAGTTGTTTGTTTGTGCCATCAAATAGTGTTGATTCTGCATGGCACACCCAACGCATATGTCTGTTATGGAGGGGGCATGCACATCCTCATCACCGGTGGCGCAGGGTTCATCGGCGCAAACCTAACTGCAAATCTCTTACAGGACGGGTATCGAGTCACCATTTATGACAACCTCTCACGTCCTGGGGTCAGCCATAACCTCACCTGGTTGCGCACGCGCTTTGGTGATGAGCGCGTATCATTGCGCAAGGGCGATATTCGTGATGCGGATCAAACAAAATCAGCCCTCGCTGATGCAGACATCATCATCCATCTCGCAGGCCAAGTCGCCGTCACCACATCTGTTGCCAATCCGCGCGAGGATTTTGATATCAACGCACTCGGTACATTCAACGTTCTTGAGGCCGCACGGCTCTCCGGCCGTAATCCCATTGTGCTCTACTCGTCGACCAACAAGGTCTATGGCGGCATGGAGGACATCACGGTTGTCGAGGACACCACCCGTTGGCGCTACCGCGATTTGCCTCGTGGTGTCACCGAGGCCCAACCCCTTGATTTCCATTCACCATACGGCTGCTCCAAAGGCACCGGCGACCAGTATGTGCGTGACTACCATCGCATCTACGACCTGCGTACGGTCGTCTTCCGCCAATCCGCCATCTATGGCCCACGCCAATTCGGCGTCGAAGATCAAGGCTGGGCAGCACATTTCATCATCGCCACACAACTCAAACGCAAGATGAGCATCTTCGGCGATGGCAAGCAGGTACGCGATCTTCTTTATATTGATGACCTCGTGGCCGCCTATCGCAGTGCTATCGAGCGCATCGACCACGTCGCCGGCGAGATTTTGAACATCGGTGGCGGCCCTGACAATACCATCTCGATTTGGCGCGAGTTCCGCCCACATCTCGATGCGCTCAACGGTGCCCCCGTCGCAGACCCCTCATTCGCCGATTGGCGCCCAGGTGACCAACGCGTCTGTGTACTCAACGTCGACAAAGCCCAAACGGCCCTCAACTGGCGACCCACCGTCGATGTGACTCGTGGCATCGAGCAGTTGTGGCGCTGGGTCGCTGATAGCCGCGCCGAAATCGAAAGTCGATAATTGCCTATGCGCGTCCTTGTTGCACTCACTTATTACCGACCATACACCAGTGGGCTGACTATTTATGCCGAGCGCCTCGCTGTTGGACTTGCCGCCCGCGGCCATGAGGTCACCGTACTCACCTCGCAGTACGACCCCAGCTTGCCACAGCAAGAGATGCTGCGCGGTGTGAACGTGGTGCGCGTACCCGTCGCCGCACGCATCAGCAAGGGCGTCATCATGCCTACCTTTGGCATCGAGGCTACCAAGCTTGCATTGACGCACGATGTGCTCAGTCTGCACATGCCCCAATTCGATGCGCCTGGGTTAGCACTCCGTGGGCGTTTGCAAGGCAAACCCGTTGTGCTCACCTATCACTGTGACCTACAGTTGCCACCTGGTTGGTTTAATCGCATCGTTGATCGAGTGGTACAGGTCAGCAATCATGCCGCCGGCATGCTGGCCACTCGCATCGTCGCCTATACCGACGACTTCGCCACGCACTCGCCGTATTTATCGAGCTTTCGCCACAAGGTCGAGATCATCCCACCGCCAGTCGAAATACCCGATAGCAATGAGGCAGATGTCGAGGCTTTCCGACAACGCTACAATCTCCAAGGTCCAGTCATCGGCATGGCCGCCCGCCTTGCCGCCGAAAAAGGCGTGGAGGTGTTGTTAGGCGCCCTGCCAGCGATTTTGAGCAAATACCCTAACGCCCGCGTCCTGTTTGCTGGTCCATTCGAGCAGGTGTTAGGCGAAGAGGCATACGCTCGTCGCCTTGCGCCACTTTTCGAGCAATATCGTAACAACTGGACATTCCTTGGCACACTCAGTCAACGCGAACTCGCAACATTCTTCCGCGCCTGTGACGTGGTCACCGTGCCAAGCCTCAACTCAACCGAGTCGTTTGGGCTAGTCCAAGTCGAGGCCATGTTGTGTGGCACGCCATCGGTTGCGAGCAATTTGCCCGGCGTACGCCAACCAGTCATCCAAACCGGCATGGGCAAAGTCGTGCCCATCGGCGATGCCGCAGCGTTAGCCACCGCGCTCCTCGAGATTATCGACAACCCCGATACGTTCCATCGGAGCCGTGAACACGTCTCTGAGCGCTTTAGTACAGACCGCACGATTACCGAATACGAAGCATTATTTGCCCGTTTGTCAGGGAGGAAATAACCCGCATGAGCACCCCACCACGTGACTATTTGGTGCCCCACTTGATGACGCTCCCGCCACACCGCGTCATGATTCGCATGATCGAAGCCCGGCTGTTCGCTGAGACAGCCCCCGACATGCCCGAACCGATTCTCGACGTCGGCAGCGGCGACGGCACCTTTGCGCAGATCGCATTCCCCGGCAAGACGATTTATGGCATCGACCCCATCAAAAGCGATACCCACGAGGCCTACGGGCGTGGCGTCTATCGCGGATTGAGCGTGGCCGATGGCAAAGATTTGCCGTTTGCCGACAACACCTTTGCGGCAGCGTTTAGCAACTGTGTGCTCGAGCACGTTTTGCCGCTCAAAGAGACGCTCTCAGAGACCTACCGCACACTCAAGCCGGGGGCTACGTTTGTGGCCTCAGTGGTCGGCAATCGCTTCCCCGAGCAACTGCTGGGCACCAAGATTCTCAATGCACTCGGGTTTGACGGCATGGCCTACGGGCGCTGGTTCAACAAGGTCTCGGTCCACCGCAACACGCTCAGTCGTGCCGATTGGAGCGCCCGCTTCGAAGAAGCCGGGTTTGAGGTGGTCTCGTGCCGACCGTATTTCAGCGATCAAGCACTCGAGCTCTTCGACCTCAGTCACTATCTCGGGGCGCCGTCGTTGATTACCCGCAAGCTGTTCGGTCGCTGGATTTTGGCGGCGCCGTTCACACTCAACTGGTTGTGGGAGCCGATTTTGCGTCCACTATATAATGCACCCGCTCCCGCTGATGCGCCGTATTATTTCTTCATCCTCAAAAAGCCTGAAGCGACCAAGTAACGTTGTTGTTTGCCGAGCACAAAGGAGTGTCAGATGTCAGCAGTACGAACCGTGATGATTGGCTGTGGTGGGATGGCCCGGCACCATATTCGCAATATGGTCAAAATGCGCGATACCACCAGCATCAATGTGGTATGTGAGCCATCGGCCCAGGCCTACGAAGAGACGGCAACGTTATTCGAGGAGGCTGGGTTGCCTGTACCTGCCAACCAGCCCGATCTCGCCAAACTCCTCAGCGATTACCGTGGCCAAATCGATGCGGCGTTCATCATTACGCCCCATGCGTATCACCACGACCAAACCAAAGCCTGTCTTGAGGCCGGCATCGACGTGCTCCTTGAGAAGCCGATGGTGATGAATGGCGCCGAGGCCGAGAGCCTGATTGCCACCCGCAATCGCACAGGCAAACTGCTCGTCGTGGCGTTCCCCGGCAGTCTCTCACCCAACATTCGCACCGCCGCCAGCATGTTGCGCAACGGCGACATCGGCACCATCAAGACGATTAGCGGCGTCGTCTGGCAAAACTGGGGCGAGCTCACGGTCAACACCTGGCGCCAAATCCCAGCCGTCGCCGGCGGCGGATTCTTGTTCGATACCGGCGCACACCTACTCAACACCACGGTCGACTTGGCCGGCGAGGATGTCGCCGAAGTCGCCGCCTATCTCGACAATCAAGGGCGCCCGGTTGAGACGCTCGGCGTCGTGATTGCTCGCCTCAAATCGGGCGTGCTCGTATCACTCCACGGTTGTGGTGAGGCCATGCCGTCGTGCCACTCTGATGTGCGTGTATTCGGTAGCAAGGGCATCATCTACACCGGCGTCTGGGGTGAGAAATTGCAAATCCAGCACGACGGCGATGTGGCGCCTGAGACCGTGGCAACACCGGCCTCACTCGGCGTCTGGGAGCAGTTCCTCGGAGTGCGCAACGGCGCCGCCAACCCCTGTCCACCTGAGGTCGGCTTGCGCATGGCGCGCCTGTGGGATGCTATTCAGGCATCGGCCGCCAAGGGCGGGAGTTCGGTGCGCGTCTAGACGGGCTTCGGCGCTGTTTCATGGTTTGTGGCCTGTAATCATCCACGATTGGTGCATATGAAATCATTCCACCGACATCTCGATATCGCTGTGGTTGTCATCAGCTGTCTGCTGCTCATGGGTGTTTGGGCATCACGCGGTGAAGTCATGGCGATTCCATATGCACCATCATCAATGGACATTGGCTCTGTGTCGCAAAAAAATATCACCGGCTTCCACAATGTTGAAATATCAGACACCGGTGAACCGTTCCGTTGGGGACGCCAACAAGTCAAAATGATGTTTAATTTAAACTACCTCACCTTAATCCAAAAAAATGCATCGGTAGTGTCGTTTCGTGGCACAACAGTAACAACACAACCGGTTACAGTGGCCCTTGATGACCGATTAGCACCACCAATTGTCGTACAGGGTGGTATGTTTCGCCAATATCATGTCTTATTGAACCACTCTGGTATTCATCAATCACAAGTCTCACTATCAGTAACCACAACATCCGTTGAAATCATCAAGAAACAAGAATTAGGCATCGCTCTTGGCAAAATCACCGTTGCACCACTCACGGCTTTTTTTGCAGTAGAACCAATGTATTATGTCAATTATTCTGTCATCATTCTTAGTACGGTATTTCTGGCAATAGGGTTGGTGGTGGCTATTGGTCGAACCGTCATGGTATCGAACCAAACAACGACAGGTATTCGCACGGCAAGCATTGTGGTGATGGGCATACTGATGTACACGACCGCCGAAACATCATTGAGTGTGCTGAGTGGTGTTATTATCATCCTTGGGGCACTCTGCGTTCGCCCGCGTTACTCGGTGTAGCGTCACCCACATTGAACGCCATGTTCACGAAATGGCCCGTGCTCATCGTCTACATCGCATTTATATCGATTGCCATTACCAGTCTACTTGTCGACAAAAAGCGCGACACCTGTGCGTTAAATCCGTATATCAAGTGTATCAACTACGACTACAACTTTGCCACCGGCGACGAACCCGTCTACATCAAAGTTGCCAAGAGTCTGCGTTACGCAGGCACGGCCAAAGTCACAGACGACCGTACAAATACACTCGCGCACAGCGTCCACAGCCTCGGAGTGTCATTTTTATTGATGCCAACGGTCGTCGAAGAGGATGTCAAAGAGAACGTCACAGAGAATATTTTGTGGCCACGCATCTCATTCATTATGCTAAACGGCGTCATCACATCCATGCTTTTTCACCTTAGCGGGAATCTGCGCATACCGAACACATCGCCGCTCACCATACTCCAGCGCATCGGCATCACCACCAGTGCCATGATCGCTCTCCCGCTGATTCCCGCAGCAAATCAGTTCTATCCTGATTTGATTGCAGGCGTACTTCTGATGGGAATCTGGTACTGGGCCTATCGTATGACGAACAACCTCCCCACACCACCACTTCCCTACATACTGGCAGTCATTCTCCTGCCATGGTTACACAGCAAATATCTCTATATATCCATGGTACCCATGCTCATTATCGGGTTCATCATGTGGCGGCACAACGCACGCACACTCCTCACTACGATCATCCTCGCCTATCTGCTGTCACTTGCAGGAGTCATGTGGTATGGGCTCACTGCGTGGGGGAATATGTTTGGCCCTATTTCCAAAGGCTCGGTCCAACTTACCACAGAGGGTCTGAGTCGTATTTTTG
>CAYXXK010000049.1:0-11958 GCA_964469045.1 uncultured Klebsiella sp.
CGAGGGCGCCAGCCAATATGCTTGCCACGAGCGGCAGAGAGAGCTTTTTCATACGTACATCTCATTGCGTGAATACCTTATTATCATATCATTCTCGGATGGGCTAGATGGTGCAAATGTGCATCGAACGCGCTCATACAGTGTCGTATTTGAAGATGCGTAGCGTCGTTATGGACGGCACAATGTTGCGTAAAAATAACCTACGGTGTATAGTTGAAAAGGTTTGCGGGGAGCAACGGAGCTACTCCGCGTGTCAGATTCCTTCTGTTATTGCATGAATAGAGGTGAACCTTGAGCGCTACGAGTGCTGATTTGTTGTTTACGCCGATCCCGGCCCGGATTGCCCGACTGCGCGACATTGCCTACAACTATTGGTGGGCGTGGAACCCCGAAGCCACTGATTTGTACCGCCGCATTGACCCACACCTGTGGGAGGCCATCTACCACAACCCGGTGCAGTTTTTGCGCAATGTGCGCCAACGCAACCTGGTGGCGATGACCAATGACGCAGCCTGGTTGGCTGATTACGATGCGGTTGTGGCGGCGTTTGATGCCTACATGACCGACCAAAACACCTGGTTTAAGCGCACCTACCCCACCGAAAAAAGCTCAATTGCCTACTTCTCCGCTGAATTCGGTATCCACGAGTCATTGCCGATTTATTCGGGCGGTCTCGGTATTTTGGCCGGCGACCACGTCAAAGAGGCCAGCGACCTCGATTTGCCGTTTGTGGCGGTTGGATTTATCTACCCCCAAGGCTACTTCCGTCAGCGCCTCGATCACAGCGGCTGGCAAGAGGCCATCTACAGCAAGATGAACTTTGCGGACATCCCGGCTCGCCCCGCCTTGACGCCGAGTGGCGACGAGGTCGTGGTCGAGGTCGAGTTACCTGGGCGCACGATTTATGCCAAGGTTTACCACCTGCAGGTCGGGCGTGTCACGTTGTACCTGATGGACACCGATATCCACCCCAACAGTCACAGCGACCGCGAGTTGTCAGCACGCCTCTATGGCGGCGATCACGACATGCGCGTGGCGCAGGAGTTGGTACTTGGGATTGGTGGCGTGCGCGCCTTGCGCCAGATGGGGATCAACCCGAGCGTATGGCACATGAACGAAGGGCACTCGGCGTTTTTGGTGCTCGAGTTGGCGCGTGAGTTGGTCGCTAAGGGCGTGCCGTTCATGCAGGCGTTTGACATGGTGCGCGACCAAGCGGTATTCACCACGCACACGCCGGTGCCAGCCGGCAATGATGCCTTCTCACTTGACTTGATTGACAAGTACTTTGGCCGATTCTGGGACCAGTTGGGCATCAGCCGTGACGAGTTCATGAATATCGCCATGCAACAGCAGTCTTGGGGCCCCAGCTTTGCCATGACGGTATTGGCCTTGCGTCTCTCTGAGATGCACAACGGCGTGAGCAAGCTGCACGGGCACGTGGCCCGCACCATGTGGCAGTGGCTCTACCCAGGTAAAGCGCTCGACGAAGTGCCGATTACTTCGGTCACCAACGGGATTCACTCGGCGTCATGGTTGGCACCCGGCATGAAAAAGCTCTACAACGAGGTGCTTGGGGCCGATTGGTACGACCGCATTGACGATCCGGCATTGTGGGAGGCCTTGCAAAAGAGCGACGATGCACGCTTCTGGAAGACGCGTCTCGAGCTCAAGCAGGCGTTGGTCTACTTTGTGCGCGAGCGCTTGGCGCAACGCCACACGCGGCTCGGGTTCCCACCGGTGACCTGGCCGATTTTGGACGAAAGTCAGTTGACGATTGGGTTTGCCCGTCGTTTTGCCACGTACAAGCGTGCGACGTTGTTGTTCCGCGATGCAGAGCGTCTCAAGTACATTTTGAACCGCCACGATCAGCCGATTCAGTTGGTCTTCGCCGGCAAGGCGCACCCGGCCGACGAGCCAGGCAAGCACTTTATTCAGGATGTCTACCGACGCTCACAAGAGCCTGGCTTTGCCGGCAAAATCGTCTTCCTCGAGGAGTACGATATGTGTGTGGCTCGGGCCTTGGTGCAGGGTGTCGATGTGTGGCTCAACACGCCACGTCGGCCATACGAGGCCAGCGGTACCAGCGGCCAAAAGGCCAGCTTGAACGGCATCCCCAACTTGAGCATTCTTGACGGTTGGTGGCCCGAGGCCTACAACGGCACCAACGGCTGGGCAATTGGTGAGGAGCGTGAATACGACAATCTTGATGAGCAAGATTGGAACGACGCACAGCATCTCTACCATCTGCTCGAAAACGAAGTTGCGCCGGCGTACTACGACCGCGACGCCAACGGCGTCTCAGCGCGCTGGGTGGCCATCGCCAAGGCTGCCATCATGACCTGTGCGCCGCAGTTTAGCACGCGCCGCATGCTCAAGGAGTATGTCAATCGCTTGTACTTGCCTGTTGCGCGTTCGTAATTAATTAGGCAAGCCCCCGAGTGCCATGGCACTCGGGGGCTTGTTTTCGTTTAAAGTGGGCGTTTGGACGGCGTGCCGGGTGAGCGCGGGTATTGCTCGGGTGTCGGGCGCGTTTTGTCGATGCGGATGATGGTGCGTGGCTCGAGTGGTGGTGCCTCGATGGGCACGATGTCGCGGACATGGCCGCCGAGCACCATGATGGCATGGCGGGCTGTCTTGAGCTCGGCCTCGGGTTCGGGACCTTTGGGGGCGTACATCACGCCTTTGATGGCGCAGAAGGGCAGGAGGTACTCGGCGAGGACGCGCAACTCGGCGACGGCTCGGGCCGTCACAAAATCATACTTGGCGCGGTGGGCTTTTTGGTGGCCCAAGACCTCGGCGCGTTCGCTGATGACGGTGACATTGGGAAGTGGGAGCGTGTCGACGACGTGTTGCAAAAAGGTGCACTTTTTGGTGATGCTCTCGACCAGCGTGATGGTGGTAGTCGGCCACAAGATGGCCAAGACCAGACCGGGGATACCGGCGCCGCTACCGACGTCGAGCATCCGTTTGGGCGGTTTGGCCCAGAGTGGCAAGTAGGTCATGGCGTCGAGCAGGTGTTTGCTGACCATTTGCACGGGGTCGGTGATAGCCGTCAGGTTGAGCTTTTCGTTCCACTCTTGGAGCATGGTCAAGTAGGCATCGAGTTGGACGTATTGGGTGTCGGTGATGGTGAGTTCGTGTTGGGCCGCATATGCGGTGAGGATGGCAAAATCGTGCTTCACGCAGGACTCCGATATAGCCCGTGATGGGCGATGTAGTCGGCCACGGCCGGGGTGACCAAATCGTCGATGGGTTGATTGGCGGCACAGCGTTGGCGGATGACGGTGCTTGACACCTCCATACCTGGCCAAGGGATGAGGTGAACATGACCAGCCAGCGACGGTAACCGGGTAATCAGATCATTGATGTCAATTGTCGTGCCGATGCGGGTCATGATAGCGATGTCGGCGTAGGTGGTGAGTTGATCGGCCTGATACCACTGTGGCAAGAGCAAGGCTGCATCGGCACCAAGGATGAGTGTCAGGCGTTGATCTGGCTGCGCTAGTGCGCGGAGCGTGTCGATGGTGTATGACGGGCCGGTGCGCTGAAGTTCGATATTGCTGACCTGCGTATGCGGGATGATTTCGTCAACGAGTTGGCACATGGCGAGGCGTTGGTGGGGTGTGGCGTGTGGTGCAGGACGATGAGGTGGCGTATTACTGGGGATGAGGATGAGTTGATCGAGACGCAAATGGGCCATCGCTCGTCCAGCGATGGCCACATGTCCCCGGTGGATAGGATCAAATGTACCGCCAAAAATACCGATGTGCATCATGTCCGTATCGACTATTGCTGGGACTCACGGGCTCCTGCTTGAATGAGCTCCCAGGTCATCCAGATGATTTGTTCTTGATCTGCCGGGATGAGGTCGTCGATATAGGCATTGACCAAATCGGCGACATCGTTGCGACTTAGGCGAAAGCACGCATCACCGAGGCGTTCGTAGATGCGGACGGCGAGTAGGTCGACAAGTTCGTGCATGTCATCAGCGGAGAGTGCGCCACCGGTGGCGTATCGACGGCCGCGTAGCATGGCTTATTCCTCACCACGTGGGCGGTATTGATTGGTGCGTCGCGTCATGGTTTGACCGCGTTGCATTTGCTGGTCAGGACGCGGCTCAGTCAACCGTGGCGGTTGTGGCGCAGGCTGTTGAGGGTCGAGTTCATCATCGACGATATCTGCGCCTTGTTCATCTACGCCAAGAGCTGAGCTTTCGAGGCTTTCGGTGATATAGTCGAGTACATCGCGTACTTCGGTATTATCCTCGAGCAGACCATCAAACGGCATTGCGACGCCGCTGACGGTGCGCACGGTCTGTCCCATCTCGCGCAGGGTGTTGTCAATGCCGCCGACCAAGGAGCGCATGACGGCAGCTAGCTCTTGGCGCTCTTGAATGGTGAGATTGGCGAAGCCAATGAGCGCCTTCTCTTGGGCGCGCAACAGAGTCGCGCGCAAAATAGCGATATCAGCTTGGGTCTGCAACTCATATCGTTTGACCAAGTGCGCTTGGCGGACTTGTTCGACCAATTCGTCTGACGATACCGGTGTCCACAGCAGGGCTGGAATGACGATAAAGCCGATGATACCAATGAGCACTTGTTGATAGACCAAGCCAGCGTCAGCGACAATGGGTTGTGCTGCCCACCAGCTCCATTGGATTTGGAATGAGTAGTAAATCAGGTAGAGAGCCGCGCCGATAATGACGGGATAGCCCCACGTGCGTGCATTGATTTTTTGGAGGAGCATTCCAGCTGGCGACCAGGGGATCAAGAATGAGACCAAGCTTGGTGGTGCAAGCACCAAAATTGCTGTAAAGGCGATGGCCACAATTCGGTTATCGGTAAGTTGTGATTGCACTCCCCACCAGTAGGCTGCTGAACCACCCATGGCAATGATGGCGAGGATGGCGAGCAGCGTTTTGGAGGTAAATTGGAATGTACTTGGGCGTCGGCGTTGGCTCCGCACCATATCAAGGTATTTGCTACTCATCGCACTCCTCCATGCTGTTGTTGATAACGCTTAGCGTACGACTACCACGTTGTCGGTAACTACCACAAACGCACGTACGCTCGCTGCATACCCAGCATCGCGCATACGCATTGCCACCGCCTCAGAAATTGAGGTGAGGCCGAAATCTTGATTGATACGATAATCGACTTCATACGCAACACTGTTATCAGACGTCAGGACAATCTGCGCGGTTGCAACAAAATCGCCGTTGAGGAGACCTATCTCGAGTACTTGGCCATTGCGAGGATCGAGCCAAAGCAATGGTGTTGGCTGGAGCGTTGTGACGCGAATCGGTGTATCAAATAGTTGTCGTTGCCCTGCGAAAGCCGCCCAGCGTTCGTCTCCCGTTGGCGTCGCACGGAGGCGCGGTGTTACTTCGATATTGACAACCAGCTCTTCGATAACAGCGGTTGCTTCGCTGGTGGGCGCAAGCGTTGCATTTGGGTCACTCGGCGTCGGTGTGACCACTGGTGTACCAGCATCATCACTCGTGGCCGGTGTGCGACTAACGAGTGGCGTACGGCTGAGTGGTTGGATGGGTTGGCCACAACTGGTCATAATGAGAAAAAAGGCGCTGGTAAGCCCAATCCGCCACCACATACACTTCATGGAAGAGACGCTTTCAAAATGCTAATTATACATTGCATACTACATGTGATTCTAAGTTGTTGTATAGTAGTTGTCAAGGTTGGATTACTTGACAGTTACAAAGAATAGGGCTATTCTAGACGATGGTATTGACCATCGTTACAACGCTTGTGCATTAGTTATGCATGCTGTTTCGTTGAGCCCTGGTCTGCGAGTTTGAAGGATTATAAACATGACAAATAATGTCACTTCTTCAGGGTCAACGCCGTTTGCTGCCGACGAGGTGATGACGTTCACCGTTGCTGGTAGCTCACAGAGTGCATTTGTTGAGCAGTTCACGGAGCGCTTGCGCGACAAAATTGTGGCCAAGGGCAATATCTACCGTCCGAACGTGATCGATCAGAGCGGCGAAGTCAAAGAAGAGGGTTCGTTGCGTTTGGTGCTCAATAAGTGTGATGTCGATAGTCCGCGCCCCGTGCGCCGTGGCGGTCAAGGCACGTTTGTTGCATCGATCTTTGAGGGGCCCGGCAACGAAGCAAGCGTGATGCACGCCGCTTATCCATTGTTGATTCGTTCAATCTCAAACTTGATTGTGTATAACACCGTCATTAATGGCGTGCGCGAGAGCCATTTCATTACGCCTGAGCAAGGTCATTATGTGGTCAAGCACACGGGCGACGTGAATACCGACTACGAGCGCATTTATGAGCGTGTGCAACCATTGGCGTGTAGCCATTTGGTGATTAATAACGAATTTGTACCCAACCTTCCCGAGAACTTGTGGAAGGGTGAGGAGCCAATGTGGCAAATCTGCGAGGCTGGTAAGCGCCTTGACACGATGGGGCTTTTGCCATCACCTACCCGCATCGAAGACTACTTGACCGAGAATGACTTGCGCATGGTGCGCCGTCTGTACAACATCGGTGGACTGAGCTATGGTAATTTGAGCGCACGTGCGCATCACAACCCCGAGCACTTCTGGATGTCGGCCTCAGGCGTTGACAAGAGCAAGCTCGAGGTGTGTGGTCGTGATGTGTTGCTTGTGACTGACTATGTGCCTGAGCAGTTGATGATTCGCTTGAGTGTGCCAGCCACTGTTGAGCCACGTCGTGTGTCGGTTGATGCCATTGAGCACTGGATGATCTACAAGGAGCATCCGACGGTCGGTGCTATTGTGCATATTCATGCGTGGTGGAGCGACCCGATTCCATCAACTCAGGTCAACTATCCATGTGGTACCTATGAAATCGCTGCTGAGGTGGCTGAACTCGTACGTCAAGCACCAGATCCATCACGTGCAGTGATTGGTCTCAAAAACCACGGCCTGACGATTACGGGTCATTCAATCGAAGAAATCTTTGCCCGCATTGAAGGCAAGATTGTTCCACAGGTGCCAATGAACTAATGCAGATAACGGAAACCCCGGCATGCTGATGCATGCCGGGGTTTTTTGTGGTGGATGACACCGTATCGGTGCTTATAATAGTCCTTGTTGTACACCACGAATTGCGACGACGACGTAGATAACGCCAAGCATGAGCATGAACGGCTGTGTGAGGGCGCCTATCAAAAGCAAAAAGCTAGCCATGCCGAGTCCAACGCCGATGCTGGTTGCGACTGCGAGTTGGCGGCCGCGCTTTTGGCTGAGGCGCTCGCTGACGCGTGCGGCGAGATTGCCGGCAAGAGCGCCTGCTGCCAAGAAAATAAATGGCCCCAAAAATGGAATACTAATGATGAACAGCACTGGCAACGGTAAGATTGCGGCAGCGAGAAAGCCGACAAAGAGACCAATTGTGTGATGTCCGATATTGGTGCGATAGCGCTCAGGGATGCGTTGTGTGCGGCACGCCTTACAAAGCTGACCGACTTCGTTGGGAATGGCACAACGGACACACACAGGCCGATCACAACTTGTACAACGAAGGGTTGCTTCGGTATCGGGATGATCAGGGCACATGGTGATATCAGTGCGTGGAGGTGGAGGTGGCTCCATCAGTTGTGTTGTATCAGTTTGGCGTGGTACCGCTACGATTTGGATGCCCTGGTCTAGCCAATCACTAATTTGTTGAGCCGCTGCTTGCGCTTCGGTGTGGTTGGGAGATAACGTGAGAGCTTGATTGACTAGGCGCTGACGTTCGCTCACAACGGGTAATAGCGTTGCGAGTGTGAGCAGTGTAGGGACATCGTTAGGGTTTAGTTCGAGTAGTTGGCGGAGATGGTTGCGCGCTCCCACCGTATCACCGGCAAGCATCGCTTGCTGAGCAGCAAATCGAAGGCTATCTCGTTTATTTTCTGTCATGTCACGGTGTCCATGATGCTGGTTTCGCCGTGCTATGCGTGACCAGGCTTTGCGTCTGTCTTGTATGTATTATACGTGAGGTTGTATGTACTGGTATCTTGGGAAATCATGAGAAAACACGCACACGGGTGTGACAAGAAGACGAAAAGTGTCAATAATTACCCCCTGCTCGTGCGTAGAACGAGCAGGGGGTAGCGACTATTATGACAGCGGTAAACATCGTTGCATGAAGTGCATTTTGTCTTGGGATTGATATGTGCCACCACCCTCATGGCGATTGTAGCGCCATACCGACATCTCTTTGTGGCCTTGCCAATGATTATAAGCGGCATAAACAGTCGACGGCGGACAGATATCATCCATCATGCCGACTGAGAAGAGCGCATTGGCACGGGCACGTTTGGCGAAGTTGATGCCGTCGAAATAGCTGAGTGTCTCAAATACCTGCTCAACGGCATCACGATGCGTCATCAAGTAGCGACTGATTTCGCTATACGGATTTGAATCGGTAATCTCGGTGGCGCGGCGGTAATGACACAAAAAAGGCACATCTGGCATAGCCACGTTCACATCTGGGGTAAGTCCGGCTGCTGCGATTGCAATCCCGCCACCTTGACTACCGCCGGTGACTGCGATGCGTGTAGCATCGACTGCGGTATGACTGCGGGCTGCCTCAATGGCGCGCACGGCGTCGCAGAAGACACGCCGATAGTAGTATGACTGCTTGTGGCGAATACCGCGTGTCATGAAGCCGGGATGATGTGGATTGGTGTCGGCCGGCTCAGGATCGGGCGTATCGCCGCGTGACCAGGCACTCCCTTGACCACGCGTATCCATCACAAAGTGGGCGTAGCCACGACTACTCCAGAGCAACCAGTCGTTTGGATAGCTGCGACCGCCACCGTAACCGATGTACTCGACCACACATGGGAGTGGGCCGGTGCGATGTTTGGGCAACAAAAACCAACCTTTGATTGGCTGACCAGCCCACCCGGCGAACGTCACATCGTAGACTTCAACCGTGTGATAGGGGTTTTCGTATGGGGTAAACTGAGCGTTGAGCGCATGCTGGCGAGTCTGGGTCAAACTCTCTTGCCAAAATGCATCGAAATCGGTGGGTTCAGGGACGTTGGGCAGGTACTGCTCCAGCTGACTCTGGGGCATGTCAAACATGGCCATCAGATGACTCCTTTGTCGCGTGTGATCCGGTCTGTGGTGTGTAGTATACAATACGCTACATGCGTCAATATCAATTTGGAGAATAGATGACTATCGATACTATGCTCCCACATACGCTCCCCGCTGATTTGCAGCAGGCACTTGTGGCTGATGCGCACGTACATGAGTTGTGGCAGTCAATTACACCATTGGCCAAAAATGAGTTTATTTGTTGGGTTGAATCTGCCAAAAAACCTGAAACGCGTGCCAAACGTATTCGTCGCACCTGCGAAGAGTTACTCGAGGGCAAACGCCGTCCGTGTTGTTGGCCGGGTTGTCCGCACCGCTAGGCGAGATTGCTCGACACTTACCCGCCCACACGTCATTGCATGCGGTCTCATCTGGTGTGTAGTCTGACCCCAATCTCCCCTTTTCACTGCATGCCGGTAATAGTCACCTGGTGACTGATAGGGTCTCGTTCGGCGTGCAGTCTCCTCGTTGTATAAAAAGTCGGCTTTGTGTAGTGGTAGTGGTACATATCCATCCAAACTTGCTGACTCTACAGGGAGATTGCACGACCACCTGCGGTGGCCATGCAATGATGAGAAACCTCACGTGCCAAAGGAGTCGAACATCAGGAGAAGACGCAGCAAGGGATGGATATCGGAATTGGTGATTATGGATTGTGGGAGTGAAACCGTGTGATACGTGGGGTGAATGGGGATAACTGGCTAAAGGTGCGTTAGTGGGTATAACACCATGCCACTTCAGTTGGGAGCCAGCCGAGCTCTGCAAACTGAGCGATTTGTGCGCAGCCTGCACAATCGGTCAGTAATTGTGGGACCGGAACCTTATAAAAACGGTGTGATTGCCAGTATGCACCGGCATCTGTACTAAAGCAATATATTTTGGAAATAGATTGTTCTAACGCATGATTAAGAAGTGTATTTGTCAGTTTTTTGCCGATTCCTTGACCTCGATACACATCGGTAACCACGGCACTCCGTAGGAGCCACGCATGTGTGGCTCGTTCAGCGCCGATGGTGGCAACGATGCGAGCGTGTGCATCGGTGGCGACCCACCAAAACGCAGGATAGGAGAAGTCAGGAGGGACCATATGATAGTCGGCAAGTAACAGAGCGATAGCTGGCTCGTCATGGCTTGTTGCAGTGCGTATGATCATTACGTATGCTTGCCGGCCGGCAAATTGAGCGTATCGCTGTCGAGGATGATGGTATAGGGACCCTCATTGACCAGTGATACCTTCATCTCGGCACCAAATCGCCCTGTCTCAACTGTGACTCCGTGGTTGTGCAAAAACGCCGCCATCTGATCGACGAGCGGGGCTGCGATGTCGGGATGGGCGGCGTGTGAGTAGCCTGGCCGACGACCACGACTGATATCGGCATAGAGGGTGAATTGCGAGATAAGCAGGACGGCACCGCCACTATCGCGCAGTGAGATATTGGGTTTGCCGCTTTCATCATCGAAAATGCGGAGCTCGAGGATTTTGCGCCCGAGGAGTTCAATTTGTGTTGTGTCGTCCCCTTGGCCGATACCAAGCAACACGACCATACCAGCGCCGATAGCACCGATGGTTTGGTCGGCGACAGACACATGTGCTTGACTGACACGCTGGATGATGGCACGCATATAGATCCTTAGTCTTCTTCGTCGCGGGCTTTGCGCCGTGGTGCTGGGCCAAGTGCGGCATCAATGGCCTCAAACAACGAACGGGCATGGGTGATTTGCATGCCGTCTACGCGGATTGGTGTTTGGGTGGGTGGGCAGACGGCACGGCGGAAGCCGAGTTTGGCTGCCTCACCGAGGCGGCGCTCGAGTTGTGTGACGCCACGGAGCTCGCCGCTGAGGCCGATTTCGCCGACGAGGACCATGTCTGATTCGACGCGTTGATTGCGAAACGACGAGGCAATAGCCGTGGCTACCGCAAGATCTGCCGCTGGCTCGCCGATTTTCATGCCGCCGACGATATTGACGTATACGTCTTGATTAAAGAGTGGCACGCCGACGCGTTTGCCGAGCACGGCCAAAATCATCTGCAGGCGGTTCTGGTCAAAGCCGTTGACGGTACGCCGTGGTTGTGGATTAGCCGTGTTTGAGGTGAGTCCTTGAATCTCGACCAAAATCGGGCGCGTGCCCTCGAGTGTGACGGCGACGGCTGATCCAGGGGTATTGGCTGAGCGTTCGGCCAAAAAGACCTGCGACGGGTTGGTGATTTCTTGCAAGCCATCAGATGTCATCTCGAAGATGCCGACTTCGTCGGTCGAACCGAAGCGGTTTTTGACACCGCGCAGGATGCGATATTGATGGAATCGCTCGCCCTCGAGATAGAGCACAACATCGACGATGTGCTCGAGCATGCGCGGGCCAGCGATGGCGCCTTCTTTGGTGACATGACCGACGATGATGATGGGGATGCCGAGGTCTTTGGCGATGCGCAAGAGGCGTAATGCTCCCTCACGTACCTGGCCGACCGATCCTGCCGCCGAGGTGAGTTCTTCGAGATAGACGGTTTGGATAGAGTCGACGATAACCAAGCCGGGGCGTTGGGCGTCGATATGACCGATGGCGGTCTCGAGATTGGTCTCGGAGGAGATCCACAGGCGTTCGGGGTTGAGCCCCATGCGGTCGGCACGAAGTTTGATTTGTTGGGCGGATTCTTCGGCTGAGATGTACAACGCCTCGCCGACGTTTTCGGCAAAGTGGGCAGCGCTCTGCAGGAGCAGGCTGGATTTGCCGATGCCGGGCTCGCCGCCGATGAGCACAAGACTGCCAGGTACGAGGCCGCCGCCAAGGACGCGGGCGAACTCTTGAAAGCGTACGGGCAAGCGACTTACGCCACCACTAGGGATGGCGTTGAGTGGTTGTGGAGCGCCGCCGCC
>CAYXXK010000049.1:11968-23027 GCA_964469045.1 uncultured Klebsiella sp.
GTTAAGACGTTAGTACGGCGAGCAGCGCTTTGGGTGCTTTCTTTGCGCTCGATATGCTCAACGAGACTGCCCCAACTTCCACAGTTGGGGCAGCGACCCATTTCACGAGCTTGTTGAGCGCCGCATTGTTGGCAGACAAACACGGTGCGTGACTTTGCCATAGGAGTTATGCCAACGAATCAACGGGCGACTCAACCAGGCGTTGTGGTTGAAGGCGCAAGTACGACTCGCCATTCTCGAGTGTGGCCACGTCAACGATGATGGTATCGCCGGGCACAAAGCGCCCGTCAAGCACACCCTCGGAGAGGGGATCCTCGATAAGATTGGTAATGATACGGCGGAGCGGGCGCGCACCGAACGCAGGATCGTAGCCGCGTTTGGCGAGCAAGTCACAGGCCTCATCGGAGACGTTCAGCGTGAGTGAGTGCTCATTCAGCTGCTTTTGGACGCGGTTGAGCAAGTAACGGGTGATTTGGCGAATCTCCTCGGTCGTTAATGCATGGAAGATGATGGTTGCATCGAGACGGTTGAGAAACTCGGGGCGAAAGACCATGCGCAGTGCATCATTGACCCGGTTACGCAAATCTTGGTTGTTGCTCTCGTTGTCTTTGCCGAGGAATCCGATGCGCGATGCGCCACGAATTTGTTCGGTGCCGACATTAGAAGTCATGATGATAATGGTATTACGGAAGTCGACTTTGCGTCCCTTGCCATCGGTCAAATGCCCATCCTCAAGGACTTGGAGAAGCATGTTGTAGGTGTCGGGGTGGGCTTTTTCGATTTCGTCGAAAAGCACGACTGAATACGGCTTGCGGCGTACGGCATCGGTGAGTTGGCCGCCTTCACCATAGCCGACATATCCTGGGGGCGATCCTACCAGACGTGATGCGGTATGGCGCTCTTGGAACTCCGACATGTCGATTTTGATGAGTAAATCCTCAGAGCCGAACATGAATTCAGCCAATGCCTTAGCTAGCTCAGTTTTGCCGACGCCGGTTGGTCCGAGGAAGATGAAGCTCCCGATAGGGCGACGTGGATCCTTGAGCCCAGCGCGGGCACGGCGCACGGCCTTGGAGATGGTAACAATCGCCTCACTTTGGCCAATGACACGTGCATGCAAGGCAGACTCCATGTGGAGCAAGCGTGCAGTCTCGTCGCCAGTCAGACGGGTGACAGGAATCCCGGTCCACATGGCAACGACAGCCGCGATATCTTCTTCGGTGACGTAGGGTGGTACTACACTGGATGCGGCATCGATACCGTGCTCCTGCTCGAGCTCGCTTACGCGTTGTTTGAGGGTGTTAGCACGATCGCGCAAGGTGTTTGCCAACTCGATTTGCCCTTGCTCCTCGGCAGCTTCTACTTCTTTGGTGATAGCCTCGTACCCACGCAGTGCATCACGGAGCGCAGACGGTGTCGAACTTCGGGTCATGCGTACGCGTGCTGAGGCTTCATCGATGAGGTCGATGGCTTTGTCAGGCAAAAAGCGGTCAGGGACATAACGGGATGACAAGTAGGCTGCTGCGCGGATTGCGTCATCGCTGATTTGGAGCTGGTGGAAATCCTCATAGCGCGCTTTGATGCCACGCAGAATCTCGATGGTGTCTTCTTCGTTGGGTTGGTCAACCATGACTGGTTGAAAGCGCCGCTCAAGTGCAGCGTCACGCTCAATATACTTGCGATACTCATCGAGGGTGGTTGCGCCAATGGTTTGGAGCTCACCGCGTGACAATGCTGGTTTGAGGATGTTGGCTGCATCGAGTGTTCCCTCGGCGCCACCAGCACCGATGATAGTATGGAACTCATCGATGAAGAGGATGCAGCGCGTCTCTTTGATTTCGTCGACGACCTTTTTGAGGCGTTCTTCGAATTGGCCGCGATACTTGGTCCCAGCCACGAGTGCCCCCATGTCGAGTGATACGACGCGTTTGCCGCGCAGATTCTCAGGGACGTCGCCAGCCAAAATACGTTGGGCAAGGCCTTCAACGATGGCTGTTTTGCCAACGCCAGGCTCACCAATCAAGGCAGGATTATTCTTGGTACGGCGCGAAAGAATCTGAACCACACGGTCAATCTCGCGACTACGACCAATGACTGGGTCGAGGCGACCACTTTCAGCGAGCTCGGTCAGATCGGTGCCGAGCGCATCAAGGTAGGGAGTTTTGCCTTGGCGGGCACTCCCGCCACTGCTACTCGCACTCCCACTACTGCTTTGGTTCGCACTTGGTGGTGTACTTCCACTGCTTTGCCCAGTGCGCTCTGGCATGGGTGGTGTGGTGCCTGTACCAGTACCGCCAGCTGGTGTTGCGCCAGTACCGCCTTGGCGGATTACGCGCATGACGTTGGTTTTGATTTGTTCGAGCGAGACGCCCAGCATATCGAGTACGCCCGTGGCGACGCCTTCACCGATGCGAATGAGCCCGAGCAGGAGGTGTTCGGGGCCAACGTAGTTATGCCCGAGGCGCTTGGCCTCATCCATGGCAAGTTGAATGACTTTTTTGGCACGAGCGGAGAGCTCTTTGTCAGCGCGCGATTCACCCTCGCCAATGCCGACGATGAACTCGACGGAGTGACGAGTTTGCGCCAACTGGACACCAAGATCCTCAAGCACACGAGCGGCGACGCCTTCACCTTCACGAATCAGCCCGAGCAAAATATGCTCAGTACCGATGTAGGTATGGTTGAAAGACTTGGCCTCTTCGTTGGCATATTGCAATACCTGTTTGGCGCGTTTGGTAAATTTATCAAATCCACCTGACATATCGTGCTCCCATGACCACTCGTTGGTACGAGTGGCTGCTATGACGCGTCAGAATCGTGTGATTCAGTGGCGTCGGGGGTGATGTTGAGACTCAAGCCGATGCGACGGCGATTGGGCTCAATGCGAACAATGCGGACAGTGACAGGCTCGCCTTCGTGTACCTGTTGCAAGGCGTCGCCTTTGAGCTCTGAGATATGAATGAGGCCCTCAATCCCCTCGGCGAGCTTGACGAAGGCACCGTATTGTGTCATTTGGGTGACACCCCCGGTGATGACTTGATCGACGTGGAACAACTCGTTGACATTGCCCCAGGGTTCGACTTGCGTGCGTTTGATGGAAAGCGCGATGCGGCGTTGATCTGCATCAATACTCAACACTACGACTTGGGTACGATCACCCACCTTAAAGGCATCACTTGGATGGCGCACGCGACTCCACGAAAGCTCGGAGAGGTGCACAAGACCATCAGCGCCACCGATGTCCACAAAGACACCGAAGTCACACACTGATGTGATCACTCCTTCGCGCACGTCATTGACGTGGATTTCGCTGAGAAGCGCACCTTTGCGTTGATCGCGTGACTCAGCGTTTGCTTGACGCTCTGACAAAATGAGGCGATTTCGCTGCCGACTCATCTCGACAATCTTGAGCCGCACGGTGTTGCCGACCATACGTGCCATTTCTGCTTGTTTTTGGGCTTCGTTACCACGACCGACACCACTGACCTGTGACGTAGGAATGAACCCGCGTACACCGTCAAGGTTCACGAGTAATCCGCCTTTGTTGTAATTGACGACAATGGCCTCAATGATAGTGGCTTCGTCGGCAATCTGCTGAAGACGGCGCCAACTGCGCTCTTGGCGTGCACGGTCGAGTGACAATGCTATGCGACCTTGGTCGTCTTCGGGCTGGAGCACGAACACCAAGACTTGGGCGCCAACTACAAGGGCTGTACGTTCGTCGTCGGTAAGGGTATGCATGTCGCGCGCAGCGACAACACCCTCGGATTTGGCTCCTATGTCGACTACCAACTCGTCACGGCCAACATGGAGAATCGTGCCGTCGAATGTGTCGCCATATTTCAGTACTTTGAGAGCACCGCCCTGGCTTGCCAGCAACATCTCAAAAAACTCAGGGCTGTGTGGGTCAGCTGCGGGGGTTACTGCGCTGACTCCGGCGTGTGGCTCTTCCATAATCTTCCTCTTTAGCTGAGGTGAAGTGCACCGGATTCGTGGATATACACTAGCTAAATTATACGGAATTTAGCATGAAAAGGCAAGATAAGGGGTTGGTGAGGAGAATGTCACATCGTACGCATCTGGCAATAGCGTGTAGCGGTGTATCGGGGAGTATAGCGACTAGCGACTGGTGGTGCGACGCCAGCAATACTGGCGCGATACGTCGACGAACCCGATGCGATTGTAGGTGTGATTTGCTACTGCATTGCTATGCCAAGACTCAATCCATGCAGTGTGAATACCTGCCTGTTGCGCACGGATAAGACAACTGATAATGGCTGCCTGCGCTAGGCCACGGCGTTGATGATCTGGATGGGTTGCCACTGGTTCAATGATTGCAAATGACGGTTGATGATGGATGGTGATGCCTGCGGTGGCAACAAGAATATCGTGTTGATCGTACACGACGATATCGCACTCGGTGCGATAACTTGGAGCCATCTTTTGAAAGGTGCGATATTCGGCGCCACTATGAAAGTCACGACCAAAGGCACGGTTAAGCAGATGTCCCATTTGGTCGGTGGCTTGATCGTCTATTGTCATGGTCGCAATGCGGTATTCGGCAGGGATTTGCGGCTGAGCAAAGCGTGTAGTGGTCAGGTCGAGGCGCTTTTGAGTTTGGTAGTCGCTGGTTTGGTTGAAGCCGGCGCTCGTGAGCGTGTCGGCAAGAAGGTGATTATGGTTATGACACCACATATCGACAGAGGGAAATGGACAATTTGCAGCATGCGCTACCATATGTGGGATGAGGTCAAGGTGCTCTGGGTGAATTTGTGGATAAAATCCGCCCGGATACTCGCTGAAGAGCGCACCGACGAGGTGATGATCATCATGCCAGAGGATCCATTCGGACTGCATGTGTGTTTCGATGGATGCCAATTCATTCGGTGAATTATGAAAGGCCGTTCCTTCGAGTCGACGCGGTGCCCAATTGGAGAGTGCATAGGATTGCTGATAGGTATCGAGCAAAAATTGTCGAAGTTCGTTGAGTTGTGTATGTCCACGATAATGAGATGATGTGTACGGCATGGTAGGTGGTTGAGATATGTGTGTATATGCCAGATTATAGGGCGAAAAATCGTCCACGTTGCAGTAAATGAGCCTTTCTGCTATACTAGCGCCCGATATTTGCCCATACCATATAACCACGAACGATTGGTTGTATCTAGTGAGGAGAGTCGAGGAGTGGAACCGCCGTCTACGATTGTCGCCCATTTAGCCCCCGATCTTGATTGTATTGCGGCAATCTGGATTTTTAAGCGGTTTGGTGGTGCTCATGATGTCACACTTCGGTTTGTGCCAGCAGGAGCCACTCTCGATAACTTACCAGCGGATAGTAATCCGAGTGTGGTGCATGTTGATACCGGGCATGGTCGATTTGACCATCATCAGCGACATGTAAGCACCTTAAGCGCTGCTGAGTTAGTGCGCCGAACCGTGGCTTCGCATGATGTGGCGCTCGAGCGGATGGTGCGTCAAGTAACAATTATCGACAACGGGTTGCCGAGTGATCGGGCGGGGTGTGATCTTGGAATGTTGGCGGACTCGTTTAACATTTTGTACGAAGATGACCCCGAGCGCGTTGTTGAGTTGATGTTACCGGCGCTCGATGCGTGGTATGCACATGAAGTTCGCCAGACATTTATGGCGCAGGCGTTTGCAGACCGCATTGAATTTCATACGCCATGGGGGCGCGGAATCGCTGTCGAGAGCCCATATGGTGGATCATCAACAATGGCCTATCGTGCCGGGGCAGTGCTGTCGATTTATCGGCACAGCGGGCATGGATGGATGGGTATCGCTGCGCAGGCACGGTCACAGGTTGATTTGCGGCCGCTCGCGGAACGCCTGTCGGTGATAGACGCAAATGCAGATTGGTATTTGCACCCAAGTCATCGATTATTGTTGTGTGGGACTGCCAAAGCGCCAGCTAAGCGCATATCACGGTTGAGTTTGCGCGAGCTGATAGGGATTATTGAGCTGTTGTAACTTTGCGGTACGCCAAACGCCAACGATGTCGTTTTGTTGATCCAATAGATGGTTTGTTCGGGTTTTGCGTTTGTTCGCTAGAGGAGCCACAATGCCAACACGTCGTGGCACCGCCAAGGCAGAGAAGTCTGCCCAACAATCGGTGAGGAGCACAATGACAAGTACGCCATTTTCGCGGGCTCGTGAGCAGCTCGGCGCAGATCAGATGGTAGAGTTGTATCGCCAGATGATGCTGATTCGACGCTTTGAAGAAAAGTGTCAGGAGATGTACACGCGCTCCAAGATCGGTGGATTTTTGCACCTGTATGTGGGTGAAGAAGCCACTGGTGTGGGGGCCATTTCGAATTTGCAGCCACAGGATCACATTTTTACCCATTATCGTGATCATGGTCATGCAATTGCACGCGGTCTCGACATCAATCCATTGATGGCAGAGTTGTTCGGTAAGGACACCGGATGTTCACGCGGCATGGGTGGGTCAATGCACTTTGCTGACCATACCAAGAATTTCTGGGGTGGGTATGCAATTGTTGGAAGTCACTTGTTGTTGGGCGTCGGCGTGGCATTGTCATGTCAGATGCAGAAAACCAACGGTGTGGTGATGATTTTCTTCGGTGATGGTGCCACCAACGGTGGTGAGTTCTATGAGTCATTGAACTTTGCACAATTGTGGAAGTTGCCGGTAGTTTTCGTATGTGAAAATAACTTGTACGCCATGGGCACGCCACTTGAAGTACACTCATCAGTGACGGAGATTTATCGCAAGGCCCATGCATTTGACATGAAGTCACAGCGTATCGATGGCAATGATGTGTTATCAGTACGAGAGCAAATCGGCGAGGCAGTCGAATATGCACGTTCGGGTCAAGGCCCCGTGCTAATCGAGGCCATGACCTACCGCTTCCGTGGTCACTCAGCCCAAGACACGCAAAAGTACCGTAGCAAAGAAGACGTCGAAAAGCGTCGTAGCCAAGACCCTGTTGAGATCTATCGCCGTGAGTTAATCGACGGCGGTGTCGCAACGGCAGCTGCGATCGATGCTCTTGATGCCACCATCGACGAGCAAGTCGAAGAATCAGTTCGTTTTGCTGACGAGAGCCCAGTGCCTGGCAACGAATGGTTGACAGACCGTGGCATTTATGCGGCCCCACTCGAAACCGCTACGGTAGACCCTGACATCATTTAATTATGCATGCCACATACGATGTATTGACATCGATGTGAAGGAGATAATCGATGCCCGTTCTAACTGTACGTGAAGCCCTCCAGCAAGCCCTTCATGAGGCCATGCAGGATGAGCGAGTCTTTATCATCGGTGAAGATATCGGTCATTACGGTAGCACCTACGGCGTGACTGCTGGTTTCTTGGAGAAGTATGGCCCAGAGCGCATTCGCGACGCCCCCATCGCCGAAGCCGGCATCTTGGGATTGGCCACGGGTGCTGCCATGGCTGGGATGCGTCCAATTGCCGAAATCATGTCGGTCAACTTTTCGTTGCTGGCACTCGACCAAATCATCAATCACGCTGCCAAGATTTATAGCATGTTTGGTGGGAAGTTCTCAGTGCCACTTGTGATGCGTACGACTAACGGATGGACGCAACTTTCGGCAACGCACTCGCAGTCGTTTGATGCGATGTATGCGCATATCCCTGGTCTGAAGGTAGTAGCTCCGGCTACACCTGCCGATATGAAGGGTATGTTCCGGGCTGCCATGGCCGATCCTGATCCGGTTATTTTCATCGAGCATACGCTGATGTATGGCGTCAAAGGTGAGGTCCCAGAAGGTGATTATGTGGTGCCGATTGGCAAGTCAACTTTGGCACGCGAGGGTAAGCATATCACGGTCGTGACCTACTCACGCATGGTGCACCTGACGTTGCAAGCGGCTGAGACGTTAGCCAAGGAAGGCATCGAGGTCGAGGTTGTTGACTTGCGCACGTTGCGTCCGCTTGATATGAGTGTGGCGCTTGAAAGCTTCAAGAAGACCAATCGTGCGGTGGTTGTCACCGAGGATTGGCAGTCATATGGCACGTCAGCTGAAATTGCCACGCGCTTGTACGAGCACGGATTTGATTACCTTGATGCTCCAATCCAACGCGTCAACTTCCGCGAAGTTCCGATGCCATACGCCAAGAACCTTGAACAGCAAGTGGTGGTAACGCCCGAGCGTATTGTGGCTGCCATCAAGAAAGTCTTGAATCGTAGCTAAGCGCTGCTAATCGGAAGGGAAGAACCATGGCCGATATTACCATGCCGAAGATGGGCTTCGACATGACCGAGGGGTTGATTGTGCGCTGGCTCAAAAAGGTCGGCGACCATGTCAACAAAGGCGAAGCCATCGCCGAGATTGAGACCGACAAGGTCACAATCGAAATTGAGTCATTCGTGAGTGGTACCATCAGTGAAATCCTCGCTCCAGAGGGCTCACGCACACCAGTTGGCGGTGTAATTGCGCGCACGGGTGATGGTGCGACCGCATCAGCTCCGGCTGTGGCGCCAGCCCCGGTAGCTGCTGCCACTCCTGCGGCTGCCCCTGCTGCCCCTGCTGCCCCTGCGTCAGTGGCCGCTGTACCATCAGCCGATGGTGTCAAGGCCTCACCGATTGCCAAGCGCATGGCACGTGAGCACGGGGTTGATTTGGCGGGAGTCGCTGGTAGTGGTCCAGGTGGTCGCATTGTCCGTGATGACGTCGCTGCCGCAATTGCTGGCAAGCCTGCGGTTGTAGCTGTACCAGTTGCGCCCGTTGCGCCCGTCGCTCCTACAGCACCAGTTGCACCGGCTGCGCCCGTCGCACCAGTGCCAACTGCAGCTCCTGGTAGCACGATTGTGCCGCTGAGCAACATGCGTCGCACGATTACGCGTCGATTGGGGCAGAGTTGGCAACAGGCACCGCATTTCTACATCACCATGGATGTTGACATGGGGGCAGCGCTCGAGTTGCGCAAGCGCATCAATGCACCGCTGGCCAAGGATCAGCAAATCTCGATTAACGATATGATTGTCAAGGCGTGTGGTGTGGCGCTTGCGCAGTATCCGCATTTGAATGCATCATTCGTCGAAGAGGGGATTCAGCTTAATCCGAACGTCAATGTCTCGATTGCCGTGGCAATTGACACCGGTTTAGTAGCTCCTGTGATTACCAATGCCGACAGCCGCACGTTAGGTGGGGTTGCCCGCGAGGCCAAGCGCTTGATTGGGCTAGCCCGCGATGGCAAGTTAGGGGCCGAGAACTTGTCCGGCGGTACGTTCACGGTGAGCAATTTGGGCATGTACGGGGTAACTGAGTTTGATGCCATCATTACGCCACCACAGTGTGCGATTTTGGCAGTGGGTGCAGTACGTCGTGTGCCGGTGTTTAAGGGTGATAGCGACGAAGTCGTGGCTGCCAACATCTGTTCGATTACGATCTCGGCAGATCATCGCATTACTGACGGTGCTGAGACGGCCCGATTCGTGGCCGAAATCAAGCGCTTGCTTGAAGATCCGTTGACGATGCTAGTCTAATGCGGTGGCGTTGGGGGTATATACAACGAGGAGCAGTCATTTGACTGCTCCTCGTGTGTTATTGATAGTGTGAATTACTTGGCTTGTTCGTCAATATGACGGACAATATCACTCATTGAGAGAATGCCGGTTGGCCATACGCGCCCATCGTTGCGCTCTTCGACGACCACGAGACGATGCACATGATTGCGATTAAGCAGGCGAATGGCACGGTCAAGCTCCATATCGGGCATGCAGGTAATCACACTGCGGGTCATGATGTGGCTGACTGGCCCTTGCATAACTTGGTCATACGAGGCTCCATCTTGCCAGGCTTTCAATAAATCGGTTTGTGACAGAATACCTGCTAAATGGCCTGGTCCATCAGTGACAACGACGGCATGGATGCGGTAGCTTTTGATGAGGGCCAAGGCTTCAGCAACAGGTGTTTCGCTCGGGCATGAGATAACGCCGACGTGCATGGCGTCACGGACAAATTGTTTGGACACAGGAGTCCTCCTTTGGTGGCAACGAGATGCTGACACACATCGTGCTTCTGGCTTATAATACGTATCATACGGCAATTACGATGCATGAATTTTGTGATAGATGAGGAGTGGGATTCAATGACTGATGCACAACCGCAGATGCAAGCGGCAGATGTGACGGTAGAGTGGTTGCGCACCATTAAGTACACCGTTATCCCTTCATCACGACCAACAACGATTGACGGTGTCTACGTCAAAGATTTGCGAACGCATCTTGACGGTCGTGGCGACGTGATTGAATTGTGGAGCCGTCCGTGGATCGACCAAGAGGGGTTGGTGATGCCGGCCCATGTCTACCAGAGTGCGACTGATTATGGCGTGACCAAGTGTTGGCATCTACATAATGTGCATACGGATCAATTTACCGTGACGCGTGGTAAATTGCAGGTGGTATTGGTTGACATCCGTCCGTGGTCGCCGACATTTGGGCATGTGAATTCGGTGATTTTGGGCACTGCTCGTCCCAAGTTGATTAAGATTCCGCCGATGGTCATGCATGGCTGGAAAGCGTTGTCGATGCCCGAGGTGATTGTCGTTAACTTGCAGTCGCATGTATATGATGCCGCCGATGAATTCAAGTTTCCGTGGGATTGTGTCTTGCGTGAGGCGTGGGAGCCAATCAACGGTTAGTGTAGTTCGATGGCATGGGGGATGTGCTCGATGTGGTCTGCGTCAACGGCGACCACATCAATCCGCCAATCGACGTCGTCGAGATTGTGCGCAAGCAGATACTGTTGGGCTGCGTGGATAAGGCGATTGACTTTGCGTTGGTTGATGGATTCGCGCGCTGATTGCCGGCCATGCTGCCGGTAGCGTACCTCGACAAAGATCCAGGTTTGATTGAGGGTGGTGACAAGGTCGATTTCGCCACCACGGCAGTGCCAGTTTTGGGCAACGATAACAAAGCCGCGACGTTGCAAAAACGTCGCGGCTTGTTGTTCGCCATCGAAACCGCGCTGGCGGGCGCTTGACATTAGGGGTAAATCCCGCGGACGCGATAGGCTTCGGCAGTACGGTCAACTGCCAAGAGATATGCAG
>CAYXXK010000050.1:0-20258 GCA_964469045.1 uncultured Klebsiella sp.
GCCATGTCGCGCTCGGTGGCGCCGACTTTGGCGCTGTCGATGGCGGCCTGCATGCCGGCCTCTGAGGCCTTGCCGGCGCGGCGCTGATAGGCGATCTCGGCCGGCGTTTTGATCAGCCGCATGCGCTCGACGAGTGACTGTTCGTTATTCCAGATGATGCCGGGCAGGAGCGATTTGAGCTTCTCGAAGCGTGCGACCGAGACGGTCCAGCTGCCCAATTCAGCGCCGACGGTGGCCGATGTGCCCAGCCGGGCGCGGATGATGTCGGCGGCCACGGCCGTGGTGTCTTGACTGTCGTTCCACACGGCGCGGTCGGCGTAGACGCAGGTGCTGTCGAGGTAGTACTCCTCGACGTCGCGGCAGAACATGGTCGGCTCGCCGTTGGCCGGGATTATCGCAAATTGAAAGCTACTATACGCGCGGGTGAAAAAGCCGGTCAGCCACGTCACACTTTCGGGCTGGAAGGCAATCAAGGCATCGAGCCCCTTGGCACGGAGCTCGGCTTGGACACGGGCCACACGCCCGTGGTACTCACTCGGTTCAAACCAGTAATTCGCTTGGGCCATGATGGCAGGTTACCTCGTTGTAATCGGCTGTTGAATGTAGTGGGCAAAGCGGCGGAGCATACTTTGGGCGGGTGTCTGATCGACCGCTGAGGCAATCAGCTGATCGACATCGGCGCCGTCGCTGACCATCACGTCGCGACTATCCTCGATCCAGGCGGGGGCTAACTCGATGGGAATCTCTAGGTGGCCTTGGATGCCCCACACTGGGTGGTCGCGCCAGCGCCAAACTTGATTGGGGCAGAGCGGGGTGCTGGCGATAATCGTCATATCCGGGTGGTTAGCTTTGACCTCGTCGTTGTGCCAGGTGAACATGACCACACCGTCGGCCAACTCGCTGGCGATCGGGTCGTCGTGGGCGGGCGCATGTACCGTGTGCGGGATATAGCCGATTTCGCAGAAGCTGCGGCGGAACACTTGGTCGCGCCCACACAACGCCGATGCCAAAATCTGGCTACCGAAGCAGATACCCAGCATGGGGATGCCCTGTTGGGCGGCGGTTTGAATCAACTCGTGCTCGCGATGAATCCAGGGGATATCTTCGTAGGCGCCGTGGGGGCTGCCGGCGATGACGATGCCGGCGTAGCCGTCGAGGCTGGTAGGGAATTCGTCGTTATACGCCCAAAAGCGCTCAACCTGCAAACCCCACGCCTCAAAACGTTCGTCGAGACGTGAAATTGGCTTGTAGGTGGGACCGTTAATCAGGTATAGCAGTCGGTGTTGCGTCATTGCAGACTCCATCGGTAACAAGGTGGGTACTGATATTTTAGCATGTGACGGGTAGCCGGGTATAATAGATACAGGTATGTAAAAGTGAGGTTTTTGTGGGGCATATTGATGTAAGCGAGCTCTACTACGAGCTTTCTGATGGGCGTGTCTTGTTGCGTGATGTGAACTTTCGGATTGGTGACGGCGCCAAGGCAGCGTTTGTGGGACCGAACGGTGTGGGCAAGACGACGCTGACGCGCATGATCGCCGGCGATATTCCGGTCCAAGAGGGCAGCATTGTGCGCTCAGGTGGTCTGGGTGTGATGCGCCAGTTCATTGGGTCGGTGCGCGATGAATCGACACTGCGCGATTTGTTGATTTCGGTCTTGCCAGAACCAGTGCGTCAGGCTGGCAAAAACCTGATTACTGCTGAGCGTACCATGTTGGCTGAAGGTACTGATGAGAGCCACATGGCGTTTGCCGATGCCATCAATGAGTGGGGCGATGCTGGTGGCTATGACTTTGAGGTGCTGTGGGACAAAGCCTGTATGGCGGCCTTCGAAGAGCCGTTCGAGGCGATGGCAGAGCGTTTTGTCAATACCTTCTCGGGTGGTGAACAAAAGCGCATTGTGCTTGAGGTATTGTTGCGCGGTCCCGACGAAGTGCTCCTGCTCGACGAGCCCGATAACTATCTTGATGTGCCAGGCAAACGCTGGCTCGAAGAGCAGATCGTCAACAGCCGCAAGACGATTTTGTTTATCACCCACGACCGCGAGTTGTTGCATCGGGCTGCAAACCGGATTATCACGTTTGAGTATGGCAGCAAGGGTAACACGGTGTGGGTGCACGGCGAGGGCTTTGAGTCATGGCACGAGGCGCGTAAGCAGCGTCACGAGCGCTTTGCCGAATTGCTCTTGCGCTGGAATCAAGAGCGCGAGCGTTTGGCTGAGCTCGTGCATACGCTCGGCATTCAGGCCAAAATGAGCCACGCCATGGCTCCACGCTACCGTGCCATGCAAACCCGCTTGCGCCGCTTCGAAGAAGACGGTCCGCCTGATTCACCACCGCTGGTGCAAGACATCAAAGTGCGCATCAAAGGTGGCCGTACCGGTGTGCAGGCTGTTATCACCAAAGGGCTCCAGATTGAGCAGTTGACCAAGCCATTCGACCTCGAAATTGAATTCGGCGATCGCGTGGCTATTTTGGGTGGTAATGGTACCGGTAAGTCACATTTTTTACGTCTTTTGTCGGGTGATACAAGTGTGCATCACGAGGGAAGTTGGCGCTTGGGCTCACGCGTGGTGCCGGGGTTCTTTGCGCAGACGCATGCGCATCCGGAGTTTATCGGCAAGACGTTGCTTGATATTTTGTGGAACCGGCATTCGTTGAATCTCGCAGCCGCTATGAGCAAATTGCGCCGGTATGAGTTGACCGGGCAGGCTGAGCAAGCGTTTGAGACGTTGTCGGGCGGCCAGCAAGCGCGTTTTCAAGTGTTATTGCTCGAGCTCGAGGGTGCCACCTTGTTGTTGCTCGACGAGCCAACCGACAACTTGGATTTGGCCAGCGCCGAGGCGTTGGAGCAAGGCCTCAATGCATTTGAGGGGACGGTGATTGCGGTGACGCACGATCGCTGGTTTGCCCGCGGATTCGATCGGTTTGTGGTATTTGGCCGCGACAAACGCGTCTACGAGAGCCCTGAGCCAGTTTGGGAGAAGTGGTAGGGGGTGTTTCATCGTCGTGATGGCAGAGACGCATGGCCATGCGTCTCTGCCATTCGGTGATTGTTACACACCACGCCAAAATTGCGCCATCTGCCACACAACCGGGATGCCGGCCAGAATCATAAATGGGAAGGTGATGCCGAGCGACGATGTCAGGTAAATCGACGGGTTGGCGTCGGGGAATGTGGCCCGGACTGCGGCGGGGGCATCAATGTAGCTTGCCGATGCGGCGACCGCGCCGAGCACAAAGACGGAGCCAACAGGGAGCCCTACGAGTGTGGCTAATCCGGTCACGATGAATCCGTTGATTAACGGCATCATGATGCCGAAGACGAGCATACGCCCGCTGACGCTAGCGAATGCTTTGAGGTGGCGCCCGGCAGTCATACCCATCTCAAGGATGAAGAGTACGAGAACCCCACGAAATAAATCGACGAAAAACGGCTCGATCTTGGCAAAATTGACTTCACCTGATACAGAACCAATCAGCAACCCACCGCCGAGCAAGAGCAGACCACGGCCACGCACGGTTTCGATGAGAATCGATGTGAGTGGTGTGTGTCGAGCATCTGCCGCGCGTGCTAGTGCGAGGCGGCCGTAGAAGAGTGCCGCAAAGATGCCGAGTTCGAGTAATGCGACCAATCCCGTGATGTACCCATCCATCGGCGTGCCGGCGCTTTCGCCATAGGCGCGTGAGACGACAAATGTGACCGATGAGACCGAGCCATAAAGGGCGGCAACGCCGGCGGCATCGACGATGTTGAGTCTGATGATATAGCGCGCCACAAGAAACGAAAGCAGTGGTACGAGTATCACGATAAGGCTGGTGACGACGATAGCACCACGCATGGCACCAAAATCAGCATTCGCCAATTCGTGTCCACCTTGGAGTCCAATTGAGAACAACAAAAAGATGGCAAAGATACGAATCACCGGTTCGGGAATTTCGAGATCAGAGCGAATAATCGTGGCAAAAATGCCGAGTAGGAAGGCGAGTGTAATCGGTGAGATAAGGTTCTCAAGCAAGATGCTGTCCATGACGACCTTTCTGCGTAATGGTTTTGTAGTACGAGGGAGTGCGTTGAGTCAGCGGTGCATGCTTCCGTGAATCTCAAAAAATGGTATCATCCATGATGTAATCTGAAAAATATATGAATTACGCAAAATAATTCATATAAACAGAACAATTTGGTGTATATGTTGAACTATCATCATTTGCGGTATTTTTGGATTGTGGCACACGAGGGCAATTTGACGCGGGCTGCCAAAAAGCAAAATATCGCACAGTCGGCGCTTTCGATGCAGATCAATGCGCTCGAAGAATACTTTGGTCAGCCGTTGTTTGCCCGTCAAGGGCGGCAGATGGTGTTGACTGAGGCAGGGCATGTGGCATTAGAGTTTGCCGATGCGATTTTCGCCAAAGGCGAAGAATTACAGGGCACCATGGGCGTGCGGAGCGAGCCGCGGCAACAGGTGTTGCGGGTAGGGGCACTGGCTACGTTGTCACGCAATTTACAAATCACGTTTTTGCGGCCGGCGATGACGGCATCAGGGCCTGGGCTTGTTATTCGCTCTGGACGAATGGAAGAATTACTGCACGATTTAGAAAACTACGCACTCGACGTGGTATTGTCGAATGTGATGCCGAGTCATCGATTGGCGAATTTGATGGTTCATACGATTGCGACGCAACCGGTCAGTTTGGTGGGGCATCCTAATGACATACGCACGCACCATTTACTTGATGATTTATTGCGTACGGAGTCTATTGTCGTGCCTGCACACCCATCGAGCATTCGCACCGAGTTTGATGCATTTGTCAATCGGATGCAGATCCAGCCACAGATTGTTGCCGAAGTCGATGATATGGCTATGTTGCGTCTCGTCGCACGCGAGCATCGTGGATTGACGGTGGTGCCATTGATTGTGGTCAAAGATGAGTTAGATAGTGGTGTGTTGGTCGAAGTCGCAACGTTGCCGGGTCTGATGGAGACGTTTTATGCGTTGACGTTACCACGGCGTTTTCCGCATCCGTTGTTACAAATGATGCTTCAACAGCGCACAGTGTCGTAGGGTTTGATTGATGAATGATATGACAAATTGGTATAAACAGCGTCAGTCGGTGCTGGTGACAATGCACGGTAAAGAATCGGTCATTGCTCCAGTATTGGCGACGCATCTGGGCATGCTTGTGACGACACTGACGCACATTGATACTGATCAGTTCGGTACGTTTACGGGCGATATTGCGCGGCGTGACAGTCAATACCAGACGGCGATTGCTAAAGCTATGGCCGGTATCGAGGCAACGGGTTGTGATCTGGGCATTGCCAGTGAGGGGAGCTTTGTCCCCCATCCAGACGTGCCATGGGTGACCATCAACCGCGAGCTCGTGGTGCTCGTTGATCGGCGGCATGATTGGGTGATTGAGGGTTGGGCCACGTCGGTTGAGACGAGTGCGGCCCGGCGCGAGGTGACGACGTGTGAGGCGGCACGCGCTTTTTGTGATGCGGTCGGGTTCCCCGCACAAGGGGTGATTGTGCGGGGGAATGATACCGTGCCAGTGTTCTTCAAAGAATGTACGACGTATGATATGTTTGATGCGCAGGTGGCGCAGTTACTGCAGGCGTATCCGACAATCCATCTTGAAACAGATTTGCGCGCCCATCGTAACCCCAAGCGGCGTGCGGTGATTCGCCAGGCGGTTGCGCAGCTGGTCGCCAATGCGCAGCGGATATGCCCTGTGTGTGCGGCACCAGGTGTGCGTGTGGTTGAGACGGTGTATGGGTTGCCGTGTGAGTGGTGTGGCACTCCAACGAACCTGCGCAAAGCTGAGGTGTTCGGGTGTGTGCGTTGCCCACATCGGTATGAGCATGCATGTGGTGATGCGTTGGCATCCGCCGAGCACTGTGAGATGTGTAATCCGTGATGGATGGCAGTTGAGGGGAGTAATGTCCGACGGCGATACCCCCGATTCTGTAGTTGACCATCATCTCTCTCTGGCCGTAGGCCAGGCGACTCCTCACGCCCCGGGCGTTACCCGGATTGTGGTCATCGCGGCGATGCGAGTGAACGAGGTAGTACAAACGCCTTGCGGCTCCCACCAGGTAGCCCACCCCACGCACCTTGCTCCCCATCAGTCGGCGCAGTCACCTAGCCGGGTGTGTTGCCACCCCCGCTGGTGCGCTCTTACCGCACCCTTTCACCCCTTACCTGAGCCCGTGCGGGCCATCGGCGGGACTGCTCTCTGTTGTCGACTTGCGTCATGCGCCCGTTACCAGACGCGTGCCCCTGCTTACGGTTTCGCAGGGCGACCTGTGCGGGCGAACCCACACGAGGAGTCGGGAAGTTCCTCTGGTGTTGCCACCAGCGATGATCTGCCGTCGGACACTTGGTATCATACCACGCTGAGGCTGGTCAGTGCCTAGCGGAGCCCGTCGAGCATCGCTTTGGCGCCGTGTTGCAAAAAGCGCAAATCGCTACCGCACAGCATCATCTGCATGCCCTTGTGTTGCCACTGTTTGAGAGTGGCCGGGTCGCTGGCATGCGTACCGCAACTAATCCCGTGACGCTTGGCGGCGGCCACCACGGAGTCCATGGCGGTATTAACCTCAGGGGCGGTCGTACGATCAGCACCCAAGGCGATGGCCAGGTCATACGGTCCGACGAGTAGCATGTCGACGCCGGGGAGTGATGCCAGCGCATCAAGGTTGGCCACGGCTTGGGCGCGCTCGATTTGCACAATCACCATGGTCTCGTTGTTCATGCCGGCAATCAATGTTTGTGGTGGTACCTCGCGGTAGTTGGTGGCACCACGCACCGAGGCTGCCCCACGTTGGCCCATGGGTGGGTATTTGATGCAGTCGAGGGCGCTGCGCACCTGATCGACTGTGTCGATGCGGGGCAACATGATGCCTTGGGCGCCGGCGTCGAGGACGCGGGCGATGTCGCCGTAACGCGTGTCAGGCACGCGCACAATTGGCGTGATGCCACGCAAGCGGGCCACACCGATGAGGTCGGCCACGAGCGGCAGGTCGTACATGCCGTGCTCAAGATCGAAGAAGATGCTATCAAAGCCGACATCGGCCAGAATATGCACATATGCCGGTGACCGCAGGTCCATGGCCAGCGTGCCGGTGGCAACCTCGCCACGCGCCAGTTTGGCTTTGAGGGTGTTGGGTGGAATCATGACGTATCCTTGCTTTTAGATAAATGGGCGCTCGACGACGCGTGGTGTTGGTGCCACAAAGCGTCCCCAACCAGCTTCGCCGATAACATGCCCACGATGACCGACCAACTTGCCCCGCACGTAGGTGCTGACAACCTCGCCGCGGGTTTGTTTGCCGTGCCACAAGCGGGCGGTCACACGTGACTTGCTCTCCCACTTATTGACGTCGATGCGCCCTTCGGCGGATTGATCAACCAAGATGAAATCGGCATCGGCGCCGACGGCAATGATTCCTTTGCGCCCGGCCAAGCCGAAGATCTGGGCGGTGTTGTAACTCAGTACCGACACCATGCGCTCGAGTGAGATGCGCCCGTATGCCACTGCGGTGAGCATCAGGGGTACGAGAATCTCGATGCCGGGCGCTCCTGGAGGCGCCGCCCACATATTATCCCAGTGCGGCTCTTTTTCGCTGGCCAAAAACGGCGAATGATCGGTGCCGATGATGTCGATGTCGCCGTTGGCCACGCGTTGCCACATCTCCTCGACCAACTCCTCATTGCGCACGGGTGGGTTAGTCTTGGCGTAGGGGCCGTGTTTGGCCAAATCATCATCGGTCAAAAAGAGGTACGGCGGGCAGGTCTCGCAGGTCACCTTGACGCCCATTGCGCGCGCCTGACGGATGATGTCGACCGAGTACGGGCTCGAGACGTGTACGACGTGCAACCACGCTTTGGCAGCGCGTGCTAGGGCGATTGATTGCGCGACTGATGCCTCTTCGACCACGGGTGGTCGAGCCCGGCTATGGCTCATGGGGCCGTTGTCGTTGACGGCTTTGAGGTCGTCGGCGAGGCGCTTGAGGATGTATTCGTCTTCGGCGTGGATGGCAGCCGGGCGACCGGTTTTGGCGGTCTCTTGCAAGACGACGTAGTAGGCGCCTGGGTCTGGGCAGCACAAACCGATGAACTCTTTTTCACGGCCTACCGGCACAGCCGTGCGAAAAGTTTTGAAGGCGATGACTCCCGCATTCGCTAGTGATTGAATCTCACCACGGTTGTCGTCGGCTGCGCCGCCATAAAAAGCAAAATCGGTATAGGCTTTGGGCTGCACGATACTGATGCGGTCAGCCAATATTTGTGGATTATGCACCGACGGCGTAGCAATCGGCATCTCGCAGATGGTGGTGACGCCCGAGGAGGCGGCGGCCCGAGTAGCCGTGGCAAAATCCTCGCGTTCGGTGCGGCCGGGGTCGCGCACATGGACATGGCTGTCGATGACGCCCGGGAGTAAATAGAGCCCACCGGCATCGACCTCTTGGTGGGCGTCTGGCAAGGCACTGCCACGCCCGAGCGCGACGATTTTGCCGTCGTGGACGGCCACATCGAGTTGTTGGCGCCCATCAGCGTTGACTACCGTGGCGTTGCGAACAATCAAGTCAATCATACGAGTCCTTCCGTTTGGTGCGGGGTTGTGTCTATTATACGGCGTGCTGGATGGGTGTGGATGACATACCGTTTGTCGGTGCTGCCATTCGATTACGATGTGGTGCTATGCGTACTTCTGTCAATGATTTCGTATTTTTTTGGCGTAAAAGTATAGACGAAATTTACAAACAGGAGTAGACTGTGGTTGTCATCTTGAATATTACAAAAAGTCTAGGAGGGGGTATGTCTACGTATGTACGAATGTGGCGTATGTGGCTTGCATTTGCACTGTTGATGGTGGTAGGTTTACACCCTATGGCATCGCCCGTACAGGCTGCCACAGTGACCGATGTGAGTGTGGGAACGTATTTTGGTTGTGGAGTTACTGCTGGTAGTGTTTACTGTTGGGGGCGGCATGATAAGGGTCAGCTCGGGTCGAATCAAGCACCGGGCGTATACACTGGTGCAGTACGCGTGGTGTTGAGTGACAACACGCCGTTGACCGGGGTTTCACAGATTGCCAGCAACGGTGAGTGGACGTGTGCCCTCAAAAGTGGTCAAGTCTGGTGCTGGGGCGGATCGTCTGCATATGATGTGGCATCTCGCACCGGTGCGTTAAGTGGCGGTCAGTATATCAGCGATGCGGTGGCGATTGCGGTGGGGGGATCTGCGAATGGTTCGCCACATTGGTGTGTGATTCGTAGTTCACAAAGCCGTTCGATCTGGTGCTGGGGCAATAATAATTCTGGTCAACTCGGCTTAAATCACACACGTGCTCCTGCAGACTCATTAGCGCGTCAAGTGTTGACGCCATCGAGTGGCACGCCGATTTCGTATGTGCCGTTGACGAATGCCCAGGGAATTTCGGCTGGAGGGTTTCATACGTGTGCGACGGTGGCGATGGCTAATCCTAAACTCGGAAACTATGTCTATTGTTGGGGAAATAATGGGTATGGCCAGATTGGTAATGGACGTAGTGGAGATACCGAAAAAGCGCTGACGGCCACGCAACTCAAAACATCAGCCGGTGTGGCAATCGGCGCAGTATCCAGTGTATCTGCCGGTTCCATACATTCGTGTGCCTTGATGAAGAATACCGAGGTCATGTGTTGGGGATATGGGCGTGATTATCAGCTAGGTCAAGGCGCCCAGACAAGTAGCACGCGTGCGTTATCGGTCAAGACGAACGCCTCTACCAAGTTGACTGGTGTGACTGCTGTTGATGCAGGCGAGAAGTTTACCTGCGCCATCAAGAATACTGATATTTGGTGTTGGGGGACAAACACATACGGGCAGTTTGGCGATAGTTTGTACATCCCTGCGCAATACGCCGTGCGTACCGTGACCACGATTCTTGATGTGGTCGATATTGATACAACCAAATACAATGTGTGCGCAGTAAATGGTACCATTGCATCTAGTCGCAAAGTCTACTGTGTTGGTGAGAACGATTACGGCCAGCTTGGTAATCGCACGCTGGTGGATAGTACGGTACACGTGGCCGTCAAGTTCCACACCACGGGGGCAACCTTCCCATAAGTAGAACAACGCATAACGGGCGGCACAGGGTACTCCCTGTACCGCCCGTTTTTGTGTATCTGATTTAGGGCAATGCGTTTGAGGCGGCGCCGTCAATCAATGTCGAGGTGCCGCTCATGTAGCTGGCGGCTTCAGACGACAAGAAGACGATGAAGTTGGCGAACTCCTCGGGCTCGCCCAAGCGCCCGGCTGGGATAGTGGCCAGCGAGGCTGATTTGACTTGGTCGAGCGGTGTGTTACTGCGCTCGGCGGCAGCGCGGTCGAGCTCGTCGATGCGCTCGGTGGCGATGCGACCGGGGCCGACGACATGCACGAGGATCTTGTGCTGGGCCACCTCGCGTGAGAGGCTTTTGGCCAAGGCATTGACGCCAGCGCGCATCACGTTCGAGAGGATGAGGTTGGGGATGGGCTGGCGGATAGATGACGAGGCAATGGTGAGCAAGCGCCCGTAGTTGTTGGCTTTCATGTGGGGCATGGCACCGCGCGCCATCCAGACAAAGCTCATTAAGTTTTGGTTGAAGGCGGACAACCACTGGGCGTCGTTGACCGCATCAAACCCCCCAGGAGGAGGGCCGCCGGCGTTGTGCAACGCGATGTCGAGGCCGCCGTAGGCGTTGACACAAGTATCGATGACCTTTTGGATGTCGGCTTGAGTGTTGACGTCAGCGGCCACGCCGATGACCTCTGTGCCGGTTTCTTGACGGATCCGCTCGGCGGCGGCATCAATGCGTGCCTGATCACGACTAGCGATGACGAGTTTGACCCCCTCACGAGCCAGGCCGAGGGCACAGGCATAACCGAGGCCGCGGCTGGCGGCGTAAACAACGGCGCGTTTGCCTTTGAGTCCGAGATTCATGATTAGGCTCCTTTGATGAACAGGTGGGCAAAGCCCAGACGAGTGACGATATCGTTGAGGTCGGCAATCACATCGGCAGCCAGTGGGCTCGATGGCGCACGGACATGGGCGTGAGCGATGGCGCCACGTCGCATGTAGATGTACTTGCGGATGGCGAGGTTAATTCCGGGCTGGTTTTCGTAGCGAATCAGCGGACAAGCATGATAAAAGGTCGCGGCTGCGCCGTCATGATCGCCAGCAAACCATTGCGTACAAATTTTGACGAGCACCTCGCTAAAGCCGAATCCGGTCATGGTGCCGTCGGCGCCACGGCGGAGCTCCTCGAGGAGCATGTTGGCGCCCATGCCGCCGAAGATGACCATATCGGGGGCGGCTGCGCGCATGCGCGTGGTCTTGGCGGCGGTCGGCTCCTCCTCGAGTTTGAGGTAGTTGCAGGTCGGCGCCTCGCGGGCCAGATTGGCCAAGAAGTCGACGCTCATCAAGACACCGCTACTCAGTGGATGGTCTTGGACCACAATTGGGACGTCAACCGCACTGGCGATGGTGTGATAGTGAGCGCGTAATGCGGCATCGTTGGGCTTGCCCAGCTTGGGCGGAGCCACCATCAAGGCATCTGCACCGAGCTCGACGGCGCGTCGACTGAAAGCCACAGAGCGATCAGTTGCGACGTGACTTGTGCCGACGCAGACGCGAATGCGCCCGGCAGCAGCAGCTACAACATCTTCAATAATGGTGTCGCGTTCGGCATCACCGAGTTTGTCGACTTCACCCATGACGCCGAGGATAGTGATGCCTTGGACACCGAGATTGGCCAAGAAGTCTACCATAGTTGGGAGACTTGTTCGGTCGATGTCGCCGTTTGGCAAAAACGGCGTCGGAGCGATGGTGTAGGTGCCATGCAAAAAGGTATGACGTGGCATGTAGTGCTCCTAAGGCGTAATGTGACGTAACATGTCGCCGATAATCTTGCCAAGGTCGATAACGGGTATGTTGAGGATGTGTTCGAGCGTCAAGGCTTTCTCAATTGGATGTCCAACGTAGTCAATGACGAGATGATCAACGCTCGTGAAGCTGAGTTGAGCCTTAATCCATTGTGCGAGTTCAGCATCGGGCAAGCCGGGATCTACCAGTATGATTGGTGAGAATCCCAAGTTTAGCCATTTTTGGTTAATCGCAGCGGCTTGTGTCTCGTTGGGACTAAGTACTGCGATTCGGTTTGATCCACGACTGTGCATGATGGTGCTCGCCATGGCGGTAGGACGGTAGAGTGGTTTGTCACCGCGCAGTCCCTCAAATGGTCCGGCACAAAGCAATACACTCAGGGTGACTCCTTGGCGCTCGACATCAGCAACGGCTTTTTGCAAAAGAGGAAAGAGAAATTTCTCATCGACTTCTACAAGGCGCCCGTCACGTAAGCGTGTGGTTAGGATGTAATCACCACGGGGTGTGGTCGGGATATCGGCTTCATCGACGAAGTCAAGTGCGCCTGATTCGATGTACTGAAAGTGAGGATTGGCTTTTTGGAGCGGCCTGACCAAATCAGGGCGCGGTGATTGACCAATCAAAATTGCACCAATACGGGGCATGGTATAACTCCAACACACCCCACGTTGTCACAACAACGTGGGGTGGATAGGGCGAATGGGTAATTGCTATTCGAGCGTCGAGATATCGCCGGGATCTTGCCCGAGCGCCTGAGCCTTGAGCACGCGGCGCATGATTTTGCCGGAGCGTGTCTTGGGCAAACTCGGCACAAACATGACCTGCTCGGGGCGGGTAATTGGTCCAAGTTCCTTGGCGACGTGACCGCGCAACTCCTCGGCCAGCTTGTCGCTACCATCGATACCCGCACGCAAAATTACGAAACAGTGGATACCAGTGCCCTTGACCTCGTGCGGCAGCCCAATGGCGGCTGCTTCTGCCACTGATGGGTGCGAGACGAGGGCGCTCTCGATTTCGGCGGTACCGAGGCGGTAACCCGAGACCTTGATGACGTCGTCAATGCGGCCAATGACCCAGAAGTAGCCGTCTTTGTCACGGCGGGCTGAGTCACCAGCGGTATACATGCCGGCTGGCTCGCAGTTCCAATATGAATTGGCGTAGCGGTCGGGATCGTGCAAAATAGTGCGCATAATCGACGGCCATGGGCGTTTGGCGACGAGCAAACCGTCCTCGTCGGGTGCCTTGCTATTGCCCTGCTCATCGACAACGTCCATCTCGATGCCCAAGAATGGCTTGGTGCCTGAGCCTGGTTTGAGTGGCGTGGTCGGGTTGGGGGTAATCATGAAGCCGCCGGTCTCGGTTTGCCACCAAGTATCCATGATGGGGCAACGACCGCCGCCGATGACGTCGTAATACCAGCGCCAGGCCTCGGGGTTGATTGGCTCACCGACCGAACCGAGCAGGCGCAAGCTCGACAAATCGTGGCGTTTGGGCCAGGCATCGCCGAAGCGCATCAGGCCGCGGATGGCGGTTGGTGCGGTATAGAGGATGCTGATTTTGTAGCGCTCGACAATCTGCCACCAGCGATTGGGGTATGGGTAGTTGGGGGCACCCTCGTAGATCATCGAGGTGGCACCCTCCATTAATGGTGCGTAGACGATGTATGAGTGACCGGTAATCCAACCTGGGTCGGCAGCACACCAGTAGATGTCGTCTTCTTTGATGTCAAAGGTGAAGTTAAAGGTCGCCGAGGTGCCGACCGCATAGCCGCCGTGGGTGTGCAACACGCCCTTGGGCTTGCCGGTTGAACCGGAGGTGTAGAGGATAAAGAGTGGGTGCTCGGCATCGACCTCTTCGGTTTCGCACTTTTCGCTGGCGATGGGCAACGACATCAAGTCGTGGTACCAGTAGTCGCGGCCAGTTTGCATCTCGACGGCGTGGCCGGTGCGTTTGAGTACGATACAGGTTTGGACGGTGGGGCTAGCCGCCATTGACTCGTCGGCGATTTTTTTGAGTTCGACCACTTTGTTGCGCATAAAGCCGCCGTCAGCGGTGATGAGTACTTTGGAGTGAGCATCGGCGATGCGGTCGCGCAAGGCCTCGTGTGAGAAGCCACCGTAGATGACGGAGTGGGCGGCGCCGATTTTGGCACACGCCAACATGGCGAACGGCAACTCGGGCACGCGAGGCAAGTAGATTGAGACGATGTCACCTTTGCGCACGCCCATGGCCTTGAGGATGTTGGCGAGCTTGCTGACCTCGCGGTTGACATCAGCGTATGAGAAGTTGCGCACCGTGCCGTCTTCGCCCTCCCAGATATAGGCGAGCTTGTTACGGCGCCAGGTTTTGAGGTGGCGGTCGATGGCATTGTGCACAATGTTGATTTTTCCGTCGGTGAACCACTTATAAAACGGCTTGGCGCTTTCGTCAAGAATGGTGGTGTAGGGTTTGTACCACGCAAGGCGCTGTGCCATGTCATTCCAGAATTCGTCAGAATGATCGAGACTCCAACGGTGTAGTTCATCCCATGTGGTGCAACCTTTTTGGTGCATGTAGGCGGTGATGTTGGCGTTGGCGACGATGTCGGCTGTCGGATAGTAGATATCCGCAGCGGCACTGCTGGGGCGAGCATCTTCGGTCATGCAAAACCTCCCTAATCAAACATAACGATTCCCGTACAGGAACATACATCTACATGAGTGATAACGTGAACATCATTATTATAGCAAACTCTGCTTGGTGAGGATATGTCCCTGCGCTTTATACTGCCCAAAGAAAGCACCGGCACGATTCATCATCGTGCCGGTGTTAAGGATACGGGCGAATTGACAAACAACTAGCGCAAATCGAAGCGATCGGCGTTCATGACTTTGTTCCATGCGGCCACAAAGTCGCGTACGAACTTGTCGTTGTTATCGTCTTGGGCGTAGACTTCGGCGATGGCGCGCAACTCAGAGTTCGAGCCGAAGACGAGGTCGATGCGGGTGGCCTTGCGGACTTCGGCGCCGGTTGTGCGGTGTTTGGCGACGTAGCTGTTGTAGCCGGTCTTCTCCCACTTGACTTCCATGCTGAGCAACGTCTTGAACCAGCTGTTGTCGAGCTTGGCGGTGCTGTTCCACACGCCTTCGCCGGTGCGGCTGACGCCGAGGGCACGCATGCCACCAACGAGCACGGTCAACTCAACCGGGGTTAAGCCGAGAAGTTGGGCCTTGTCAAGCATCATCTCCTCGGGGCTGACGGCGAATTCCTTCTCCACGTAGTTGCGGAAGGCGTCTGCGCGCAGCTCGAGGTAGCCGAAGCTCTCGACATCGGTATCCTCTTGGCGCGCATCGCCACGGCCGCCAGCAAATGGTACGGCCACGCCACAGGTACCTTCGATAGCGACGCCACCTGCGAGCACGATGACATCAGCAATGCTGATGCCGATATCGGCTGCGATTTTCTCGTATACCGGGAGCACCTTGTTGAGCAAAGCTGGATTGTTGACGGCCCAGGTGCGCTGTGGTGCCAGGCGGATGCGGGCACCGTTGGCTCCACCACGGTTGTCTGACCCACGGAAGGTGGCAGCGCTGGCCCAGGCGGTCTCGACCATCTCGGTAGTACTCAAGCCACTGGCCTTGATAGCAGCCGTGGCCTTGGCGACCTGATCGGCGGTTGGCATCGTGCCGGCTGGTACCGGGTCTTGCCAGGTGTAGCTGACGTCTTTGTAGTCGCCAGTCACGTAGTTGCTCTTGGGCCCCATGTCGCGATGCAAGAGTTTGAACCAGGCGCGGGCAAAGGCTTCGCCGAAGCCGGCTGGATCCTTGATGAAGCGCTCGCCGATGGCCCGGTAGATGGGGTCAAACTTGAGGGCCATGTCGGCGGTGGTCATCATCGGCAGGACCTTTTGGCCACTACCATCGACCTGTGGTGCCATGTCTTCTTCGGCACAGTTAATCGGATACCACTGGTGGGCACCGGCTGGGCTCTTGGCGAGTTGCCACTCGTACTTGTAGAGCAACTCGAGGTAGCCCATGTCCCACTGGATGGGGTTGGCAGTCCACGGGCCTTCGATGCCACTGGTGATTGTATCGACGCCCTTGCCGCTCTTGTGCGTGCTAGCCCAACCAAGACCTTGGGCCTCGATCTCGGCACCCTCGGGCTCTGGACCAACGCACGAGGCAGGGCCATTACCGTGGGCCTTACCGAAGGTGTGACCGCCGGCGACGAGCGCAAATGTCTCTTCGTCGTTCATGGCCATGCGCTTGAAGGTTTCGCGCACGTCTTGCGCTGACAGGAGTGGGTCTGGGTTGCCGTTCGGACCCTCGGGGTTGACGTAGATTAAGCCCATTTGCACGGCGGCAAGCGGATTCTCGAGGTCTTGGCGGGTTGCGCCATAGCGCTTGTCGCCGAGCCAGGTATCCTCTGAGCCCCAATAGATGTCTTTCTCGGGGTGCCAAATGTCAACGCGACCAAGGGCGGTACCGTGGTTTGGGCCACCCATGTCTTCGATGGCGACGTTACCAGCTACTACCAGCAAATCAGCCCATGAGAGCTTGTTGCCGTACTTCTGTTTGATTGGCCAGAGCAAGCGGCGGGCTTTGTCGAGATTGCCGTTGTCGGGCCAGCTGTTGAGCGGTGCAAAGCGCTGACTGCCGGTGCTCGCACCACCACGGCCGTCACCGACGCGGTAGGTACCGGCGGCGTGCCAGGTCATGCGGATGAAGAATGGACCATAGTGGCCGTAGTCAGCTGGCCACCATTCTTGGCTGTCACGCATGACGGTACGGATGTCGGCTTTGACGGCAGCAAAATCAAGCGTTTTGACGACTGTGCGGTAGTCGAAATCGCCGAGTGGGTTCGAACGAGTATCGTGTTGACGCAGGATGTCAAGATTCAGCGCTTTGGGCCACCAATCTTTGTTCTGCGTCCCCATGTTTGGCGTGGTGGTCGCGCCGTGATATGGGCATTTCTCTGTTGAGTCAGCCATGGTTTCTCCTACATGCATGTGTGAAAGGGTGTGATACAGCAAACCACAGTGGCTATAAACATCGGGGATAGCCACCCCGCATAGTGCGTCTATCTAGCTGTGCAACCCATTGACGCGTCAGCAAAACGGTATGTACGTTGTGACATTATTTCGCATCAGAGCAGAGCATCACATAACAATCGATACGTCTTGTTATATGTAGCGCACCATTTATAACTTAAACATCTTTTGTATGAGATGTCAAGCAACAACGTGAGTCCGTAGCGCAATAGCGTAGATCTTCGACATAGTGTGAATAGAAGTTCGCCATGCCCTGGTTCAGGCTACGATGATAGTTAATCACAAATACCATGATTCGATGCAATCTGTTCATGAGTATCGAAGCATAGTTGTGGTGTATTCTTTTGTATTGCACGTAACTAACATGTCATTATTCAACACAACAAACACAGTAATGCCACAACATAATTGCTTTTACTTTGAGATTAATAACGATGAGAAATACACAAATATTGTTAATAATTGATAATTAACAAATGTTTTACAGTGTGAAATGATAGCATACAAAAATTTGTGCTGTTTGTTGCATTGAAATCGAAAATATTTAAGGCGAATGACAGTTTTGTACGTGTATTTAGTCAATAAATTTGATGAATACTATGTAAGACATATGTGGTTCAAAATGAAATACATGATTATTTGTTTGATTGTTACATAGGGGTAAATCAATATTTATCATAACAATATGTATGCCATATTGCTTGATGAGGTAAGAACAGAAACTTGCACTACATGGTCACACGTGCATGGTATTGGTGCCTTGAAAAGCAGAGAGTCAAGACACTATTGGTATTCGTGATGATGGTTAGGTTGGTGCTAGTAACTGCGGATAGTGGGATGGCAGCTGCTGACACATAAGCAGTACCACCTCTGCAAAAAGTAGTGTTGAAGTAGAGACAATAAGGCTCGATACCTGGACTGTGGCAACATATTGTATTGACTAGAGATGCAACTTCATGGGTACGTGTAATAGTGATGTGTTCATTACTATTACGCTCATGCACAATTGGCAACGATACCGGTACGTGTTTGATGATTCATGTCCATTTGGAAAGCGAGTATGCTGGATGTGCGGTTCAAGATACATCTGTTTGATTATGCAGATATCCTAGGCGCATAATGCGGAAGCCCAGACTAATGTGCGTACGATTTCGGCTGGTCTCGGCCACGTGATGGCACTCAAGGCCAACGGTGACGTGATTGTCTGGGGCGTAACGACTTCAAGCAACGCGATATCCCCGCTATCGCGCGTAACGGCATATGCGCTCAAGAGCAATGGCACCATCGTCTGTTGGGGCCGCAACAACTTCGGCCAAGCCAAGATCCCGAACGGCATCAGCAAGGCCGGCGCCATCTCGGTCAGCTATGTGAACTCGGTCATTGGGTTGCGTGATGCCAGCGTCATAGCCTTCGGTGATGCATCACTCGGTGCCTTGGTCTCGCGCACCCCTACAGTAACGCCATAAACTCATCGCAACGTTTGAATTCATACTCATCCTATGGCAAGTGCGATAGAATCGCTCCGGTCGTAGGATGGGTGATTGTAAAAGAATAGTTAACATTTCTGTGTGTTTCATAAGAAAAGTATGGTGATATGTGCAAGAGAACGAGTAAAAACAGCAAAATATCAGCAACATAATTTCAGTGCAAACGTATCATTATTGGTGAAAGACAGATTGTAGTAAACATTCTGATTCAACACACGTTGACACAAATAGTCATCAGCGTGTTTCTTTGTACCCAAATTGATATGGTTTGGTTCATTTTTAGTTGCGTGTCGTAGGTAAAGGAGTACACATGGAAGTACGATTTGTGGGGGCACGATTTGCAAAGTTAGTCTTAGCATTCGTGTTGGCAGTGAGTGCGTTGCCACTCACTTCAACGTCGGTACGTGCTGCTGACGAAACGGCCACGACGCCGTATCTACAAAATGGTAGCTTCGAAAATGGATTGACCAATTGGACAGCTGTACAAACCCGTATTGACTTGGATGGAGACGGTCCTGCTGGTACAAGTGTGTTAGGCGGTTGTCTTTCTGAAGATACTACGGACTACCCAGGAATCTGGACACGCCCAAGCACATATGGTGCTGCGCCAACGTGGAACTCGGGAAATGGTCCTAAACCAACTAATGACAATGATACAGGATCATGGTCGTCGTATGCTGTGTCAACGGTATCCAGTGTTGGTGCATTAGCTCCTGCCGATGGCAGTAATGCTGTACAGCTCGTGTTAGGTAATGGAACCGGAGCTACTGGATATCACGTTATTCACGGTCCAGCAATTGTGAGTGACGTTTTTCGTGGTGTTGCCGGTCAAGTAGTTACGCTAAACTGGTTCTCTGCAGCAGGAAGTGACGATTTTGCGGTGTTGGGGTACTTGCTCGATACTGATGTTAATGATAATGGAACACCTGCAGAGAGTGCTGCTGACTGTGCTCAATATGAAATTCTTGATGTAACCGGAAAGACAGTGAGCACGGGTTGGCAATTTGCCTCAGTTACTATACCTGAGACCAAAGAATTTTATCATTTTGTCTTTGTGAATGGTACCTTCGACTTTACTGGTCTCAAAGGGTCAGGTGCGTCGTTTTGGGTTGATAACATCTCGATGGGTACACCACAGACGATCTCCTTTAACTTGAGCGGTGTGACCGCTAACTACTTTGGTGGTGTAGGTACTGCACCATTTAGTATCGCCTCAAATGCATCAGCCACCTCAGGTTTGGCGGTGACGTTCACCTCATCAACACCAACAAAATGTACTGTCACATCGGCAGGTGTTGTGACGATTTTGGGCAGCGGTACATGTACGATTGTGGCATCACAAGCGGGTGGTGATGATGGTACTGCATTGTGGGCTGCTGCTCCACAAGTAAGCCAATCATTCACGATTACCGCCATTGCACCAACCAATACACCGGTACCGACGGCAACCAACACGGCAACCAACACACCAACCAACACGGCGACCCACACGCCAACTAATACACCATCCAACACGCCAACGCGCACGTTCACGCGGACGCCAACCAACACGTTCACCCCAACGCGCACGTTCACCCCAACGCGTACCTTTACGCCAACAGCAACGAACACCGCCACGGTAACCAACACATTTACGCCCACCAATACATTCACTCCCACCAACACGTTCACGCCGACGCCAAATCCATTTGCGATCCGCGATGTGGCCGTCGGAGCATCGTTCACCTTGGGCGTGTTACAAAATAATACCTTGGTGACCTGGGGCTTCAATCGTGAGGGTCAGGCCACCTTGCCACGCTGGATGGCGGGTGTGCCTGTTGAGCA
>CAYXXK010000050.1:20268-22780 GCA_964469045.1 uncultured Klebsiella sp.
GGTACGACCGGACGTGTTTATGCCTGGGGTAAGAGCGAGTTCGGTCAGTTGACGATTCCGACCGCTGCCCAAACCAATGTACGTGCGATTTCGGCCGGTCTTGGCCACGTAATGGCACTCAAGACCAACGGTGACGTCATTGTCTGGGGTCGTAACGACTTCAAACAACGCGATATCCCCGCTATTGCGCGCACTGGTGCTAGTGCAATTGCTGCCGGTCACTCACACTCACTCGTAGTCAAGGGCGGCAAGGTCTATGGTTGGGGCCGTAACACGTGGTCACAAACCAACATTCCGGCCAACTTGTCGAACGTGACTGCGGTGGCCGCCGGCTTTGATCACTCGTTAGCGCTCAAGAGCGACGGTACGGTGGTCTGTTGGGGGCGTAACAACGAGAACCAGTGTCGTATTCCGAACGGTATGACGGACGTCATTGCCATCAGCGCCGGCGTTGGCTACTCACTGGCCTTGACGCGTGATGGTGTCGTCTTCGGCTGGGGCCGCAACAACTTCGGTCAAGCCAAGATCCCGAACGGTATTAGCAAGGCCGGCGCCATCTCGGCTGGCTACGTCAACTCGGTCATCGGGTTGCGTGACGCCAGTGTCATCGCCTTCGGTGATGCATCGCTCGGTGCCTTGGTCTCGCGCACCCCAACGGCGACTCCATAAACACACCATATAGGGTTTTGAGCACATCCCATGACCGTCGCGATTCCATCGTGGATGTCATGGGATGTTTGATTGCAAACGAATAGTTAATGTTTTCGGGTTTTATTGAAAAAAAACAAAACAATACACAGCGAAAATTGAGTAAAAACAGCAAAATATCAGCAACATAATTGCTGTGCCAACGTATCATTATTAGTATAAGACAGGCTGTAGTAACCATTCTGCTTCAACACATGTTGACACGAATAGTCATCAACGAGTTCTTTGTACCCTGATTGACGTAGTTGGGGTCATGCTTTGTGGCTTGTCGGAGGAAAAAAGGAGAACACATGGGAGCACGATTTGTGGGAGCACGATTTGCCAAGTTGGTCTTAGCATTCGTGTTGGCAGTGAGTGCATTGCCACTCACCTCAACGTCGGTACGGGCTGCTGATAGCACTTCAACCGTGCCGTATTTGCAAAATGGTAGTTTCGAGAATGGTGCATCTGGTTTGGATAATTGGAGTGTGGTAACGACTCAAGTAGATTTGGGCGTCACCTCTTTGGGTGGATGTACATCTGTAGACTTGACCAATTATGCTGGTGTTACCTCGCGCGATTCAAAGTTCAATAAACCAGGGTCACCACCAACAACTGTTCCAACCAATGACGATGGAGTCACGACTCATGCAGGTCGTAGTGTATCGACTGTAACGTCAGTGGTAAGTGGTGCTACAACCGGTCCAGCAATTACTGCTGGTTCTAAAGCTGTTTTGTTAAACATCCCAACTACAAGTAGTGCTGGTAACCCATTCCATATATCGCATGGCCCTGCAATCGTTAGTGATGTGTTTCGTGCCGAGGCTGGCATGGTGGTTACCTTGGATTGGTGGGCCACTGTTGCGACTGGTGGTGATGACTTTGCAGTTATCGGCTACTTGCTTGACACCGATGGATGTACATGGACTAAGGTGTTTGATCAGACTGGTACCGTCATGCCAACTGCATGGGAGTTCTCGTCGGTAACAATTCCTGCAACTAAAGACACCTATCGCTTCGTTTTTGTGCATGGTACGTTTGACTTAACTGGTGGTCGTGCTTCGGGTGCGGCTTTCTGGATCGATAACATCTCCATGGGTTTCCCGCAGACAGTATCATTTGATTTGACCGGTGTGACTGCCAATTATTATGGCGGTGTTGGTACCGCACCATTTAGTATTGCTTCTACAGCATCTGCTTCGTCAGGGTTACCTGTGACATTCGCATCAAATACGCCGACCAAGTGTACAGTGACGTCGGCTGGTGTTGTGACTGTTTTGGCTAGTGGAACCTGTACATTGGTGGCTGCCCAAGGTGGTGGTACCGATGGTTCGGGTCAATTGTGGTCGTCAGCTGCACAGGTTACGCAATCGTTCACGATTACCGCCATCGCACCAACCAACACACCGGTAGCGACGGCAACAAATACTGCAACCAACACAGCTACAGCTACTAATACGCCAACGAATACTGCCACGCGTACTGCCACGCGTACGCCAACGCGCACGTTCACGCCAACGCGCACGTTCACGCCAACGCGTACCTTTACGCCTACGGCGACGAACACCGCTACGGTAACCAACACGTTCACCCCAACCAACACGTTTACTCCAACCAACACGTTTACGCCTACGCCAAATCCGTTTGCGATCCGTGATGTGGCTGTCGGCGCATCGTTCACCTTGGGCGTGTTGCAAAACAACACCCTTGTGACCTGGGGCTTCAATCGTGAGGGTCAGGCCACCTTGCCACGGTGGATGGCGAACGTGCCCGTTGAGCAGGTAGAAGCAGGCTCGAACTACGCAGTTGCACTCGGCACAACCGG
>CAYXXK010000051.1:0-22518 GCA_964469045.1 uncultured Klebsiella sp.
TTGCCAATCCACTCTTGGGCGCCATCGGCCCAATGCTCTTTTTTCCAAATCGGGGCAATCTCTTTGATGCGGTCCATAATCCAGCCGGTGGCCTCGAGGGCCGGCCCGCGGTGTGCCGATGCGACGACGACGAGCACCGCCGTATCGCCGATTTCGAGGATGCCGATGCGGTGATGGATGGCCACATTGACCAGGCCAAAGCGTGCGATTGCCTCGGCGGCGATATCGCCAAGCACCTGCTCGGCCATTTCGACATAGGCCTCATACTCAAGCCGGGCCGTGGCTCGATCGCCGAAGTGGTCGCGTGCCGTGCCCGCAAAGGTCACGATTGCCCCGACGTTTGGCGCACTGACATGCGCTACTAGCGGTGTAGGGTCGAGTGGCTGTGCAGTCACCACAAATGGCTTAAAGGTACCGCCGCTGACCGGTGGGATAAATGCCACTGTATCGCCGTCGTTGATCGTCGTCTCGGCCGGCACAAAACGGGCGTTTTGGGCGTATAGCACACGTCCACGGAACGGCGCAAGTCCTGGGTAGCGCTCCTCGAGCAGCTGCCACACTGATGTTAATGTGCTCCCGTCGGCAACATCAAGCTGCTCATGCTGGCATTTGGTAATGTCGCGTTGTCCGGCAAAATAGCGCACCGTGATGTGCATACATTACCTCATTGGTACGCCGCGTTGGCGGAGTTCGTCTTTGACTTGCTGAATGGTGTAATTGCCGAAATGGAAGATACTCGCTGCCAGGACCGCATCAGCCCCACCGACCATTAACCCATCGTACAGATGATCGGGCGTGCCGGCGCCCCCCGATGCAATCACGGGGATGCCGACGCGGCTTGAGATGGCCTGTAACAGCGCGAGATCATACCCTGCATAGGTGCCATCGGCATCCATGCTGTTGATGACGAGTTCTCCGGCACCGAGCTCGGCACCGCGCACTGCCCACTCAACGGCGTCGAGTCCGGTTGAGCGTGCGTTGGCACCGGTGTGGGTGAATACCTCCCAGTGTGGTGATTTGTCGGGATGCGGGACACGACGAGCGTCAATTGACAGCACGATACACTGACTCCCGAAGCGCTTGGCGCCGTCAGTAATAAGCTGTGGGTTGAGTACTGCTGCCGTATTGATTGAGATTTTGTCGGCGCCGGCTCGTAACATGCGGTACATGTCATCGACCGTGCGAATGCCGCCGCCGACGGTGAGTGGGATAAATACTTGGGCGGCGGTGCGTTCGACGACCTCGACCATAATATTGCGTTCGTCAGAGCTGGCCGTGATGTCATAAAAGACCAATTCATCGGCGCCGCTTTCGTTGTAATGCGCAGCAAGCACCACTGGGTCGCCGGCATCACGGTGATCAACAAACGACACGCCTTTGACGACACGCCCTGCTTTAACATCAAGACATGGAATAATGCGACGTTTGAGCATGCTACCGCGTCTTTCCGTCGGCTTCAGCAGTTGCAGCTTGGCTTGTCTTGATGCGTTCAAGCATACCAGTTAGTGTTTTTGAGAGATTCCCTAATAACTCAATTTCGCGTTCTTCGATATCGTGGAAGTGCGAATTGTGTTCGTGTTGTGCATTCTCGAGACGATTTGTTGTTTTGGTAAGCCGTTGCTCTAGATCACGGACATGGCTGTCGATACGCTCGATCCAGGCGGTGATTTGGCGGATATGACGATCCTCCATATCTTGGATTGAGGTGATTTTGTCGTCTTGCTGGATGCGAATTTCTTCGATGCGCTGTTGATTGACCAAGAAGCGTTCGGTTGATGTCCGTTCAATCTTTTTGCTTTCTTGTAACAACTCGGTGATGCGATTTGAGAGCGCGACAAGTTGCTCGGGCATTTCGTTGACGACTTTGTCGATTTGGGCACGGAAGTCCTCGATGCGGAGCATACGACTTTGCTGCTCGCTGACAAGCAATTTACTATCGGCGACGAGCTGTTGGTTCTCAATCGCTTGACGACGTAAGTGTTGCTTTTCAATTTGTACTTCCTCAAGAATTTTGCGTAATTCGGTCCGTCGAGTATCTTCTGTGCCTTGGAGAGTTTCAATACGCGCCACCAATGAGCGATACCGCTCTTCGGCCTCTTTGACCAGCGCAAACAGCGAGCCAATCTTTTGGTCGAATTCGGTGAGTCGATTGAGCAAACCCGCCACTGTGATGCGGTCGGCTTTGCGCGCTTCAGCTAGCTCTTGGATTTGGTTTTGCATGTCACGGATAGGGCGAATACCGTCGTCGATTTTGACGAGTGTACTTGCTACTTCCTTGCGCAAGGTGCTCATATCACGACGGAAGCCCTCAACAGTTTGGTCGAGATCTTGGGTTTGACGCACAAACTGATTTTGGATTTCTGCAACTTGACTCTCACTATGGCGTAGTTGCTCTACAACGAGTTGATACTTCTGATTTTGGTCGTTCATGGCACGGCGCAAATCGTCGATTTGGGTTTGGAGCTGGGCAATTTGTGCTTGACCTGCTGCCCGTTGACGCTCTTCAGCAATTTTATCGCTGATGCTGTTCATTGAATTTGTCATACGTCCTCCTATTGCAATGTATGGAGTGCTTCTTTGAGGTTGATTGCGCCAGTATACAGTGCGCGTCCTACAACCGCACCATGAACGCCCAATCGTGCCAATTGACTGAGTTGCTCGGTGCGGCTGACGCCCCCTGATGCAATAATCTTGGGTCCATTTGGTGAGAGTAATGCCGCCGTCGCTTCGTAGTTGGGCTCACTCAGCGTACCATCACGGCTGATATCGGTGTAGATAATGCGTGCGACGCCGAGAGCAGCCATTTGATTGACCAAATCGTTCGCTAGCACGGCTGAGCCATCTAGCCATCCTGCTGTGTGGACGAGCCCATCGCGCGCATCAACGCCAACAATGATGGCATCGCCGTGAGTTGCCACCAAGTCTGCCACAAATTGAGCATCTTGGACGGCCTTGGTACCAATAATAACGCGTGCCACCCCGAGTGATCGCACCTGTGCTACGTCGGCGTGTGTGCGAATGCCACCACCGAGTTGAATCGGAATATTCACGGCTTGTGCAATGGCGGCAATCGCCTCGACATTAACCGGATGCCCTGCCTTGGCACCATCGAGGTCGACAACGTGTAAGTGTGTGGCACCCTCGGCGACCCAACGCTGGGCTGCATTGGCTGGTGATTCGTCGTAGACGTTGGCCGTGGCAAAATCACCTTGGGTCAGACGGACACAGCGCCCCTGATGAATATCAATTGCGGGATAGAGTTCAAACATTGGTAGGCTCGCATTCAATGTTGGCCATGTGCGTCACAAAATTGCGCATTAAGCGCAATCCGGCCGCACCGCTTTTTTCGGGGTGGAACTGTGCTGCGGCCACATTGCCACGCACTAGCACACTTGGAAACTCGCATGAGTACTGTGTGGTGCCAGCCACAATGCATGGATCGACAGCACAGTAGTACGAATGCACAAAATAAAAATCCGTGCCACTCGGTATCCCATCAAACAACGGATGCGTGACAAATGCGGGTGTGTAGTGTACTTGATTCCAGCCGATTTGAGGTACTTTGTCAGTATCGGGGAATCGGGTCACATTCCCACCAAAGACCCCCAAACACGCATGCGGTCCGAACTCATCGCTACTTGTGCACAACACTTGCATGCCCACACAAATACCCAAGAACGGTGTGCCACGCTGAATTGTGTCGCGGATTGCCTCATCCAGACCGGTGCGCTTGAGCGAGGTCATTGTGTCGAGTGTGGCTCCAACTCCAGGTAATACAACCGCAGGGGCGCTTGCGACGACAGTTGGGCTATCGGTGACCTGCAACGGAACGCCCAAGTGATGCAGTGCCCGTACAACATTTGGCAAATTGCCAGCGCCATAATCAATCACTGCGACCGTCATGCCGAAACTCCTTTGGTGTGGTGTAAGAGTGGGTGGTTGGCACGCAACCATGCAATCGTTTGGTCTGCGCTGTGTGGGTTGCTCGGGCGTGTTCCTAATGGGTCTTCGGGTACGGCATGGTTGGCCAACCGTGCAACTGCTGCATGCACACAGGCAGCGAGCGCTGGTAGGCTATAGCCGCCTTCGAGCACAGTGGCAATGCGTCCATTACAAAGTCGATGTGCAGCCTGTATCAGTGTATCAAGAATCGCTGCATACCCATGAGCCGATAAACGACAATTCCCGATGGGATCATCCCAGTGTCCATCAAAACCAGCCGAAACCAATAACAACTCTGGTTTGAACTGCGCTAGTGCTGGGACGACAATCTGTTGGTACGCATGCAAAAACGCTGCATCGCCACTTTGTGCCGGCATGGGAATGTTGAGTGTGGTGCCGATCCCAGCACCTTTGCCCGTTTGGTTGAGTGTGCCGCTAAACGGGTAGAGGGGCGATCCATGACTCGACACAAACAAGACGCTATTGTCAGTGTAGAACGTATCTTGCGTTCCATTTCCATGATGAACGTCGATATCTACAATCGCCACGCGGCGTAGCCCGTAGCGTTGTTGCGCATACCGTGCAGCGATAGCAATGTTATTAAAAAAACAAAAACCCATCGCAGTACTGGGCGTTGCATGATGGCCGGGGGGGCGCCCAAGTGCAAAGACCCGCTCATCACGCATTGCGCCGTCAACAGCAGCACATGCTGCACCAGCACTATGCAGCGCAACATCGTAGGTCTCGGTGGTGAGATACGTGTCTTGTCCTATCCATGCATATTGTCCAGTGATACTCGTGACTTTTTGTTGGAGCCACTGTATGTATTGCTCTGTGTGCACCGTGGTGAGCCACTCGGGGGATAGTGCATTTGACTGCACAAAGCTACAGATATGTGACGCAGAATCGTGGAGGCGAGTAAGAATTGCCTCGATACGCGTAGCGTGTTCTGGATGGCGTGAATTGCTATGTGCGCCGTGATGTGGTGTTGTAATGATGGTCACTGACATGCGGTATTCACCAATGTGTAATCTACGATGTAGTATAGCACGCCTTGCCGGTATGCTTGTACGAAGACAACGTTTTTTTGTGGGATAAATGATAGAATAAGAAGAGGGAAATACGATGTCCCGTAGCGAATAAGGCACATATGGCATTGAGTTACGAAGATCTAATCAACGCATTCGAGTCGACATGGTCGCATGTCGGATTGCATGAGCACGATGTCGTCGAATACGTCACACCTGCAACCCTTGAGCGCACCTTTCGTGCCACTCTTTTTCCTGATCATGGTGAGCCGCTTACGGATGCAAATATGCCACCGTGGGTTGAAGCGACTGTGGTATGGGGACCGTCACACCACATTCATGACGGTACGGTGATGACCACGCCCCTCGAAATCCAATGGAATTACACAATTCCATTACCGCTCAGCGATAAACGGAGCGACCAAGAGTTTGCCAAAACAGCGCAAACAACCATTCGGCAGGTGGTGCGGCGTTTGTTTGACGAAGATGTTGGTCATGAAGTGTTAGCCATTGAAATCCGGCGTGCGTTTGGTGCGGATGGGCGGAGCGTCAGTGCAATGCACATCTATGCATCAGGTACGAGTGATATCAGTGAAGTGTTACTGACTCCCAGTACCGATGCAATTCACACCGTCCTCCGTGAGGAGTCTAGTATGGCCGCTGCGTTGGTGTTCGCATTTGCCGAAACATTTAACCCGGGTAGTGTGGGCGGGTATCGTGCCGTCGAGTCGGCCTAGGAGTGTAGTCATGATGCGTGAGTTTCGCCAGTATTGGCGTGTACCGACCATAGTGTTTATTGTGGTTCTTGTGTTTGATCGGGTGACCAAATGGTGGATTGATACCAATCTTGGCCCAATTGAGGGCACGAGCATGCCCGTGTTGCCACCATGGTTATATTTGACCTACGTCAAAAACACCGGTGTGGCCTTTGGGTTATTCCAAGGTATACCGCACTTTTTTACCGTCATGAACATCATCATTTCACTCGGCGCCATCTACATGTATCGTTACCAGATGAGCCACACCTTGGTCACCAAACTCGCCATGGGCGGGATTCTGGGCGGTGCTATTGGTAATATCATCGATCGCATCCGTCAAGGGTTTGTCACCGACTTCGTGCATGTCACCTGGTTCCCTGGGATTTTTAATGTGGCTGACAGCGCAATTACCGTCAGTGTGATTGCCTTGGTGATTGCCTCGTTGCGCGATGAGCTCGATCCTCAATCAAAAGAAACAGAGCTGCCTCGTGACAACGCATGATGATGAGAGTGTGCTCCTAATCGTTGATGCTGCCGACAAAGGTGTGCGTCTCGACCGATTTGTGGCCGACGCCTTGCCCGACGTCTCGCGTAGTGCCGTGCAACGCCTGATTGACCAAGGGCATATTCTGCGCAACGATGCGCCCACGCGTGCGGCTGAGCCATTACGTGTCGGCGATCGCATCAGTGTGATTGTGCCCGAGCCGGTCGATACTGCGCTTGTGGCCGAACAAATCCCGCTCAATATTGTGTATGCTGACGATGACATTATCGTGGTCGACAAACCGGCCGGCATGGTGGTGCATCCTGCGCCCGGCCACCCTCGTGGCACGCTGGTCAACGCCTTGTTGTGGCATTACCCGGGCATGGTGATTGGCGGTGGCGTGCGCCCCGGCATCGTGCACCGGATTGACCGTGACACGAGTGGCTTGCTTGTGATTGCCCGCAACGATGCAGCCCTTGCTAATTTGCAACAACAGCAACTCGCCCATACCATGCACAAATCCTATGTGGCGTTGGTGATGGGCGGCATGCGCGAAGAGAGCGGCGTGATAGATGCACCGATTGCGCGTCACCCGCGCGATCGCCTGCGCATGGCAGTGGTGCATGGCGGGCGTAGTGCGCGCACCCACTGGGAGGTGCTTGAACGCATCGGCCAGCTGACGTTACTCCGTGTGACACTTGAAACCGGCCGGACCCATCAGATTCGTGTGCATTGTCAACATATTCAACATCCGATTGTCGGTGATCCGGTGTATGGGGCGCAGTTTGGCTCAATCAAGCTTGATCGCCAGTTTTTGCATGCCTATCAGCTTGGCTTTGCGCATCCACGCACACACCAGCCACTTTCTTTTGAAAGCCCATTACCAGCCGATTTGGTCCGTGTTCTCGAGTATCACCGTCGCACGCTGGCCTAACGCATCAGAAAGGGATTAACGATGAAATTCGGTGCCCACGTGTCGACCTCTGGCGGTTTGCATAAGGCGTTTGCCAACGCCAAAGCGGCTGGGTGCGATACGATTCAGATTTTTAGTAAGAATCAACAGCAGTGGAAGGGCAAAGCCCTCACCGATGCCGAAGTGTCCCAGTTTCGCGCAGCCCATGCCGAAAGCGGCATTAACCCGCTCGTCGTGCACGATTCATATCTGATTAATTTGGCCTCGCCTGACGCCGAGTTGCAGGCCAAATCGCGAGCAGCATTTGCTGACGAACTCGACCGCTGTGCCCGTTTGGGTATACCATACCTCGTGACGCACCCTGGTGCCCATGTAGGGAGCGGTGTTGAGGCCGGCCTCGCTCGCGTCGCTGAGGCGCTTGATGCCATCTTCGAGAGCGGCGTCGGTGCTGGTGTGACTGTGTTGCTCGAGACCACCGCTGGCCAAGGAACAACATTAGGGCGTACCTTTGAAGAGCTCGCAACCATTATTGCGGCCTGCAAGTACCCCGATCGACTCGGCGTGTGTCTTGATACCTGTCATATTCTGGTGGCCGGGTACGAGTTCCGCACACCTGAGACGGCTGCACAGCTCGTGGCGGATTTTGACCGAATTATCGGTATCGATCGCCTCAAAATCATCCATGCCAATGATGCCCAAAAAGACCTCGGTAGTCGTACAGACCGCCATGCGCATATTGGTGCTGGGTTTGTTGGGCTTGACGGCTTCCGGAGCTTGATGATGCAACCGGCTATTCGGCACGTGCCGATGATTCTTGAGACTCCCAAAGAAAACGATCCACAAGACGATATCGACAATCTAGCACGCCTGCGTGCCCTTGCAGAGGAGACGAGCAATGCAATCTGATCTCGATCGTTTGATGACCGAACGCAATCTCGATGCCATCGTGGTCGAGGGCCCAGACGGCCTCGGTTCAGCCAACCCGGCGTTCAACTACTTTGTGCGTGGCGCCCATTTGACTGGCCTCGTCATCAAAAAGCGCAACGAACCGGCCATGCTCATCCATAGCGACTGGGAGGTGCTCCAAGCCCAAGAGACTGGCCTGGTGTGCGTCTCGTCAAGCCGGTGGAACCTGCGTGACATCACAGCCCGCATCCCCGACCGCCTCGCCGCCCGGGTCGAACTCCGGCGCCAGATGTATACCGATCTCGGCGTTAGTGGTCGGGTTGGCCTCTACGGCACCGTGCAAACTGGGCCGTTTTTGGCGTTGTTGCGTGGCCTCGAGGCCGCCATGCCCGATGTGACCTTTGTGGCCGAGTTCGACAAAGACTTGATTAGCGCCGCTCGCCTCACCAAAGATGCCCATGAGGTTGCGGTGATGCGCGAGGTTGGCCGCAAGACCTGTGAAGTAGTCCAAGCAGCAGTCGACTACATCACCAGCGGCTACGCCGATGGTGAGCATGTGGTCGATCCTACTACTAAGCGGCACATGACCATTGGCGATGTGCGAGCCGTGATTGACCGTGAGTTGGCCGCCCGTGGCTTAGTGGGTGAGGGTACCATCTTTGCGCAGGGGCGTGATGCCGGCTTGCCACATGCGCGAGGTGAGGATAGCATGGCGCTTCAGCGTGGCCAGGCCATCGTGTTTGACATCTTCCCCAAAGATGCCTCTGGGTACTATCACGACATGACGCGTACGTTTGCTATCGACTATGCTACTCCCGAGTTGCAAGAGGCATACGACCATGTGATGGGGGCGTTCAACGAGGTGGTGCAAGAGTTTGAATTGGGTGCGCCGACCAAGCCGTATCAAACCATGGTGTGCAATTACTTTGAGCAGCGTGGCCACGAGACCATTGGTAGCAAGTATCCCATCGAAGAGGGATATGTGCATTCGCTTGGGCACGGCTTAGGTCTTGAAGTGCACGAGGACTTCGGGTTCCCATCGCTTGCCGACCGAGGAGATGTGCTCGTGCCGGGGGCCGTGTTTAGCGTTGAGCCCGGATTGTACTACCCGAGCAAGGGCTACGGCGTGCGCATCGAGGATACGTACTGGTGTCGGCCAGATGGTGCCTTCGAGAGCCTGACTGACTTCCCCAAGGATTTGGTCTTGACGCTCAAAGGCACACGTAACTAGCCGCGTGGTATACTCTTTGTGGATTGTTGAGGATGGAATAGAGCAATGCGGATTTACAAAGCAAAAGCGCCGATGCGCATCGGCTTCTTTGGTGGTGGCACGGATGTGAGTCCGTATGCCGAGGAGCACGGCGGCAAGGTGCTCAACTGCACCATTGACAAATATGTGCGCTGTATGTTGAAGCCGAGTGATGACGGTGCCTTGACCATCCGTTCACTCGATCTCGAAGAGGTTAGCCGCAATGTAACCGGTCATTGGGACGGCAAACTGAGCCTACCCCAAGCCGTGCTCGATGCGGTGCCACTTGCCAAGGGCGTCGAGGTTACCATGTTCTCCGATGTGCCACCCGGGAGTGGTCTCGGCTCATCGTCGGCCTTGGTTGTCAGCATGCTCAAGTTAATGGGTGAGGCCTACAATATCCCAATGACGCCACATGAATTGGCCGAGACCGCTTACAAAATCGAGCGCGTTGATCTCGGGATTCCTGGTGGTCGACAAGACCAGTACGCAGCTGCGTTCGGTGGTATGTCGGTCTATCACTTCAGCAAAAACGGCGTCATCGTTGAGCCGGTGTTGAGTGACGCTACGGCCTTGCTCGAACTCGAAAGTTGTCTGCTCATCGGCTATATCGGTAGTCGCAAATTGTTGACCCAACAGTTGGTCAACGATCAAGTTAATCGTCTCAAACAAGGTGATACCTTGCGCTACCACGATGAGACCAAAGCCTTTGTCGATGAGTCAGTGAAGCTCTTGCGCGCCAAGAAGATCGACGATTTCGGTCGCTTGTTGCACGATGCCTGGGAGGTCAAAAAGGCGTTTTCGCCCTATATCGCCCCGCCGATTGTCGACGAGGTCTATGCCAAGGCTCGCAAGCACGGTGCCTGGGGCGGCAAGATTACTGGTGCCGGCGGCGGTGGCTTTATGGTGATTGCCTGTCCGTTCGATCGCCGTCTCGAGATGGAGCGCGTGTTGACCGAGGCCGGCATGCAGGTGCGTCATTTCTCGTTTACTACTCAAGGTGTGCACGCCTGGAGTTTTGATACTGACGAATAACGATCATCACTGACGCGCGGAGTCGTACGACTCCGCGCGTTTTTTGTTAGGCGTTGTAGCGATTCATAGCCGTGATGACGCCCTGCTCGACGATGGTCGTCAGCGCATCACTGGCCCGAGTCAGCAGATTGTCCATTTCGGTTTGTTCTTGCGCATTGAATTTGCCGAGTACATACGCTTGCGTCTGCCAACCTTCGGGTGTTTTGCCGATGCCGACGCGCAATCGATTGAATTCGGTCGTGCCGAGGAGTTGTACGATTGAGCGCATGCCGTTGTGTGTGCCGGCACTCCCTTTTTCACGTAGGCGGAGCTGGGCAAACGACAAATCAAGGTCGTCGTAGACGATGACGACATGATCATGTGGGATTTTGTACCAGCTTGCCAGGCCACTTACTGAGATACCACTGCGATTCATAAATGTCTGAGGCCAGGCACAGACTACCTTGTTGCCGGCAATGGATCCACTGGTCAATATTGCTTGTGCTCGGGTGCCACTTGGGCTAAGTGCATGACGTCGGCTGAATGCGTCGAGTACGGCAAATCCAATATTGTGCCGGGTATTGACATATTGTGTTCCCGGGTTACCTAATCCGACAATCAACCAACTACTCATTTTGTCCCCTGTCATTGCTATGCACATCTCTTGAATTATAATGAGAAAGATAACGCACACAATACGAGATAGTCGAGGGTTGGTATGTCGGGTATACATGGACCAGTGCCGCAATGGGTACAGGACGCGGTGTTTTATCAAATCTTTCCAGATCGGTTTCAGTCGAGCGGGACAAACGCCCATGGCATGGTCTTTAGTCGCTGGGGCACAACACCGACCGGCTCAAATTACATGGGTGGTGATCTGAACGGCATTACGGCGCACATTCCGTATTTGAGTGAACTCGGCATCACGGCGCTCTACTTAACACCTGTTTTTAGTTCGGCGAGTAATCATCGATACCACACGGATGATTACTATACCGTCGATCCGTTATTGGGTGGGAATGCGGCGTTGCGTGAGTTGCTTGACACGGCACACGCAGCCGGTATCAAAGTTATTCTTGATGGTGTATTTAATCATTGTGGCCGTGGCTTCTATCCGTTTCATCATGTGGTGGAGAATGGCGCAGATTCACCGTACCGTCATTGGTTCTACATCGAGTCGTTGCCGCTTGCGCCGTACGACGAAAGCAAGCCTGCTGGATATGCGGCATGGTGGGATATACGAGCGCTCCCCAAATTAAACGTAACGCACCCACCGGTGCGGCAATTTTTGTTGGATGTGGCACGCTACTGGATTGAGTTCGGTATCGATGGCTGGCGTCTCGATGTCCCCAATGAGATTGCCGACCATGACTTTTGGCGCGAGTTTCGACAGGTCGTCAAACACGCCAATCCCGATGCCTATATCGTCGGCGAAATCTGGGAGGATGCGACACCGTGGCTCGATGGTACTCAATTTGATGCAGTGATGAACTACCTCGTACGGACGCTGGCAACTGGTTTTTTTGCCACTCGTACCACGAGTGCCATGGAATTTTCGGCAGGTATTGAAGCAGAGTTGGCCCGATATCTCCCGGCGCATACTGCTGCACAATACAACGTTATTGGGAGTCATGATACCGAGCGGTTTTTGACATTGGCTGAAGGTCGCGTCGAACGCCTCAAGCTCGCCATGTTCTTTCTGATGACGTATGTAGGGGCACCGAGTATCTACTATGGCGATGAAATCGGTCTGACCGGCGGTAAAGACCCACTGAATCGCGCCTGTTTCCCGTGGAATCGTGATGCATGGGATGAAGAGTTGCGCGAGTGGGTCCGCAACTGCATTTCATTGCGTCAGAGCTTTGTGTCGCTCCGGCGTGGTAGCCTTGTGATGCTTCATGCCCGTGATACGAGTCGTACTGTTGCATTTGCCCGCATGCATGGGCGTGAGACGCTTGTGGTGGTGCTCAATGCGAGTGATAGTGATGCTAGCATTGATATCCTGCTTAGCACGCTTAAGATTGATGACGAAATGTTGCTCCATGATCAACTAAGCGCACGCAGTTATGTGGTACATAACCAGAGCGTGCGCGCAGTCAAAGTCCCCGCCAATGGAGCGGCGTTGTTGATGGTTTCACGCCGTTAGAGGTCAGCGCCAATCACATCGCTGATGTCACGCACGCCGTCGCGGCGCATCAATGCCGAAAGCCCCCACGTCAACCGTGCAGCGATTGCCGGCCCATGATAGACTAGCGCCGTATAGAGTTGTACGGCGCTGGCGCCTGCTTTGAGGCGTGCATACACGTCTGCAGCACTGCTAATGCCACCCACGCCAATAATAGGCACTCGTTTAGCCACGAGGTGCGCCACAAAGCGCAGCGTCTCGTATGCTGGTTGCTTGAGGGGTTCTCCACTGAGTCCACCAGTCTCGTCGGCGTGGGAGCTCATGAGGTTCGGGCGCGCTAAAGTTGTATTGGTTGCGATAATTCCACTGATACCTGCCTCAATAGCCGTAGAAACGACATGCTCAAGTTGTTCGTGCGACTCATCAGGCGAGATTTTGAGAAAGATGGGGCGTTGCCACTGATTGGCCTTGATGAGCGTTTCGAGTAAATCGCGTAATGCCGCTGTTTCGTGTAATTGACGCAATCCAGGCGTATTTGGCGAAGAGATGTTGACCGCCACGTAGTCTGCGTGTGGTGCAAGATGGGTAAACGCCGTGAGATAGTCTTGCGTGGCGTGCTCGATCGCTGTATCGCGGTTTTTGCCAATGTTGATGCCGACAGGTAATGAACGGGGGCGATTGGCTAACCGCTCGGCAACTACGTGCATGCCTTCGCTGTTGAATCCCATCCGATTAATCAGGGCTTCGTCTTGCGCCAGCCGAAAGAGGCGTGGCTTGGGGTTGCCTGGTTGTGGACGCGGTGTGACTGTACCGACCTCAATATGACTAAACCCCAAGAGCGCCATCCCATGCGTCAAGTCTGCATGCTTGTCGAACCCGGCTGCCAGGCCGATTGGATGCGCAAAATGCATGCCGGCAATCTGTTGCCCTAGCCCGCGGGTCGCCGGCGCAAACACGCGTGAAAGCACCCTTGACATGCCCGGGGTTTTGACGGCGATTTTGAGCAGGGCAGCAGTGCGTTCGTGCGCTACCTCGGCATCTAGTGTGAAGAGTGCTTGGCGAAGCAGTGGGTAAATCATGATTGTGTCTCACTGTCTGATAGACATAAAAACTACACCATATACCGATATGGCATATGATTTCATTATTTATTGTACCATTGTGTAAATTCGTGGCAAAATCGGTTTGACATTCGTCCGCTGAGAGCGTAAAATGCAATGGTGTTGACGGGGCGTGGCTCAGTCTGGTAGAGCGCACGGTTTGGGACCGTGAGGCCGGGGGTTCGAATCCCTCCGCCCCGACCACAACAAGAGGTGCAGGTGGACGTAACAGTCTGCCTGCACCTTTTTCTATGAAAGCGAGATATCGTATGCATCATCGTGATTTGATTGCGCTGGCATCTGCACAAGTCCAACCCAAACACCTGAAAGAAGGCGTGATTGGCGATGTTGGTGCTGCCTTGATAACAACTAGCGGGCACATCTACACGGGCCGATGTGTATTGACAGGGAGCAACACAATCTGTGCCGAACGTGTTGCGATTGCGCGTATGGTAAGTGAGGGCAACGAATATGCGATTGCGCAGATTGTGGCAGTTTGGCATGATGAACACGGGCGCGTCTATGTCATCCCACCGTGTGGCCACTGTCGTCAAGCGATGCATGATATTGCCCCGCAGAATATCACAACCACCCAGGTGATACTGAGTCACGATGTGAGTGTCCCGTTGACCGCCTTGTTGCCGTACTATGATTGGTGGCAACTTCAACCCGAATAATCGAATCGTTGATTGGCATTATAGATTTGGTCATACACTTGTAATGCGTTGCATACTTGACAGGTTTTTTAATATCGTTTTATACTAAATTTCACACCGCACTGAACAGGTGCGGCTATTTGTCGCCCAAAGTTGGTCGACTGAGATGCGAATGATATGCGGCAATCCCGTCTGGAGCGTCGCCTTCATATGGATTTTCTCTACCATTGGAATTTTTACAAGGACACACATGAGTCTGGCTTTCGACGATCTCGTTCCAACGGCTGCACTTCCAGCCACTCGTTCTAAGGTATCCGCGCCGGCACGCCAAAAGACTCAGGCACACACCGTGGCTCCTATTGCGAAAGATGAGCCACATGAGATGGATGAAGTTAAAGGATTTGATGAAATGACAGTGTTGACCGATGAGATGTTGCTCGACGACGAAGTCGAATCAGGTGTCGCTGACGCTGATGTCGTCGAAAGTGATCTTTCGTTGGGGGCACTCCCTGATGCGGTGCAGTATTATCTGCAGGCGATTGGGCGCACCGCGTTATTGAATGCCAAGCGAGAAATCGAACTTGCACGCCATATCGAGGTCGTGCTTTTCCTTGAACAACTCAAGACGAATGCTGTGGCACAAGAACGTGATGCGATGCATCTTGAGTTAACACATGCAATCTTTGCCACGATGATTCACCACATGCCAGCCATGCACACGGCGATGCAGGTGCTCGCCGATATTGTGGCGAGCGAGGTGCGCGCAAATTGGTCGCTTGGCGTGGCGATTGAGGCGTTCTATGCGCTGAGCAATACCCAACGCGGAGAGTATTTCCGTGCGCGCGAGCACGTCGTCAAGGTGCAAGCCAAAGCCGAGGGGATTGTGGTTGATGGCGAGCGACTTCGCGAGTTGTGCGATCAATTTGACGCCAAAGTTAAGAGTGTTGCAATTGCTTGGCAGTTGCTGCCGTCATCAATGGCACTGATGTTCGAACGTAACCAAATGACGGTGCCCGATCAATTTAATCCAGCCTTGTTGCGTGTGACGTTCCGCAAAGTCGAAGAGTCCGGCAAACGCTCGCGTGAAGAATTGACAGAGGCAAATTTGCGCTTGGTTGTTAGCATCGCCAAAAAGTACGTCGGCCGTGGTTTGTCGTTGCTTGACCTCATTCAAGAGGGCAATATCGGCTTGATGCGCGCTGTCGAGAAGTTCGATTGCTGGAAAGGTAATCGCTTCTCCACCTATGCAACCTGGTGGATCCGTCAAGCAGTTACGCGTGCAATTGCTGAGCAAGGCCGCACCATTCGCCTGCCCGTCCACATGGGTGAGTCATTTAGTCAAGTCAAGCGTATGGTTGATCGCCTCTCACAACAACTTGAGCGCAATCCCACACCCGACGAAATTGCCAAGGCGCTTGATATGCCGACCGATCGTGTCGTACACATCCTTGAGTCAGCTCGCCAGCCCATCTCGCTTGAGACGCCCGTTGGTGATGATAACGAGCATACCCTCGGTGAGTTCCTTGAGGATGATGTGATGCAGACCCCAGTTGAGTGGGCCGCACGTCAAATGCTTCGTCAGGATTTGGTCGTCGCCCTCAATAAGCTGAGTGATCGTGAGCGCCGTATCATCGATATGCGCTACGGTTTGGCCGATGGTCGTCGCCGCACCCTTGAGGAAGTAGGCCAAGAGCTTGGTATGACGCGTGAACGTGCGCGCCAAATCGAGTCTGAGGCGCTGCGTCGCTTACGCACTACAGATATTGGCCAGCACCTTAAAGATTATCTCGAGTAAGCATGATTTTTTGCCGCCCTTGTCGTACAACAAGGGCGGTTTTTTTGTGGTTTGTTTGATTACCGTGATCCTGCGAAAACCTGCCCGTCGTGCCGCTCCTATCCCTTGGGTATAATTAAACATTGTTTAATTATAGATGCGCACGAGTTGCTCATAATTTAACAGTGTTTAATATGAATGAGTGGAGTGTAATGGGTACAGGCAGATACACGAAGGCCCGTACGGTGGAACGCACGGGCCAATGAGTGGGCAGCTGGTTATTGTTCGTGGCGCAATGCGGCGCCGACGAAATCGCGGAAGAGCGGATGTGGCCGATTGGGTCGTGATAGCAATTCGGGATGGAACTGGGTGCCAACGAACCACGGATGATCGCGCAACTCAACGATTTCGACCAAGCGGTGATCAGGTGACTGACCGCTAATCACCAGGCCGGCCTCTTCGAGTTGTTTGCGATATTTGTTGTTGAACTCAAAGCGGTGGCGATGGCGCTCAGAAACTTCGGTTGCTGCGTACGATAATGCGGCTTTACTGCCGGGCGTAAGCACACACGGATATGCACCAAGGCGCATCGTGCCGCCTTTGTCAGTAATAGAGAGTTGATCGGCCATATAATCGATGACTGGATGTGGTGTATGCGGGTTGAACTCTGTGCTATTCACGTCATCGGTCTGCAAGACATGGCGAGCCACTGCAATGGTGGCGCACTGCATGCCCAAACACAAACCAAAGTAGGGGATGTGGTTGGCGCGGGCATAGTCTGCCGCCAAGATTTTGCCTTCGATGCCACGATCACCGAAGCCACCGGGTACTAAGATGCCGTGTACGCCCTTGAGTGTCTCATCGATGTTATCGCGTGTAATACGCTCGGACTGAATCCAGCGTATATCGACTTTGGTTTGATGATGAATACCCGCATGACCGAGTGCTTCCATTACGCTTAAATAGGCATCATGGAGCTCGATGTACTTACCAACAAGGCCAATCGTGACGGTGCGGTGTGACGTGGTAATCCGTGCAACCAGCTGTTGCCATTGGTGTAAGTCTGGGGCGCCGCATTTAATATCGAGCCGTTTGCAGATATACTCACCGAGACCGTATTCTTCGAGTTTGAGTGGGACCGCATAAATGGTATTCACGGTCTCCATTGGAATAACGGCTTCGCTGTCGACATCGGCGAAGAGCGCGATTTTGTCACGAATTTCATCGGTGATTTCATGGTCAGCACGACAAACGATGATATCAGCCGAAATACCGACGCGGCGCAGCTCCATGACAGAGTGTTGAGTAGGTTTGGTTTTGACCTCGCCGGTTGCGCCGATATGGGGTAAGAGGGTAACGTGGATGTAGAGCACTTGGTCACGCCCCACGTCTTTGCGCACTTGGCGGATCGCCTCGAGGAACGGCAGACCTTCAATGTCACCCACGGTGCCACCGATTTCGATAATCATGACATCTGCGTTTGATTGGCGGGCGGCCACAGCGATGCGACTTTTGATTTCGTTGGTGATGTGTGGGATGACTTGAATAGTGCCGCCTAGATAATCACCACGGCGTTCTTTTTGGATGACTGAGGAGTAGATTTGGCCAGTGGTGACGTTGCTGGCACGGGTCAAGTTCTCGTCGATGAAGCGCTCGTAGTGGCCAAGGTCGAGGTCGGTCTCAGCACCGTCATCTGTCACAAAGACTTCGCCATGTTGATATGGTGACATCGTGCCTGGGTCAACGTTGATGTAGGGGTCGAGCTTTTGTACTGATACTTTGATGCCGCGACTTTTGAGGAGCCGACCAATTGAGGCTACCGTAATCCCCTTGCCGACTGACGATGCGACTCCACCGGTTACAAAAATGTACTTCGTCATAGTCCGCGGCGCTCCTTATCGCCCCACAACACAACATAATTCGAGGGGAAGCGCTCTTCCCCTCGTTCGTCTACTCATCAATTGACCGGATTGTTGTGCGGTCACATTATTATACCATGATTGCAGCGATGGTTGAAGAGGCTAGGCGTTACCAGTTGGGCGCATTAACACCACGCGTGCGGCAACCCCCTCAGGTGGCAGATTGCTACTTGTAACGGTCAACTTCTCTTCGAACGTTGGCTCTTTGATATTCATCTCTTGTAAAAAACGGTCTAATGCGTCGAGTTGATGCTCGGCAGCTGGTGGATGCGCGGCATAGTGCATTGGGATTACGATGCGAGGCTCAAGTTGGGCGATAACACTCGCTGCTTCGCTGGCGTTGATGGTCTCATTGCCGCCGACTGGCACAAATAATACATCAATATCGCCGATTTCTTCGATTTGGCCTGCAGTCAAGTCATGCCCAAGATCGCCGAGATGGGCAATCGAGACATCATCGATATGTGCCACAAATACCACGTTACGCCCACGCTCGGCGCCTTTCTTTTTGTCGTGGTAGGTGCGTACACCAGTTATCAAAATACCGCCGACTTCATACTCGCCAGGGCCACGAAACGCATTCAGCTTATCGTCTTTGAGCGGACGCACGACTTCGACATGCGTATGATCTGGGTGATCATGGCTTATTGTCACAATCGAGGCAGTTGGACGGCCAATATCAAACGTGGTTGATAAATCGCATGGATCCATCAACACCACGCCATCGCGCCCGCGAATGCGGAAGCAGGAATGTCCGAGGTATTGAATATCAGGCATTATGTGTTCTCCTCACCATGTATCGTGCTGTCTATTGTCGCCTAGTTTTGGTGTCGATGCAAATAGCACGAGTTATTCATCATCTGGATGGGTTTTATGATACTGTATCTCGCTCCAGGTGGTGCGAATCGCATTCCGTACTGCATCCGTGCCAAAGCCACGTCGCTGTAGCGTGCCGCCCAGACGACGCATGTAGGTGTTACGATCGAGGTGTTGCATGCGTCGCGCAAGTTTGCGCGCATGGTGTAACGCACCATCATGATCGTTTGCGTCAAGGTCATGTGCATCAGCGAGTTGATGTATCGTATCACTGTCGATGCCGTGCTTGCGCAAATCATTGCGGATGGCTTGGCCACCACGCTGTGCATTGCGTTGGCGTTGTTCAACCAAATAGCTCGCAAACGCCTGATCGTTGATAAGCCCGGTCTCGTTGAGTCGTTGACACACCGCATCGATGCTGGAGGTGTCATGCCCACGTTGCCGCAGACGTTCACGTAGCTCGCGCTCACTGCGTGGCCGAATTTCAAGGAGGCGAAGTGCGGCACGTTTGGCTTGGTCGTAGGCGTCAGTGGCCAACAGACGGGCGATGCGTGCTGCATCAAGGTGCTGGCCCACGAAGAGTCCTTCGTGGGCCAGCGTATCGAGACTGACGCCGAGGGCGAACTCACCGTTAATCATTAGGTTGACCCGTTGGCTATCGCGCTTTTGGGCCGTGATTGCGGTGATGGTCCCTGGTTGTGGCTGTGGATTATTCTTCGAAGAAGTCATCGCCGTCGTCAGCAGCAGCCACCTTGGCAGGGACTGCGGCACTATTCTCAAGCGCTTGGGCCTTGATGAGGCGCTCGATTTCGTTGAGTAATGCCGGGTTGTCGGCCAAGAACTGCTTGGCGTTCTCACGACCTTGACCGAGGCGGTCTTCGCCGAGGTAGTACCAAGCACCACTCTTGCGGATAATCTCCATCTCGGTGGCCATGTCAAGGATGCCACCAGCGCGCGAGATACCCTCGTTGGCCATGATATCAAACTCGGCTTGGCGGAATGGTGGAGCAACTTTGTTTTTGACGACCTTGACGCGTACACGACTGCCGATGGGGTCGGTGCCGTTCTTGAGCGTCTCAATGCGGCGGATGTCTAGACGCACTGAGGCATAGAACTTGAGCGCTTGGCCGCCGGTGGTGGTCTCGGGTGAGCCGAACATGACGCCGATCTTCATACGCAACTGGTTGAGGAAGATGACAACGGCCTTGGACTTGTTGATGGCTCCCGACAGCTTGCGGAGTGCTTGGCTCATCAAACGCGCTTGCAGACCAGGCAATGAATCACCCATGTCACCTTCGATTTCGGCGCGGGGCACGAGGGCTGCCACAGAGTCAACGATGATGACGTCAACGGCGTTTGAACGCACCAGGGTTTCACAAATTTCGAGGGCTTGCTCACCAAAGTCGGGTTGTGAGACCAACAAGGCATCAATATTTACGCCACAACGGGCGGCATAGGCTGGGTCAAATGCGTGCTCAGCATCGATGAAGGCGGCTGTACCACCCGCACGTTGCGCCTCAGCCACGATGTGCTGGGCGAGCGTGGTCTTACCGCTCGATTCTGGGCCGTAGATCTCGATAACGCGCCCACGTGGTACACCACCAATCCCCAAGGCAATATCAAGCCCGATGGCGCCGGTAGGAATCACGTCGATGGCAAGGCGATTGTTTCCCTCGCCCATCTTCATGATGGATCCCTTGCCGTACTTGCGGTCGATTTGACTCATCGCCGCCTGAAGGGCTTTGTCTTTTTCGGCGTTGCCGGTTGATGGGGCGTCTGGGACTGCTGACGATCCTGCTTTGGCCATGACTCGTGTTCTCCTGTCTGTGGTTGGTCGCACCAACCCTCGTACTTGCTGCAGATACCGTGTGGCTCAGCCGACCCGGTGGTGGGTGGGCGGCGGGCTACGCAGTGATAGTAGCACAAAAGTTCGACTTTGACAAGAGGTAGTAGCAAAATTGTGTGGTTGCTGAGGTATCCGGTATATGTGTACATGTATCGATAACCAAACGTGGGTATGATACACTGAATACCAATAAATGAACGTTGTTTTGGGGTGCCGTATTAATATGAATGATACAAATATTGAACGCCTTTTATTGGCTGGTGTCGTCATTACTGTGATTGCAGCACTTGTGGTGTTTGCTTTTAATAATCAACGCACGAATACTGATACTGCGCTAGTACCAACCCCAGTGGTGACGGTGACACCGTTGGTGGCTGATGATATGACAACTGAGGAGACGTCGGATGTGCTTGGTGATGAGCCAACTGATATACCTCAAGCGACGGCAACCTTGACTGATGATGAGCTAGCGATTATCAACGAAGAACCTACCGCTACTACGGAAATTGTTGTCGATACGCCGACACCTGAAGTTGTAGAGGTGATACCGACTGAGATCCCGGTGGTTGAAGAACCGACTGCCGAAGTACCTGCCGAAGAACCACCACCGCCACCCGAGCCACAACCCACGGCCATCCCTGAACCTACGGCTACTCCCACAGCCACTCCGGTACCCGTCGAGCTGATTCGTGGTGAAGTGCGGTGGAGCGGCGAAAAGCGCGTGTTGTATGACGTCGTGGTTGACCCAGGTGCAACCCTGATTATTGAGCCGAATACGACGGTCTTTATGGCTCCCGGTACATCGTTCTATATTGATGGCAACGTGCGCGCACTCGGGAGCGCTACCGCTCCCGTGCGTATCATGAGTGATGGTCAAGCATGGGGCGGCATGTTTGTGCGCAAAGGTGGCGATGTATTGTTGTTGGGGACGACCATTAGTCGCGGTGGCGCTACTACCACCTTGATTGTGGCCGAACAAGCGAGTCTCGTTATTCGAGAAGCCCAAATCAACAATAACTTCGGTAATATCCAGGTGCGCGATAGCGCATTTAGCTTCGAAAACAGCACGATGCGTGATAACGAATTACCATATGGCGCGGCAATTGACGCAACATATACCTACAATAATGCACTCCGTATTCAGACGTCGCGTATCGGACCAAATACGCAGGCTACCGGTGCCCCTGCGGTAGCACTGACCGTAAATGGCATTGCTACCGCATTAGCATTTGATATCAATGGTTCGGTATTGACTAATCAATCAGGACCAAATCTAGATATTGAGAGTGCCACGGATATTGCCGGCAGCATACAATGCAATGCATTTGTTGATGGAGATGTTGGTATCAGTATGCGTAGTAGTACAGCGCAATTACCAGAGGTGAGTGCACTGGTGCGCAACAATGCGTTTGAACAACATCGTGGCGAGCGCACCAATCAATACGAGCCCCATTCAAAGAATGCGTGGCGTACGCTCTACGGCATAACAAGCAATGTCGCAGTCAACGCCCAAGGCAACTGGTGGGACCATACCACTGGTCCGTATGATCCCAAACGCTACACGGCTGGTCGTGGTGAGTTGGCTGGTGTGAATGTTGATGCCGGCAACTGGTTGACGACGCGCCCTGTCTGTGCCCCACAACCATAATGACGACTGATACACTTCGTGCTGCCGTTGCGCATGCCATCACGCACACAATTACCCCGGGTGCAGTGGTTGGATGGGGCGTTGATACTGCCCCTACGACGGTGGTTGCGCATGGGCATCATACCTACGAATCCACTTCGCCGAGCGTTACTGCGCACACAATCTATGATGTGGCATCGATTACCAAAATCATCACTGCCACGGCTGCCTTGTCGTTGATGCGTCGTGGTGCACTATCATTGGATGCACGGATTCAGCGTTTTCTGCCCGAAAACTGTGCGCACGATGTGACACTCGCTCATCTTTTGACCCATACATCAGGTATCCGTATCCGTCTCTC
>CAYXXK010000052.1:0-22462 GCA_964469045.1 uncultured Klebsiella sp.
GTAAGCACGTTCGTGTCGGTAAGCACGTTCGTGTCGGTAAGCACGTTCGTGTCGGTGAGCACGGCAGTTGAGGTGATTACCACCGTAGGAGTCAGTGTAGGTACAGGAGTAATCGTCACTTCGGGGTATGGGGTAGCGGTACTTGCGTTTTCAAGTATTTCTGCTTCAGTATCAAGGTTGACATCGGCTTGACGATTCACCGAAGAGGCAACAGGCAACAGTAGCGTAAAGTTTGCGATGCGCAAGCTACTAATATTAACACTAGCCAGGCTTAACACAATACTGATGATTGCGATTGCCAACAGAATTGCTACGGCACCAACACCTCGTGACGGCAGTACGCGCATCAGTAGGCGCAAAAGGAGGGCACCAAGTAGCGGTAAAATAAGTGCCGCGACCAATAATGGCGTTATCATTGATTCAGACACGTGAACCTCCCTATGCCACAGATGCACATACAATCGCAAAAAATAGACGAAACAGCACCGATTAATGTTCGTTCAAGTGTACTACAGTTACCCCTTCACCACCACTAGGGCCACCACCTGTCAGTGATTTGACCTGACGATGACGCTGAAGTTGATCGCGCAGACTTTGGCGTAAGGCACCAGACCCTTTACCGTGAATGATGCGCACAAACGGCAGATTGGCACGATATGCATCATCAATATAGCGATCTACGCGTTCGATGGCTTCGGCTGCTCGCATGCCACGCACATCAATCTCAATAGCAACATCGGGTGTCGATGGCACATATGTTTGGCGCTGCACCGGTGTGGCTGGTTCTTTGCGTTGGCCGGGACGTACTTCGCTGAGTTTGACGGTAATGCGAAAGCCGCCTACTTGGACTATTGCTTGATCATCATCGTTGTCGACATCAACCACATCGCCCGTCATGTTCACCGATGGCACAAACACCGCATCGCCAACCTGAATTGGGCGCTGTTCTTCGACAACCGGCTTGATAACGGGTGCATTTGGTTTGCGTTGTTTGGCTAATCGCTCAGTGGCTTGTTGTTGGACTTCGGCCGCACGTTGCTGAGCTTCTTCCATCCATTTCTTGGTGACGGTGACTTGTTGGACATCATCACGCAAGCGACGTAGTTCTGTACGGACCTGTTTGACTTCGTTTTCGATGGCTTGGGCAGCAGCCAAACGTTCTTCTTCGAGGCGTATATCAAATAGCTGTCGTTCACGCGCTATTTCAGCTTTGAGTTGTTCTGCTTCTGTTTGTACTTGGTGTGCACGTTGGAGCATGACCGCTGATTCTTGACGCTCGCGCTGAATGGCAGCTAACAATGAATCTACGTGCAATTCTTGATTGGGAAGAGTCGCACGAGCATTTTCGATAATCGTTGGGTCGAGCCCAAGTCGGGTAGCAATTGCTAATGCATTCGAACGCCCAGGCACACCAATCATTAGGCGATATGTTGGTGATAGTGTCTCAGCATTGAACTCCACAGATGCATTTTGTACACCTGGTGTGCTATAGGCGAATGCTTTCAGTTCGGCATAGTGAGTTGTTGCAATTGCAAAAACGCCGCGAATAAGGATGTGCTCAACAATTGCGCGTGCAAGCGCTGATCCTTCAACGGGATCGGTTCCGGCACCAAGTTCGTCAAGAAGCACGAGCGCGGGTAATTCGTCGCGGAAAACAGCTGCTTGTGGCCGCCATTCATCAACACCACGCGCGTGTATCTCGGATGGCGTCAATTCGACAACATGATCAAGGTTACCAAGAATTTTGATGATATTTGTCAGGTGTGATGAGAAGGTGGACAGACTTTGTTCGATGCTTTGCTCATCACCGATATCTGCATAGATTTGCCCGAATATTGGCAATGTTGAACCGTCGTTGGCAGGAATGAACAACCCAGATTGCGCCATGATGGCTAACAGTCCAGTGGTTTTGAGAGAGACGGTTTTGCCACCGGTGTTCGGACCAGTGATGAGTGTGATGCGCGTACTATGAGGCATTGTCATATCAATGGGCACAACTTTGGTTGGGTCAATTAATGGATGACGTGCTTTTATGAGGTGTACTTGCGGGTCCTGACCCTGCATAACATCAATCATGATGGGCTCAACTGCACGGATTTGTCCTGCAAAACGCGCTTTACACAAGGCAAAATCAATCGCAGCAAGCGCAGTAATGCCGGCGTGAATGGCGCTTGCTTGAGCTCCTACCATATCAGAAAGCTCAGCCAAAATACGAGCAACTTCGTCTGCTTCGTCGAGTTGGAGTTCTCGGAGTTTGTTGTTGAGCTCGACAACCACCAGTGGCTCAATGTAGAGCGTAATACCTTTGCCAGACTGGTCGTGCACCAAACCCTTTACCACGCGTTTGTGGCTAGCTTTGACTGGGACGACATATCGGCCATTACGAATGGTGACGATGTTCTCTTGCAAGGCATCAGCATATTGCCCAGAAGAGACGATATGCTGAAGGCGTTCTTGGACGCGCCCCATGGTAATGCGAATTTCGTTGCGCAGTGATGCTAACTTGGCACTTGCAGCGTCAAGCACCTCGCCATCGTTATTAATCGAGTGTTCGATGCGATCTTCGATGGCTGTGAAGACCGGTAATTGTTGAATATATTCAAACAACAAAGGGATACGACTGCTGTCGACACGCACGAGAGCCTGACGAAAGCGTCGCGCAGCTGCTAAAGTGCGTGCGATTTCGAGCAGGACAATCGCATCAAGTACGCCTCCTCGCGATGCAAGCGTGACTGCATCACGCACATCACGCGCAGCGCCAATCGTAAGGTCTGGGTATTCGTCGAGCAAATATCGTGCTTCGCGGGTCTGACTGAGCGCTTCGTTAATCGTAAATGCGTCGGTTGAAGGTACGAGATTCTCGGCCATGTGACGCGATGCGGCAAAACTCGCATGACGCGCCAACATATGGCGTATGGCAGGAAACTCGAGTGTGTTTAGTGTGTGTGTGGCTATCATTGGTGTTATTGGTTACTCACAGGGAATAATTCGTAAATGTCGCTATATACAAACATGTCAATCCACTTGACCACGTATTGTGCAGTGTTTGTAGCGAGTGGGCGAATCAAGCTTGATTCGTTGATGGCAGTTTGAATGCCGTTGCGAAGCAGGATTGTGTTGCTCCCCGACTCGATGGTAATGGTCTGACTTAACAATAACAGATGCGAAATCGTGCCCCATACAACAATAATGACGATGAAATTAACCAGTAGACCAATGCTTCGACTAAAAAACGCACCACCACTTTGCGCATCAAAAAAACGAAATGTGTACATCCCCATCATGAGCAAAATAACCCAGAAGCCCAAAAACATACCAATAAACGCCAAAATATGACTTTCAAGCAGGCTAATGTTCGAGTAAAGATGGAACATGTCGCCTACCTTTTGAAAGTACAACCCACCAAGCACTAATGCTACATATGCAACAATTGCTGTGACAAGTGGACGCACAATGCCTTGCATTGCGCCAACTAACATAGCCAACAGCACGATAATGACGCTGACAAAATCAAAGATACTCATCACCATCACTCCACCACAGACAAACACTACAAAGTATAGCATACCAGACAACATATCCACGATTTGTATGCACAAAAAGCATCGTTCTGTCGTCAATTAATAGAGATTTGGTACACTACGACTACATGCAGGCACATAGTGGTTGTGTGACATGACAAGAAGAGGACACAATGAAACGGATTATTCGAGTTATTCTGGCATTGATAGTGTTGTTTATTTTTTATATATGGTTTGTCCAACCAAATATGTTTGCGTCAATAATGGGGAATATATTGGGCGCTCCAACCCCAAATATCGTTGATACACTTCCACCGGTTGAAGAAATCGTGCCAACAATTGTGGACGAGCAAATTGCAATCCCAACCGTAGAATTACCACCAATTACCATCGAAGGTAATGTGGTTCGTTTGACTGAAGCAGACATCAATGCATCGTTGGGGAGCTTTGGTACAGAGCAAGTCCAAATTACACAAGTGCGCCTTGTTCCTGATCAAATTATTTTGGCGATGAATGTTGCGGGACTCTCAACTGAATTGAGCGCAAATCTTGTTGCGGTGGATGGTCAGGTTGTCGTACAAAACCCTGCATTATCTGGTGTTGCTGGTGCGCTTATCCCGATTGATGAGCTTGTTGGCCCAATGCAATCTGCCATAAACCAGGTGATTGCCCAAAATGCTCCTGTACGTGCCATTCGCATTGAGAACGGCGCTGTTGAGGTTGAGTTGAATCGGTAGTACGCGTTGTACTCTTGTTTTTCGAACAAGAGAGAGTGTGTGTCACAGATTGACACTACCAAGGGCATATGCTACACTCGCAACGCTCATTTGAGCATAAATGAGGGGTGTTTTATGCAAGAATCTTTACCAACGCTTGCACCAACCAGTCGCCTAGCACGTATATTTGTGATCATCGTGATTATGAGTGTGGTTGGGTTGCCGGTGTTTGCATCGCACGCACAGGTGATTGTGTCGTTTGTGGCCGCCATTGCGTTGTTCGTGGCAACGTTAGCATGGGTATATACAGCACCATTGCGTTGGCCATCAGTGGGATTGCTCTTGTCAACAGTCCCGATGTTGCTCTGGCCACAAATCTCAGAGACAACGTTGCTCCCACTCATAACCGGATGTTATGTACTTGCGGTGTCAATGGTGCCAATGGTTGCTGAGCATCGATTGGGCGCACGTGCTGATGCGGCTCGGCGACAGTACCGCATTATGGCGATTGCGACAGTTGTGGCACTCGTGCTGGTGTCTTTGTTGGGAGGACTTGGAAGCGTGTTGTGTCGTGCCATGCCATTGTGCACTGATTCAACTGATTTGGCACAATTACAAAACAGTCATCGAATAATTAGTGTGCCTGCCGGAATATTGACATTAATTCTCGTAGTTCAGACGATTCGTACATTTGGTCGTACAACAGCATTTGTATCACTGATGTCGTTGACTGTAGTCATCTTAATGACTGCGCAATTATTGGTGGGGCTGGCAGTTGCTAATGCCATGATTGATGCGACGATTCATGCAAGCCTTAGTTTGCTGACACTAGGGGTAACGACGGTCTTGGTGGCTACGACATGGCGCTTGGCATGGCCAGTTAAGAAAATGGACGTGGTTGCACCAGAGATGGTGACGATTGGTGATACGCTCGTGGCATATACTTGGCGTGAAAAACTCAAAGATTACGTGAGTCTCACCAAGCCAGGCGTGATTTCGTTGTTGATCCTGACAACGATTACGAGCATGTACATTACGCCCGAGGGTATGCCAAGCCTGTCATTAGTACTCTGGACATCGATTGGCGGGTGGTTGATGGCGGCTGCTTCACATTCGTTTAACTGTTACCTTGATCGTGATATCGACATTCTGATGGGGCGCACCGGACGACGACCAATTCCGAGTGGGCGTATTCCTGGGTGGCACGCGATCGTGCTCGGGTTTGTGCTGATGATTGCTGCAACTGCGATTTTGGTACTTGCCGTAAACTGGCTGGCCGCTGCGCTTTCGTTTGCTGGACTTATTTATTATGTGTTGATATATACAATGTGGCTGAAGCGCACGAGCTTTAATAATATCGTGATTGGTGGTGGTGCTGGTGCGTTCCCACCGTTGGTCGGCTGGGCTGCAGTGACCGGGAGTTTGTCGTTGCCGTCGCTGTTCTTGTTTGCCATTATCTTCTATTGGACCCCGCCACACTTCTGGGCATTGGCGATTATTCGGCAAAAGGATTATGCGCGTGCTGGTGTGCCGATGTTGCCCGTGGTGGCTGGAGATCACGAGACGCGTTGGCAAATTGTGCTGTACACGATTTTGATGTTCATCGTCACAATTATCCCGACACCATTACAGATGCTGGGCATGGCATATCTGGTAATGGCCAGCGTGCTCGGTGTGGTGTTTGCGTATTATGCTGTGCGTCTCTACAAAGAAGGTACTACCACATCAGCCTGGGGGTTGTATCGCTTTTCGTTGCTGTATTTGGCGCTGTTATTTGGCGCGATGGTGATTGATCGCATCTACTTTGTATAATACTCACGTGTGAGTTATTCATGTGTATCGTGCGCATGGGTGCCAACGCACCCATGCGCATTATTAGTTTGTGAGGTTTTTCATGGTCTGGTGGCCTATTATTTTGGTGATGGTTATCATCATTGGCAGTATTTGGTTGATGCGCCCGGTTGCGACCGAGCAACGGCCAATCGACGAAGAACTTATGCCAAATTTGACCGGATACGACGTTGTTCGCTCGGACGGATTGCATATTGCCTGTCAACCCTGGGATATCGGCACGGGTGTGCGTGGCTACCAGTGGTCGGTGCCACACCCCAAAGCAGTCTTGTTGTTGCAACACGGATATGCTGAGTACGCCACGCGCTATGTCCACGAGTACAATCGGTTGATTCCACATTTGCTTGACCGTGATATCAGCGTGTATGCATTCGATTTATGGGGGCATGGCTACTCGGGTGGCGTGCGTGGCGTAGTTGATGTGCGTGCGGCGGTAGCTGATCATATCGCTGCACGTGAACGATTGGCCGATGTCACAGTGCCGATCTTTTTGTATGGACATTCGCTCGGTGGGTTGATTACCGCAAGTAGTGTGTTGCGCCAACCGACGCACGTTGCCGGGGTGATTTTGACGAGCCCGGCGTTGCCGCATCAACCGCCACGGATGTTGATGCGGGCGGCCAATCTGCTTGCGCGCTTTCGTCCTGCTGCCTACGCACCATTGCCGAGTGCGCCGGTCGACGGCTTGTCCCGTGACGAAGTGTTTATCCAACGAGCCACTGATGACCCACTGATTTATCATGGTGAGTTGACCAACATGGTAGGCGCTACCGCGCTTGAAGTCGCCGCCCAAAACGACGAGCTGTATCCTAAATGGCAAGCGCCGGTGCTCCTTGTGCATGGTGATGGTGATACGTGGGCTGATGTGCGTGGGACTCAACGCTTCGCCGAGATTGTTGAGGGTGAGGATACCACGCTGATTGTCTACCCCGATGGTCGGCATCAGCTGTTGAGCGATACCGATCGCGATCAAGTGCTGCACGATATCCTGGCATGGTTGACGCCGCGTGTTGGATAAGAAGAGTGAGTGAAAACAGCACACGGCCAGCGTGCACCTGCACGCTGGCCGTGTGTCATGATGAAGCTTAGCTGAGCCCGATTGTGTTCCCCTCGGCGTCGATGTCGATGCGTTCGGCGCCGGGTGTGGCAGGCAAGCCAGGCATCGTGCGCATGTCGCCGGCGAGCGGATAAATGAACCCTGCGCCGGCGGCCAAACGCACCTCACGGATGGGGAACGCATAGTCGCGCGGGGCGCCGATTTTGCTGGCGTCGTGACTCAGCGAGTACTGCGTTTTGGCCATACAGATGGGCAAATTGCCGTAGCCCTGCTTTTCGTAGCGCTCGAGTTGCTTGCGGGCCTCACTACTGTACTCGACGCTACTCGCCCCATAAATGGTACTCGTGAGCGTTTCGATTTTTTTGGTCAGTGACCAACTCAGATCGTACAAATAGCGGAACTCGCCGGGTTGGGCGCAGGCCTGCTCAACCGCTGCCGCCAGGGCATCACCACCGGCGCCGCCCTCAGCAAAGACCTGGCTCTCGACCGTTGCAAATGCGCCGGCTTCGGCGGCGACTTGCTTGACCACGGCGATTTCTTCGGCGTGATCGCTGGGGAATCGGTTGAGTGCTACGACCACCGGGCGCCCATAAATGGCCGCATTGGCGATTTGGGCGCGCAAATTGACACAGCCGGCCAGCACATCGTCGGCGTTGGCGACGAGTAATCCGGGGTCGAGCGGTTTGCCGGCGACAATTTTGTAGCGCCCGCTATGCGCCTTGAGTGCGCGAATGGTGCAGACGAGCACCACGGCATCAGGGGTGACGCCCGAGACGCGGCTTTTGATGTGGACGAACTTCTCAAAACCGATGTCGGCACCGAATCCGCTCTCCGTCACGACATAATCAGCCCGCGACAAGGCGACGCGATCGGCCATCACTGACGAATTGCCGTGGGCGATGTTGGCAAATGGGCCACAGTGCACTAGGGCAGGCGAGTTCTCGAGGGTTTGGAGCAAATTGGGCTTGAGCGCCTCGCGCAAAAGCACTGTCATCGCACCGGCCGCCTTGAGGTCCTCGGCGGTGACTGGGGTGCCGTCTTTGCGTTGGCCAATCACCATACGCCCGAGCCGAGCGCGTAAATCGTGAATATCGCTGGCCAGCGACAAAACGGCCATGACCTCGGAGGCCACGGTAATGTCGAAGCCGACTTGGCGTGGCGGACCGTCGCCTTTGGCGCCCAAGCCCACCACCACATTGCGCAGGGCGCGGTCGCTGATGTCGAGCACGCGCGGCCAGCGAATCGAATATGGGTCGATATCGAGCTTATTGCCGTGATGTAGGTGATTGTCGATCATCGCCGCCAGCAAGTTGTGGGCGGCGCCAATCGCATGAATATCGCCGGTCAGATGCAAGTTGAATTGCTCCATTGGCACTACTTGGCTGTAGCCACCACCCGCTGCGCCGCCTTTGATACCGAACGTGGGCCCCATCGAGGGTTGTCGGATGGCGACGACTGCCCGATGCCCGCGTTTGGCTAAGGCTTGGCCCAGACCGATCGTAGTGGTGGTTTTGCCTTCGCCGAGAGGGGTGGGTGTGATTGCCGTCACGACGACGTAGCGTGATTTACGCGGCCCATGAATGGCAGCGGTGTCGATTTTGGCCATATGCCGACCATATGGCTCGATATACTGTTCTTCAACGCCGAGTTGTTTGGCAATCTGGCCGATTGGCGTGAGCTTTGCGGCTTGGGCGATGTCGAGATCTGATCGCATGAGCGCTCCTTTGGTATACGTTAGCTATTGTTAGTATACGAAAAACCGGCCGCACTAGACCTCATGCGGTGTACGAGTTGTCCTATCCGCGCTCGATTGACTCCCAAAACCACACATCCGATGATGAGCCAGGTCAGATGCGAAAGCCACATCCAGCGGATTGTTGTCACATAATCGAGCTGAATCGCCCGGGCGTCGGATGGTACGATAACTCCCAAAAATGCCCCATTGACGGTGACGGTACGGGCGGCTCGCCACGTCTGGCCGTCAAATACCTGGGCTTGCCAGTCGGGCGAAAATTGCTCGCTGATGACTACGAGCGTGGTTTGTGCGACGGGTTCGACTGCCAATTCGATGCGGTCACCACGGTCGATGTGTGACGAGATAGGCAGATTGGGTCGGGTGCGGTAGTCATCAAGGCGGATATCATCGGCGTTGTTGTTGACGACCGCTGTCCGCCAACTTGGTCCCATGCGGGTGGTTGTGGTATAGAGAAACGCGTTGTCAATCTGTGCAGCCAAGGCCACATTTGGATGGGTCAAGGGTTGATGACTCATCACCATGCCGATGTTGCTCATCCAAAACATGGTGCCGGCAAGATCAGGGGCAATCGTGTTGTTGATGCGCCCGTGGGTTACCAGTTTGCCCCCGAGTTGGGCAATTGCGCGTTGATACGGCGTCCCGATGAAGTTGTGGTACGTGTGGATGCTCGCGATACTGTGCAACGTATTGAAGTTGGGTGGGATGCGTGCGCTGAGTTCAACCGAAAGATTGGCGAATCGGCTATTGGCTGGTAAATGTGTACTGATAGCTGTGGTGAGTGGTGATGATGCGACGACTGCCTCGGCTGGCTGGCGCCGTTGGAGCGGCAGACTGTAGATACCAATGGTCAGCAGCGTCAGTCCAATAATCAACCAGGTGCGGTATGTGGGTAGCCATACGAGCCCAAACATGCCGATGACCATCAAGACCAGTATGCAGAGTTGCCAGAGAATGATTGGTGCATTTAATGCCTGCGCCACAGACCAGGCGCCGATACTGACGAGTGCGATGATGGCAACCCACACCGTGATAAACCAAATTAACCGTGAGGGAGGTGTGATAGTGAGTGTATCAATGGCAATCATGACACACACCACAATCGGCAGAATCGCACTCCAGAGCGGTGCCCATTGAGAGATGCGCACGAGCGGCACGGTATCGACGAGTGTTTGGTAGATTGTTGGCGATAGCGTCAGCCCAAACATGCCGATGATGCTGATTCCCCACCACCAACTGGCGCGCCAGCGCCCAATCACGGCAATCAACACACATAGTCCATACCACGGCGAAATGCCGGCACCGTCGTACTCAAACACAAAATCACGACTGCCCGGATTGCCGAAGAGCTGTGGAACCAGGTTGGCACTCGTGTACACTGCAGCGCCCAACCACGACTCGATGCGTTGGATATGGAGCAAATAAAAGTCGCGGGCTACATCGGCGCGCGCCGAACGTTGATAGATATCGTACAAATCGAGATACGCCGGCGCGACGAGCAGGAGCGCACTCATCCCGGCGCTTGTCATACTCACTATGAAGGGGATGCGTGAGTCCGAGTGTTTGATGCTTTCGACAAAAAGATAGCCACCCACAATGAATAGCGCAAACACGACTGCTTGTGGATAGCCGAGCATCAACAATGCGTACATACTCAGCGTTACAATAACCCAATTGACCAGTGTGCGCTGACGGAGGAGGCGGATCCCACCGTAGAGCAGGCCGGCACTCCAACAAATGGTGGCGATGTGCATGGGGAATGTGGCCCAGTACAGCAGATACGGCATGGTGACCATCACGATTGCACCGAGGCCGGCTGCCAGTGGCGTGAGGCGCCATTCACGGCCGATAAGCAAGACAAACAGGCCAGCAAACCAGGTTAGCGATACGCTCATCACAAATGAGATGACATACGGATCGTCACTGAATCGGTAGATGAGCCAGGTGTAGATGTTGGCTGGGGTGCTGCCGGTGATGTGCTTGGTCGGGCGGCCAAACTCGTTCCACGGGTTACGTACCACCACGAATGCCTGATGGGGCGTCTGAAGTTGCGTGGCGATTTCGGGGAGAAACTCGGTCTCTTGATCGGAAAGTTTGGCTTGGTCGCATTCGTACTGAGCTGATGACAGCGGTGTGATGCCCGATGCTGTGGCATGACAGGCAGAACGCATCTGCTCGCCCCACAGCCAATAGGGAGCGAGCAGACACAGATAACTCAGGCAAAATACTACGAATGCATGGCGATAGGTAGCCATCGAATGCGTTAGACTCCGTCGCCGTCTTGGCCATCTGCGGTGCGCCAGGCATGCGCCATGCGTGGTGTATTGAAAGCCCAGCCGACGCGCCCATGGCGATCCGCCAAAATACAACCGGCGATGCCTTTGGCGCGGTTGGCCAAGTGCTCGATGGCCTTGGTGGCAGCCTCTTGCGGGTGAATGTCATCGTGCAAGTTATCGACGGCGGTTTTGGCGAGTAGTACGCGCATAATTGACTCACCCCAGCCGGTGGTCGAACAGCCGCCGAGCTCGTTCATGGCATAAAGACCACCACCGAGAATCGGGGCATCTCCCACGCGACCGACCATTTTGTAGCCGGTGCCACCGGTTGAAGTGCCGGCCACAATCCAGCCGTTGCTATCAACGGCGACACATCCTACCGTATCGCCCGGGCGATTCGGGTAGCCGCCGGCACTAATCTGGGCGTCTCGTTCACCCGGAGGGGGCGTCGATGCGTGGTCTTTGCTCGTATCGTAAGTTGATTTGATTTGCTCGTAGATTTTGAATTCGCGCTCGACAATCAACTCCTCGGGGTCACAAAACGCCATGCCGCGCTCTTGGGCAAAGCGTTCGGCGCCTTCGGCGACCAGCATGCCGGCTGGACTGTTGAGGACGTGTCGGGCGAGTGTGATGGGATTGCGGATACGGCGTACGCCGGCCACTGAGCCATAATACAGATTATCGCCGTCCATAATGGCAGCGTCGAGCTCGACATAGCCACTACGGTTGAGCACGGAGCCGACACCTGCATCAAAAATTGGTGCATCTTCGAGAATGCGCACGGCGGCTTCGACGGCATCCATGGCGCTGCCTCCATTGGCAAGAATCTGCCAGCCGGCATCACGGGCGGCGCGGCACCCGGCCCGATGCTCTTCGACTTGGTCGTCGGGGATGGCCCATGCGCCACCGTGGACAATAATTGCAATCGACATGCGGGTATCCTTGTGTTGTGTGTCAAAATGAGTGATATGTGTATTATAGCGATGAAGAGGATTGTGTGTCAGCACCTACCAACGAATTTGCCACGATGAGTCAGCGCGCGCAACTCGCCGCACTACGCCCTATCGCTGATTGCGCAAGTCGCGCATTTGGCATACATCCCGCATCGTTGCACTGTATCAACCATGGATTTAACACGACGTATGCAGTGATTGATGCAACGGGGGCCAAGTACGCTCTACGCCTCAACACGCATTCACTCCGCGATCGCGCTGGTCTCTATGCCGAACAACAGTGGATACGCGCATTGTCCCAAGCTTCTGATGTGGTGGTGCCGACGCAGTTACACACGGATACAGGCGAGCCGTTTGTGGAGCTACCGTTTGCGCCGATGCACAAAACGCTCGTTGCCACGATGGCGCGTTGGTTGCCCGGGCGTATCGTCGGCGCTCGACCGTCGCGTCAACAGGTGCGCCACATCGGCGCGATGATGGCGCACCTGCATCGCCACAGTGCCCAGTGGCGACCGACAGCCGATGCCCAGTTCCCACTTGTCAATCAACCGTTGATGAATAGCGAGGATCATTTGTCAGGCGTCGCGGCGCACCGTCTCTCAACGGAGATGCGTGGGTTGCTTGATATAGTGCGCCCACATGTCGCTCAGGTGTATGCCGAGCTCAATGCACAGACTCCGGTACAACCTATCCACGGGGATATGCATATTTATAATGTCATGTGGCATAACAATCGCCTTGCGGTGTTTGATTTTGATGATGCTGGCCTCGGGTTGCCGATTCAAGATGTTGCTATCACCTTGTACTACATACGCGATATTCCGTATGCAGAAGCCGAATTGTGGGCCGGCTATCACAGCGTGAATCCGCAACTAACAGTTGCACCTGAGGTTCTTGAAACGCTGTTGATTGGCCGTGGCATTCTGCTACTCAACGACCTCTTGGTCTTAACAAACCCGGCAGAAGCTGAATTTATTCCAGAGTACCTGCGCCGCATTCAATTACGCCTGCAACACTTCGTTGATACGGGCAGATTTGCGCTCCTCAAATAACCCTAAAGCGCAGATTGTGCCAATTGTTTGCTTGTATACTACACACACATCTTTTGAGACCCATAACGCAACGGGAAGCATGTAGGTATGCAAGACATCATCAAATTGGCCCGCTTCGTGCGGCCGTATTGGCGTCCCGCCGTGGCGGCGTTTATCCTCCTGACCACGCTGGTCTTTTTGGATTTGGCCATCCCGCGCCTGATTCAACGCATCATCGATGAGGGCATCGCCAAGCAAAACCAAGATATCGTCATCGAGACCGGCCTATTAATGGTCGGCATCTCGCTGTTGAGCGTGCTCGTCGCTGTGGGCAACAATTTCACGTCGATTCAGGTCGGCGAGGGGGTGGCGCGCGATTTGCGTTTGGCCCTTTTCAAAAAAATTCAGTCGCTGTCGTTTAGTAATCTCGACCAGTTGCGTACCGGGCAACTCCTCGTACGCTTGACCAGCGACACGGCCGCTGTGCAACGCTACTTCCAAATCAATCTGCGCATCGGTACACGCGCCCCGATGTTGATGATTGGTAGCATCATCTTGATGTTTAGCACCAGTTTCAATCTGGCCATGGCACTTTTGCCGCTCTTGCTGATTACCTCAGTGATTATCGTGGTGTTTGTGATGCGCACTGAGCCACTCTACCGCATGGTGCAACAAAAGCTCGATGTGCTCAACACCGTCCTCCAAGAGAACGTCGCCGGATCGCGGCTCATCAAAGCCTTTGTGCGCGGCGACTCACAAGCCAAGCGCTTTCTGACAAGTAACAACGATTTTGCCTCAAATTCGATCGAAGTCATGCAATTCATGGCGTTGATGATGCCAGTGCTCACCATGTGCGTCAATATCGGCATGGTGGTGGTGATTTGGTGGGGTGGCTTGCACGTCGCCGAGGGCGACATGACGGTCGGTCAAATTGTGGCTTTTACCAATTACCTGCTGACCACCATGACGCCGCTGGTGATGATGACCATGCTCTCCAACACGTGGGCCAGCGGCGTGGCCTCGGCCAAACGCGTCAACGAAGTGCTCGACGTTGATCCTGCCGTCAAAGAATACACCGACCCCATTCGTTTGACGGCGCCCATCAAGGGGCGTGTGGAGTTTGAGCAGGTGCGCTTTTTCTATAACCCGCATCTGCCCGACCCAGTGCTTGACGACATCAATCTGGTTATCGAACCAGGGCAAACCGTGGCGGTGCTCGGCGCCACCGGCGCTGGTAAGAGCTCGCTGATTAATTTGGTGCCTCGATTCTATGACGTGAGTAGCGGTCGGGTCTTGATTGATGGCATGGACGTGCGACATATCGAGCATGGATCGTTGATGCAGCAGATTGCGATTGTGCCCCAAGAGACGATTTTGTTCTCGGGCAGTGTGCGCGACAATATCCGCTACGGCGCCCCACATGCTGACGAGGCCGAGGTGATTGCGGCGGCACAAGCCGCACAAGCGCATGACTTCATTGTGATGCTACCGAGCGGCTACGACACTCATATTGAGGAGCGTGGCGTCAATTTGTCGGGTGGCCAGAAGCAACGCATTGCCATTGCCCGTGCACTCTTGACCAAACCGCGGATTTTGATTCTCGATGATAGTACAAGTGCTGTCGATGTCGAGACCGAGACCAAGATTCAACAGGCGCTCGAGGCGATGGGTACCGCACATACAACGTTGGTGGTAGCGCAACGCATCAGCACGGTGCTCAACGCCGACTCAATTGCGGTGCTCGATCAGGGGCGGATTGTAGCCCGGGGTACACACCGCGAGTTGATGCAACACAGTCCGATTTATCAAGAGATTTATGCCAGTCAACTCGGCGATGGCATAGTACAAACCATCGAACACGATGCGGAATGAGATAGGATACCCAGATGACATCATCGAATCAACGAGATAATCATACCGGCGCACGCGCCAGCATGGGCGGGCGCCACCCAATGGCGATTGGGCGCATCGAAAAGGCCCAAGACACGCGCCAAGCTCTTGCGCGTCTTGTGGCCTACCTGGCTCCGTTTCGAACGGGCATTATGATTGTGCTCGTGTTTGTGGTGATTTATACGGTGCTTGGCTTGTTATCGCCCTATCTCATCGGCGTGGCAATCGATCAATACATCGTACCGATGCGTACGGCCGAGCTCCCCGGCATCGCCATGCTGATGCTCGGTGTCTACCTGGTCAACAACTTGTTTCAGGCATTGGCCGGGCGCACCATGGCCAATGTGTCACAACGGGCGTTGCAAAAGCTCCGGCAAGACTTATTTAGTCACCTGCAAACCCTGCCGATGCAGTTTTTTGATCGCAATCCGGCCGGGCAGCTGATGAGTCGCTTGACCAACGATATTGATGCGATTAACCAAGCCGTCTCCCAAAACGTCACCGCCCTCGTGGCCAGCGTGCTGTCGCTGATTGGCATTTTGGTGGCGATGTTTGTGCTTGACGTCTGGTTGGCGTTAGCGTCGCTGTTTGTGGTGCCCATCATGTTCTGGTTTACCCAGTTTGTGGCCACCTACACGCGCCGCGGTTTTCGTGAGTTGCAACGGAGCATGGGCGAACTCAATGCGGTGATGGAGGAGGCCATCAGCGGGCAGAAGGTGGTCAAAGCCTTCGGCCGCAATGAATCGGTATTGGCGACCTTTCTGCAGCAAAACGAACAAGCCTACAAAGCCGGCGTCACGGCCAACAATTACGCCTTGTTGTTGATGCCGCTGACGAGTGTGTTGGGCAACTTCTTCATCATCGTGCTCGTTGCATTTGGTGGCTGGTTGGCCCTACGCGATTTGGTGACGGTCGGCGTGATTGCGACGTTTATTATATATGCGCAGAACTTCATCAATCCCCTGCGTCAGCTCGCTAACATGTACAACGCCATCCAGGGGGCACTCGCCGGCGCCGAACGTGTCTTTGAGATCATGGATATCCCCTCTGAGGTCGATGTGGCGATTGATGCGACGCCGCCGGCTACGATTCACGGCGATGTCGAGTTCAGCGATGTACAGTTTGCCTATGATGAGGGGACGCCGATTTTGCGCGGGATGTCACTTCACGCTAAGGCCGGCCAAACCTTTGCGCTGGTCGGGCCGACCGGCGCCGGCAAGACGACGATTATCAATTTGTTGAGCCGATTCTATGAAATCAACGGCGGTGCAATCCGCATTGACGGTACTGATATCCGCGAGATCCCCAAAGAATGGTTGCGCCGACAGCTGGGCCTGGTGCTCCAAGACACGTTTTTGTTTGCTGATACGGTGATGGAGAATATCCGCTTTGGTCGGCTCGACGCGAGCGACGCTGAGTGCATCAAGGCAGCTGAGCTAGCCGACGCCGATTACTTTATCCGCCAGTTGCCCGACGGCTACCAGACGCAGCTCTCCGAGCGCGCCAGCAATTTGAGTCAAGGGCAACGCCAGTTGCTCGCCATCGCCCGTGTGATGCTGGCCAATCCGCGGATTTTGATTCTCGACGAGGCCACGAGTAGCATCGATACCCGCACCGAGGTACGCATTCAACGGGCGTTGTTGCGCTTGATGGAGGGGCGCACCAGCTTTGTGATTGCCCACCGCCTCAGCACCATTCGCGACGCCGATCGCGTGCTGGTGATTAACGGCGGCGAGATTGTCGAGCAAGGCACGCACACAGAGCTCCTCGAGCAGCGCGGTCTCTACCACCAGCTGTATGTCAGTCAGTTTAAGGGGCAGGCGATTTAGGCAGCGAAAGGAACGCCGCGCACCCCATCGAGGGGCGCGCGGCGTTTGTGTGTGTCAATCAACAGACTGATTATTCACCAAGTTGTGGGCGCGGGTAATCGCTCCACGCCAAATCTTGATCGACCGCGTGGTAGATGAGCATGGTGGCGACGTGGGCGTACAGGAGTGATGAGAAGAAGAGCCACGTGACGACGATGCCGCCAATCCAGCCAATCCAACCACCTAAATCAAGCGCGGGTGGTAGGAGCAGGGCACAGATAATCGGGGCAATGTAGAGCGGCAAACTGGCGATGCGCGCCTTGAAGTAGTAGCCGCGGGCTCCTTTGCGCAAGGCCTCACGCAAGGGGAATCCGGTCAAGGATCGCTCAAAACCACTGTCATCAACATAAATCAAGCGCCCTACTGCTGATACGCCACTCAAGAACATCAACAACCACCAACTCCCCATGCCACCCAAAAAAACGATAACTAGGATTGTCTGAACCTCGGTGGATCCTTGGCTGAGCATCAACAGACTGGCGCAAAAGAAGACCAGCACAGCCACCATCAACGGCATCAGGTAATACAAGAAGTCGATGAGGGCTGCGAAGAGCCCGAGGAGCCAACGTGTGGTCCAATCGATAAAGGGCGGCAGTGGACTGGCAAAGCCCTTGCGCGTGTTCTCCATGTGCTCGGGGATGAGACCAGCCGCGATTGGATAGCCGAAGACGGTCAGTGAGCACAAACCACCGATGCTAATTGCATGCCACCAGTTTTTGTCGGAATGGATAGTTTTGAGGGCGTTGCGTAGAAGTTGAAACATATCCATCTACCTGCTAAACCGCATCAACATCAGGTTCAGTGGGTGCTTGGCCGGCGTTGTACTTGGCCCACAACTCGGCCTCATGCGCCTTGGCGGCCTGACGTGCGGTTGCTACCAACGATCCCACAAAGCTGTTGGGATCGTCGAGGGCGCCGATACGACGCAACCACCAAATGCCGACAATGGTGCCGGCCACAATCCCAAAAATTAATCCAAAAAGAAAACGTCGCATAGCTCACCTCCAAAAACGAAGCCCCACTACCGCGCAATGCGGCGTGGGGCTCGGTTGGTCATCACGCCTTGGTGGCGATTTCGTGCTGGGCACGAGCAATAAACTCATCGACATTGATGGCGCCGAGATCTTGGCCACCGCGCGTACGCACGGCCACAGCTCCGGCGGCGGCCTCGCGGTCGCCGACAATCAACATGTAGGGGACCTTTTGCATTTGTGCATCGCGAATCTTGGCCTGCATGCGGTCACGCCCCATGTTGACCTCGACACGCATACCCAAGGCGGCCATCTTGGCTTGCACCTCTCGGGCGAATGCCCCGTGCTTTTCGTCAGAAATAGGAATAATCACGGCTTGCACGGGCGCCAACCAAAGTGGGAATGCACCGGCAAAATGCTCGATAATCACGCCCAAAAAGCGCTCGGTTGAGCCGGTCACGGCGCGGTGGATGAGCACTGGCGTGTGCATCTGGCTATCCTCGCCGACGTACTCGACACCGAGACGAGCAGGCTGAATGAAGTCAACTTGAATCGTCGATAACTGCCACTCGCGGCCGAGGGCATCCTTGGCCAAGAAGTCTGCTTTGGGCCCATAGAATGCTGCTTCACCCTCGACGGCCTCATAGGCAACGCCGTTGGCGTCGAGTGCTTGCTTGAGGGCGTTGGTGGCCAACTCCCACTTGTCATCGTCTTTGACGAACTTACCCTCGTCACCACGGAGCGACAAACGCACGCGGTAGTCGGTCAGGTTATAGGCGTTCAGAATCTCGGTGATCAACTTGAGACAGAGGCTGAACTCTTCTTGAATCTGACTGGGCATACAGAAGACGTGACAGTCGTCTTGGGTCAGTGAGCGCACACGCGTCAAGCCACTCAAGGCACCGCTGTCTTCGTAGCGGTAGAGCGTGGCGAACTCGGCCATGCGCATGGGCAACTCGCGGTACGAGTGGCGCCCCATCTCTTTGAAAAGCGTCATGTGCGACGGACAATTCATCGGCTTAAGCCGGAAGACGACGTCGCCATCGACCATCGGTGGGAACATCGAGTCGCGGTAGTTGTCGTAGTGGCCTGACTTGTGGTACAGCGTCTCTTTGACCAGATGCCCGGTCCAGACGTGCTGGTAGCCGTAGCGCGTCTGCGTCTCACGCACGTATGACTCCATCAGGTAGCGCAACATCTCACCCTTGGGGGTGAAGAGTGGCAACCCGGGGCCGACATCCTCAGAGAAGTAGAAGAGCCCGAGCTCGCGGCCCAATTTGCGATGGTCGCGGCGCTTAGCCTCTTCGAGTTGGAACAAGTAATGATCAAGCTCGGCTTTGGAGGCCCAAGCCGTGGCATAGATGCGCTGGAGCTGTGGGCGCTTCTCGTCACCACGCCAGTAGGCGCCGGCCACGCTCATCAACTTGAAGGCGTCACCCGGGATTTCGCTGGTGTTGGCGACGTGCGGGCCACGGCACAAATCCTCGAAGGTATCTTGGCGGTAGGTCGAGATGGTGACCATGCTACCCTTGGCGCTTTCGCCGTATTCGTTCTGGCCGCTAGCAAGCCCCTCGATGAGCTCGAGTTTGTAGGTCTGCCCGGCAAACAGCTGACGTGCCTCGTCGGCGCTCACTTCACGGTAGACGAACGCGTGCTTGCCGGCGATGATGGTGCGCATGCGCCCCTCGATCTCGGCCAAGTCGTCTGGCGTTAAGGCTCGGGGTAAATCGAAATCGTAGTAAAAGCCGTCGTCAATCGGCGGACCGATGGCGATGCCCGCATCGGGGAACATCTGCAACACCGCTTGGGCCATGACGTGCGCCGCTGAGTGGCGGATTTTGTAGAGTTGGTCGTGTGCAACTGACATGTAAGGCGTGCTCCTGCACAAATAATCACAATTATCGTCATTCTACCACAGCAGCGTGTGTCATACGATTATGATAGTAGTTGCATGGGTGATATAGCTTCTCTTTGCGCAAAAAACGATATATTTCAAATACATTTTAAATATTAAAATGTATTTGAAATAATTTGGAGGCTGTTTTTGGTATGGATGGTGTGATGTATACAATGATATTGATGAATGTGATAGAAGCATCATTGAAACGTCAGTGGTATGGTTTACACTGAAGGAAGATACCATCCTCCCGAGTGCACAACCAGCAAAGCGTGTGTTAGTTGAGGAATCCATCTATTGAGGTGCTGGCATATGATTATTCGTTCCATTTGGCGAATTTCACTATGTATTCTCTGTGCATTGATTAGTGGTGCATGCATGCCAACAGCATGGTTACGAGGTGATAATATGGCGATTCCAACTCCTGAAGTACCAGCAAATGCGTACCATATGTTCCGTTATGACGGACGTTACCGCGAATACCTGCTTCACATTCCGGTTGGTTTGCCGCGACAAGCGCCACTGTTGCTGATGCTTCACGGGTATACCGATGATGCCTCATCGTTACGTGCCTATTCGCAGATGGATGCGATAGCTGATCAGTATGGCTTTGCGGTGGTCTATCCACGCGGGACACTCGATGTCTCAGGTCAGCGTTTTTGGCAGGTAGGGTATGCCTTTCATACCAATGAGTCTGTTAATGACGAGGCGTTTTTGGTAGCGTTAGTACAGCACCTCCAGGTGACGTATGGTTTAGATGAGACGCGTACGTATGTAGCCGGGATGTCGAACGGTGGCGATATGTCGTTTCAGTTGGCCTGCAGGCAGGCAGCGGTCTTTCGTGGGGTGGCACCGGTGGTGGGAACGATGATGCAATCATTGGTAGACTCGTGCCCGGTGGCGGCACCTGTGTCGATACTGGCGATTAATGGTGATGCCGATGATGTGACGTTATATGTAGGTGACAAGACCAATCTTGGTGGATGGGGAGCGTATTTGTCAGTGGCCGATGTGCGGCTGTTTTGGCAAAACGCGCACCGGTGTGGCGCACCATCAATGACGCAGGTAGGTGATGGTGTTGAGCAATATTCGTTTGCTGGTTGCACAGCGTCATCAATGCGGTTTTATACGGTTGTGGGTGGCGGGCATGAGTGGCCGCGGACGCCGTTTGATGCAAGTGAACTGATTGGGCAATTTGTGGCTATGGGTGAGTAGTGAGGTATGGGTATATGGCAGAGATAGTGTTGTTTCATCATGTCCACGGGGTAACACCGGGGGTGATAGCGTTTGCTGATCAGCTCCGGTGCGTTGGTCATCGCGTGCATACGCCCGACCTCTTTGAGGGGTATACATTTGACACGATTGACGCTGGATTGGCGTATGTACAGCAGATTGGGGTTGAAGCGTTTATTGCACGCGGTGTGCAGGTGGCACAAGATATGGTGCATGGAGCAATTGTGGTGGGGTTTTCGTTGGGTGTGTTACCGGCGCAGTATTTGGCACAAACACACGGCGGTGTGCGCGGTGCGGTATTGATGCATGCGTGTGTGCCAGCCAGTGAGTTTGGCAGTTGGCCTGTGGATTTGCCGGTGCAGATTCATGCCATGGCCGATGATCCGTATTTTGTGGGGGATGGTGATCGTGAGGCGGCACATGCGCTAGTGGCGTCAGTGAGCCATGGAGCGCTATACGAGTACCCAGGTCATGAGCATTTGTTTACTGATTCTTCATTGGATGTGTATGATGTCGATGCGACCAATATGGTGATTGCGCACATACTGTCGTTTGTTGCGCAGTATGGGGTTATTGACAATTAAGAACATATGTTCTATTCTTTTTTATGAAAGAAATACAACACGGGAGGCATGTAGATGAGCCCCAAGGCAAATGACGGATTTAGCGCCCAAGAGAAAGCCGCTATGCGTGAGCGTGCGAAGGAGCTCAAGGCGCAGGCTAAGGCGACGCAACAGCGTGAAGTCGGCGAGGCCGACGTTCAGGCCAAGATTGCTGAGATGAACGATACTGATCGGCGTTTGGCTGAGCACGTGCACCGGGTGGTGTCGACGCATGCGCCCGAGTTATGGCCACGCACCTGGTACGGGATGCCCGCATACGCCAAAAACGGCAAGGTGGTGTGCTTCTTCCAGAGTGGTCAAAAGTTTGAATCGCGCTACTGCACAATTGGGTTTAGTGACACGGCGCAGCTTGATGACGGTGCGATGTGGCCGACGTCGTTTGCGTTGGTCGACTGGAACGATGCAGTTGAGGCCCGGATTGTAGCATTGATTCAGCAGGCAACTCAGTAGGACAACATGATGTGGCAGGATTTTGTGGAGCAAGCGCCGGCAATCGCTGAGTTTTGTGCAATCCGATTGCACGGGCAGGTGGCGTATTTGGCCACCACACGGAGTAACGGTGCCCCGCGCGTGCATCCGGTGACGCCGATTATCGGTGGTGGGCATTTGTTTGTTTTCATGGAGCCAACATCGCCCAAGGTGCGCGATTTGCAGCGCGATGCGCGCTTTGCCCTGCATAATGGGGTGAGTGACAATAGCGGCGAGAGTGGTGAAGTGAGTCTGTCAGGGCGTGCTGAGCTGGTGACGACTGCTGACTTACGCAGGATTGCCGTGCAGCATACACCGTACGAGCCAGCGGAGCGCTACGTATTATTTGTGTGC
>CAYXXK010000053.1:0-2787 GCA_964469045.1 uncultured Klebsiella sp.
ACCCGTGAGTATGTCGACGCCTTCGGCGCCAAACCATGGTTCAAACGTCTCACCGATCGCCTTTTGGACGTACTGTGATGGGGATTGGGGCAGGGAGATAGAACGAGGCGCATCGCGATGCGCCTGATTGAATCAGGTGGTATAAGCATCGAGAGGGGCGCACTGCGGTGCGCCCGATTGGAGACCGGGGGATCGGTGCAGGGAGATAAAAAGAGGCGCATGGCTATGCGCCTGGTTGAATCGGGTGGGGCGCACTGCGGTGCGCCCCTTTTTAATCCCCGGGATTTATACCGTCATGCCCGTGCGAATATCGAGCGAAGGGAAGTCCTCTTCGGCCCGTTCGGCGCCAATCACCACGTTGCGGCCAATTTTGCAGCCAGCCGGGATATGCGCACCCTTGCCAATCACGCTGATGCCCGTGTTGACCTTGTCGGGCTGCTTTTCGTTGGGTGTCGTCATGTCGTCGCCATATCCGACCACTGCGCCTGCCCCGATCACCACCTGTTTGTCAACAATCACCTTGTCGAGCACGGCGCCCGGACCAATCCAGGTATCCGTCATAATCACGCTGTCGCGCACAATCGCCCCCGGTGAAACATAAACACCCGGCGACAACACTGATCGCTCAACGGTGCCGCGAATGGTGCACCCGTTACAGACCATGCTCTGACTCATCATTGCCTGTGGCCCGATTTTGGCCGGCGCTCGCTCTTCACTGCGCGTGTGAATCACCCAATTTGGATCATACAAATTGAGTGTATGCGCCGGGTCGATCATCTCCATACTGGTGCGCCAATATGAGTCAATCGTACCCACATCGACCCAATACCCCTCAAATGGGTAAGCAACCACGTGGTCGTTGGCCACCATCGATGGAATCACGTGCTTGCCGAAGTCCGTGCGCGCCACGCCGTTGTCGAGCGTCGTCAACCCCTTGATTAAGGCCTCGGTGCTAAACACATAAATGCCCATGCTGGCCAAGGTGCCCTTGTCGCGTTTCTTCGGCTTTTCGGTGAACTCAACCACCTTCATCTGCTCGTTGACCGTCATGATGCCAAAGCGGTCAGTCTCGTCGAGTGGGACATGCATGACGCCTACCGTTAGGTCCGCTTTTTGTTGCTGATGGAAGGCAATCATCGGCGCATAATCCATCTTATAAATATGGTCGCCTGACAAAATAACCACCAAATCAGCCCGGCGCTCGCGGATGTAGTTCAAATTCTGCAAGACTGCATCCGACGTACCCTGATACCACCCCTCTTCGTTGCGCCCTTGGTACGGCTGGAGCAACTGCACGCCGCCATTACCACGATCGAGGTCCCACGGTCGCCCATTGCCGATATGACCGTTGAGCGAGTGTGGTTGGTACTGTGTTAGCACGGCCACATCAAAAATGCCGGAGTTGACACAGTTCGAAAGGGGAAAGTCGATAATCCGAAATTTGCCAGCAAACGGCACCGACGGCTTCGCTCGCTTCTCCGAAAGGACACTCAGGCGTGCCCCTTCGCCGCCTGCCATGATAAGTGCTACGACACGCATGGTTCTTTCCCTTTCTGCTCCACATTAGCCGTTGATGTGCTGCATGACCTGCTCAAACAAATGTCCGTTAGTACTAAACGCATTGCCGCCATAAATCGTACTGTTGCCTTGCCAGTCAGTGAACGTCGCCCCGGCCTCTTGTAACACCGGCACGAGCGCCGCACAATCCCATGGGCTCATCAAGGCGTCAAGCATCACGTCAATACGCCCCGTTGCCACCAGCACGTGCCCGTAGGCATCGCCCCAGCCGCGCACCATCCGGCTCTTCTGACAAATCCGATCGAAGGCCTCGCCTTTGCCAGTGCGATACATATCCATAAAGTCCGTGGTCGAAATCACTGCCTGTGCTAAATCGCTTGTATTGCTGGCTCGAGCTACCCGCCCGTTCCACAAGCATCCTTGGCCCGTCGCTGCCGTCAACATCTCGCCACTCGGCGGGATAGCTACTGCGCCGACCACTGGCACGCCCTCGCGCTCGAGACCGACCAGCACGGCGTACATCGGCACGCCGGCCACAAACGACTTGGTGCCGTCAATCGGGTCAAGAATCCAGCGGAAACTCGCACCAGGCCGGGTTTCGCCTTCTTCTTCGCCCAAAATGCTGTGATGTGGGTAGCGCTCCTCGATCATCTCGCGCATCAAACGCTCTGATTGCCTGTCAGCAATCGTCACTGGCGAATCATCTGATTTGAGGTCGGCCGTCACACCCGTCTGAAAGTAGCGCATCGTCACGCGCCCGGCCTGCCATGCTAACTCGGTGGCAAATTCACGCAAACTGTGTAAATCTTCGTGGCTCATCTGTTACCCCTGTGCCTGTATAGTCTGCGTCAACACCTCGAGCAGGCGCTGATGCTGATGGGCGGTGCCAATGCTTATCCGAATACAATCTGCGAGTCGTGGTTTGTTGAAGTAGCGAATTAATATGCCCGATGTGCGCAATGCATCACGCACAACTGTTGCTGCGATTGGCGTGCGTACCAATAAAAAATTCGCCGCGCTTGGGTAGACATAACACCCTAGTTGCGTTAATTGCCGAGCCAGTTCATCGCGATCCGACACAATTTGGCGAATCACCGGTTGCATACTCGCAAAGTCGTTGACTGCCGCCGTGGCCGCCAACTCTGCCGCCACATTGACCGTGTACGGCTGCTTGATTTTGCGCAATTCGTGCGCCAGCGACTCGTGCATCACGCCGTAACCCACGCGCAAGCCGGCTAAGCCGGCCCACTTGCTAAACGTGCGCAATAC